>CABVRZ010000010.1 GCA_902500775.1 uncultured Nitrospira sp.
CAGCTGGCGGTCTGAGGCGGCAACTCATGGCGTCCACTATTGACAACCGAGGTCACCTCTATCAGGTCCAGACGAACGTACGGGCGACACAGGTGGTCATAGAAGAACGGGTCGATGGGACGCTGCGCATCACGCATCAGGGTCACCGCCTCGCCTATGCCCCCATCGCCGCACGTCCAGGCCGCCCGGCAGTCCCGCAGACGACGTCTCGCCGGCACCGGCCGGTCACACAGGGGCCGGCGCATCCAGGGCGCAAACGGGCACTGCCTCCCCGAGAACTCCTGGCGGTGGGGCCCCTCACATAAACCGGACATTTCTACTTTGGGAGGAAGAGGACATTTCTAAATTGGGTTGACAGGCGATCAATGTCTGCTTGACTTCTGACGGAGTCGCGCACCCGACACACGTCAAACTCAGTGCGACAAGAACGGTAGGCACCGTATTCATGGCCATCCATCCCTCCTTCCGAACTCACCTCCGGCACGAGTGCGAACGAGAATGCAACCGGCCTTTAATCGACCTTGTTGCGGAGCGGCCCCAGGGAAGCGAGGGTGGAAAACGAGTGCAAGGACGATATGTGCTATTGATGGATTTTGAGACCTGAAGAGCCATCAGACCAGTACAATCTAGTAATATTACTGGGTGAGCCCACGTAGAATTTCTTGGTAGTACGTCTCCAGCATGGTGGCACGAGCCTGCTCCACGATGACCAACTGGCGTTGGTCGACGGTATTCGCGCAGTACAGATACTGAAACCCGGAGAACTGTCCCCACTCAACGTGCACCTGCCGACCGTCCGCTTTCTGACGTGTCGTCTCTTCCAGCACGTCACCCTCAGCGAGTCGTTCCCATGCGGCTTGCGCTGAAGGCCAATGATTCTCATAGAGGGGACCCTCGGGATCAGTCGGGGACACAATCACTTCGGGAGAAAACGGATGACCGTCATCCAACTCCGGCGATTCGTCCCAGGCAACCCTCTGCTGACCGCCACGCTGCAACCAATAGAATGGTCCATCATCGACTGGTTCTTCGACTGATCGGTATCGGAGTGGCATTGGCGGTTCAAGGAGATGCAACCCCCTGGCAGCCAAGGCTCGCTGGAAGGGCACTCGCCTGGCCAGTTGCCGTGCTTTCTCAAAGAGAATCATGCGGCCATCTGACGGCAGAACCTGCATAAGGTTGTCTAATCGAGAGGCGAGCCCTGTTCGCTGTTCGAATGCCGCCTGAGTTGCTGGATCATGCCCACGTTCGAACGTTCGCCAGCTCCGACTTGGAAGACCAGGATCTTGCTCAGCCTGAAGCAACGCATGGGTGGCCATCACAAGATCGTAACGACCTGAAAGTGGCTGAACCTCTGTATCCACACAGTCGAAGCGAAGATTGTGCAACCCCAGTCTATCAGCCTGTTCTTTGGCTATAGCAATGGAGACGGATGACCGATCGACCCCCACAAAACTCTTTTCTGGGAACAGGCGCGCCCACAAGGAAGTCAGAATGCCCAACCCACAACCGAAATCGAGGATACAGTTTGCCTCACCACAATGCCCAGCAATTCGTGGAGCAATCGCCTCATAATACTCATACCGTTGGCTATAGAGCACTGGAAAGATCTTCGGATGGGCAGAAAGATCATAGAAGGCGATCTCATCGTGACGACCGCCTTGGCGTTTTCGTTCCACACATGATGCGAGCTGTGTCAGATCCTCAGGAGAGAATTGTTGCTGCTGCCAGGCAAAATAGTCCCGATCAGATGTGAACTGCCGCAGTCCCCACCAAACCAGGTGCTCACGGAGCAATTGTCGCAGCGATTCATGGGCCATTCGTCACGCACCTGTTCAAAACGCTTCCCAGCAAGGCCGCAAGGAGCGAGGACCACGAGGCGTACGCGGTGAGGGTACGTTGAGTGGATCGAACGACTGAGAATGAAGCTGGGGAGCGTTTTCAGCAGGTGCTTACGGACGCTTCAGCATGATCGCGTCAAAGTACGTCTCCGGCACCGGATGGGGGGACCGCAGCTGGCCGGATCCGAACGCCACATACTTCTCACATGTCAGCTGCTCCAGACCAATGGGGCCTTTCGCATGGAGCTTGGCGATACTCAATCCTACGTCGCATCCCATCCCAAAACTTTCGCCCGCATGAAGTCTGGTCGACGCATTCACCAGTACCGCGGCGGCATCGACTTCTCTAGTGAATCGCATGGCAGACTCGTAGCGGTCAGTGGCGATCACTGCCGTCAGACAGGGACGATACGCGGCAATGTGGGCCAACGCTTCGTCCAGCCCCTCAACCATCTTAATCGCTACGGTCGGTCCAGCAAACTGGGTCTGCCAGTCCGTCTCCGTCGCAGGAACAATCGCCGTATGACCCGTCATGGCCATCTGTCCCATGAGCGCGACGGTCTTGGGGCAAGCATGCACTTCCACTTTAAACTCATCAAGCAGTCGGTTGATCAACGGCGGCAACAGTTGCCGCCCGATCACCTGTTGAACCAGTAACGTATCCAGCGAATTGGAGGCTCCCGACTGCTGGACCTTCGAGTTGATCACGAGGTTTTGGGCCATCGGAATGTCAGTGTCGTCGTCGACGTACAGGTGGGTCAGCCCTCCGTCATCACACAACACCGGTACCTTCGCCTGCTCCGCGACGGCCTTTCGTAACCCGGCTCCACCCCTCACAATGAGCGCATCCACACCTTTCACCGCTCGCATCAGCTCAAGCGCCACGTCCTTATCCGGACGATCAATCAAAGCCCAGGCTCCAGCCGGCACTCCACTCTTCAGAGCGGCCTCACGCAACCCTGAGTCGATCGCCTGATGCGTGTGCCGCCATTCTGATGCGCCACGAAGAATACAGCGGTTCCCCGACTTCAGTCCCAGTGCAATCGACTCCACCATGGTGAGCGGACTACGTTCTGAAAGTACTCCAAGCACCCCGATCGGCACCTTGACTCGCGAGACGCATAACCCATCCGGACGCTCCTGCCGCGACACAACCAGCCCCACCGGATCCGGCAACTCAGCAATCTGATGAAGTTGCGCAACCATTTCGTGGATCTGTTCAGTCGTCACCCGCACATGAGCTACAGCCGCCTTCATCCGCTCCTTCGCGGCTCCCTCGCTGAAAGACTTTCCGACCACCTCGACATCCTTCGCGTTCGCAGCTAAAATTGTGTCGTGGTCTGAAGCCACCCGCTCAGCCATGGCATGAAGGGCGGTCGTCTTAACTGGGCCAGGGAGGAGCGCCAGTGCACGCGCGATACTCCGCGAGTCTTTGAACAGCTTCTCGATGTATAATCGGGCAGGAATGTCAATCGCCATAGATCTCATGGTCCATTACCAACAGGTTCCACTGCGTCGTCGCCATCACGATCTCTCCTCAAGCACCGTACTGATGAGTGTGACGGCGGACTATAACACGCGTTTTTTGGCTCAGTAAACCACGCCAGGACGTCAGGGCGTACCGAGCACAGCGCTGATCTGAAGGATAACGACTAAACAAGCCGGCGAGCAGATCGAAATGGGCCGGACGTAAGGAGGAACAATGCGGTCTGGAGTGCACATGAACGGACGCGGATACTGCCTGGCGCTCTGCCTGATCGTCACGGCAAACTTGGAGGCCTGTACGCAGCTGAAATCCAGCCATACACTGACACCACCAACGCAGGCGACCCCTGATCAAGTCGCCGAACGAGAGCGCGAGAGCCAATCGCCAAAGGCCGTGCAAGCCCGTTCGGCCGATAGCCCACACCAATCCTGCCTCGTCACCTTTGACGATGAAAACGCTCTCGGTCAGATCTATGGGCAAGCCCGATCGACCTTGGCCCTCAAAACCAGCCGCGGACCGAATGGACAGCTGCAAGTGTGCGATAGTACGAAGCACAACAACTGCTGGACCTACCGCCAGCGCTGCTCACGCAGCGACGTCAACCTCGATACGATCGGCTCGGCCCATTACCATTTAAGTATGGAAACCGGTATCGAGTGCTACACCCTCCCCGATCCAGGAGACGGCCTGGGCCGAGGATTCGGTAGACTCGTGGAGTGGAAATGCACCGATGTGGACTGGGGTCGAACCCCACGCGTTCTGACTTCTCATGACCAAAGCCAGTGGGTCAAAGTGTGGGCCAGCACGGCCGACACCCATGCGCCCATGTACTTCGACCTGGAATCGATCCAGGTGCTCCCCGACACCTCGATCCAGCTCTGGTTTCGAAAGCGCGATGGCACCTGGTGGTTCTGGCCTGAGTTGCAGGCCAGCACGACATGGACACTCCGTGAGCATGTGCGCGAGGTCTCGGAAGTGCGGATCCGAGGAGCCAAAACAGGCCGAACCAGCTCCTACGTGATCGGCTCCGTGACAATCCGCGACTGAACACCACGTGCGCGCTGATCCGTTCGTGCGAGTTGACTGGGCTCACGACAGGATTCGATAAGCCTGTCGTGGGCTTTGCAGAAGTGCTTAGTACGAACGACATGGGACGCACGCGGTTAGACACGCTCCCTCTGCCGCGCCAACACCGTGGCCAACCAGGCCCAGACCAGCATCAGCGGTACAAGCGCCAGCGCAAGGTGACTTGTCGTCGCCCCGAGGGCTTTGATGCCCGTCACCAGCCAGCCTGTCGACGCGTCGCCACCGCGTGAAATGGCCGTATCAATAAAGTTCTTCGCCTTGTACTTTTCTTCGCGGCTGACGACGGTGAACAAGACCTCTCGTGCTGGTTTGGATAACGCATACTCCCCCACTCTGCGAAAAACGGAAAAAACGACATACACCACAAGGCTTGGCCAGAAAGCGATCCATAGAAACCCTACCAGACTGATGGCCGGCAGAAACAGTAACGCGGCCACGAGTCCGAACCGATGGATCAGCCGTCTCGTAATGAACACCTGAGTCAACCAGGTCAGAAGACCCGTCGTAAAATCCAGGCTGGAAAAGAGGCGGGTGCGGGCTTCCGGCTGGTCCAGATACTCCGAGACCAAGCGCGTCTGTTCGAGATACAAGAACGTGGCCGTCATGGTGAGCAATGCCAGATACCCACAAATCCCGAGTAAATAGGGCGAAGACATCGTCAGGCGAATGCCCGCCAGGAAGCTGCCATGAAGCGGATCACCTGGTCGTGACTGGTGATGTTCGGAGCGCTCACGTCCCCATCGCTCGAGTCGATAGATACATCCCAGACAGAGGAACAGAAAGCCCGCCGAGGCCAGCATGAGCACCGGCACCGGAAAGACAAACGTCAGCCCCGTTGTGATCAACGGACCGATCAAGGCCCCGCTACTCCCCCCTGCCGCAATCACTCCGAACAGTCTCGTGCCCTGCTCCGGCGTAAAGAGATCGGCCATGAAGCTCCAGAAGACGGAGACGATGAAGAGATTGATCACCGAGAGCCAGACAAAAAAGCTCCGGGCCACCCATTCTTGATACAGGTGACTCATCATCAAGGCGTAGAACACCACCAAGTTGGCAATAATGAAGACGTAGACGGTCAGCAGCAATCGGTAGCGTGAGCATCGCGCCGAGAGCCATCCAAAGATCGGTGTCGCGGCCAACATCGTCAGGAACGTCGCGGTCATCATCCAGGGCAGATGCTTGAGTCCTCCTTCAATAGCCATTTCGTCGCGGACCGGACGGAGAATGGAGTAGCCGCAGAGAAGACAGAAGAAATAGACAAAGGCCCACGCCAACGGAAGTAGTTCATCCGGTTTGGCCCCGAGAAAATCAGCCCATCGATGAAAGTGAGAATGCCGTGACTCATCCATGTGTCCGCAGTGTATCAGCTGTGTCGTCGCCTGCAAGTAGAAGATCTGCTACAATACCATGTTGAATTTGGGGGGAAGGAGGCCGCAGGGATGATCGATCTTCGCAGTGACACCGTCACCAAACCAACCGAGGAGATGCGCAAGGCGATGGCCCGCGCCGACGTAGGGGATGACGTCTATGGTGAAGACCCGACCGTTAATCGGCTGCAAGACATGGCCGCAACTATGCTCGGCAAGCGGTTTGGCCTCTTGGTTCCCTCCGGGACCATGGCCAATCAACTGGCGATTCGCGTTCAAACCCAACCAGGACAAGAAGTCATCGTCGAAAGCAAAAGTCACATCATTCGATACGAGCAGGGTGCCGCCGGTGCGTTAGCCGGCGTACAGCTGCACTGGGTGTCTGGAGAGCGCGGTATCGTCACCGCTGAGCAGGTCGAAGCCGCAATCCGGCCGAATGATCCGCACAGCATCACGACTGCCCTGATCTGTCTGGAAAATACCCACAATGCCGGCGGTGGCACCATTTACCCCCTTGCCACGATCGAAAAAATCCGCACGGTCGCGGTGAAGCATGCGATCCCGATGCATCTCGATGGCGCCAGGCTGTTCAACGCCGTGGCTGCCACAACGCTCCCGCCGACCGCCTACGCGCAGCATTTTGAAACCGTGTCCCTCTGCCTCTCGAAGGGGCTCGGCGCTCCCGTCGGATCACTCCTCCTCTCCAACGATCCCAAGCTCATTGAGCGAGCACGTCGCTTTCGTCGCATGTACGGAGGCGCCATGCGTCAAGCCGGCGTGCTCGCAGCTGCAGGGATCTACGCGCTCGAACGACATGTGGCTCGTCTCAAGACCGACCACGACCATGCGAAGAAACTGGCCCGGCTGCTCCAACCTATTCCTGCGATTCAGATCGCTCCGCAGCATGTGGAAACGAACATCGTGATCTTTGACATCCTTGACGAGGGCCGCTCACCCAACGAACTGATCGCCACACTCAAAGAACAGGGCGTGCTCATCAACGCGATCGGCGGAAAGAGCTACCGTGCCGTCACACACCTGGACATCTCGGAATCTCAGATTGAGGAAGCCGCCGCGGCCTTTACGCGAATCCTCTCTCGATGATCGTTCGACATTGACAGGCTATCCATTGATCCATAGAATGCCAACGTGATGTCATACGAAGTGGACCTCGCACTACGTAGGTGAACGACAGACATTATCGATAACTGGTTTGTGACAAGCACGGATACCTATGGACTCCAACACGGCCACTACCACTCCGACCCGTGAAGAACTGAACGCTGAGCTGCTCCAAGTTCCGGAGCCGCCTGAGCAACCCGAGCTCCCCCCCCCTCCAGGGTTTGAGGACAATATCGAAGTCGCCATCCGGCATGTCAAGGGTCGCAGGGGTGGTGATTTAGTCGGCATCCTCCTCGTGGGATCCAGTGCACGACGCGCACTCACACCGCACAGCGACATCGATCTGCTCGCCCTCGTCAAGGGGGAAACAGACAGCCATGAAATTCTCCGAGTCGGCGATCGGCTCGCCGACATCCGCTATCATGGGTATCGTTCTGTCGACGAGGACCTAACCTATTCCCTCCGACTCCCCTCACTCCTGAGAAAAAGCCGGATCCTGTACGATCACGACGGTCTCTGTGCGAAACTGCTCGACAAAGTCCATCAACGCTTCCGCCAGGGTCCCCCATCAGCATCCATGAATGAACAGATTCGTCTCAAGGCGGAGTGCTACCATCTCTTAGGAAAAGCACAGGATCTCGTAGACAAACCTGGCACTGCCTACTATCTATTGACACTATTTTACGAAGACTGCATTTCCGCCTTCTTTCGGCTGAGAGGGTTTTGGCTGGTCGCGCCGGTGGATGTCCATCGGTTCATGTTTTCCCGTGAGCCGGCCCTGGCCGACCTCGCCGGACAGTTCCTGACCGCCACGATTCTCGCCGACCGGCTCAACTTTGGCCGGCAGTTTGCCGATCTCGTTTTTAAGGATGTCCCGAATCCGGCTCGCATCGACTGACCGCGCAGTGCAGAGGCGGCAGTCTCTGTATCAGAATGCACATTCGTATGCGACGTGAGGGAAGCGATCCCTGCCCATCACTGGAGTAATGGGCAGCCTATCCGCATTTACCAACATCACCACGAAGGAGCCTCTATGGAACTGGGATTTATTGGACTCGGCAAAATGGGCATGAACATGGTGACACGCCTTCGGCGCGACCAACACCGCGTGGTTGTGTATGACCGCTCGAATGAGTTGACCAAACAGGCCGAGGGACAAGGTTGTATTGGATCCTCATCCCTAGCCGATCTTGTGAGCAAACTGAGCGCTCCCAAGTCTGTCTGGGTCATGGTCCCCTCCGGTGCCCCGACCGAGGAAACGATACACGCGGTAGCCGCACTGCTCCAGCCGGGCGACACGATCATCGACGGCGGTAATACCCGATTCCACGACGATGTCCGACGTGCGGCAGAATTACAGAAGAAAGGCCTTCACTATGTCGACGCCGGAACCAGCGGCGGCATTTGGGGGCTCACGGTCGGATACTGCCTGATGGTGGGAGGAGAAGACGCAGCCGTCAAACGACTGGAGCCGGTGTTCAAAACCCTCGCTCCCGAAAATGGTTGGGCGCACGTCGGGGCCGTTGGGGCTGGCCATTACGTCAAAATGGTTCACAATGGCATCGAGTACAGCATGATGCAAGGCTATGCAGAAGGCTTTGAGTTGATGTCAAAGAGCGAGTACAAGCTGGATCTCGCACGCGTGGCCGATCTCTGGATGCATGGGAGCGTTGTCCGGTCCTGGTTATTGGAGCTCGCTGCTGGCGCGCTCAAAGATGATCAAAAACTGGAAAAACTGAAAGGATACGTGCAAGATTCCGGTGAAGGTCGCTGGATGATCGCCGATGCCATCGAAAAAGACGTCCCGGTCCCCACGTTGACGACCGCACTCTTCACGCGGTTTCGATCGCGCCAAGAGCAATCGTTTGCAGAAAAGATGTTGGCGGCCCTCCGCAACGCCTTCGGTGGTCACGCAGTTCGTCGATAACACGATGATTTCATTGAGGAGATTTCTATGGCGCCGACGAATGGTCCTCGCATCGACATCAGCCCTGCACAGGAACCACTGCCACCAGTCGAACCCTGTACCCTGGTCATTTTCGGTGGTTCAGGGGATTTGGCTCGTCGGCGCCTAATCCCTGCCGTCTACAATCTACTCCTTGACGGGTTGCTCCCTTCGAACTATGTCGTGCTCGGCCTCGGCCGAACGGCCATGAGCGATGAGGAATTCCGTTCGTCCGTCCGCGATGGCGTCGTCAAACACTCTCGGCAAGCGCTTATCGAAGATACCTGGAACACATTTTCTCAACATCTGTTCTATATGGCAGGAGGCAATGACGAAGCACAGACGTTTGACCGATTGAAGGAACGTGTCGAGGAATTAGAACAGACATTCAAACTTCCGGGTAACCGCATTTTCTATCTCAGCATTCCTCCAAGCTCCTTCACCGACGTCTGCGAAGGGCTCTCCCGTTCCGGACTCGCCGGAACACCCGGAGCTCGTGCACCCTATACACGCATCATCGTCGAAAAACCTGTCGGGCGCGATCTGGCCTCCGCGCAAGCCATCAACCAGGTCACCGGTCGTGTCTTTGACGAGTCGCAGATTTTCCGGATCGATCATTATCTGGGCAAAGAAACCGTTCAGAATCTCATGGTCGTCCGTTTTGCCAACAGCATCTTTGAGCCGATCTGGAACCACAAGTATGTCGACCACGTCCAGATCACCGTGAGCGAAACCGAAGGAGTGGGGACGCGAGCCACTTACTACGAAGAAGCAGGCGCGCTCCGAGACATGATTCAGAATCACCTCCTCCAGCTGCTCTGCCTGGTGGCAATGGAACCGCCCTATTCGTTGGACCCCAACGTCGTGCGCAATGCCAAGATGGAAGTCCTTCGTTGCCTGCGGCCCATCACTGTCAAAGATGTGGACGCCTGCACCGTGCGAGCGCAATACACGGAAGGGAAGACCCATGGAACATCAGTGCCAGGCTATCGCCGTGAAAAAGGGGTCAAGCCGGACTCCACTACCGAAACCTATGTCGCAGTGAAATGTTTCGTCGAGAACTGGCGGTGGTCAGGAGTCCCCTTCTACCTCCGCACAGGAAAAGCGTTGCCTTTACGGGCCAGCGAAGTTGCCGTCCAATTTAAAGAGATTCCGCAGATCCTCTTCAATGCCAACCAGCAAAACCCTCAAGCTCCGAACGTCTTGGCCCTGAAGATTCAACCGGAAGAAGGGTTGTCGCTTCGTATCGTCTCACGCGTGCCTGGGACGCGTGCGCAAACCCATCCGGTGGAAATGAACTTCAAGTATGGAGAAGTCTTTGGTCGGCCATCCCCGGAGGCCTACGAACGCCTCCTGCTCGACGTAATGGAGGGGAATGCATCCCGCTTCATGCGCCGCGACGCCGTGGAAGCGTCATGGGCTTGGATCACCCAAATCCTTGAAGCCTGGGAAAAATCCGGGCAGCGCTGGCTGCCTGAATACCAAGCCGGTACCTGGGGACCGGTTGAAGCCGATCGCTTGATCCAAAAGGACGGCCGCACCTGGCGCATGCTGTAGGACGTGCACTGACAATCAGAATTAGTCGAACAATACGGATTCAACCTGCTTCCGGATGGCTTCCTTCTTCCCAAGCCCTCCGATAAATGTCATGAACTCGCCGTTCCTGTAAAACGCTAGTGCTGGGAGCGACGAGATTTCCAATTCAGCAGCAATCTGAAACTGTTCCTCGACGTTCACGGTCACGATCAGCACCTGTCCACCCCATTCTTCCTGCAACTGCTCCAATTCTTTCATCAGCACTCGGCAATGGCCACAACCGGGCTTCCAAAACTCCACTAAGACGGGTACCGAGCTGGCCTCCACAACCTTGTCGAACTCTCGATCGGTTGCTGCTTGCAGCCTGGCGCTCATGACGGCTCGTTTCGCCCCACGAGCGGTTTCAGGATCTGTGCGACTCGTTCAGCAAAAACCCGATAGCCCTCGGTGGTGAGATGAATGCCGTCATTTGAGTACATCGCTACCAGTTGGCCACTCTCCGGGTCCATTGTCGCAGTGAATAGATCAACATACGCCAGCTGTTTCGACTCGGCATACGTGTGGATCAACTGATTCAGCTGGCGTCGACGAGCTACATGGTCATTGAGCCATTCTTGTCCCTCTCGGCTCCCTGCGGCATCTTCCACGCGAATCGAAGGAACGGTCACCGGAATCGGCACCGCACCAGTTGCACGTGTCCGCTCGTACATTGTGATGAGATTGCGCATGATGTCTGATGGCGATGCATTCCACCCGAGATCGTTTGTGCCGCCCAGGATAGGCACGCACCTCGGCTGATGGTCGAGCACGTCACGCTGGAATCGCATCACCATTTCTCCGGTCAGCTCCCCACAGATTCCACTGATGCAAACTTGCACGGCACGACCCAAAGACAATTGGAGAAACTCGCCGTACGGCGTCTCTCGTCCGGTTGGATTGTCCCGTGTGGGCGACTGGAATCCCGCCGTCAGACTATCCCCAAAACAGATAATGAGTGGTGATTGACTCCTCATGCGGCTCGCATTTTACCCCTGCCTCTGACGCCAGACAAGCTGCCACCGCTACCCTTCTTCAAAACTCCAGACAGCGAGGAATGGTGATTTTCTTGACGAATACTGGATCTCTCGGTAGGTCTTACCCTTATGTCCACAAATATCACGTCAACACAGGAGATGCTCGCGGCTGCTGTCGCCGCACGCGGTGCAGAGGACCCTGAACTCGTCTCAATCAAACGTGTCCTAAAACTCTTAGATAAAACCGCCAAATCAAACCGTACCTACGGTTCCACCAATCCCGTCGCACTGAAATTCTCGCAGCAATTCTATGAAGAACTCACTACCCACCTGACCATCTATGGAAAACTATCTGTCCTCGTCCAGCGCACCGCCCTCCTCTACAAAGAGCATGTGGTCTATCAGGAGGAGCAGGACGGTGGAGGGGAAAGTATGGCCTTTAAGCTATACGCGGACGGCATCCGCGAATTAGCGCTTCAGCAGGGCCTGACACAGGAAGATCTTGGATTCTTTCTGGCTTCGTTGTGGGGAGGGCTTGACCCGACCAAAGACGATGATGACATCGTCACACGTATCTGGGGGAGAAACCTTTCGACCATCTCCATTGTCACGGCTGAAGAGGTGGCGACTGCCTCAGTTGGTCACGAGGGGTTCGTTCGGCTCGATAGTAGTCTGAGCTTTTCAGATGCGACTCTCCGAGAGCTACTCGACCGTGAAAAAACTCGCAGTAAACAACCGTCTGAAGAGGGTAGCGACGGCGGTTCAGGAAAAGTAAGCAGTCCTCAAGACCGTCGCCCCCAGACAGGCCACCTCGGTTATGAAGTCACCGAGGAGGAACTTGCAACGCTGGCGAAAGAAATTGAGGCGGAGAGTCACCGAGATTCGCTGTCATACATTCTTGATGCACTGACTGCGATTCTCGCTTCTGAAACCTCTCCAACCTTGCTCACAAAACTAGTCGGTCTGTGGGGTCATATTATCGAGGCGCTCCTCCGTGAAGGAAAATGGACGGTCTTGGAGAACGTATTGAGCCTGCTGCATGAAACCGATGCCGTCAGACCAGACCTGAGCGAGGAACATAAGCAACAGCTTCTCTCCATCGTAAACGGGCTCGGCCGCACCGAACGCATCAAGGCCATTGAAACGTACCTGAATCGAAGTCCGGATGCCAACATCGAAGGGCTGTCGACCATCTTGCTCTTGATGAAGCCGGATGCCGTGCCTTCTCTGTGCACACTTCTTGCCAACCTCACCTCCCTAGCACATCAGGCGATCGTGGGAGACGCGCTCACGGTCTTGGCAAAGGACCATCCTGATCCTGTGCTGCGGGGACTACTGGATCGTCGACCGGTCTATGTTCGCAATCTGCTCTCCATCCTGATGAAGTGGAATAATCCAAAATTCGTTGAGTCGATCGAAAAGTTGATCCGATATCCAGACGCACAAGTCCGACGTGAAGTCGTGCGCGCAATCGGTCGACTTCGTCCGAACGGTTCTGGAGTGAAACTGCTGCCACTGATCAGTGATTCCGATGAGAACGTTCGCTTTTCTGCGCTCAAACTTCTCATATCCGGCCACTATACAGTTCCTTTCGTGCAGTGGTCTCCGCTGCTCTCCGATGATGGCTTTCTAGACCGGCCGATCAGCGAACGGCGCGCAGTATTCCAAGCCATGCGGGTCACATGCGGAGACGAAGGGGTACCCTACTGGCAGGAACTCCTGACAGCCTGGGCCTGGACCAACCGCAGAAAAAGGGAAGAGCTCGCGGTTCTTGCGGCCGAAACCCTCGGAAAGCTGGCCACACCCACGGCGATCGCTGCTTTGGAACGAGGCTCGAAAAAGGGAAGCGCATCTGTTCGCCAAGCGTGCACCGTGGCCCTGACACACACCGCAAAGCACAATCGGCAGCAACCCTCTTCCACTCAGACGCCGGATGGTGAGCCCTCATGACAGTCCCCAAGACAATCACGCCAAAGGTCAAGGTGAGCAGCGCTCAGACCGAGCCGCTCCTGACTCATGAAAAATCACTGTCCCAGAAAATCGGGCAAGGCTCTGAGGCCGGCGACATTCTCGACCAGCAACTGGCCATGCTCGGGTTCCAGCTCATCACACAGTTGAATACTCTCATCAAGACCTCCCGCATCCATGGGAGAACGAATGCCGCCCTCGATAAACCGGTTGAGACCATGCTGACGCTGATTCAAACGCTGGCGCATGATCAACCCGTCACGGTACGGATTCAGAATGACTTCCTCTTTCTTGGAGAACGCCATCTCAAGATCAATGCCCAGCAGATGCTGATCGCCTCAAGCATCATTGACACGATGACGACATGGAAAATGGGTGGGCTCACCTTTACCTCTGCCACCTCTTCCGGCGATCTTCGGGAGCTCGCCTACCTGTTCGTCAGACTCGATCCTGCCACTCAATCGCTCAATGACTTTCGCCAGTCACTCCAGGACCTGAACGTCTCCACCATCCAGCTTCAAGATCACCAGGAACTGGCCTTGAAAGACGATGCGAAGCCGGACCAGAGTCTGGGAGCTGACCAAAGTGCAAAAGCCCGCCATAAAGCCCAATCCAAAGTCGCATACGGAAAGGCTGCCAACGAAGTGGGCCACCTCACCCAATCAGTCCGTGCCGGCGGCACGTTGAACTTTAAACAGGCCAAGCGAGCCATCCAAAACATCGTGGACCTCATGATGCAAAATGAAGCCACGATCCTCGGCCTGACAACCCTCAGGTGTCACGACCAATATACCCACAACCACTCCGTCAACGTCGCTCTGCTGTCACTTGCACTCGCCAATCGAGCTGGCTATCCCAAAGTCGAACTAGCCGACCTCGGGTTAGCCGCGCTGTTTCATGACATGGGGAAATCCAGCATCCCACTCGAGGTTCTCAACAAGCCCGGGGAATTCACAGAGGATGAGTGGACGATGATGCGCAGTCATCCGACCGAAGGCGTCTTAAGTCTGACACAACTTCGTGGCATCACGAGTCTTCCAGCGCGCATGGTTGCCGCATCGTTCGAGCACCACATGAACCTGGACTATTCCGGCTATCCCAAGCTGAAAACGCCATGGAAGCTCTCGCTGACTGGTCGCATTCTGATGATCGCAGATTGCTATGATGCGATGACCTCCTCACGCGTCTATCGACGGGAACCAATGTCCCCATCCAAAGTATTGAATATCATGTTCTCAAAATCGGGGAAGAGTTTTGACTCCACCCTGCTTAAACTCTTCGTCAACTGCGTCGGCCTCGTCCCGATCGGAAGCCTGGTCCTATTGGATACCGACGAATTGGCCGTGGTCCTGAAACCCGCGGTGAATAAAGCCGATGCCGAACGACCGTTGGTCAAAGTGATTGCCGATCAGCAAGGCCAACCAATCGACAACGGACCAGAGCTGGATCTCACCGAAGAGGACGAGACCGGCAACTATCGCCACAGCATCATCCGCCTCATCGATACCACCGAATACAAAATCGATACCAGCCGCTATTTTGTCTGAGCAGGCCAGCCGCATCCCACCACGCCACTACCTCTCCCCTCCGCGTCCTCTCTTACTGGCTTGACAGGTCAAAAGCTGATCTCTGACAATGCCCTCATGGCTGACCAAATCCGCATTGAACGATTAGAATTTCGTGGTCGCTGCGGCGTGACAGATGAGGAACGTGCGCGTCCGCAACTCCTGGCCGTCGATCTGGACTTGGATTGTCAGTTGGATCACGCGGGAGTCTCTGACAATCTACGCCACACCATTGACTATGCGACCGTGGTCCATCGAGTCATGGAAATTGGAACCGGTCGAGAGTCGAAGCTTCTAGAGTCGATGGCTGAAGAGCTGTTCACCGTCATCTTTGCTGAATTTCCCGTTGATCGGATCAAGATGTGGCTACGAAAATTGCATCCGCCGATAGCCTCCATCACCTCATCCGTCGGCATCATCCTTGAGCGAACCAGGCTCGCCCAAACCGTACTCCGCTCAGATCCACCCCCTGCGAGGTTTCTCCTGCAACAACTGCATCGACTCCCCAAAGGGTTGGCTCTCGACGTCGCCGCAGGAAAAGGACGGCACACGTTGTTTCTCTCATCCCTCGGTTACCAGGTTGACGCGATCGACCACGATGAACAAGCCATCGAGCAGCTGTTGACCGATGCTCGATCCCGACAGCTCAACAGCGTGACCACCCGCACGCTCGATTTGGAGCAACCACCTCCGCACGTACCGGATCTCGGAACGGACAGGTACGACACCATCCTCGTCTTTTTTTATCTGGCACGACCGATCTTTCCGCAACTCATTCGTGCGCTGAAGCCGGGTGGAGTATTTATCTGCGAAACCTTCCTCATTGATCAACACCTTCGCTACCAGCATCCACGACGTCGGGAGTTCTGCCTGGGGTATGGGGAGCTCCTGAGCCTGACGTCCGGACTTCGTATCCTCCATTATGATGAGGGTGCGCACGAAGGAGGACGCGACAGAGAGTCGGCCTACACCGCGCAACTGGTGGCACAGAAACCTTTTACGTCCGGAGCTTCAGCATGAGCCGCTTGGATCTTCACCTCCACACAACCCACTCTGACGGAAGCTGTACACCAACCGAAGTCGTCAGCCTGGCCCATCAAGCCGGTGTGACCGCCCTCGCCATCACGGATCATGACATCATGACGGGTATCCCCGACGCAATCACGGCAGGAGAGCAGTGTGGGATTGAAGTGATCCCAGGTGTTGAAATCAGCTCAATGATGGGCCAATCAGAGTTGCACATCCTGGGGTACTTTCTGGACTGGCAAGACCCTGTTTTAAGTGAACGCTTCCAGACCTTGCGAGAGAGTCGGCACCGGCGTAATCCCCAGATCATTGAACGGTTGCAAGCGCTCGGAATCGACATCACGTACGACGAAGTTCGGGCCCTGGCGGGCAGTGACTCGGTGGGAAGACCACACATTGCGCGCGCACTGATAGTCAAACAGGTAGTCTCGTCGGCCAAGGAAGCCTTTGATCGTTTTCTTGCCGACGGAAAACCCGCCTATGTGCCTCGCGAACTGCCACATCCCGCCGACGCCATCCAATGGATTAAGGAAGCTGGTGGGCTTGCCGTCTTGGCCCATCCCACCTGGGTCAAACTTGCTGGTCGCTCGTTAATCGAGTTGGTTCGAGAGCTCAAGGCCGCGGGACTCGATGGTGTGGAGGTCTACTATAGTACCCATGCCGCCCGACACACGCGCGAATACCTCAGTCTTACTCAACAGCTCGGGTTGTTGGTCACTGGGGGAAGCGACTTCCATGGCATTACGAAACCAGACATCGACGTTGGGATCGGTAAAGGCACGCTGCATATCCCCACCTCCCTGCTCACCAAGATGAAGGCAGCAGTCGGACGAATGTAGCAGGAATTCAAAAACGGCTTCGCACAAGCCGGTCACCGTACTGAAGGACTCTTTGGAAAACCCCGAGTCCGCCTCGTCGCTTCACGCTCTGCAGCCTTGGCATGAATTCTCCAATCCGTTGACTCCCCTCTCAGATCGGCTAGACTCTGCCTGGTTTCTCAACACGACTGTTATGATCAACACTGCACGCTGGGCCTTCCACTATCTTCTGGCGACCTGCGCGGCGTTATTTGCTGGAATGACATTCAGCAAGCTTCCCATCGCCCAATCATTCCCGATCACCCTCTTCGGTCTCGCAGGTTCCCAAACCGTTTACCTTATCGCAGAGGCCGTCGGGTTAGTCATCCTTTGTCTCGTCTCGGCTCGCCTGGTTCATACGATGCCGGATGACGGGCGAGGCCATTTGTTCCTCAAACGAATGACCATGCCCATCACGACCCTCTTCATCGTGATTGCCGTAGACAAGACCCTTCGAGTCCTAGGACTCTCGTTGATCGACAGCTTCGGGACCGCACGCTATACCATCACCTACGTTGCAGCACTGACACTCAGCGGCCTCTGGATTACCACAACGTGGCTGGTTAATTTCGGTGCGCTCCATCGATTCTTTGCAACACCGTTGCGGACAACTCGTCGTGCAGCATCCTCCACAGGTACTGATGAACTCGCCCAGGAAGCAGACGAGGAGCGTGATGAAGACACCTCACCTCGCCGCTCCAGCACGCCAACTGACTCACCTTTGACCCTCGGTCGCTACAAGATCCTGAAAGAGTTGGGACGAGGGGCGATGGGTGTGGTGTACCTCGGAAAGGATCCGACCATCCACCGGTTCGTGGCGATCAAAACCATGCGGCTCGACACAGCCGATGATCCCGAGAAATTCCACGAGGTGAAGGCACGGTTTTTTCGTGAGGCTGAATCCACGGGACGGTTATCCCATTTGAACATCGTCACGATCTTCGATGCGGGTGAGGAGGAGGATCTTGGGTACATCGCCATGGAACTGCTCGAAGGAGCGACACTCAAAGACTGGTCCCGAAAGCCGAAACTTCTGCCAATCGAGAGGGTGATTTCCATTGTGGCGACCGTCGCCGAAGCGATGGACTATGCGCACCAACAAGGCGTGGTCCATCGTGATATCAAGCCGGCTAATATCATGCTGACTAAGGAACAGGTCATCAAGATCATGGACTTTGGCATCGCCAAAATGGCGACATCCACAAAAACCCAGACAAATATCGTGATGGGCACCCCCACTTACATGTCTCCAGAGCAGATTGCAGGAAAGAAGGTGGATGGACGTTCTGATATCTTCTCGCTCGCCGTCGTCCTATTCGAGCTCCTGACGGGGCGTCCCCCGTTCATGGCAGACAACGTGTCTGCCCTCTTATTTGCGATCGCCCAGACGCCTCACCCCAGCCTAAAAGCCATACGGCCTGACGTACCTCCCACTGTGAGGACAGTCTTGGATCGAGCGCTTGAAAAAGACCCAGCACTCCGCCATCGTCGAGCCAGTGAGTTCGCCATAGAACTCCGTGCCTGCCTTAAAGAATTGGCCGCATAGCTATCACGTTCGTAAAGCCTTGCCTCATACATGTCATGGGGAGGACTAGAAGAGCCTGCCAGGGCACAGGTTCAGTTTCTGAAGTGAAGCTGCCCTTTCGGCAAGCTTTGGTAGCAGGCTTCCGAGAGTTCCTGTTCATGCGCCTGTAAACAGGTGAGCATCCGTCCCTCACCCGGTTCCACCGACCGGCAAGTCCGTTTGACATCTTCTGCACAAAGGACCCGATAGCCATCTGCCGCTTTCCATCGCACCATCCGTTGCCGGGCGATTTGCTGGCAGGGCTGGTCCAACTGCCTCATGCGCTGCATCACACAGCGCCGCCTCTCCTCTCCGGCAAGTGAGTCAGGGCAGAACTCCTGGATTTGTGCATCGCACCGCACTTCCGCGATTTGCCTCGCACGACTCCCTTGCAGATCGACCTCCCCACTCCTCGCCATAGCGACTGACGATTCTCCGATTCCAGTCGAGCCCTGGACGGGCGGACGAGGTACGCCGGGAATTGTCAGGTCGAGCTCATGCGAATGCGACACCTCGACGGGTAATGGTGCGGATCGAGCAGACAAGAGTTCGTCCTTCGAGGGGAAATTTGCCCAGACGATCATCCAGACGAGAATCAACCCACCACCTGTGACAAGGCTCGCAATGGTCTTTGCAGATTGCTCCGTCGGTGTCGGCTGCCTCATCGAGGTGAGCATAAAAGAAAGCCGATGGAAAATCACCGAAACAGGCGTTTTACGCAGGTCTTCACATGGAGTGCTGCAACACAAACCGAGGGAAACTCAGAACGATGAAATAGGCGAGTGTCACTAGTTCTCGGGAGTTTCGACGATATGATTCTCAAACCTGGTGCAGCCTTCGGCTAAGAGCCGGTTGGTCAACATCTCGCCGGGCCATTCAATCGGCAGATCCGCCGTGAACACCCAGACATCTGGAGAGGTCCAGACCGGGCCATGCTCTTCAGGAAGCTCGGGGTCGAAGAGGTCGGTCCAGACCGGCATGTAGACCCCATTCCCACATTGCGTGTGGAGATGGACAATGGTGCGAGATCTGACGAGCGGATCCAGCTCTCGCCACACCGCAGCCGTCTCATCCGCCAGGTGATGCAGCCGAACGGCATTTTGTGCATCAAACATCGCGTAGGCGGCATACACGGGCGCTTCAATCATGTCAGGTGCGCAGGCCAACTCCGGACATTGCTTGACGAGCCCTTCAAGTATCTCACGGCGTTGATGGTCTTCCCAGGCATCGGGCAATCCGGGATCCGGGGCTCCCATCATTTCAAACAAGAGAAAGGCCGTATTCTCAACCGGTGGAAGCAACCGAGCGGCGACGGACTGGACCCGCCGTGAATCGGCAACGGTTACCAGGTGGTCATGGAACAGTTGGAGGTTCAACATCTCCAAGGTGGCATCGGTCAGCAACCGCGATTCAACACGAACGACTGTTCCTGGAGGAAGCTGCAAATGCTTGTGCAACAAATCAGCCGTGGCAATCGGATCGATCTTTAGCTTGAGCGGCGAGGTCAAATTCGCCTGCAGCGGGAGCGCTAGCGCGGCAATCGTGGCATAGGTCGGCTTTTCATCAGGCGCCGCGTCCAAAAGCAGCGTACAACTCGCCTCGGCGACCAAGTCAAACAGCCACTCGGCCATTTCCTCATCGAGCGCGGCCAGCACAGTTAGGAGATCATGCTCACGCCCCTGCTCGAGAAAGGCCTGCAGGGTATCGATCGCATCATCGGCATCTCCATGTTCATGGCGCCGAGCGTTGATGAGATGGATAAGATCACGTGTGAGGGGATCTGGACGAGACCAGGCTAACATTATGGTTCCTTACGATGCGAGCCACAGCCAGTGGCCCGACAACTCAGACTGCATGTTGCCAAACTTTTGTACCCCGTGCAAGCGCGAACAATATTGCTGGCCCGTGGGCGCTCATACTCAGGCGCTTATTCGCCGATGATTTTGACGAGCACGCGCTTGCGCCGACGACCATCGAACTCCCCATAAAAAATTTGCTCCCATGGACCGAAGTCAAGCCGGCCCTCCGTAATCGCGACGACCACTTCTCGTCCCATCACTTGCCGTTTGAGATGTGCATCCCCATTGTCCTCACCCGTATCATTGTGCCGGTAGCGCGCCTCATGAGGAGCAAGTCGTTCAAGAAAGTCATCATAGTCACGCAGAAGACCCGGTTCATCATCATTGATATACACGCTCGCAGTAATATGCATGGCGTTCACCAACACCAGCCCTTCCTGCACTCCGCTCTTGTGGATCAACGCTTCAATCTGCGATGTGATGTTGAGGTAGGCCCGCCTGGTCTTGGTCTCAAACCAGAGTTCTTCTCGATAGGATTTCATGATTGTCAACCGCCGCATTCTGCCTTCCGCGACAGGAGACATGCAAGAGGCTTCGACGTTCAACGTCTCACGAATGTCCTATACCTGCCTGAAAGAAGGTATAATAGGAATACTCTCCCCATGAACACCAGAAGACACGTGTCGCGACTGTCTCCCAATGCACTCACAGTTTTGCGCCAGCGTTACTTAGCCAAGAACGAACGCGGTGTCATTATCGAGTCTCCCACCGCGTTGTTTCACCGTGTCGCCGATGATGTCGCTTCGATCGAACCACCCCGGCGCAGACGCCATCTCGCCAGCCAGTTCTACGACGCCATGGCATCCCTGACCTTTCTCCCAAACTCGCCGACCCTCATGAATGCCGGACGTCCGCTTCAGCAGCTCTCGGCTTGCTTCGTGTTACCGGTGAGTGATTCCCTGGAATCGATCTTCGACGCCGCGAAGTATCAAGCCCTCATTCATCAGTCCGGCGGGGGAACCGGATTTTCTTTCAGTCATATTCGGCCTCACGCCGACCGAGTTGCCACGACCAATGGGCTTGCCTCCGGTCCCATCTCGTTCATGCGCCTGTTCAATCTGTCGACCGATGTCATCAAGCAGAGCGGCACCAGGCGAGGGGCCAATATGGGCATCCTGCGCGTTGACCATCCCGACATTCTGGATTTTATCGCGTTGAAACTCCAGCCGCATGAAATGGCGAACTTCAACCTGTCCGTGGGACTCACCGACCGATTTATGAAGGCGGTCACACACAACCGGTCGTATGCACTCATCAACCCGAACCCGCGGAGCGCCATACCGGTCCGACGCCTCCCCGCGCGAATGGTCTTTGATCGACTCGTAGAAGCAGCCTGGCAATCAGGCGAACCAGGTGTGCTCTTCCTCGATACCATCAACAGAGCGAATCCCACGCCTCACCTGGGAACGATCGAAGCCACGAACCCTTGCGGCGAACAACCACTGCTCGCTTATGAATCCTGCACGCTTGGATCGATCAATGTCGCTCGGTGCCTAACCACACACCGAGGTACGAGCCGCATCAACTATGAACAACTCGAGAACTTGATTCCGCTGGCGGTTCGCTTCCTCGACAATGTGCTCGATCGAACCCGTTTCCCCTTGGCATCGATCGAGGCACGGACGACGCGAACCCGAAAGATCGGACTGGGCATCATGGGCTTCGCCGATCTTCTGATTCAGCTGGGCATCCCCTACGATACCGATGAGGCCGTGCACATCGCGGACCAGTTGATGGGATTTGTTCGGCACCAAGCTCATGAAGCCTCACGTCAGCTGGCTCAAGAGCGGGGACCGTTCCCCGCCTATAAAGGTAGTCAGCTGGAGGCCACGGGTCTTCCCCGCCGAAACGCCACGGTCACGACTATTGCCCCGACCGGCACCATCAGCATTCTGGCCGATTGTTCCGCTGGGATTGAACCGCTCTACGGCCTCAGCGTCGCTCATACAATCATGGAAGACATCAGGCTCCAGCGCCTTCACCCGGAATTCCTTCGACAGGCTCGAGCCAGAGGCCTCCCCCTTGGCGAGTTACGTAAAGACATCAGCCGGCATGAATCGATTCAACATCTGTCACAGATCCCGGCTGATCTTCGTCGGCTATTTGTGACCGCCCACGATATTGCTCCGGCCCATCATGTCCGGATGCAGTCCGTCTTTCAACGACACAGTGACAGCGGAGTATCCAAAACGATCAATCTTCCACCTTCCGCGACCACCGGGGACGTTGCCGCCGCCTTCTGGTTGGCCTATGAACTGGGCTGCAAAGGCTTGACGGTGTACCGGGCCGGAAGCCGAGCACACCAAGTACTCTCCTGTTCCCATGTACAATCCTGCTAACAGGAAACGGCTGAATCTTCACATAAAATTGACAGCCTACTCGCTTGATGATAAGTACTTTTCGAGAGATTACGATGCGGTCTGTTAGAGGGAGGTGCTCGATGTTTTCTACTGCCGGAGGTCCGTCGTTCGCCGACAATCCTCTCATATGGAGCCTGTTCTTCGCGCGTCAACCTGAGCCAGATCTCGAATTCACGGAAGAGGAATTGGAGCAGACGACAACCGTTCGATCACCGTCACCCGTGAAACCACCCAAGCCATCAAACAAACGCCCGATTCTGTTGGTCCTGCTGGTCCTCCTACTCGGCGGCGGTGCCTATCTTGCGATGGAACCGGACATGATCACGGAGTACCTTGGCCCACTCCTTGGTGACGCCCCTGCCCAACAACCGCAACCGCCCGTCGCCAGAAAACCAGCGCCTCCAACTCCGGTTCCTGTTGCTCCAACCGCACCGCCTAAAGCCGTGACACCGCCCCCCCCCCCTCCTGATGCGGGGCCGGTTGAGACACCGCATGCGGCTGCTCCAGCTCCAGTACCAGTTCCAATATCCCCAGCCGCGCCGCCAATGCCGACGGCTTCAGCTCCGGCACCGGCTCCGCCGACTCCGGCCTCAAGTTCGATGCCGACGCCAGCTGCGCCGATTATCACAACCCCAGCTCCGCTCTTTAGTGAGGGGCAACGAGTCAGCGTTGTGACAAATCCAGCCGCTCCCGGTCAGAAGGTGCAGCTCCATCAAGACGCCGAAGGGACCAAACCAGGCCCGGCGATTCCCCCAGGAACCCTGTTCACCATTCTTGACGGTGATCTCCAGGGAAATGGCTGGGTCTACTCCATTCGCTCCGACTTCGGCACTAAGGGATGGCTGGCTGAAACACAGCTCAAACTGAAACCCTGATCGTCCGCAGCTCATCTCCCGCGAGAGGGTAGGTAATCCTACCACTACCCTCTCGCTGTGCTATAATGTCGCCCGTCCACATTCGCAGATACGACATCACAACTGGTAGGGCTCCATGCGCGCGATAATCTTCGATTTTGACGGTGTGATCGCCGACTCCGAACCTCTGCACTTTGAAGGCCTCCGCCGAACACTCGCGGATATCCAGATCACCTTGACCGAGAAGGACTATTACACTGACTATCTTGGGTTTGATGATCACGGATGCATCCTGGAAGCACTTCGAGTCAATCACCGTCCCGTTTCAAGCTCGCTGGTCCAAGACCTGATGGCCAAGAAAGCCATCGCCTATATGGCCTCGATCAAAGAACACCTCGTGATCTTCCCCGGTGTAAAAACGTTCATCGAAGAAGCGGCGGCCATCTATCCGCTCGCCATTGCGTCCGGTGCCCTCCGACCAGAAATCGAACTGGTGCTTGAACAAGTCGGCATTCGCAAAGCATTTGGCCACATCACCAGCGCTGAAGATGTAGCAAATGGCAAACCCCATCCTGAGCCGTTTCTTCAGGCCTTGGCTGGCTTGAATCGTCATCAGTCGACGGCCACGATTCCAGCTGACTCGTGCTTAGTCATCGAGGATTCCCGGCCGGGCATCCGAGCCGCAAAAGCCGCTGGGATGCGAGTCTTAGCCGTTGCCAACACCCACACAGCACAAGATCTTCACGAAGCCGATGCCATCAGTCTGAGCTTGAGCGACACCCGCTTGGACGAGATACGCACGCACCTGTGGCCAACCTAGGTCAGAATTAAACCATGAGAATCTGCTCACTGATCCCGGGCGCAACTGAGGTGATCGCCAGACTAGGCTTGGAACACCAGCTTGTCGGGATCAGCCATGAATGTGACTTTCCTCCATCAATTCGCCAGATCCCCACCATGATTGAACCGCTCATTGAGGTCGAGCACACAACGAGCACGAGGGTCGACCAACAAGTTAAGGAACTGGTTGCTGCAGGCCATCAACTCTATCGGCTGAACGAGATGGCCTTTCATCACGCTCGCCCCGATCTCGTCCTGACACAGGATCTCTGTCACGTCTGTTCAGTGACTCCCGACCAACTCACGCGGGCCATGCAATCACTTTCGCACCAACCAGAAATGCTGATCCTCAGCCCAACGACCTTGCACGATGTCATTCATGACATTGAGCGGATCGCCAAAGCCGTTGGTGCTGTTCCCAAGGGAGAAGCCCTCGCAGCCGACCTCCAAAGTCGATTGGACAGGATCCGCCTCAGGACGAAGGCCGTGGGACTCCGCCCACGGGTGCTGTGTCTTGAATGGCTCGATCCGCTGTATGTCGCCGGCCACTGGGTCCCGGAGATGATAAACTTAGCCGGAGGCCACAACGTGTTGGGATCCACGGACCGCCCCTCGTATCAGACGACATGGGACGAAGTGGCTGCAGCACAGCCTGATCTGATTATCGTGATGCCCTGTGGGTACTCAATCGACCGGACGCTCGGCGAACTTCGACGGGCTGGACCTCTTCACGACGCATGGCAACGGGCACAGAAGTCCTGGCCCGATATGTACATCGTGGATGCTGGCTCGTACTTCAGTCGCCCCGGACCTCGACTCATTGATGGGGTCGAACTGCTGGCCGTCATTCTCCACCCAGATCCTGATCACCCACTCGATCACACTCAGGCAATCAAACTGAATGCATCCCTACTCGCTGGAGACAGTGCCCAATGAAGGCCTCGGACGCTCAAGCCTATTGCACAGCCTACACCAAGAAAAGCGGTAGCAATTTTTACTACTCATTTCTGTTTCTTCCGAAAACCAAACGCGACGCCATGTACACGGTCTATGCCTTCTGCAAGGCTGTGGACAGTGCCGTGGATGAACCAACAGCCGGCACCAACCCCAAGGACGAGTTAAAGCGTTGGCGTGAAGAACTGGATGCCGTGTATTCCGGCACTCCAACGACTCCCATTATGGTGAGTCTCACACACCATGTGAAGGCATTGAGTATTCCGAAGGCGTACTTTGAGGAGTTGATCAAGGGCGTCGAGATGGATCTCTTCAACAACCGATATGTCACGTTCGATGAGCTGTCGCTCTACTGCTACCGTGTGGCATCCGTCGTTGGACTCATCTGCCTCCATATCTTTGGTGTCACGTCGGCACGCGCCCAAGACTATGCGGTCGCCTTAGGCATGGCATTCCAGCTGACAAATATTCTGCGGGATGTGGGTGCTGATGCCGCGGGGGGACGGATCTATCTCCCGTTGGACGACCTGCACAAATGGAACTATCCGGAGAAAGCGATGCTCAACCAGAGCTATTCTCCTGAATTCCGAGTTCTGATGGAATATGAATCGTCGCAAGCCCATCACTACTATAAGCGAGCCGAAGCAGCCCTCAAAGGACTCTCCTCAAGTGAACGTCGTGCACTCACGGTGGCAGAAATCATGCGCGGGATTTACAGCCGGATTCTTGAACGGATTGAACGGTCGAACTATCAGGTGTTCGGACCACGGATCAGCCTCACCACGACTCAACGGGTGCTGATCGCCCTACGCGTATGGCTCCGCTCGCGATTCTCGTGACTGCCCCGTCCTCCCAAACAGTGGTGATCGCCGGTGCCGGCCTCGCCGGCCTCGCAACCGCCTGTCAGCTCACCCAACAAGGCTATCAGGTCACCCTCCTCGAGTACGCTGACTGGTCTGATGGATTCCGGACCACTGCATCCGATCCCACATTGATCACCCTTGGTTGTCATCATGAGACGAATCGGATGCTCCAGAACCTTGCTCAAGAAACCGGCTCGTGCTCCGACCAAACCATTCCGCTCGAATTTCGGCTCCCCACCGGACAGACCGTGCCTTATCAGTCCGTCCGCCTTCCAGGTGCCTTTCAGTGGATGATGAGCTTCTTCAGTTTCCAAGGCCTGTCCTGGCAGGACCGGTGGAGACTCTTCTCCCATGTCGAGCAGATTTGGGAACAGGCTGAAACGCTCCCGGCAGACTTGGAGAATCGCACGGCGGACGAGTGGCTCACGACTACCGGCCAAAGCGCAGAAGCCAGAGATCGAATTTGGGCGCCACTCGCCCAGTGGTTGACCGATAACGCACTGACACGTCTGTCCGCTGCATCCTTCGTCCATATCCTGTCAACCGTGTTCCTCAGTGATGCGTCAGGCGCCAGGCTCACGTATCGCTCCGGAACCATCGACCAACGATTGCTCACTCCCCTGAAAGAGACGCTCCGCCGGTACCCCGTTCGATCCATCTCCCTCGCACAGCCACCGCATATCCGTTTTGGACAAGATGGCGTACAGGACATTCGACTCCACGACGGGACAATCGTGCAGGCCGGCTGGTACATCAGCGCACTCTCGTGTCAGCATCTCCTCCGCTTGCTTCCCGAACGGTTTCTCACCCGCTATGCCTACTTTGCCCATCTCACGGAACTGCAGATCCTTGGTGAGATCGCCGTCCAGCTGACCGCTCGCACAACCAACCAGCTACCCCGACTGCTCCTGCTTGACGGCAAACCATTCCATCACCTCACGAGCGCTCCCATCGGCTCACATGAAGTCGTCTTTCGTCTGACAGGGTCTGAGACCTCATTGATGGGATTAGGTGAGGAGCAGATCGTCAAGGCTGCGCAGGCCGAGCTGTACACAATATTTCCTAATATGCCTCAAGGCGACATCACATCCCGGCAGCTCGCTCGGGAGAATCACGCCGCGCTGCTCCTTGCGCCGGGAGCGGCTCGACTCCGACCGCTTCAACAAAGCCCCATCCAGAATCTGCTTGTCGGAGGAGCGTGGACCGATACCGGATGGCCTCCAAATGTGGAGAGTGCGCTTGTCAGCGCCCACCGCTGTGTCGATCTCGTTACCGGACACACATCTTGACCCGAAAATACATGGATGATACGAATAGCCAATGACCTGGCGGATCGCACTTTTCGGACTTCTATGCGCAGTCATGATTGGAGGCTGCGCACAAAGTCCCTTTGAACGTGGCGGCCATCCGTCTGGATACAGTCGTTACGATGTGGAGCGAGATTATATGGAGTGCGAGTACAAGGCGAGATTAGCGAACGAACAGCACTTCTACAGCCAAACCTCTCCCTTCCCTTTCAGTGGCGGTGCCCAGAGTCCCGCCGACCATGCCCGTGCCTTGCATGGTCTGTCAACTATCAACGCCATGCGAGATACTTGCCTCACAGCAAAGGGGTATCAGTTGAATTAACTCAAACCGACCAGCCTATCGATTACCCCAAAGCCCTCATAATCTTCATTGACATCCTGACTCGCCCATTTCTAAGATACCGCCACGATTTCTTTCGCTCGCTTGATTCATGACACTCACCCCACTCCAAGAACTGGCGCAATCGCTCGTGAACTGCGAGCGGTGCAAACTGGCTACGCTAGGGCGCAGTCAAGTCGTCTTCGGCGTGGGAAATCCCCAGGCCAGCATCATGTTCGTGGGAGAAGCGCCAGGATTCAACGAAGATCAGAAAGGCGAGCCGTTCGTCGGAGCCGCGGGAAAACTATTGAATGATCTACTCGCATCAGCTGGCCTGTCGCGCGACCAGATCTACATTGCGAATGTGATTAAGTGCCGGCCACCGAACAATCGCGACCCAGAACAGGACGAAGTGGAAACCTGTAAACCGTTCCTGTTACAGCAGATCCAGTTGATCCAACCCAAACTGGTCTGCACATTGGGCAACTGGGCCACTCAGACTCTGTTAGAACGCAAAGTCGGCATCACGAAAGTGAAGGCACAAGCCTTCTACATGAAGGATTTCGTGCTCTTCCCGCTCCTCCATCCAGCCGCAGCCCTGCATCAAGGCAATCTGCTCCCCACCTTGAAGGAAGATTTCAAGAAGCTGAAGGAATTCCTCGACCGCCACTCCACACCAGCTGAGCCAACCAGCGCAGCCCCTGCTCCAGCCGCACCAGTCTTGAATATTGAATCCCCGCAACCAGCGCAGATGGACTTGTTCGGGTAGATGGGAAGAGCAGATTGTACTCGTTTTAGCCTTCGAGTTAAGATTCCCGACCCTTTTAACTTCACCGCCCCGGGGTGAATACCAGCGGTCAAGAAAGACGGAGAGATGTTGTTCGCGTATGCGTTTGGCCAGCGCTTCCACCTGCGCGTGGTCGCGCCAGTGGTAACTGAGAAAGACGTCGAACGGCGGCGGTGTTCCCTCAACCATCAACCATGCATGTGCTCAACGTCTGTGATAAGAGGTATCGACAACACCATAATTAGACTGAGAAAGGTTTCTTTTGCCCCACTGAGCAATCATAGATTGAATAACCTTAGTCAGCCCGTCCGGCTCATATAGGTTTCCCCATTGCCAGTTTTTCATGGATGTGGGAACATTACAGTCCTCTAAACGAACAGGGATAAGCTTGACCTGACCTTCAGGAAGGTCTTGCTGTAACTCCACGGCCCGCCTCATTTCTCTTTGAACAAATCCAGTCTTAGTTAGGCTATGCCTGGATAAGCAGATGAGAAGAAAGTCGGCTTTCTCCATAGCCTTTTGTATACTTAGCTGCCAGTCTTGACCAGGGAGAATGTGTGCCTCATCCATCCAAGGCTGAAACCCGTTGTCTTTCAATGCAAGGAATAGCCGACCTGCGTCCTGCCGATCTTCTTTAGCATAACTGATAAAGACATTCGGGAACGACTTACTGAGATCGGTTTCAGCACGACGTACTCGTTCATCCCACATCGCCCTCTGTCTTCGCAGCTTCTCTTCTTCTTTCTGTAGCTGAGCAATCTTCTCTTGGCCCTGTGCCAGCGTTTGCATGCGTTGTTCTAGCTCACGCTGCACGGCTCCTAGTCCGAAGACCCGCAATGCACCAAGAAACGAAACTCGCCCTTCTAGAGCCGCTTGCCTCCGAGCAATGCTTGCTTGTACGAATTGGTTCAGTCGTGCACTGATCGTATCGTGCTGGACAGCTATCCATCGCTCGGCTTCCACAAGCATCATTCCTTGGAGCAGAAGCTCGGAATCCCGAATACGTCGTTCCCATTCGCCCGCTAATAGTTCAATGCGCTGGCGCCAGATCAAGAACTCTCGCTCCTCATTTATCCAGTCATTCAGCCTGTCCCAGCTCCGGATCAACTGTTCATGTGCCAACTGAAGGGTTTCTTCTTCATCCTCTGCACTCCGCGAGGTCACCACCAATCGTTCGTCCGCCAGGACTTTCACAAGAGGTCGCACCCCTTGATCGAAATCCACGATAGTTGCACGACGTCTTACAAGCTCCCCGGATTCTAAAATGCTAACTAGGCGCAAGAGTAATTTCTTCAACGCTTGCTGATCTTGCGCACTCAATGCTTGGTACAGCGACTCCGCTTTAGTGATGATGGCTCCTTCGAGGCGACCCATCGCTCGATAGGCCTCATGATGGAGCTCTCCACCACGCCGTTGCTCCCACAGTTGCCGTAGCACGAATTCCACCAAGGGGAGGTAGCCCGGTTCATCACCCATCTGCTCCAGAATTAGATCGACCAAGCCCGGTTCGAATGTGAGTCCAGCTTGCTTCGCCGGCTCTTCGATGGCCAGACGCAACTCCTCTCGGTTCATCGGCCCAAGATTCACCTGAGCACCTTGCACGCGATCAGACAAGGGTCGGTAGTCGGTAATGGCCCGGCCAAAGAAATCACCCCGCAGGGTGAGCACCGCGCTCAGCTTGGTATTTGCCGTCGCTTCGAGAATGTTGTCGATGAAGCAGCGTCTTGCCGTTTCGTCCTTGCAGAGTGTGAACAGTTCCTCCCTTTGATCAGCGATCAGGAGCAGACGCTCTGTCCCTGGCTGTTTGGCAAGCACGCGGCCCACGACATCGCGGAGGGACGTCTTCCTACCGATCAGATCCTCGGCTAACTGGCTGGTTTCCCTCAACCGGGTGACCTCGCTCATGTCCGGTTCCAAAAGCGGCATGAGCACCGCCGCCAGCGCATGGATGGGGCGATCGGTCGGGACGAGGGTTGCGATCTCCCAGACAGGGTCATGGCTCTTGCGCAACGCCGGCACGAGGCCCGCTCTCACGACCGACGACTTTCCACTGCCGGACGCCCCAACCACTGCTACGAGGTTGTGTTGTTGCACCACTCTCACCAGCTGCGTGATGGCCGCCTCACGCCCAAAGAAGAACGGCGCATCTTCCTCTCGGAAATAGAGCAGACCACGGTAGGGACAAATCGTCGCGAGCGTCTCGCGGACTCTGTCAGGCAGGTCCCGACCAGGCAACTGCCCAGAAATGGCATTGACCAGTGTCGTGAGCAAAACGGGATCGTCGAAATGACCACGGAAATCGACCCAGGTATTCTGACTCAGAAAGCCAAGCGGCGGTTCAGCACCAGGTAGGAGCACAGGGATCACGGGAAACGTTTGACCACGACGCTCGGTGGTCACCTGCCGTTCCAGCGCCAGATACTGCTCGCGCTGTTGCCATGGGCCCATCTCGCCCTGACCGACGCAGATAGCCACGGAGCGACATTGCGACAGGGTGGCCTCCAAGGCCTTCGGCCAAGATTGACCAGGCGTCAGGTACCACCTGTCCAGAAAGACCCTGAGCTTCTCCTCACCTAACCGATGCGCGAGTGCCTCCACCTGTGCATGGTCACGCCAGTGATAACTCAGAAAGACATCAAACTGATTGGGTGATCGATCAGCCATGGGGGTTGCCGTTCTCACCACTAACTTGATGAATGTGCTTCGACAAGGCCTGTCCTGAGTTCATCGAAGGACTCAGCACGACAGAATAGGTTTTCCGCAACCTGCCGGAGGGCATGCCTTCCATACTACACCCGTAGCATCCGTACAGATACCATAGGTAGGAGCGGTTAGGAAACCTGCGATGCTGAGCTTCGGCCAGACGGAACCTGGCATTCGTGAGGACCAACCAGACAGTGGCTACCAACGATTGAGACCTCGTACCTTTTAGGACTAGCGTGGTTGGCAGGGACTCTGCATCTAGCACTTCGAACAACTAGCCAAGCATCTCTTCCCACAAGATAGATGGATTACGCTGCAGTCTGCTTCGGTCGGAGTTCGGCACGATAACCAGTGGCGGCTAGAACTCGGATGAGCACGTCTGTCGAGACTCCCCTGTGCAGTATCATTTGCGATGAGGGCGCATCCCCAGCTTGATTGTTCCGACTTCCTGGCATAGCCTTAGTCAAGAAACGCCTGCAAAAATGAGGCATGCATGGCAAAAGCCAAAACCGAGGCATTAGAACTGATTAAACAGTTGCCTGATGATGTGACGACCGGCGGGATTATTGAAGAGTTGTTCTTTAAGCAGCAAGTGGAAAGGGGTCTTCAAGATGCGGTGGAAGGGCGAGTCCTCACCCATCAAGAGTTGAAAGAAAGAATTGCTGGATGGCGAAAATCCGCTGGTCGCTGACCGCTGCTACGCTTTCGTTTGGATTATCGAGTGAGAATCTGAATCAGCATCCTGACTCTCTTTTTTCTTTTCGGCAGTTTTCTCTTCTTCCGGCACGTCGAACCACTGCACCAACATCTCCTCCCACCAGGCTTCGGTCACGTCCTCTCCTGGATCTGTTCCCAGAAAGGCTACATCCTCGTTCTTGATGCTGGCGCCGACGAGCTGTGGCTGAAATTTTGCCCGATTGATGACTTCTTTTGTGGCGTAGCCGCCGATGATCCAGGAGTCCGGATCCGCCCGGCGGGATTTATACGCTTTGAGGTCATGCTTGAGATACATGAAGATCTGCTGCTGGATGGGATCCATCACGCCGGACTGCGGCAGGCTCAAGGTCTTCTCAATGCGTTTTCGCCAATGCCGATCGTCGTAACGCGACGTGATCAGCTGCAGCATCTGCTTTCCGAGAACAGCATCAAGTGGCATGGCGTATATTCCGACTCCGAGTTACTTGCGGCCGTAGAGACCAGTGAACGAGGCCTTAGCCAGAGTATTCTGGTTGAGATAAAACCCGACCATCGCCGCTGGAGTCGCAGGCTTCAATGACAGATGTTCCACCTTTAAGGCATAGATCGTAAAGATATAGCGATGTGGTTTGTGCCCTGCAGGGGGACAGGGTCCCCCGTACCCCGGTTCGCCGAAATCCGTCATGCTTTGGACACTGCCTTGCGGCGCACCAGGCCCACCAGGTCTTCCAGCATCCGCAGCCAGTGCCGAAATGTCCTCAGGAATATTGAAGATGACCCAATGCCACCATCCGCTACCGGTCGGTGCATCGGGGTCATACATGGTCACAGCAAAACTCTTGGTCCCCTTCGGGGCGTTCGCCCAGCGCAGTTCAGGAGATACATTGGTTCCAGTACAGCCGAACCCGTCGAAGACATGGTTCTGACTGATCGTGCTGGCGGGCTTAATCGTTGGACTGGTGAGCCGAAATTCCGCAGCCGTACCGATTCCGGGAATCAGCACGAGTGCCAACAGTGCGCTACTCCATAGTGATTTCATCCCGTATCCCCTCTCTATCCGAAATAATTCCCTAGGCGCGACGTCCCGCCATCCATGCTCAACAAATAATTACCCAAGTTGTTGCTTGAAGAAGGCCGTGGTCCTGGACCAGGCGTCCTTTGCCGCTTCTGGCTGATACACCGATGGGTCCGTATCTCGAAAGAAGGCATGAGGAGCCCCAGGGTAGGTCTTGATCTCACCGGCCTTGTTGTATTTCTTCAACGCCGCCGCCAACCGCTGGACGTCCGCCTTCGTAATCCAGCCGTCGTCTTCACCATACACATATAGCACCGGGCAGGCCAGTTTCTGAATGGGTGTATCAGGATTCGGCACCTGACCATAGAACGGCACCGCCGTTTTGATTTCTGAATTCACACAGGGCAACATCAGCACGTATGATCCCCCCATGCAAAAGCCGGTGATGCCGATCTTGGCTGCGTCAACTTCCGGAACCGACTTGAGATAGGCCACCGTGGCATTCAAATCAGCGAGACCATCCTCCGGCTTCAGCCTGTTCATCAGCTCGCCGGCTTCACCCGCGTCCGTGGTGAAGGCATGTCCAAGCCGTGAGTAGAGGTCCGGAGCAATCGCCACATAGCCTTCTGCTGCATAGCGTCTTGCGATATCCTTGATGTGATCCGTGAGCCCCCACCATTCTTGGGCAACGATACGGGCCGGACGTGTACCCTTTGTCTGCGGAGCCGCCACGAACGCCTTCATGCCCACGTTTCCGCTCTGATACTGAACGGTCGTTTCCCGAATCGATTCAGCCATGAATCACCGTTGCGCTTTCGCACGTGCTGAGTGAGAAGCGTTGAGTCCTGAGTTAGTGCGAATGATTTGGGGAAAAAGAGAACTAAATACTCAGCACTCAGAACTCAACGCTCAGCACTTCATCAATTGCCCGCCACCATCATCTCGCAAATCTTGACGGTTGGGCTGGCAATCCGACCTCGGAATACCAAATCGCTTCCGACCACATCGATGTCCTTCAGCATCTGTTTCAGATTTCCTGCGATGGTAATTTCTTCAACCGGGTAGGCCAACTCTCCGTTCTCGATCCAGAACCCACAGGCTCCTCGTGAGTAGTCCCCCGTCACCATATTAATGCCGAACCCAATCAACTCCGTCACAAAGAGGCCTTCTTGAATGGAGCCAATGATCTCTTGCTGACTCTTCACTCCGGGAACCAGGTAAAAGTTGGTGGGACCGACAGAAGGACTCTCCCCGACGCTGCGTGAGGCATTGCCAGTCGAGGGCAACCCCAGTTTCTTGCCCGAATAGGTATCGAGCAGATAGCTCTTTAACACGCCTCGCTCGACGATGGTATTCTTGCGTGTCGCCAATCCCTCACCATCGAATGGGCGAGACCCAAATCCGCCAACCATGCGACCGTCGTCGTAGATGGTCATCAAATCCGATGCGATCGTCTGGCCCAGTTGATCCAGCAGAAATGACGCACGCTTATAGAGCCCGTACCCAGAAACCGCGCTGCACAAGTTCGCCAGTAGGCTCCCAGCCGTCTCTTGATCGAACACCACCGGCACGCGTTTCGTCGCCACCTTGCGTGCGCCCAATCGACGGATGGCACGACGCGCCGCTTCCTGTCCAATCGATTCCGCAGACGCCAGTCGAGCAAACTTGCGCTGCACCTGATACCAAGCATCCCGTTGCATGGCACCAGTCGCAGAGTCGACCGCGATCGGAGACACCGACAGGGAAAAGTTTGAGCTTTTGTATGCCCCCATAAACCCATGACTATTGGCCAGTACGACTCGACCCGATGAGGAGTCAAACTCCGCCCCTTCGGAATTGGTCACCCGAGAATCGGTCGCAAACGCGGCAGCCTCTCCACGCTTGGCCCAATCGATCTGCGTGTCCGTATCGAGCACCGTCTCATCATAGAGGTCAAGGTCGGGCTGTTCCGAGGCCATCTGTGCCGCATCGGGTAAGCCGGAGACCGTATCCTCAACCACTGCACCGGCCAATGTACAGGTATCGGCGACCAACCGGTCAAGAGAGGCTCGGGAAAAATCTGAAGTGGATGTTGTAGCGGAGCGCTTTCCGATGAAGACGCGCAAGCCAAGACGCTTTTCTCTCGCCTTGGTCAGTCGGTCAACCGACCCGACCCGGACCTGAACTGAAAAGGTCTCCCCGTCGGCCACGACAATATCGGCTTCGGTCGCTCCACAGGCCTTCGCCCGAGCCAGTACGTCAGCCGCCAGTTGGGCATATCCATTAGGACTCGTGGGTATGGTCATTTTCTCGAGCATTGTGGTTTGTTCTCAGAGACGTTCCGTCACCTGCGGTCTAACCGATGGGTGGAAACGCCATTGGCGCAACTTGGCGGTTATCGTTGGGTCCCACCGACTGTAATTTCATCCACCTTGATCGTCGGCAGACCAACCCCGACCGGCACTGACTGACCATCTTTGCCACAGGTCCCAATGCCATTGTCGAGCTTAAGATCGTGCCCTACCATTGATACCTTGGTCAGAATTTCCGGGCCATTGCCGATCAGCGTCGCCCCCTTCACTGGCTTGGTAATCTGGCCATCCTCGATGAGATAGGCTTCACTAGCGGAGAACACGAATTTTCCATTCGTGATATCGACCTGCCCTCCACCAAACGACACGGCATAGAGGCCCTTCTTGACGGATCGAATGATGTCCTGTGGATCCGACTCCCCTGCCAGCATGAACGTATTCGTCATTCGAGGGAGTACCACACTCTGATAATTCTCCCGTCGTCCGTTGCCGGTCAGGGGAATCCCCATGAGGCGTGCATTGAGCTTGTCCGTGATATAGCCACGGAGGATGCCCTTCTCAATGAGCGTCGTACAGCCGGTCGGCGTACCTTCATCATCCATGTTCAAGGAGCCGCGCCGAAAGGGAAGAGTGCCGTCATCCACAATCGTACAGACATCCGACGCGACGCGTTTGCCGATCAGGCTGGAAAACGCTGAGGTCTTCTTTCGATTGAAGTCCGCTTCGAGTCCATGGCCGATCGCTTCGTGTAATAAGATCCCGGGCCACCCACCGGCCAACACGACCGGCATCACTCCAGCCGGCGCATCAACGGCCGACAAATTGAGAATGGCTTCTCGCGCGGCTTCCCGGGCATAACTCAAATGGCGGTTGTCTTCTCGATAGTAGGTAAAGGCAACCCGACCCCCACCGCCGAAACTACCCACTTGGCGATTGTCTTGATCTTCCGCGATACAGGTGATCTGCAGCCGTGACAGGGGTTGGATGTCACTGACGAGTGTCCCATCAGAGGTCGCCACCACCACGACCTTATATTCGGTATTAAACGACGCCATGACATTCTTGATACGAGGATCATAGCGCCTCGCTTCAGCATCGATTTCGTTTAACAATGCCACGCGCTCCGCGGTCGCCACCTCGGCCTTCGCTCGCTCGATCGGATACAGGTCTCGGGTCGGTCGTCGTTGCGTGGGCACCGGAACGGAAGAGTTCCCTTTGGGGGAATTCGCGATATACCGAGCGGTGTCGGCGGCAATCTCAAGGTCCCGCTTCGTCAATTCATCCGAATAGGCAAACCCCGTCTTTTCTCCTGCGGTGGCCCGAACCCCAACTCCCTGCGACACACTCTTGGCCGCCCGCTTGACGATCCCTTCTTCCATCGAGACAGATTCGGACGTACGAGATTCGAAATACAGGTCCGCATACTCCACGTCTCGGACCTTCACCCGATCCAGCGCGTGCTGCGCCTCGAGCTCGGTGACACCGAATGTCGTCAGTTGAACTGGCTCTGGCATACCGGCCTCTTACTTCTTTCCTCAGTAACGACTGGAGAGGCAGTATAGCCCATTCGTTTCCAACCTCGCAATGCAACAATCCGTGAAACCTCGTATTTCTCAGTATTTGCCTTGAGATCGTTTGACATTCTCGGTTCTCGCCAGTAGACTCTTGCACAATTCTGCCTACGCATGACGACTAGAATACGCTCGCTCAGGACACTATGACTCGCAGTCCCACCGAAGATCTCGATCACCTGCCTGAAAGTGAATTGAGTGCCAAGTTGGAGGCGGAACTCCTCCCCAAACATGTGGCCGTCATCATGGATGGCAATGGGCGCTGGGCCGAGTTGCGCGGGCTCCCTCGCATCGCCGGCCATCGTGAAGGCATTAACTCCGTCCGAGAGATGATCACCCTGTGCTTGGAGCTTGGCATTCATGCGCTCACCATCTACGCCTTTTCCCAGGAGAATTGGAATCGTCCAACTCAAGAAATCAGCGCCTTGATGGGACTCTTGGAACATTATCTCTCCACGGAGCGTGCCAGCCTGGTTGAACAAGGCGTCCGTTTTCGCGCCGTCGGACGCCATGAGCTGTTGCCCCTCTCCGCACAACACTGGGTTCGCACGACCGAAAAAGAAACGGCCCATCTTGAGAAATTGATCTTGACCGTCGCCCTCAGCTATGGGGGACGTGCGGAAATCGTCGATGCGGTAAAGGCATTGGTGAGAGACGTGCATGCTGGGACCGTTCAGGCAGAGCAGATTGAAGAACACACGATCCAACAGTATCTCTCGACCCATCCACTCCCCGACCCGGATCTTCTGATCCGGACCAGCGGAGAAACTCGGATCAGTAACTTTCTCCTCTGGCAGTTGGCCTACACCGAGCTCTGTTTTACCCCAACCCTGTGGCCTGATTTTAGGCGACGAGAGTTTCTCCTTGCACTGATCGAGTATCAACGTCGGGAACGCCGATTCGGCAGGGTGCTCAGTACCATACCATCATAGCCAATCCTTGTGGGATACCCTCTCGCGACAGACACCATCGTCCACGATTCAAGATCTGTGACCACTTCACCCACACGCACGCGGCAATTTGATCTCCGGCGGCTCTATACCGCCGCCGTGCTGATTCCCGCCGTCTACATCATTATCGTCCACCTGGCGCCATGGGCCCTCACGCTCCTCCTGATCGCCGTCGGGTCGATTGCCCTGCTCGAACTGTATCGGCTCAGCTTCCAATCACGGTTGAACTCTGTGCTCGTCGGCGTCGGGATGGCGGTCTTTGTCCTTACCGTTGCCCGTTCTCACGTGTCACTGCCCTTTCCGGAATTACTGCTCGGGGGTGCAGCTGCGTTGGCCATGACCGCCATTTTTGTCGCCACGTCGTCAACCTTCCGCTGGAAAGACCCGCTACTGACCATGCTCGGTGTTCTCTATATCGGCCTCCCCTTGAGCACCGTCGTCTCGGCTCGGGTCCTCCCCTCCGGAGCATTTCTGGTCTTGTTCTTGGCGGTCGTCACCTGGGCATCAGACGCTGGCGCCTACTATGTCGGAACCCTGTGGGGCAAACATCCACTCATGCCGTCCGTCAGTCCAAAGAAAACGTTTGAAGGACTCCTGGGCGGGCTTGCTGGAGCCATTGCGGCTGCACTCTTGGCTCGCCTCTGGTTCGCCTCAGAACTGTCATGGTTCGACGCAGTTGCGCTCGGCATCCTCCTAACACTCACAGGCCTGGTCGGAGACCTGTTTGAATCTGTGATTAAACGCCGAGCAGGCGTCAAGGACTCTGGAGGCATTCTACCGGGCCATGGGGGGATGCTGGACCGAATCGATAGTCTCTTGTTCACCGCTCCCACTTTTTACTACTATGTTGCATACGTTCGAGGGTTGTTGCCGCCTCTATAGTCCTCTAGTAAAAGATGGGGAGGAGATGACATGAAATCAATTATCATCCTAGGATCCACCGGATCGATCGGCACCAATACCCTGGATATCGTGCAACGATTTCCCGATGAATTCCGAGTCGTCGGACTGACGGCCGGCAACAACATCGACAAGTTGGAAGAGCAGATTCGGCGCTTCAGACCTCAGGCCGTGGCCGTCTCGACCGAATCTTCCGCCGCGCTCCTTCGAGCCCGTTGCGCCGCCCTTCCGGTAGACATTCTGTCCGGTGAAGAAGGGATCGCCTCTGTCGCCTCGGGACTCGACGCCGGATTGGTGATTTCCGCCATCGTCGGTGCAGCCGGGCTTCTCCCGACCCTCGCTGCCATCCGAAGCGGCAAACACATTGCCCTGGCGAATAAAGAGCCGATGGTCATGGCCGGGAAGTTGATGCAGGAGGAGGCCAGAAAATACGGGGTCAGGATTTTCCCCGTCGACAGCGAACACAGTGCCATTTTTCAGTCGTTGGAAGGACACCGAATTGAAGACGTCCGCCGATTAATTCTGACGGCCTCGGGAGGGGCGCTCTGGACCGTCTCCCAAGAAGACCTCCAACACGTTACACCAGAACGAGCCCTGCAGCACCCGAACTGGAAGATGGGTGCCAAGATCACGATCGATTCCGCCACGCTGATGAACAAGGGATTAGAGGTCGTTGAGGCCCACTGGCTGTTTGATATTCCTGAGTCCCGCATCGATGTCATGGTGCATCGAGAAAGCATTATCCACTCACTGGTCGAATATCACGACCGTTCGATGATCGCGCAGCTGGGACTTCCGGACATGCGAACCCCCATCTCGTATGCCATGCGATATCCTGGCAGAATGGCACTCGACCTCCCATCTCTGGACCTGACGGAGATCGGTCGGCTCTCATTCTGTAAGCCGGATCATGACCGATTTCCCTGCCTCAACCTGGGGTACGAATCGCTTCGAATCGGGGGGACTATGCCCGCCGTCATGAATGCCGCTAACGAAATCGCCGTGGACGCTTTCCTCAACCACGGTCTTCGGTTTATCGAAATTGCATCGGTGATCCGCAGTACCATGGATGCACATGCCCCACATGAGATCTCATCCCTCGATGAGGCCTTGGAAGCCGATCGCTGGGCTCGCGAAAAGGCCGAATCGCTGGTGCATGCGTTGCCTCGCGTATGATCGTTTGCATTTCACAGCATGAATGTTAGAGTAAGAGCCTGAACTGAGACAGGGAGTTTCCATGACGTCTATACTTGCCTGGTCGCCCGATACCTTGTGGTTGCTACTCCAAAAGGCCTGGTGGTTTCTCGTGGTCCTTGGCGTCCTCGTCGCCTTCCATGAGCTCGGCCATTTTCTGGCCGCACGCTGGGTGGGAGTGAAAGTCCTCAAGTTTTCCATCGGCTTCGGCCCGAAAATCTTCGGCCGACAGGTAGGTGAGACCGAATACCTCGTTTCTGCCGTCCCGCTCGGTGGCTATGTCAAATTGTTCGGAGAAGACGAAGCAGAAGCCACCACCCCTGACGACCGTCGACGATCATTCGCCCATCAGGGACTTTGGGGAAAGGTTCTGATCGTGGCTGCCGGTCCTGGATTTAATTTCATTTTGGCCTACTTGATCTTCGCTGGGTGGCTCTCGACCGGAACTCCCTTATTTGTACCAACCTTCCGTGACCTCAGTGCCGATATCGAGGCATTGGTTCCCGATTCCCCCGCGGCAAAGGCAGGGATGGAAGTGGGCGACCGAGTCGTCAAGGTCAACGGGAAGGATATTTCGACCAAGACCGAGCTCTTGGATTTCATCGCAAAAAGCAAGGGACAGCCCGTCACCCTCGAAGTCCGCCGAGAGGGACAATCGAAAACCCTTACCGCGACTCCTGTCACCATTTCGGGGGACGGCGCACACGACAACGAACCGCTCTACACGATCGGTGTTGAAGAAACGCCGCCGCTGGTCACCTCGGTGATGCACGGATCACCGGCCGCATCGGCCGGAGTACAGCCAGGTGATCGCGTGGTCGCGATCCGAGGGCAGACCATCTACACCTGGGCACAGATGACGACTCAGGTCAGAGAACACCCGCTACAACCTCTCACATTTGAAGTTCTTCGAGAGGGAATACGGACAACCTTGACCGTGACACCATCCAGTGAAAAGGTCACAGCCAACGGGCAGACAGTTGAAGTTGGGAAGATTGGTATTTCTGGCCCTGGCCGCTCGTTGATGCGCTCCAACAACCCCGCAGAAGCCGTCTACCATGGGCTGGAAGCTACCTGGGGCTGGACTGAACTGACTGCGGTTGGTCTTTATAAAATGGTGGTCGGTGATATCTCGAGTAAGAACATCGGCGGACCGCTGACGATCGCCAATATTTCTGGGGAAGCTGCGTCCCAGGGTGCCTCCAGTGTCATCTTCTTGATCGCCATCCTCAGCATCAATCTCGGTGTGCTCAACCTGCTCCCCATTCCCATCCTCGACGGTGGGCACTTGCTCTTTTTCTTGATTGAAGGCATTCTGCGCAAACCGCTCGGCGAACGGCAACGAGAAGTTGCCCAGCAGGTCGGACTGGTACTCCTGGTCGGGGTCATGATCTTTGCCTTCTGGAATGACTTGGAACGGATTTTCGCCCGCTAGACGGAATGCTGAAACCTTCCACTAGTCAACTCACACGCTAGCTACAACACCATGAAGACATCTCAATTACTTATCCCCACCTTGAGGGATGATCCTGGTGAAGCGGAAACCGTTAGCCATCGGCTGATGTTGCGCGCCGGAATGATTCGGAAGGTTGCGGCGGGCATCTACACCTATCTTCCGCTCGGCCTCCGAGTGATCCGAAAAATCGAACAGATCATCCGGGAGGAAATGAACCGCGCAGGCGCACAGGAACTCCTGATGCCGATCGCCTCTCCGGCCGAACTCTGGAAGGAAACCGCTCGTTGGGACTATTACGGCAAGGAGCTCCTCCGTTTCAAAGATCGTCATGAACGGGATTTTTGCCTAGGCCCCACGCATGAAGAAGTCATTACCGATCTCTTCAGACGGGAAGTCCGGTCCTACCGCCAACTTCCACTGAACCTGTATCAAATTCAAACGAAGTTTCGAGATGAGATCCGTCCCCGCTTTGGGCTCATGCGAGGCCGTGAATTCATCATGAAGGATGCGTATAGCTTTGACCTCGATGAGAATGGCGCCAAGGTCAGCTATCAAAACATGTACGACGCGTACACCAGGATCTTCACCCGATGCGGACTGACCTTCCGGGCGGTCGAAGCCGACACCGGGCTCATCGGTGGAGATATCTCGCACGAGTTCATGGTGCTGGCAGAGACCGGCGAGGCCACGGTGGCCTATAGTGATCAAGGCTCCTACGCCGCCAACCTTGAACGGGCGGAAGTGCTTCCATCGTCCGAGGTTGATACGGCTCCGCTGCGACCTATGGCTCCCATTGCCACCCCACAGTGTCGAACCGTGGACGAGGTTACGACCTTTCTTAAGATCCCCCCCCGTCAACTAGTCAAGACGCTGTTGTATCGTGCTGGAGCCAACACCGTTGCTGTGCTGATCCGAGGGGATCACGAGGTGAATGAGGTCAAATTGGCACGGTTGCTCCAAGTCACCGATATCGGTCTGGCCGATCCAGAGACTGTCCAACGTGTGACAGGAGCCCCTCCTGGCTTTGCTGGGCCGGTCGGCCTGCAGCAGACCAGAATCTTGGCTGATCATGCGATCAAGGGAATGAGAAACGCCGTCATTGGAGCCAACAAAGCCGAGACCCACTACCAGGACGTCAATCTCGACCGAGACTTTACGGTTGAACAATTTGCGGACCTTCGCAACGCCCAACCAGGGGATCCTTCTCCCCGTGGGAATGGCGTATTAACGCTCGCAAAAGGGATTGAGGTCGGGCAGGTTTTTTTGCTCGGTACGAAGTACAGTCAAAAGATGACGGCCACCATATTGGACGACCAGGGAAAGGAACGCCTGGCCATTATGGGTTGCTACGGCATCGGTGTTGGGCGGACCGCCGCTGCCGCAATCGAACAGAACCATGACGAGAAAGGGATTATCTGGCCTTACCCCATTGCCCCAGTCCATGTACATCTCTTAACCGTCAGCCAATCGGAGCGGACGACCGATGTGGCCTCCCGTCTCTATGCTGACCTCATGACCGCCGGATTCGAGGTCTTGTGGGACGATCGGCCCGAGCGAGCCGGGGTCAAGTTCAACGACGCCGATCTGATCGGTGCCCCGTTCCAACTCATCGTCGGCGACAAAGGCCTTGCCGATGGCATCGTCGAGATGAAGATACGAAGAAATGGAGCCAAGTCCCGGATCACACCAAGTGAGCTCATTACCCATCTCAAAACACTCTCCCTTGAAATCGCTGCTGCTTCTGTCTAACCTGTTCTCCAAGCCTTCAGCGCTCGTTGTGTGCACAGACCGCCTCCATCGACAGAAATCGCCTTTTCCTTGCCTTCTCGTCTCGTTCGTCTAGACTGAACCGAGGCAGGCGATAACATAATTGTCTAAGACAGTTCACAACATAATTGTGGAAGGTGCGTAGCCCAGTTCGGGAAAGCCTACAGCAACCGAAGAGGCAACACGTGCTCTGTTCTGTACGTTGAGCCTCGGAGCGACAGAGGAGCAAGGCTGGAGGACTTTTTTGCATCGTGTGACCACATCATGACCAGGCACTCCTTCATCCAGCGCGAAGCCCGACTCCATCACGTAACTAACTCGGTCAGATGCACACCACATCAATGACGCAAAACGTCCAGGACCGCCAACCCAAGGTCGATCATGTCGAACATCTGAAGCACATTACTGCCCAAATTCATGCAGCCAGTCATCTCGACCACATTCTCCTTGATCTTCACAAAGAGATCCTCAGCGTCTTCGATGCTCAAGATCTGACGCTCTTCGCCTTCGATTCAGAAAAGAAGGAAATCTTCTCAAAGGTTCCTCATATTGACGGAGCTGAAGAGGTCCGTATTCCCATTACCGAGCAAAGCTTAGCCGGCTTCTGCGCGAAGTACCTTCGCCCAGTCAATATTGCCGACGCGTATAATCTTGCAGAACTGCGAGCGATCCATCCAGCATTACTCCACGACACATCCTACGACAAACGCACCGGTTTCAAGACCAAGCAGGTGCTGACCTATCCGGTTGTTGCCGACAATAAATACCTGATGGGCGTGCTTCAACTGCTCAACAAGAAGAGCGGGAGTCGGTTTACACGAAAAGACGAAGAGGCCGTGGACGAAATCGCCAAGGCCTTGGGCATCGCCTTTTTTAACCTAAAAAAAACGTCCAAAAAGAATCCCACAAAATTCGACTTCTTAGTCGGCAGCAACCGTATCACACAGAACGACTTGGAGCAGGCGCTCACAGAGTCTCGCAAGGGCCTGAGCGATCTCGAAAGCATTTTACTCGAGAAGTACAAGGTCCCAAAGCTCGATCTCGGGAAGTCCCTCGCCCAGTTCTATAAGTGTCCCTACATTGAGTACAGCGAGCGAACGATTGTTGACGCCGAACTATTGAAGAACCTCAATGTCGACTACCTCAAGAAAAACCACTGGATGCCGCTGAAGCGGGACCGCACCGCAATCGAAATCTTAACCGATGATCCAGGAGATCTGGATCGCGTCCAAGACATTAAGCGCACCTTCCCGGGCCTCAACATTCGCTTTGCCGTCAGCCTTCGCCGAGACATTGCGCAGTTTCTTACGTCGGTAACCGGGCAAAGTGACGCTGGTGGACGGAAACTTGATGAGAACGTGTCCGACATTCTCGGCGAACTGTTCACCGAGGCCCAAGCTGAGGCCCAGGAGGAATCTGCCAGCGCCGGAGGTCTTGACGAAAATGACAGCGCCATCGTCCGACTGGCCAACCAGATCATTGCCGATGCCTACCGCCAAAATGCCTCGGATATTCACATCGAACCTTACGGAGAAAAGCGAGAGACCCTGGTCAGATTCCGAGTCGACGGGGATTGTTTCGAATACATGAAGATTCCGCAGAGTTACCGCCGTGCCATCGTCTCCCGACTCAAAATCATGGCCAGTCTGGACATCGCTGAACGCCGCAAACCTCAAGACGGAAAGATAAAATTTAAGCTTTCCGAGACAAGAGAGATTGAACTCCGCGTTGCCACGCTGCCCACTGCTGGATATAACGAAGATGTGGTCATGCGTATTCTCGCGGCAAGCGAACCACTTCCGCTGGACAAGATGGGATTCTCGGAACGGAACCTCAAGGTCCTCAAGGAGATTTCCGAAAAACCGTATGGTATTATTCTGTGCGTCGGACCCACCGGATCCGGGAAGACCACCACCCTCCACTCGGTACTCGGCAATATCAATACACCTGACATTAAGATCTGGACTGCGGAGGATCCCGTCGAAATCACCCAATACGGCCTACGACAAGTCCAAGTGCAGCCGAAGATCGGCTTCACATTCGCCAGTGCCATGCGTGCATTTCTTCGGGCAGACCCTGATGTCATCATGGTGGGCGAAATGCGAGACAAAGAAACGGCCGATACCGGGATTGAAGCCTCCCTCACCGGCCATCTGGTGTTGAGCACGTTGCATACCAACAGTGCGGTGGAAACCGTCACCCGCTTGCTCGATATGGGTTGTGACCCTTTCAGCTTTGCCGATGCGATGTTGGGAGTCCTGGCACAGCGATTGGCTCGCCGCATCTGCAAAGAATGCAAAGAACAGTACATTGGCACAAAAGAAGAGTATGATGAGCTCCGATCCGGGTACGGACCTGACCATTGGGATAAGCTCGGCATCAAACAAGACAATACGTTTCGGCTTTCTCGAGGGAAGGGTTGTGAAATATGCAATCGTTCCGGCTTTAAGGGACGGGTCGCCTTGCATGAACTGCTCCTTGGTACGGACCAGATGAAGCGCATGGTGCAACAAAAAGCGCGCACCGAAGAGATGTTGAAAGCCGCGCTCGAGGATGGGATGACCACGCTCGTCCAGGACGGCATCCAAAAAGTCTTGCAGGGCCTCACCACCTACAAGGAAGTGAAAGCCGTCGCCATTAAATAGATGTTCGATTGCCTCGCTTCTGCATGGCAGATTCCAGTCCTTCAGTTCCTACTCCCAACCAGATAGAATGGACCCACTCTGATGGAGGTGCCCCTATCATGCGAGCGTCGATATTTCTTCTTGCCTTCCTTATGTTGCTCGGCGGATGCGAATCTGCCGACCGGGTGCTGACCAACACTGAACGAGTGCTGGGCAGTCGTAGCGGACGGACCGTTCTTGACATTGCTACGGGTAAGGACCCCAAACAAATACTCAAAGAACGCGTCGACGTCTACCAACGTGACCCCGAGGCTGTCATCAGAGATCTGCGGACGATTCAACGTGATTTCAACACGATCATGACCGCCCTGACAGGCAAGGTCCGACAGACTTGGGGCGAGAAGGAAGTCAAGGTTCCGGAGCAAAAGAAGTATGTCAAATATACCCAAAACTATATGAGCCGAACCATTGTCGACTTCGACAATGGGACAATCGTGGTGGAAACCCTGGACGACAAAGCCCCGAAGGAGAGCCTCAAGAACGCGATTATCACAACCTTGCTCACACCCGACGATCCACGCTCCGTTGATCTATTTTCCGACAAGCCAGTGACCCTGACCAGTGACCATTCTCCGTATTTACTTGGGCTGGTACTAGATCAGAGCGGACAGCCGATCCGCACCCCAGCTCAGGCGGACGCGTTTGCGGCCTCCAGTCTCGAGAGTGCTAAGGGAAGGCCAGTGGACCAGAACGGCGTGACAAAACAAGCGCTGATCGCCGAAATCAAGATGGTGGCCAACTTCTCGAACAAACAGGCGGACAAATATCGAGCAACGGTCGCGAGATTTGCGGAGCAATTCAAAATCAGTCCCAGCCTTATTTTTGCCGTGATTCGGACTGAGAGTAACTTTAACCCGTTTGCCGTGAGTTCCGCCCCGGCTTTTGGTCTGATGCAGCTGGTACCAACGAGCGGAGGCCGAGATGCGTACCGAAAAGCCAAAGGGAAAGATACCATTCCCTCGCGTGACTACCTTTTCGATCCTGAGAACAACATTGAGCTCGGCAGCGCCTACCTCAATGTCTTGTCATACAATCAGCTTGAACAGATCGACAATGAGGTGTCACGGGAGTATTGTGTCATCTCGGCATATAATACTGGGGCGGGAAATGTCTTCAAGGCTTTTGCCGCCAACTCCACATCCGCTATCAACCAGATCAATGGCCTTGAGCCGCCTGCTGTCTACGACCGGTTGCGCAATAACTTGCCGTATCAAGAAACAAGGGATTACCTGGTGAAAGTCGTGGGGTTTCGCAAGCAGTTTGTCTCCCTCGCAGAAGGCCCTGGGCGGTGACCGTGCCGCGATGGTCACCACCCTCGCACAGCACCCTCATGGAGTGGAGATATCAGGCTGTTAGTCTGGTCCCAGACTTCGACTGGTGGGTCATAAAAGCCTGAAGATGTTGATTGTCATGAGGAGACAACCTCTCAAACTCCACCCCATAAATCTGTTCTTTCCCCCATCGAACGGTTGCAGTTTCGATAACCGTTGATGCTGGCTGATTCGGCAATCGCAATTGCATGGCGATGCGATCACCGGGCGTAATCACCGCCTCCGTCATAACCCTCACCCCTTTTTCGGACACATCATAGACAATCCCTAACCCCTGTTCGATCACTCCTTTCCTCAAACGCCCTACACGAGCAAACGAACAGGGGAACGGCGCCGACACGCGAACGCGAGGATATCGGCGCAACTGAGGAACACTCCCACCACCATTGGGGTTGAAGTCTGAATCATCCATGATTATTTACTCCTCCTCTCTTTCTGTGGCAGTCATGTACGCTGCCAACTGTCGAGACGCCGACTCGGACACCATCCTGAATGCAAGCCCATGGAATTGCTGGTTCCGCCAACACACGATGGCCACGGTCACTTCGGCCGGAGGAGCGCTCTTGCTCAATCGGAGTGTGAGGGACACCTGATCACCTGGCTCGATAGGCGCATCCGTACTCAGACACACTCCGCCAGTCGACAGATCATGGACCAGACCGACGTCATGCACAGATTTCCGAAACCACCATCTGGCACTCACTGAGGAAAGAGAACAGCTGAAAGGCGTAAGAATCCGAACTCGCGGGTATCGCCGAGGTTTGGTTCGCGTTATGCGCGTTGATTGAGTCGTTTGCATCGTCCACCTCGTGAGAACCACTCTATCTCACGAGATGGATTCTGCGAACTATTTTTCAACTTTACGGACGGAGTGCTGGCGTCGTCCCATGCGATGACGGTTTGGAATGGGGTCTTCGACGTCTTTGGAAAGAGCGTGGTTGATCAGGTCTTCCTTGACTTCCAGGGGAACGGCTATTCCGATGAATAGCTCCATTCTCGCGCGGACTAGCCTGCACAGAAGGGCCGCTCCCTGGAACCACCGGAACAGCCCGTCCCAGCAGACGCTCAATCGCACGGAGCTGTTGCGTATCCTCGCTGGTCACAAAACTTGTGGCACGTCCAGTCGTTTTCATCCGAGCCGTACGGCCGATCCGGTGCACATAGTCCTCAGGAACATTCGGTAGGTCAAAATTGATCACATGGCCAATGTTGGCCACGTCAATCCCACGAGCCGCAATATCCGTTGCCACCAACACACGGAACGTCCCTCGTCGAAAACCTTCCAGCGCCGCACGTCTCTGTGACAAACTCCGGTCACCGTGCAACACCGCCACTCGATGGCCTGCATGATCCAGCATGCGCCCCACCCGATCGGCACGGTGCTTCGTTCTTGTAAAGACGAGCGCGCTATCTTTATCGGCTCCCAAGAGAGACAAGAGAAGATCGGTCTTGTCGGCATGAGATGTATGATGCACCGATTGAGTCACTCCGTCAGCGGTCGTCGCCGATGGTGCTACCATGACGCGGACAGGATTGTTGACGCTTGCTTGAACTAACCGGGCAAGATCCGCCGGGAGCGTGGCCGAGAAAAGCAAGGTCTGCCGCTCCTCCGGCAATGCATCCAGGATCTGATTGATTTGAGGCGCAAAGCCCATATCCAACATCCGGTCTGCCTCATCCAACACCAACATCGTGATAGAGGACAACAAAATCGTACCGTTCCACATATGATCAAGGAGACGACCCGGCGTCGCCACCAGAACGTCCGGTCGCTGTCGCAAGCCTCTCACTTGGGCTTGCATGTCTGCGCCTCCCACGATGACCGTCGCAGAGATGCGCCGACTCCGCCCAAGTTTCTCAATGGTGGTCAGAGTCTGCAAGGCAAGCTCACGCGTTGGCGCGAGAATCAACGCTTTCGGCTGCCCCTTCGGTAAGGTGGACAGCCGTTCAATCATCGGAATCACGAACGCAGCCGTCTTTCCCGTGCCGGTCTGGGCGCATCCGATCACATCTCGCCCAGCCAGAGCGGGAGGAATGGCTTGTTCTTGAATAGGAGTTGGTGAAGTAAACCCAGCATTAGCCAGATCGTGTAAAAGAGCCTCGGATAAACCGAGGGCGTGAAAATTGCGAGGAGCAGACGTATCCACTAAACTATCCTTTCAGTTTGATCGCATTATGACGGGATCAGAGAACCGAGGGGAGAAACAACCGGGCTGGGTGTAGCTCCAAACTGGACCTGGTCGCGATGCGATCGCGAAGTCCGTTATGGTTTGAAGCATTCTCTCGCCGGACTAGCACGAGATAAATACAGCTCTACCATACAGCATGCTATTCACAACGTCAACCGCTTCTGATCTTCCCCCCAATTGGGTGGAAACCGGGTTACGCGACGGCCACTCTCGCTTCGTACTCGGCTGGGGAGTGATCGCCGAGGGTCGAATGGCAGCGCTGCCGATTATAGAACACCTCAATGTATTCGACGATGTCCTGAATCGCTTCGCTCCGTGTCATGTACTGCCGCTGGTAGACGAGCTCGTGCTTCAGTATCCCAAAGAAGCTCTCCACGACTCCTGGTGAATCATCCGAATGACGGAGTGCAGCCTACGCGTCTGGATGGACCGGGCACTCGCAGGCCGTGATCGCCCCGCGTAATAGCCTGCCGGCGAGACGGCCAAGGCACGGCACATTAGGCGGATCGGATCGCGACGGTCGTGCTCCTGGATCACCCGATATCTCATCGCGACTCCTTCGCGAAGCACGCCACCGTACGTCATAAACAATCCCGCTCCTGTTTCAAGATGGCATTTTCACGTCGCAGCCGCACGAGCTCACTCTGTTCCGCCCGCATCGACTGCCGTATGTGCCCCTGGCATTCCGCCTGGTGCGGCTCCGCACGCCAGCGGTAGGGCAGATGGTCGGCAATGCCCAGATCCCAGGCCACTTGTGCGACAGGCCGTGCCAAGTCTCGTACCAAGCGAACTGCTTCTGCCTTAAACTCTTCCGTGTACTGCCGTCTGGTCTTGGGGCTCATGTGATCCTCTAATTTCATCAAACTCCTCCTTAATACAGATGTCTGTGAAATCGGGGGAAGGTCAATTATTTTTCGACTGCACAATCATCCGCTGTTGATGAGTAATGGGGGCCAACCGGATGCCTCCTGGTCCGCACATGGGGCAGCATATCGGCACCAGTAGATCGGATCGCTTCTTTTCTGGTACCTTCGCACTTGTTCACATGACTACATCCAAGACGATTGCTGCGACTGAGTCTTTCGCCCTATACCAAGACCCTCTTAACATTCACCTCCAGTTAGAAGATTGTGAGATAATCTTTCTATGTTTCTGAAACGCTGGCTCGTTGGAGACCCCCTTAAGACTGCGCAAGCAAGGCACGAACGGCTCTCCAAAACAATCGCTCTTGCTATCTTCTCATCAAACGCGATTTCGTCCGTCGCCTATGGAACGGAGGAAATCCTGCTGGTGTTGATTCTCGCTGGTCCGGCAGCCGTCGCCTGGTCGATTCCCGTCAGCTTCGCCATCCTCTTTCTCGTCGTGATGTTGACGATTTCCTACCGGCAAATCATCCACGAATATCCTGAAGGAGGCGGAGCCTACGTCGTCGCACGAACGAACCTGGGTGACCAACCGGCTCTCGTGGCAGCTGCAGCCCTCATGATCGACTATGTCTTAACCGTAGCCGTCAGCGTGGCCGCCGGCATTGCGGCCCTGACATCCGCCATCCCAAGTCTATTTGTTCACCGCGAGGCCCTTGGATTGGTCGCCATTCTGTTCATCATCATGATGAACCTCCGTGGAGTTCGCGAATCCGGCAAGTTTTTTGCTATTCCAACCTACTTTGCCATAGGAGCCCTTGGCCTTCTGGTTCTCGTAGGGACCGTTCGATCTCTCGCAAGTACCGGCGCAATCCTCCCCCCCCCAACCCCTGTCGAGACAGAAGCGCTGACCCTGTTCCTCGTCCTCCGCGCCTTTGCAGCAGGGTGCTCAGCCGTGACTGGGATGGAAGTGATTTCAAACGGAGTCAAGGCCTTTCGCCCACCAGAGCCACGGAATGCGGCGATCACCATGGTCTGGATGTCCACGATCCTGGCCTCGCTCTTCATGGGTATCAGTTGGATGGCCTATCATAACGGCATCTTGGCCAAGATTGATGAAACCGTGATTTCCCAGCTCGCCCGATTGACATTCGGCACAGGCCTCATCTACTACTCCATACAGATCGGCACCATGGCCTTGTTGGTATTGGCTGCGAACAGTGCCTTTGCCGGTTTTCCGCACCTGGCGTCGATCCTGGCACGCGACGGGTTCATGCCTCATCAGATGGCGACCTTTGGAGATCGACTGGTTTTTTCGAATGGCATTATCATCCTTGGGTTCTTTGCCTGCCTCCTACTTGTGATCTTCGAGGGCGACACACACGGATTGATTCCCTTATATGCCATCGGGGTATTTGCCTCCTTTACACTGTCTCAGGCGGGCATGGTGAAACAATGGCTTGTGAAGAAAGGACCACACTGGCAGACGAAACTGATCGTCAATGGAGCCGGTGCCTTGACGACCGGTATTGCGACGATCATCATTGCCACCACCAAATTCATGCAGGGCGCGTGGATCGTCTTTGTACTCGTTGCCATTCTCCTACTCATATTTCAGGGCATCCGCTCCCATTATAAAGCCGTCAGCGAACAGATCGCACTGGACCGACGGGGAGAACGACCGCCGTTGCCTCGGCGCAATATCGTCATTATTCCCGTCAGTGGAATGAATCGTGCCGTGGTTCGTGCACTGGACTACGCACGGAGTCGACCGGGCGAAGTCCGCGCCGTGTTCATCGACGTGGATCCTGAAGAAAGTGCCAAGGTCAAAATCCAGTGGGCGCAATGGGGAGGCGGCGTGAATTTGATTGCGCTGTCGTCGCCCTATCGTTCGGTTCTTGGATCATTGCTGGACTACGTCGAGGAAGTCCTCGAAAAAGATCAGAATAGCTGGGTGACCGTCGTGATCCCAGAGATCCTACCGGCACGATGGTGGCAGAATATTCTCCATAACCAACGAGCGCTCATGCTCAAAGCCTCATTGCTGTTCAAAGAGCGCATAATTCTCATCGACGTCCCCTATCATTTGACGCGATGACAATGCCTCGTGAAGCGTGACTCGTGAAACGTGAAGCGCAGCTTCGGATCTCTCGCCTCGCTCTCTTCACCGCTTGCCTTGCAATGCCTTTTCCGGTTCATGCCTTCAAAATCACTGAACCGCCAGAAGGCGCCAAGCTCGCTGCTGGAACCACCATTACTGCGCGTGTGGATTTAGGCAGGGACACCGGTGTCGTCACAGTCCGCTACTATTGGTACGGTGAGCAGGATGAAGTCCTGGTTGAACAGGATGACTCAACAGCCACAGGCTCTATCGTGGCGCCAGTTGCCCTGATCGGATCCATCGAACAGGAACCCGCGTTTGGCGGTCCACTCAACGTTCCACACGACATCATCGGGCCAATGCGTCTTTTAGCGGTGGCTGAGATTTCTCGTGGGCGATTGGGCACCAGATCTGTTTTTGATGAGGTGATCGTAACGATCACCCCTCCTGCCGCCCTCACTGCGATTGATTTTGAGACAGACAAGCCATTGCAACTTGGACGAGCAGGACAGTCCTCTGCCTTCGGCCATGTAGACTCGATGGGGAAAGTGTTCGAACTCCCCGTGGTCGGAGAATTTGCCGATAGAGTCACCCGGCACATCAATTCTCCAGCCAGCGGAACGAGCTACACATCGTCCAATAGTACGGTCATCAAAGTCCTACGTGATGGACTCCTTCAAATCGTCGGCAACGGAAAAGCCATCATTACGGTCTCCAATCGTGGCAAACAGGCCTCATTGGATGTCGACGTGAATGTGAATGAGGAACCGAATGAACCACCGATCGCCGATTCCGGGACAAATAGGTCAGTCAAGGCCGGTTCTCGAGTAAAATTGAGTGGACTCAAAAGCCGTGACCCGGAGGGCGAAGCGCTCTACTATAGTTGGAGCCAAGTACGCGGCAGCAAAGTGGCTCTCCTCGACGCCAACAACTCAGAGGCGTCGTTCCTCGCGCCAACCGTGTCAGAACCGAGGACCTATCGCTTTAAGCTGCGCGTGACGGATAAGAAGGGAGCGGATAGCTTGCCGGCGCTTGTAGAGGTGACGGTAGAACCATAAACATATAAGGAGTCCTTCGCGAAGCGTGTCAGGCTCAGATCGGTATTGCCACGATAGTTATCCCCATTTTGTTATTAAACTTTGAACCTTATGCTTCCCGCTGATTTCAAAGATCGCCTCAATCAAATGATGGGCGTTAAGTTTGAGGAGATCGTAACGAGAACTCAGGACGCCTTCTCTAGAGACAGTGCGGAAACTGCCCGCAGAGGGCTTACACATTCAAGTTATACCTATGGGCTTTACCAAAAGAAGCGATCTCAAGAAATAGAAATGCGTGTCAGCGCCGTAGTCGAATGTCAAAAGCTCCTACTCTCTGCAATGCGCATCCCATTCAGCACAACATTGGCTTCGGAGCTTAAAACACTGACAGAGGCATGGGTGACGCTAGAGTGGTGCGAACGGTCTCTGCAATCCGACCCTGATTGGGGCCTACAGAATGATTTCAAAATGGGCTTTCGAGAAGAAACCCTTCAGGCAAGAAACATGGCACTCCGAAAGGCTGCCATTGAGATTGATCTACTCGTTGATGGATTACGCCCACTACAGAACAACCAGCCATCCGCACAAGTCAAAGAACTTGACCAAAAATTTAAGATTCTTCTTAGCCCAGACCAGATCAAGAACGACTTCGATGAATGGGCAAAGCAACTTGCACCCATCAATGGGCAGATTGCTGTGCTATTCCTTGACCTCGACAAATTCAAAGAATTGAATACTAGATATACAGAACCGAAAATTGATCAGGATTTCCTGCCCGACGCAATGCACCTGACAGAAAGGTTAGTTCGATTCCGTGGAGAGGCTGCAAAACATGGCGGAGACGAATACGTTCTGACTCTTCCAAATCATGATGCCACAGAAGCTATGGCTTTTGCTGAAAAGCTTCGGCGAAACTTCGAACAACACACCTTTACTGTCGCAGGGGACGAAATTCATATTACCGTGTCCATCGGTGTTGCCCTATGGCCATTACATGGTTCCACATATGACGACGTGCTCACAAAAGCAAGTGCTGCAAAACAAAGTGCTAAAGCAAATCGGAACAAAGTCGTTCTTACTCAAACGAGCACCACGGATAGCTTGCCTTTACCGCAGAGTGGGCTATCAGCTCACGGGCAACGACTTGCTCAGTATTTGAATTTCAAGTCCGAAGCTGCCGATAGAGGAGAGTCTCTTCTCAGACCGGAACAAGTTCTCAGCGATACAAAAATGACCGAAGAGCAGCTATCTATTGCAGCTGATGAGTTGAGGGCACGCGGGTGGGTCGAAGCTCAGGCTGATGGAAGTCTTGTTGGCTTTCGGTATATTCAGCCGACCATTTTTCTTTTTATTGAAACGGACCCAGGTTTAAAAGGATGGGATCCTCGCCAGGATGCAAAGACTGTAGCGAAGGCTGCAATTGAGATGAATGCTCAGTCACTTTCTACTCGTGAGGTAGGGAAAACACTCAGTTGGGAACCACGGCGCCTTAACCCAGCAATGAGTTGGCTTGAGAATAGAGGCCATGCAAATTTTTCTAGTACCCTCGGGTCATCACCGTATCGATTCAGCACAATGTTTGTTACCCCTTCCACCCATCGCCTCGCATCAGAAGCATAACACATGCCCTCAGCTGCGCCTTGCTCAACCGCCCCAGCGTGTAGGTTTGGAGTTAGGTTTGAGTTCTTTGATGTGCTCTCCGAGAGTTATTCCTTCTAACCCACATTCTTTCGAATCCACTTGGTCAAAACGTCCTTGCCCACCTCGCCAGCCGCAACTTGCAGAGTGATTGATTCCAAATATTTTTGATCAGGAAGCTCCTCAATCTCGTTCACTGTGAGAAAGGCAAGCGCAGAAAGAACCGCTGCCCGCTTGTTGTCATCAATGAAGGGGTGATTTTGTGCGATGTGGAACATGTAGGCAGCCGCCATCGCAGCACTATCTTCGTGGAGAAAGTCCCCGCTGAATTGCTGACGTGGCATAGTCACGGCGGCATCGAGTAAACCGTGATCTCTCACGCCGTGGGACCCACCATCACTGTCTATGGTATCGGTGTGGAGCACCGGAATGTCCTCCACGGACTTAGTCTGCGAGCCGCTTCAGCATCGACCCATACTGCTTCCGCAGTTCTTTGATCGTGGCCTTCATGCGCTCGAGTCCCACACCAACGTTTGCCGGTGTAATGACGAGCGCGTTACCATTGACCGTCACTTGCCATGGCGTCTCTTCTGTGATGCCCAGCGCCTGCATCACTGGCCTTTCATTAGACCTCTTGCATAACCTCACGGCATCAAGTCCTTGTTATAGGCGACCGCGATCAGCGTGAATCGGAGGCCGAAGCGTTTGCGGCGGTTTCGGTATCGGTCGGAGACGATCTTAAAGCGTTTCACGGCACCGATGACATGTTCGGCGGGGACGCGGTCTTTCGAGATCGTGCGGTTGTGCCGTTTGTCTGCCTTGTTCAGCGGATTCTTTTTGCTACGTTTTTTCGGCATCGTGGTGTGGCCATGTATCTTCTGCAGGCCCAGGTAGCCGGTGTCGGTCATGGCTGTGGTGTTGGGATGGAGTCGGACGCCAGACTCCTTGAGCACTCGGAAATCATGCCGGCGGCATGCGCAAGGCAGATGATCGTGCCCGTCGCCTTGTCGACGACGAGCTGGGTCTTCAGCGTGTGGCGCTTTTTCTTGCCCGAATAGTAGCGCCGCTGTTTTTTTGAGGGCGTTCCACGGGCGTTTCCGTCGCGTCGATGAGGACCACCTCGTAGGCTCGGTCACTCCTGACGAGAGCTTTCTTGCCCGGCAGCGTGAATACCCCGCTCGTGATGAGCGTGTCCTCGCACCAGCGGATGTTGCGATAGGCCGTACTCTCGCTGACTCCATAGCTGTGCCCAATGTGGAGATAGGTGCGGTATTCTCGCCAGTACTCCAGCGTCATCCGCAGCCGCGTCTCCACTGTCAGCCGACTTGGCTTGCCGCCTTGCTTCTTGAGCGCCGCCTCGGCGACCTCCAGCACCGTGACCATCTCGGCAAACGTCCGTTTCCTCACCCCGGTCACCCGCCGGAACGTCTCCCCCGTTATTCCGGCACAGCCCTGAATTCCCATGCCACTCCTCCCTGTCAGAGCGAGCATGGGACCACATTCAAGGCAGAAAGGGAATCCTCACCAGGAGGTTATGCAAGAAGTCTATTGATCAGCGTCACACTCTTCCCATGTTTTTGTAATTTCTTAATCATTCCTCATCTTGCGTTCTTACAATGCTGCAACGCATACCAAGCAATATTTAATCGAAAGGAAGGGTAAAGAGGAGGGTGGTGCCGGTCCGAAGATTCGTGCTGTTTAGATTTAGCAGTAACACTATGGTGGAGAATAAGGAGATTCAGGCCACCTATTCACAGATAAATTGTAATTGAACAGAATCGCTTGCTACTGATCCGCTCCACTCCCTCCCCGCACACACCAGACTTTGAAGGCAGACACCTTACTGGTCATGTGGACATGGCCATTGCTCAAATGGAGGTGCCAGGCCTTTGAAGGGTCACCGTCCGCAGAGGCCGACCAATAGAACCCAGATGGGTTACTAAGAAAAGGATGGCCGGATGGAAGCATGGAACCGGAATCCTGGTTAGATGGGTCAAGCAGACTAGTCAGTTCCACAATCGCCGGTAACCTCCAGCCTCGTTGACCACCGATTGTTTTATTCAGGCAGGAAGACTTGGCAGCCTTCCAGTCAGCAAGCCCCGTCTCAGAAGCCCGTTCCCAGACAAGACCTGTATTCTGATCCAACACGGCTTCGCTGTTAAAATTCTCCAGCACAACGAACCGCTCCTCGGTGGGCAATGTTTGATCCCACGAAGGTACTGTATGGAAAGGTCTCTCAAACGGAGAGTGCGCCTGTCCCAAGTCAACCATACCTGCAACAACTATAAGGGCAGTCCCGGCCATTATTCCCGTGCCATTGCTCCGATACCTGCCTAATTGCATCACACGCTTCCTCCTAGATTAAACGGCTGCGAGGGCAGCGCAGCCCCCATCATCCGCATGACCCAAGGCGCCCCCTTCACGCTGGGGGTAGATCTGAGAACAACCCAACCGACGTCCACGAGGTAGACCTTATCCGCTAGGCCCCTTGCTTTGCTTTCCCCCGTACAACGAGGGCAACTACCTGTAGCAGTTTTTCAACCCGAGCCTTGTATTGGTTCATGAACTGAGCCGTCCACATCGTGTTGTACTCAATGGCCGCGCTCTTCTTCATCCCTGCATCCTTTTCACCGACGGGAGAGGAATAGTGCGCGATCAGACGATCCAGCTCATCTTCACCGAACGTTCTCGAATACGCCTGTTTGAGATGATCATGGAGCGTTTCCATCTTTCCCATCGACTGCCTGATGTCTTTCAGAAAAGCATCCAGAAGCCGCTCGATTTCCTTCTTCGTGTCACCATTCACATTAGGGTAGCTGGCCGCAATAGACTTTCTGATTTGTTGTTCGTACTCGGTGACATATTTTTGCGTGAGCGTTTCGTATTCCGACTCGAGTTCTGATACTCGGATGAGTGTCAGTAACTTCTCAATCTTGATGGACTTGGAGGTCTCAATCGTGGATGCATCAACAGCTGTTCCCCCAGCCACCAACGTCATGCTACAGAAGCACCCCAGTAGAGTACCCAGTGCAAGGCTACCGTCGTGTCTTTTGTCTTTGTCTCGCATCGTCCTCACCTCTTGCGACCGAGTCTACTCCGATTGGAGTGATCGTCAAGAAATAGAGTACCTTCTACGATCAAGATTGGTTCGTGCGGATCAGGCCGTAGTTGTGACGAGCTCGATGAAGCGCTCTGACATGTCGGCGCAAGGCAGGACCAAATGAAGACTGTTCCACGACCTGACGAAAGCGTCTACTGATTCGCTCGACATGAGTGATCGCCTCGGCCAACTCCTGCACGAGTGTTCGGCCGGCACTGGTGAGCCACCCCAACCGCTCATCGGCATACTGCAGATCAAGCAGAGAATATCGAACTGATTCCACTTCCTCTAAACAGCGGAAACGCGCCCGTTGCAAGTCTCGAGGGGAAAGACCCGCCTGTTTCCATTTCGCCGATCCACCGCGCCCCGCACCCCATGCAGACAGCCGCTGGAACAACAGGGCGCCCATCGTAAACGTGAAGGTCGCGTGCAGAATACCGCGCAGCGGACGTAGACTGCGCCGCCAGGGCGAGTAAAAGATCTGCTGATTATGATCGCCCCGATACATGACCTGTTTTCGCAACAGAAGGTTCAGATGGTGATGACTGTTCTCATGAATCAGATCATCGATCAGGTCGAGATTGTCGCGGTCGAAACAGTTGATAAAGGATAGTCCTGGCCGATGTCGATAGCTGAAGCTGACGACACCTTTGGCCTTCAACGGAATGATGCGTGAGCTCAACAGCGCTAGCACATCATGACCTTCAGGCCAGGCAAGTCGAATCGTCTCCCATGCACATGTGATGCGTTCGACCTGCCGCTGATCGGTGGGCAAGACCTTTCTCGGCTGGCGGTGTTTTCCATAAGCCAGAGTTGGACCAACGGTGACGGGATCACGCTCGCCTTGGACTGCGACCACGGGGTCCCGATAGGCCCACTGCCATTGTGCAGTCTTTCCCCAACCAGACCAGATCGGTGACACGTTCCTGCCGACATTCATGCTGATCCCACTAGACTCGACATGAAAGGCCACAGCCCCTGACGACTGAGACAAGACCTGCCGCATCTCATGCGGCGCCTGACACCAGGCGCCCACAAGACCGGTGGAGATCGTCTCCGGAAGTTCGGCCTTTTCAAAATGATCCTTCACGCTTCCCGGCACCTCCCACCGCCCCTTCTTCTGCCGCCGCATCCATGTGACTGCCAACCCAGGATCAAGCCAGAGCGATTCCTGCGTCAGTTCCCCCGCCAATCGTCGACAGAGCGCAAACAACCGCGTCTCCAGACCACGAGCCTGCGGACGTCCGCGTGGGAATAAATCATCAAAGTAGCCGTGTTCGAAAAATTTCTCCTGACACTCGTCGAACAGCTGAGCCACAAACTCAGACCGATCGTGCTCCATTTTCAGTTGCTGGCACAAATCAAGGAGATACACGAGATCGTTCAACGCCTCGATCCAGCCGACAACTTTCCAGTTTGAATAGGACTCCAGTGGGAATGCTGAGCGAAGGCTGTTTAAGAAACCCGTGGGTAGCCTTAATTCTCTGGCCAGATCAACGTGGTCCGCACGGAGCTCTCGACAGAGATCAGCATAGAGTCGCCGCATCGAGAGACGAAATGCATGCTGTAAGGTCGCGAGAGGGCGTGGATCCAGCAGATGCATCGTGAGAGTGTTTTGCACAATGGTCACAGGACTCTAACTCAGTGGAAAAGTTGGCGCAAGCGCGAAACCGACGTGATCCGCCATACCCCTCTTCGAGTATACGTCTGCAAATCATCGTGAGTGCCTGGATATTCCTCCCCATCGCGCTTTAACATGGAGCCTACGACACAGAACGATATGGGCAGACGCCATGTTCAGGCAGCCGGCAGGGAACGTTATTCATGATATTGAATCGAACAGAACTGGAACTAGTTCTTGCCGAGGTTGCTCCGGTCTTACCTGGCGGCTGGATTCAAAAGATTCATCAACCGCAACCTCGCACCATCGTCCTGGATATTCGTGTGCCAGGTGAGACTCATCGGCTGCTGATCTCCTGCGAACCGAACAGCGCGCGACTCCACCTTACGACCGGCTCCCATCCGAATCCTCCAACACCTCCCCCATTCTGTCAGTTTCTCCGGGCCCACTTTCAGGGAGCCAGGCTTGACAAGATTTGTCAGATCGAAAATGACCGGATTGTGGAGCTGCAGATCACCAGCAAGGACGGACCTCGCAAGATCATATGTGAATTGACTGGGCCTAAGGCCAATATCCTGATCCTCGATGCTGAACGCCGACTCCTGCGAGATTGCACACGGCAATGTACGGAAATCGGGAAAACCTATGCGCCGCCACCCCAAGGCAACAGTCTCCCAAAACCAGCCCTGAGCCGTTTCCCGGGTTCCGCTGGAGGCAAATACCCTGTTTCAGAGGGGATCGATGCCTATTATCGCGAGCAAGAGTCCGTACAGACCGTTGACCGTGTCAAAGACGAGCGGCGCCGTGCGCTCAAGAAAACGCTTAAGAAAGAACAGCGGTTAATCGAGGCCTGGCGCGGCGACCTCGCAAAAGCAGCTGGCTACCACGACTATGCCCGGTATGGAGAGTTGATCAAGGCCAACCTCGGAACCATCACGAAAGGCACAGACCAGATTGAGGTGACCGATTACTTCGATGACCAGCTCCCCACAATCACGATTCCGCTCGACCCCATGAAATCGGCACAGGGCAATATGGACGACTACTTTCGAAAGCACCGGAAATATCTTGCTGCCGAGCAGGAACTCAGGCCGCGTATCGAACGAGCTGAGATCGATCTCGAGCGACTGCGCCAGGAGCTTCAGGAGATCGAGCAGGGAACCTGGGCCCCAACGATAGCACCTCCTACCAAGCTCAACAGAGCCACCAGTATAAAACCTCGTACTCTTGATCAGCCACGCGGACCATTCCGTCGATTTATCTCAGCCGATGGACTGCCGATTTTCGTTGGACGTAATGCGCGCGAGAATGATGATCTCACGTTCGGCTTGGCCAAGAGCGACGACCTGTGGCTACATGCTCGCGGGACGCCAGGATCCCATGTTGTGGTTCGATTGGGGAAGGGAGCAGATCCTCCACCGGAAACACTCCGTGACGCGGCCACACTCGCCCTGCTCTATAGTGATCTGAAGAAAAGCGGCAAGGGAGACGTGATCTACACGCGTCGCAAGTGGGTCAAAAAAGCCAAGGGACAGGCTCCTGGTGCCGTCATCGTCACACAAGAGAAGTCAGTGCATGTCAGTCTCGATAAAAACCGACTGAACGTGATCAAGCAGCGGACTAGTCATGAGTGATCTGACTCTTACGTTCGCACACCCTACATAAATCAGCTGCCGAGCCAGCGGCCTCCGACTTTGGTAGATGCATCATTCCAGGTTGAAATAGCGGTTTCGCTCGCCCTATCGTCTAGTCAAGACTATGATGGAGACAAACTGGTGGCTTGTCACCGATGATTGTGGACCGATGTGCCGAGACGGATCACCATATTTCCACTTCACGATCGTGTCGACCGTATTGTAGTGACGGATGTAGCGCATCAGCTTCTTCTCAAGGTCTTTGACCGACGTGAAGACACCCCGTGCGATGACATCCCGCTCGATCTTGGCGAACCAGAGCTCGACCTGGTTCAACCACAGTGAGTACGTCGGCCTCACATGCAGACGCACCTTCGCGTGGGTCTGCAACAACGCGGTGACCCGCGTGGTCTTGTGCGCCGAAAGGTTATCGGCAATCACATGAATCTCTTTCCCCTGGGGTTGATGAGCCACAAGGTCCGTCAGGAAGGCGGTGAATTGCTCGGAGGTGTTTCGGTCGGCCGTCTTGCCGAGCACCTCGCCCGCCTTGGTATTGAACGCGGCGTAGAGGGACAGCGTACCGCGTGTCGGTAATACTCGAAGCCATGCCGTTCGGCCTGCCCTGGCGACAGGGGCAGCACCGAATCCTTGCGGTCCAGCGCCTGGATCTCGGTTTTCTCGTCCACACAAAACACGGCCGCATGTTGCGGTGGATTCAGAGAGAGCTCGATGATGTCCGCGGCTTTTGTTTCGCAGTCTGGGTCGTTAGATGCCATAGAGCACTCCAACCGATGAGGCTTGAGCCCATGCTTCACTCAGACGCGCGCCACCTGCATGTGGCTAACCCCGAGCCGGGCTGCCAGCTTGTGGGGGCTCCAATGCGTCGAGCCGTCAGTCGGCGCCCACCACGTCGTCGCCAGGATGCGAGCTGCTGTCTGAGGGGTGTGTCACAGGCGCATGTGCCCGCAATAGCGACTGTACAGCCCGACCAATCGTTCAGCGGTAAATCACTGGCGCCAGTTCGCGACAACGCTGCGGCTACACCCCACCGCGTGACACACAGTAGCCCAGGTCTCCTCCTCCGCCAGAAGCAGAATCACGCGGGCGCGCCGAGCGGGTTCAGCACGTCCTGTCCGGCTCCTCGTTCGTCGTGTGAGTTCCATTTGTTCAGCTTTTGTCAGAACCATCGTGTTCTCCATGAACACGAATATAGTCTATAACGAGGTGTTTCAGTCCACTAGTGCGAGGGCCACATGACAACTGGGCAAACACAACTGCCAACAATTCTTGTCGTCGACGACGACCTTCCTATCGTGAACCTCTGCAAGGGGTTTCTGGAGGAAGCAGGGTTTACTGTTCTGGGAACCGATGGTAGCTCGGAGGCGCTAAAAATCTGTGCGCAGCACAAAGGATCACTCGATCTACTCTTGACAGACCTGGTGTTACCACCACCGGGATTTCAACTTGCTTCAGCCTCGAACCAATTCCCACACATCAACGGTCTTGAACTGGCCGTCCGAGCAACGATGATCCGGAGCGGCCTTCGAATCATTCTTATGTCGGGAAATCCTGATAAAGAGCTTGCGAGCCATGGGATCAAACGGGGAACGTTCCCGTTTCTGGCAAAGCCGTTCGACCGTGACCGCCTGATCGCTCTGGTGAAAAATGTGCTCGCACAACCAGCACCGACCCTCGGCGTGGAAGCGCCCGACCAGGCGGCCAATGATGCTGAGTGGTTTGGGTAGTCCACCAGTTCGTGTCCTTCCCCTAGGCCATGTTCGGCATAACCGCTACGCATGCTCTGTCATAAACCATCCTGCAATCGATAGTCGACGGTGTTGACCAGCTGTGACATCGACCCGACAGACCCGATGGAATCGAGGCACGGTAAACATCACTAACGACCCCGGGCGAGGCTCGATACAATGTGTGGGAACAAGGTCAGGCTGAGCGGTCTGGCCACTTGCACGCGTGGCATAGATCATTAATTCTCCTCCCCAATCAGGCTTCCACTCCTCATGCAAATAGGTGACAAGAGCAATCCGGCGCTGCAGCGTCGGACGCCCAGCGATAGGCCGCCCCTGATCCGTGTCATCATGGGTGAGGAGACAATCGCCTGCAGAATACGAGTAGTAGTTGAATCCCAAATGTCGCCCGCTGATCTTGGGGAAGGACTCGATGTAGTCTTGGATGAACGGCAACTGAACACGCGACAAGAACCGCTGCCCATCTGAGGCACCCATTTCTGCCTTCGCCCAGTTTCCAGACTGTGGAAAGTCCTCTTGGACAGAGGGAAGATTCGAGAGACTTTTCCAAACTGCGTGATTCATCCGATCGCGAAAGAACCGCCGCTCTTCCGCGGACCAAAAGTTTTCAATGACCAACACCGGGCTCTTCGTAAACGAAAATGTGGTGACGTCATCTGCCGTCTGCGAGGATGGCAATCCATTCATGATCCCACACACATCCTGGTCAGTATCAGAAGCATACTGCACAGTACTCCGTTCTATTTTCCATCACTAAAAAAAGAAGAGGGGCTGCCACACATGATGGCAGCCCCTCCGTCCAATCTCTGGAACCGATTACTTACCAGCGATCGCGCTTTCCACCGCCTCCACTGCGACCACCGCCTCCACCGAATCCACCACGCCCGCCACCACCACCACCGGTCCGTGGTTCCTGTGGACGTGCTTCATTGACTGTAAGAGTCCGGCCACCCATTTCTGACCCGTTGAGTGCCGTGATGGCAGCTTGAGCTTCGGCATCGGACGACATTTCCACGAAGCCGAATCCCCGGGATTGCCCGGTGAACTTATCCGTAATGATGCGGGCAGAAGCCACTGCACCATGCGCTGCGAATAAGTCACTCAATTGCTGCTCGGTCGCCGAGTAGGGCAACCCACCGACATAGATCTTCGAACCCATTGGGGTTCCTCCTTTAGGATAATGACATTGTCTTGAGCACGAGGAACGGGGAAGGAGCGGGCCGAAGACGCGATCGATGCAGCGACTTAGGTCTGACTTCCGACAAGATTCCCGGACAAGGCAACATCGACATTGTGGGCCTTCTCTGATAGTCACTCTGTATCGCGAGGCCCAGGGCGATACGGGTCAGAGCTACAGTAGCATAGAGATTGGCCGATTACAACCTTACTCCCCAACCCGAACCAAAAGCCCTTGATCTTTGCAGTAGGCCATCGTTCGGTAAAACCAGCCGACCACAGCGATCAACAGCAACCCATTGAGCCCGACGGACCAGGCCAAATGGCTGAGGGGCGCCTGTCCCGTCGTGAGAACTACCCGCATTCCCTCGAAAATATGAGCCGCTGGGTTCACCCACGCGACTCCCTGAAGCCAGGCTGGCAAAACCTCGATGGGATAGAAGACACAAGAGATCGGCTGAAACAGAAAGACCATGCTCCAAGCCAAGACCTCTGCTTCCTGTCCAAACCGCATAATGAGCGACGTAGTAAACACGCCGATAATCCACCCGGTGATGACCAAGTTCAGCACGAAGGGACCGAGCCATAGTCCAATCACCAGCACATTATAGGAATAGAAGACGAGCGCACAAATCCCCATGACAATCGAGACTGCCACAACCTTTAGAACGCTCATCGCCATCGTTGCTGCAAGAAATTCACTCGGCTTCAGCGGGCTGGCAAACAAGTTCATCAGATTGCGTGCCCAGAGCTCTTCAAGAAACGTGATCGTGATCCCTTGCTGCGCACGGAACAATATATCCCAGAGGATGAGCGCCCCCAAGAAGAAGGTCACGAATCCGGGAACCTGTGGTTGATACCGAGCAAGATACAGCGTGATGAATCCCCAAATCACGAGATCGAGAAACGGCCAGTAGAAAATCTCCATGATCCGCGGCAAACTTCTCCGATAGAGATACAGATGTCTGAAGATCAGTGCCATAATACGATGGAGTTTCATCCGCAGGTCTCATGCTTGTGCTCATGCTGACATCCGCCGCATCCCTGGTGGGTTCCAAGAATCTCCCCCATCAGCTGCTTAACCCCGGCGACCATATGCGTCCCCGCCAGTCGTCCATCCGGCATCCGCCGCAACCAGAGCCCCAACAGCACGCTCGGCATCCCAAGTAGCCCGACTCCGAACAGCAGTGTCGGGCTCGCCGCTCCCCCGATCCACCAGAGCAGCGCAACCACCAATGAGAGTGGAACTATTCCAGCAACCGCGCCTTTCAGAACAACCGGCCATCCACAGGTCCCTCGGACTCGTCCCGTCAGACTGACCACCAGCCAAAACAATCCCCAGGACGCGCTGACGACCAATCCTCCCGTGACAAACCCCAGAACGAACTCGATGAGCAGATGCATCATGATGACAACGAAACTGTTGATTCTCGAGCCAGCTTCAAAAAGACCTCCTCGAGATCTGTTTGGCCAAACCGATCCACGATAGCCTGCGCCGTCCCCTCGGCCACCAGTCGTCCACGCTGGAGAAAGATAATGCGGTCTGACATTTCTTCCATCTCCCGCATATTGTGGGACGTATACAGAATGCTCAGGCCCGACGATCGCTGCTCATCTTTTAACAGAGCTCTGATCATATACGCCACATCAGGATCCAAACTCGCGGTCGGTTCATCAAGAAAGAGGATACGCGGTTTCGTGAGAATGGCTTTGGCCAACCCCAGCCTCGTCATCTGCCCGGAGGATAGCTTTCGGGTGACTTTCTGTCGAAACTCTTTCATCTCAAGTTTGCAGACCACGTTGTCGATTTGCTGCGCGATATCAGATAGTCCATACAGTCTCGCCACCACCCAGAGGTTTTCTTCAACCGTCAGAGATTGGGGCATCGAGATGTAGGTGGATGAAAAGTTCACTTGCTGCAGAATGGCCTCCCGATGCATCAACAGATCCAGGCCGAATACCTCGATGGAGCCAGATGTCGGTGTCACCAACCCGAGTAACATCTGAATCGTGGTTGTCTTACCGGCTCCATTGGGCCCCAATAATCCAAGGATTTCCCCAGGCCTCATCTCGAACGACACACCGTCGACCGCTGTAAAGTTGCCGAAGCGTTTCGTCAATTGGGAGACTTTCAGAACGGGGCTCGCTATCGAACTCATCACGTCGCTCCCGTTAATTGAACAACAACGCGCCGCTGATCTTGTCGGGGATATGGCACCTGTCACATTTCCGGTCCAACATCTTGCCTCGATACTCAGTCTTTCCATCGTGGCAGCGGAAACAGTCATTGAGAGCTCTGGTACGCAGCGCGGACCCTTCTGGATGGGTTGGATACCACGGTTTGCTATCGGCAGACACATGGCCACGTGGAATCACAAGAGGATAGCCTTTGATCGGTTCATCGTGTACGACACCGGCGTGGCAGGTCGTACAACCTTCTCCCTGTCCGCGAACCGTGAACGCCTCCATATGTTGCCGATGCCCCACGACCAACCCCACATCCTTCACCGGTAACGGGAGATCACGGGCAGCAATCTCGGACACCCGAAGGATATGTCGATGACAGCTCAAGCATACTCCGGAATCAACAGTCGCTTTCAGATTATGCGCCTCAGCTGGAGTCCCCACGAGGGTAATGGCTACATCTTTGGCACCGGCCCAAACCTTGTCGGTGAGCCACCCCTGAAGACCAGGTCGCACATGGCAGGCGACGCAACTTACGTCCTTATGGGAGGATTTCGCCCAGCTCTGGTAGGAGGGAGTAATGGTGTGACATCCGGCACAGAACTCAGGTCGATCGGTCAATGGAATCGCAATCCCCGTCAGAGCGACGGATCCGACCATGACGGCCAATGCAAGCGTGGTCCTAGCAGTCCAGTTCATGCTCCCGACGTCGAAGGGGAAACTTCCGAATCAAGAGCGCCGCTACACCAGCGACATCGTCCAAATGCAAGACAGGCACCGGAAGATCGATTACCTTGTCGGACACCACGGCGAGAAGACCGTCGGACGAGTAGGAGATTTCGCCTAACTGATCACGCACCACGATGATCTTGGGATAGCCCTCACTCTTCCATCCCTCTGCGATGATGAGATCGTATGAGCGATCCAGGAAACGGTCTCGGACTTCTTCCACCTTGAGCTGTTCGGATACATCGGCAAATAGCGCCAGACTCCCTTTCGACACAACGATCACACTGCTGGCACCGGCGCGTTTATGGCGCCAGCTATCTTTTCCTTCGGTATCGAGGTTGAACCCATGTCCCGCATGTTTCACCGTTGCCACACGGTAACCAGCCTTCACGAGTTCGGGTAGTACACGCTCAATCAACGTGGTCTTGCCACTATTCGAGCGACCGATAAACGAAACGATTGGAATGGACATACTGTACCGTTACTGTTCTAGTCTCAACAACACGAAAGACGATGGGAGGCAGAGTGGACATGCTCGGCTTTTGATAGCCAGGCATCGCCGCTCAACAACTGGACCGTAACCTGGTCACCGGGATTCACTCGCTCAACTTCCACTGGCACGTCGATCAAGCAATTGGCTTTGACCATCGATGTTAAAATGCCGGAGCCCTGGTCACCGGTCGTTCGGACTTTAAAGATACCTTCCTCACGTGTCAGGACCCCACGCAAAAAATGCCGCCGATCAGTGCGTTTGGAAAAGGTCCCCTGAAAGAGTGCCTGCAGCACCGGTCGTCCATAGGTCCGGCAACCACTCATCTTCATTAGCGCCGGTCTCACGAGCTGCTCAAACGTCACCATGGAAGACACTGGATTACCAGGAAGGCCGAAAGCCAGCTTGCCTTGAATCAAACCAAATGCCAAGGGCTGCCCAGGTCTGATCGCAAGTTTCCAAAAATTCATCTCGGCGCCAAGTTCTCGAAAAACGGCTTTGGTGAAATCATAGTCACCCATCGAGACTCCGCCGGACAGCACCAAGATATCGGCACTCAATCCTTGCGCAATTTTTTCCTTGAGGGCCGCCGGTGTGTCACCGGCGATGCCAAGCAAGAGCGGAATCCCTCCCGCCTCCTGCACCGCTGCGGCAATCCCGTAGCTATTCGAGTTGATGATCTTCTCTTCACTGAACCGTTCATCCAAGTCAGCCAATTCATCGCCGGTCGACAGAATCGCTACCCGGGGTCGCTGATAGGCAAACACCAGCGACTTAGCCAGAATCGCAAGCATCCCAGCCTCTCCTGGCCGAATTCTTGTCCCTCGTGCGATGATACAGTCGCCTTTCTTGACATCCTCACCCTGCGGCCTGATATTGGCCCCCTTCGGTTCCGGCTTCAGTACACGCACGGACTCTGATGTCGGCTCAGTATCTTCAACTTTGAGCACCGTATCAGCTCCCCGGGGCATCGGCGCACCGGTCATGATACGGATCGCCTGACCAGAGCCCACAGTTTTCGATGGCATCGTCCCTGCCGGAACATCTTCGATAATCGCAAGAGTCACTGGCCTCTGAATGGCATGTTCTTGCTTGATATCCTCCCACCTGACCGCAAATCCATCCATTGCAGAGTTGTCCCACGGGGGATTGTCACGCTCCGCTATAATGTCTTCCCCCAGCACACGGCCCAAGACATCCAGAATCGAGACTTTTTCAACGCCCAACACCAATGTCGCATCTAGCACCACTTGTTGTGCTTCATGGAGTTGGGTCAATCCGGTCAGAGCATCGGCGGCTTTCACTGGCTGATTCCTCTCATGGGTCCAGCAGTCGGCCGTCCTACTTTCAGGAGCGAAGTGCCCTTCTTGCAGAACGTTTCGACTTGATTCGCAATCTGATGGTAGGCCTCCGCCGTCGGTGTATCAGAGTTAAAGAGGGCGAACGGTTCCCCAGCATCTGATTGCATGACGACATCGGGATCGAGCGGAATGCGCCCCAAGAACGGTACCCCCATATCTTTCGCAGAGGCTTCCCCACCGCCTTTTCTGAACACCTCGATATGCGTATGACAATGTGGACACTCAAGCCCACTCATATTTTCCACGATACCGATGATCGGCACTTCACTATCCCGACAAAACGTCACTGACTTGCGCGAGTCGAGCAGTGCCACTTCCTGAGGAGTCGTGACGATGACGGCACCGCTGACCTGTCCGAGTAAATCGATGGTGGTGACCGACTCGTTGCCGGTCCCCGGAGGAAGATCGATCAGAAGAAAATTCAGGTCCTGCCAATCGACTCCACCCAGGAGCTGATTGATGAATTCATACTTATAGGCATCTCGCCAGATGATGGGATCATCCGAATTCTGCAACAGAAACGACATGGAGGCAATCTTCAAGTTGTACGCCTGAAAGGGAATAATCCCGCCGGAGGTGCTGATTTTGAGCTTCTGTCCTTCGGCCCCAACCATCTTGGGAATATTGGGACCATGGATATCCATATCGCAGATCCCCACATGCCACCCCTTCAGCGCAAGGCTCACTGCGATGTTCGTCGTACAGGTACTCTTCCCCACCCCTCCCTTATTGCTCATGATGAGCACCTTGTACTCAATCCGCTCCATCCGCTTGGCCACGAGCCAGCGGCTATGACCTTCCTTATCCTTTTGACACCGTTCCGTTTCGTCGCAGATGGCGCAGGCCCACATATAGGTGCAGGCATCTCCGCTTCCACTGTTACTGATCACATTAAGTTCACGTGCCATGGTCTATCTTTCCGGCGAACAGGCCGTCCTGCGCCTGTACATGCTAGTGATGTCGTCTCCCGTGAACTCCAACATACTCATCGCCCGAGGATTTCGGCATCGACATCCCCGCGGCACCTCCCACACCCCCTGCCGCAGCCATCGCCACTGTCGGAACATCGGCCTGGTTCTCGTCGGCCGATGGTTTCTTCCCAAAGACCTTCGCGCCAAAGATCCCGACCCAATACAGCAGAAACATGGGGCCGGCCATGAGGGTTTGATTGAATGGATCAGGAGTAGGGGTCAGAATGGCTGAGATGACAAACGATCCCAACAGCGCCCATTTCCAATACTGAATCAAGAACGGCGCATCTACCCAGCCGAGTTTCGCCATGAGTGTCAGCGCCAGCGGCACCTCAAAGATCAACCCAAAGACCATCAGAAACCAGAGGGCAAACCCCACGTATTGCGCGATGGAAATCTGGGGTGTAAATCCGGCGTTGACGCCGTACGAGATCAAAAAGTTCAACGCAAACGGAAGGACGAAAAAAAATGAAAATCCTGCCCCGGCATAGAACGCCAGGGCACTGATGCACACAAACGGTCCAACAAATCGTCGTTCCTGGACATGCAGCCCAGGAACGACGAACCTCCAGATTTCATACAAGAGATACGGCATGGCGAGCACGATGGCAAACAGCCCCGCCACCTTCACGTTCTGCCAGAGTGCTTCTGCCGGAGCAAGAAACACAAACGGAACGGTCGGAAGATCGGTGGGCTCCCAGGTCAATTGACTGGGAACGAACATGTTCTGGAGCGGAACGCGCAGCCATTTGACTAACGCGTCGGCATACAAGAAGGTCCCCATGAACACGACCGCCAACGCGATCACGGTACGGGTCAGCCGGACCTGGAACTCCACCAGGTGTTCCATGACCGGCATCTTCTTATCCTCCAGTGGCTTAAAGACTGAATCTTGCAGCCACTGGTTCAGTTTGTTCAGCACAGGCCCTCGCAACAATGAGAACCCGTCCACCGATCAATCGCCCGACTCGCCTGTCCTCCCGCAACAGATCCACCGCTCACGACAACGCCCCCTCATACCTACTTTGGGTTGATCGCCACGAAGAGGCTGTTCCCCTGACGATTGACCAGCAAGACCGCAAGCTCGTCTTTCTTAATCTTCTCGGCCGCCTTCTGGTACTCACCGAGCGTCTTGACGGATTCATGATTGACTTCTTGGATGACATCGCCACGTTGCAACCCGGCCGCTTCCGCCTGTCCGCCCGGCTCCACCGAGGTGATCACCACACCGGACGTCTTGGCAGGGATGTTCAACTGGCTCATCATCGCCTGATCCAACACTTGGACCCGCAATGATGCCAACACATTGTCCGGTGGCTTGATCTGCTCTCCTGATTCCTTCGGTGGCCCCGGCTCCTTCTTCGCCAAGACTTCATCCGAGGGACGCTCAGCCACCTTCACGGCAATGGTTTGCTCCTTCCCTTCACGGACAACCTTCACCTGAGCATCTTTACCGACGACGGTTCTGGCAACGAGGTTGCGCAGCTGACTGACCGTCTGCACTTCTTTCCCGTTAAAAGCCACCACGACGTCACCTCGTTTGATTCCTGCGGCATGCGAGGGGCCATGTTCGTTGACGTCGCTGATCAACACACCTTTTCGCTGATCCGGAAGCTTGAACGATTTCGCCAAGGCCGGCGTGATCTCTTGAATCGCCACTCCCATCCATCCGCGCACGACTTTTCCGGTCTTTTGAAGGCTATCGACGATATCCAGTGCGATGCTACTGGGAATTGCGAACCCAATTCCCTCCGACCCGCCAGTCCTCGAGAAAATCGCGGTGTTGATGCCGATCAAGTCTCCACTCATATTGACGAGCGCCCCACCTGAATTTCCAGGGTTGATAGCCGCATCGGTCTGGATGAAGTCTTCATAGTCGGCGATCCCGACATTGCCACGCCCCAACGCGCTGATAATGCCGAGCGTCACGGTCGAACTCAGACCAAATGGACTCCCGACAGCCAACACCAGATCCCCAACCTGGAGCTTCTCATACTCCGCCCACGTGAGCGATGGCAGATCCTTCGCGTCGATCTTCAGTACCGCCAAGTCAGTTTTTGGATCGGTCCCGACCACCTTGGCGGAAAACTCCCGTCGATCACTCAGGGTAACCGTAATCTGAGTCGCTCCTTCCACCACGTGATTGTTAGTGACGATAAACCCATTGGAATCGAAGATGACTCCGGAGCCGGCGCTCTGATCTGGTTTGCCACGTGGACCGGGAGAGCCATGTGGGTTTGGTGGAGCCGGTGATTCCCCGCCAGGTTCATCCCCAGGAGGCGGCGTCCCAAATGGGCTAGGAGGAGGAACCCCTCCTCGTCTCCGGCTTCCTTCTCCTCCACCAGTGACGGCAATGTTCACAACAGCAGGCATCGTCTTGTTCACAATTTCCGAGAACCCTTGGGCCCATGGTGGAGGAACCCCTGCAGCCGAGACGGGCGACACGCATCCGCCTCCGACAAGAGCAGAGAAGACCAATCCACACGCCATGAGCATGTTCGTCGCTTGCTGAGTCCGCATGAACATATCTGAATTCCTCCAGGATGTGACTCTTATTCAGAGTCCTATTGGAAATAAAGCCCCACACCAGCTGAACGGTTCATCTTACACTACTCATTCGATCGGCTTCAAAGAAGAAAAGGCTTGGCGAGCGGAACGGATCTGTGGGCACATCACAACCTTCTCCCCACGCCGTCTAGCCGTAATCGTATCGCCGGACGCCTCCGGATCTGGTTGCATTCACATGAGGTTTCCAGTACCGTGGCGGACGGCCAGCTCTACCATGCTATCAGATGTCGACCAGGTCGTGAGCCAAGGTAACCGAGTCAGCAATATCAGCAGTCTGACGGGAGTGTGGATCGGCGGTGCGCTGCTTGTCCTCTCCGGCTGCGCCAAACATCTTGAGTTCCCTCCCCTGGGCACCCCCCTCTCCGCCAGCGTGAAATTGGAAACCTCCTCTGCGTTGAAGGACCTCGCACTTCGCTATACGGATTCATGCGGGCACCTCCAGGACGTTCCGTTAGGAGGACGCCTGCGAGATGCGTTGCAGGAAGGCTTGCACCGAACCTTCAACCGCGTGGTTTTGGAGGGAGAAGAAACAACCAGCTCGCCTGATCATCTCGTGCAGGTCGACTTGGTTGATTCGTCCTTCGACCTCAATAAAGAAGCACTCTACGACCGCGCCCCTGCTGTCGTCCGTCTCAACGCTATCGCTCGTATCTATGACCGAACCGGGGTCCTGCTTCGGCAAACGGACATCGCGGTATCCCGCCAAGAGCGGCTGCGACTCGAACAGCTCTCCAAGAACTGCGACTACGTCATTGACCCGTTTGTTCAGGATACGACCATCGACTTTGCAACCCGGGTCGCCCTCACAGCAAAGCAAGCAGCCGCGAGCCGAGATGTTCTCAGTTCGACCGAACCGATAGCTTCATCGCCGGGAAGCCCTGTTGTACTTCCCGCATTGGGCCCAGGGGGTACGGAACTACCGAACGGCTCTGCTACCGCTTCCTCTACCCTCCGCTTCAAGGCATTGTTACTCGATGAAAACAGCGATCTCCTATTTGAAGGTGGTGAACATATTCGCGTCCGCCTCGACGTCGTCAATACGGGGTTAACTCCAGTAGAGAACGCCTCGGCTTCACTGACCGGGACTCAGCTTGTTCTTGAACATTTTCCCACGACTGTTTTAAGAATCCCGCCGCTGCAACCGGGCCAAACCAAATCATTGGAGTTTGTCGCCACCCTCCCCCTGCTCGCACAGCCGGAGCCGGCTGAGATTCGAGCCGTCGTGGAAGAGCGCAATGGAGCCGCAGCCCCACCTCAAACACTATCTTTCACGATCGCTCCGACTGGGACCAGAGGGGACGATGTCGATCAGGTTTTGAGCCACTCCTCACCCGTTCGACACCCAGACACCACCATTATCGCCATCGGCCTCAATTCCACCCTCACGCAACAGATGCCGTCACGCAAGTATGCAGCACACGATGCAGAAACGGTCGCCAAGTATTTCCAGACACTCGGAGGCGTACCCTCTTCCAATATTGCACTGTTGACGGATCGCAAGACCACCTCTGCGCAGATAGAGAAAACCTTGCGAGAATGGCTCCCGACTCGTTCTACTAAGGACGGACTCGTCATCATCTATTTTTCCGGCCATGCAATGGTCTCTCAAAAAGGAGAGATCCTGCTGGTCCCATATGATGGGACAAAAACCCCAACCAGTCTGTACCGTCTGAGCGCACTGGAATCAGTCCTCGCAAAACTGAACCCGCGGCAGGCCCTCTTGATCTTCGACGGGAAAGCCTCCCCCATTGTCGACCAAACCAAGCCACCCACCACCCCGCGATGGGACTTGGATGGGGAGAACACGATTCAATTGATCGCCGTCGAAGGATTCGCGACCGGGATCGAAGACGACGCCCATCGGCACGGCCTCTTTACTTACTACCTGTTGCGTGGTCTGCGTGGAGAAGCGGATACAAACCGAGATGGAAAAGTTACACTTGGAGAGGTGAGCAGATTCGTGCGGCAGAAAGTCGCCTGGGCGTCAAACTCACGGTTTGGAACAACCCAACGTCCTCAGATCATCCCGCAGCTAAAGTCGGACGACAAAGCCGCTGACCTGGTCCTCACCACCCTACCTTCCCTTGCTGCATCCGAAACGCCTTAACAATCGCGAATCCTGACGGTTTGGGCGTCAAGAACCGAACCGGCCCTCACTATGCACAATACGAGAGTCGCCCCAGAATGAATGACGGTTTCACATTCCAAGTGCAACGGGTGAATGATACTGCAATGGTGTGAACACCTCCCGTGGCGTCGCAAAGGCGAGGCACTTGCGTGGGCGCGTACTCAATCGATGCGCCATGGCGTTCAGCTCACGCAGAGTGAGGTAGGCTCGAAACAGTGGACGCCTTCAACCGACACCGAGAGGTCTGGAGGTATGCGATGGAACAAGTCCCGCGACAGTAGTATACGAAGGAATTCCGGGAGCAGGCCGTGCAGCTGGTCCTGGACCAGCAGGTGACGATTCTGGAGGCAGCTAGACGCCGAGGTGTCTCGGCTCAAACGCGAGCTTGCTGAAGCGCGGATGGAGCGGGACATCCTAAAAACGCCACCGCGTACGTTGCGAAAGCGCAGCGGCCCGGTACGCGCTGATGAGGACGCTGCGTGCCCACTATCCGCTCAGTCTGTTGTGCCGGGTGCTCGACGTGTCCTGAAGCGGCTACTCTGCCTGGCAGCATCGGCGTCCATCAAAACGCGCTCGGGAGAACGCACGGCTGGACGTGGCGATCCAGGCTGCGCATATGCGCACGCGGCAAACCTACGGCCCCGATCGGCTCCAAGCCGAATTGCGTGCCGATGGGTTCCCGGCTGGGGTCTGGCGTATCAAACGGTTGCGCAAGAAACTGGGGCTGCGCTGCACACAAGTTTGGCGGTTCACCACGACCACGGATTCGACGCATGCGTTGCCGGTCGCGGACAACGTGTTGGCTCAGACCGTTGCCACCAGGCGACCGAATCAGGCGTGGGTTACCGATAGTACCTATGTGCCGACCCGTGGAAGGGTGGCGGTATCTGGCTGGCGTGAAGGATCGCTACACCTGTGAGGTAGTTGGTCATGCGATGGACGCCAGGATGACGACGGACTGGGTGCAGAGTGCCCTGCGGAAGGCCATCGACATCACGCGTCCAGCCCGGGGGCTCATGCATCACTCCGATCGCGGATCTCAATATTGTGCCCAGGCATATCAATCCACCCTGAGGCAGTTCGGCATGATTCCCTTCATGAGTCGGAAGGGCAATTGCGATGACAACGCGCCGATGGAGCGTTTCTGGGGCACGCTGAAGAATGAGCTGGCGCATCAGCGTCGCTACAAAACCCGGGAGCAGGCGCGGCGCGAGATCGCGGAGTCCATCGAGCTCTTCTATAACCGTCGGCGGCGACATTCTCGACTCCGGAATCGCTCACCCGCGGCGTGAGGCGGTCATGCATGGCGTCCACTCTTGACAACTGGGGTCAGTCCGTAATCAGTCGCTCCGCTCCCCTGCGTGGCATGCGCATTGTTCGGTCTCGTTCATCTACCTCAGTCAGAGCAACCTCCACGATCGAACCTCATGGTTGAACATCCAGGTACTGAGAGCATCATAGCTGGGTATGGGCCACAAACAGAAGGAGGGTGGGGAGTTGCCTCCCCACCCTCTCTTCATCTCCATCGATGTAAGCAGAGGCGAGTGAGCGCCACTGCTTACAAGCGCGTCTATTGACCGGCCACTTGCAGCTGAATACCCCCGGTCTCCGCCAGCGCAGGGTTAATGGTAATCGTGTACGTGTCCGTCGTGGCCAACGTCACTGAATTAAGGTTGAAGCTGGATGCCGAACTCGTAGCCCCTGATTGCAAGACTCCATTCGGTGTGTAGAGATTCACCGTGACGCTGTCGAACTTGTTATTGGTCGCTTTAATCGTGACCTGCTGGTTGGCCGTACCGCTAAACGTGTAGCGACCGCTCTGACCGGCTCGGCTGATCATGATCGGCCTGGGTGCAGCGTTGATCTTGAGCGAGTCCGACACCTCCGTGGAAAGTGTCAGCGTCATGTTGCCTGTGTAACTGCCCACCGGATCGACAAGAATTGTGTACGTTCCGGTCGTCGGCAAAGGATTTTGATCTTCGAGTCCCCCGCCAGCGGTACCCACAGCAGTCGACGCGAGGACCGTCCCTTCCGATGTCATAAGCGTGACGGCGCTGGATGTAATATTTACCGACGTAAGCCCAAGATTAACCCATTGCCCAGCCTTGCCATTAAATGTAACTCGAGCTGTCTGACCAGATTTCGTGAGCGCGACTGGTACCGTCGCTCCGTCGATCGCGATTGTGCCCGAGACCGGAGAAGAAAGGGCTAGCGTCATGCTTCCGGTATAGTTACTGACCGGCACCACGACGACAGAGTAGGTTCCCGTTACCGGCAAAGGCGTCAAAGGATCTAGACTGCCGCCGCTCGAACCGATCGTAGTTGACTCCCACTTACTGCCATCGGGCTTCATTATCAATACCGTGCTCATGGGAATTGAAACTCCCGTAACACCGAGATTAACCCATTGGCCAGCCGTTCCATTAAATGTATAGCGCGCCTTTTGACCCGGCACCGTCAGTGTCGGTGTCACCGTTACTTGGTCTATCATAATATTACCGGTCAGCTCCGGAGCGTTATATAGCGCGAGCTTGGCTTTTCCGGTATAACTCAAGTCGGGATCGACCAGGACGGCATACGTCCCGTTAGTCGGAAGAACCTGCCCAGGAATCATGACACCACCACCCGCAAATGAGAGCGGCTGACTTAAAGGAGTTCCATCCGGTTGAATGATTGAGACGATACCACTTCGAATGGTCACATCGCTCAGTTGCAAACTCACGATTTGCCCGCTCGTACCAGAGAACGTGTAGCGCGCATTCTGTCCCGCGCGGTTAACGACAATTGGCACCGCCGAGCCGTGAGGCACAATTTCTCCACTCACTTCGCTTGAGACTGCAACGGAGACACTTCCGGTGTAATCACCAGCTGGATCGATCACGATCGTATAGGCTCCGGTTACCGGCAATTCGACGAGGTCGATGCTGCTGCCATTCATCTCGCTGGAAGAGATCCAATTCCCTGTCGAATCGCCGGTTGTTAGATAAGAGGTGGTCCCACTATGAACTTGGGTCTGTGTAGAGAGTGGCCGGGTGCCCATTGTGGCATAGTATTGTTTTATCGCGGACGGCTGAGTGCCTACTACAGTGCCATTCGACTGATAAACCGTGACCTTGAACTGGGTAAGGCTCGCCCCACTAAAGCCGATGTTGATTCGTTGAGCTGCCGTTCCGTCGAAAACAAGCACTGCTTTTTTCTTCGCCGTAGTGATTGTGGCTTTGACAGGTTCGCCACCAAGTGTCACACGACCATTATATTCAACGTCCCCAGATGTGACACCAGTCGGTAAAGCACTTTCTCCGGCGAAACTCACGTTGGAGTCAATACCCCAAACACCCCCAGCTGATACAAGCGCGAGCGATGCTGCTACAACTACTCGGCACTTCACCCACGGACAAAGGCTGCGCATAGTCGCCCTCCTATTTGTTCCAAATAAGAAACCCGACGATTCGTTGTGGTTATTCCCTGCATAGTAAGCTTTTGGAGCCACCTTCGCTGTCCGGCGGACTGTACCCTTTTTTGTATGCAAGGTGCAATCCCTCAAAACTTGCTTGGACAGATATTCCTGCGATCCCCCCTAAGTGAGGGGGGAGTTTAGCAGCGAACATGCGGGCCCTAAACTTCTAGCAGATCGACGAGGACTGAGGAGGGGGAGGGTCGTCTTGATGCCTATGCTACGTGGATAAAAAACGGGGGTGAAAAGCTGTCTTTCCACCCCCCTAACGGACTGATCTTTCGATGATCTGCTCAGGAATTACTCGCTTTTGCAGAAGCTCCGCTCATAATTGATGATGTTCCAAGCTTCTTCTTCGGTGATCGCCGCCGGGACCAAGGACACCATTCCCGTCCCAGGGCTGCCGTTCTTGATGACCCAGAACAGCTCGCCATCTTTCCGCTTCTTGTGGAACTTGCAGTTGGTGAAATCTCGTGGGCTTGGATTGAGGATCTTGCCCGCTTCTCCCTGTCCATCACCAGCCTTGCCATGGCAATTGAAGCAGGTGCCTTTCCCCTCATACAGCGCCTTGCCTTTGGCGATGCTTTCAGGCGAAGTTGCGACCGGATTCTTCATGGCCTTGGCATCCGCCATCTGATCAGGCGGAACGCGAGGCTTGGTTGGATCCTTTTCTTCTGCTCCCACCACTGAGACAGAGAGAAACATCACCGCTGCAGCGATTCCCAAAAACTTGGACAGATACCCCATCACATGTCCTCCTTGATATGTTAAACCCACCCAGCCTGCGTAGAACATCAGGCCGCCGACTCATCTTCGCTACTTTCAACAGCCAGTTAAACGCTCGAACTATACCAACCGGTCTAAATTTCTGTCAAGAAAACATCCCTCCACACCACCTCTTCTTACTTCATGAACTCCAAGTCGAGGAACTTCAAACCTCATGCCAATCCTGCCTAACAGAAACCAAGCAAATCTCGTCATTTATGTGGCCTATCGAGTCACCGTTTCTTGTATTCAGTCCATTCGTGACACCTTTGCGCCCCACAAGACCATCCACGCCTCACCAAGAAGTTCGTAAGAGTCTCACGATGTTAGTCGAGTCAGAGGAAATGAACGCCGTGAGGGAGAACTACCGCTTCAACACAATATCGCGGGCGACCTTGCCGCTGGGACCAAAGGGTTTTTGCGGTTTACCATTCAACTCAGCCTTTACACCACCAGCATTCCCGAGAGTGAGAATAAATTGATCCTGCCCAGTCCAATGCCCCTTTTCACCTGGCCGAAGCAATGACTCCTGAGGGCTCCCATTATCAATCTGGACGACGACCCAGCTCAACTCAGTCGCTTCCAGATCCAAGATGAGTTGCCCATCGCCATGGCTCTCAATGGCATTCAGACCAATCCCTGCCAGTGGACCATCGCTACCAAGGGAACTGGGCGACCCCGCAGACGCCACTTCAGGTTCAACTCGTGAGGCAATCATCTCAGGTGCCACCGGCTCCTGTCGACGGGGAATCTCCGTGGTCGCTTTGGGAGGAGCAATCGCCGGCGGTTCGACTGATTTCCCTGTGTCAGACGTGCGCTCAGGCTCGCGCGTCACTGATTCCGTGGGTTCTTTGCTCGGCTGCGTTGCCCGTTTTGTGGCGGAGACCTGTTCTGGTGCGCCACGCCGAAACACGGTGGACTGCTCTCGGCTCAAGAGAAACACTAAGGTCAGGACGGCCACACCGATAGCGATCGCCACCGCCTTCCGATTGGCTTGGCGCTTACGGTCTTCCTCAACCTGGCGAACCTTGAGCCGTTCCCGTTCATCTTGTTTCTCGTAAAAGGAACCGGCCGACTGAATAAACCGATGGATCGCATCTTCTTCGTCCAATCCGAGCGACCGGGCGTACGACCGGACGAATCCCCGCGCAAAGACCTGATCAGGTAATTTGGCAAAATTTCCGTCCTCGAGTGCCTTGACGAAATCCGTGCGAATACGGGTTTTCGACGCCACCTCATCAAGGGTCAGGCCCTTGGTTTCACGGACCTGCCGAAAAAATTCACCGACCGACTCCATAGGTCTCCTACTTCAATCGCGTCAGAAGGTCTGACGCGGCCGTCGCCCACTCGCCCCCCTTGTCCAACGTCGCCACTTTTTTGAGCACTTCGCGCGCGCGCGTCGCATAACCAAGCTGATAGTACACACGACCAAGTTCAAGATGGGTCATCGCCGGCGGCACAGTCGGCGGGCTGGCCGAGGCCGCATCTTCGAACGCCTCCATCGCCCCCTGGAGATCGCCTTGGTGCGCGAGGGCACGACCCAGATGGAAGCGAGCCAAATCCGGCGTGGGATAGAGAGGATTCGCCAGCGCCGACCGGTAGGATTGGACAGCTTCTCCCCATCGATCCTGATTGGCTAAGACTTGCCCCAGATACGTATGCGCTTCGGAGTAGCTCTCATCGATCTTCAGCGCGGCGCGAAACTGCTCTTCGGCAGCAGACAACTTGCCTTGCAACGCGTAGACATGCCCTAACGCATACCGTGCTTCTTTGTTGTCCGGGTTCAATTGCACAGCTTTCTGGAACGACACGAAGGCCTTCTGCCGATCACCCGGGAGGCTAGCCACGCCTTCTTGATAATGCCCCTGTGATTTTTGCAGGACCTCTTTCTCGGTCGCACAGCCGCTCACGACACCGATCAGTCCGATTCCGATCAGGAGGTGAGAGGCTCGATGTCTAAGGAGTCGGTGCATGTTCCAATCTGTCATATATCCTCAAAATGCGTGAGTCGCTTAAACTCGGCAAACCGTGCCTGAATCTCTTTGTAATCCAGGATTCGTAATCGGTCAAGACTAAAGGCTTCTACTGTAAATGACGCCATGACGCTTCCAAAGATGATGGCTTGCCTCATTGCCTCGGGCGAACGGTTTCCGGTCGCGGCGAGATAGCCCAAAAACCCGCCGGCAAAGGTGTCGCCGGCACCGGTCGGATCTCGCACGTCTTCAAGTGGGAAGGCCGGCGCACCAAAGACCTGCTTCTCATTGAACATGAGCACACCGTACTCTCCACGTTTCACAATAAGATGCTTGGGTCCTCGTGACAGGACCAATTTCGCGACTTTCACGAGATTCGAGTCTTGGCCTAAGGCGCGAGCTTCGCCGTCGTTGATGATCAAGACATCAACCTTCTCCAGCACTTTCCACAAGGCTTCTCGCTGACCGTTGATCCAGAAGTTCATCGTGTCACAGGCAACGAGCGCCGGACGTGTGACCTTTTGTAGTACATCGAGTTGAAGCTCCGGATGAATATTCCCCAGGAACAAGACATCCGGCGAACGATAGGCTTCTGGAATCTGGGGGCGAAAGGTTTCAAACACGTTGAGTTGCGTGTCCAAGGTATGCGCCTCATTCAACTGATGCGTATACTCCCCCTTCCAACGGAACGTCGCTCCTGGTCGCCGCTCCAACCCCGTCAGATCAATTCCCCGACTCTTCAGAAACGCCACATGTTGCTGAGGGAAATCCTCTCCGACTACCGCGATCAACGCCACCGATGTAAAGAAACTCGCTGCGGTGGAGAAGTACGTGGCCGACCCTCCCAGAATCTCCGTCCCTTCGCCGAACGGCGTTTTCACCGTATCAAGCGCAACCGATCCGACCACTAACAATTTTCCCATTGCCTAACGCGCTCCTTTCTGTGGTGTCATAGCACGGTCGATGAGCACCGAAAGCTTCTTCCGCACTGTGGCCGGTATTCGCTTCGGTGCCGTCAAAATCGCATGGTCCAGTGCCCGATGGCAGGCACATTCGATTGGATTCACAAACGATGGCATCACCGTACGGAGAATCTGCTTCGCCAGCGCAACATTGCGGTGGAGGGTGTCCAGTACGGCCTCCACGGTGACCGCCTCTTCCGTCTCATGCCAACAGTCATAGTCGGTGACCAGAGCCAATGTCGCATAACATAACTCCGCCTCACGAGCCAGCTTGGCTTCCGGCATATTGGTCATCCCAATCACATCGACCCCCCACTGCCGATAGAGTCGTGATTCCGCCTTTGTCGAAAACTGCGGTCCCTCCATACAGATATAGGTGCCACGAGGATGCAGCGTGGCCCCGACTCGCTCCCCAGCTGAACGCAACGCATGGCACAGCTCCGCACAAATCGGTTCACCGAATGCAACATGCGCAACAATCCCCTTTTCAAAGAAGGTCGAAATACGGCGCTTAGTGAGGTCGATGAATTGATCGGGCACGACCACATCACCGGGATGGATCGATTCTTTCATGCTACCGACCGCACTGACCGAAATCACATGTGACACACCGACGGACTTCAGTGCAAAAATGTTGGCGCGATAATTGATGTCACTTGGATTTAACAGATGCCCCTGTCCATGACGAGACAGAAACGCCACACGAATCCCCTCAAGCATGCCTACCCGAATCGCATCGGACGGAGCCCCGAATGGCGTCCGCACTCTGATGGATCGAGCACCCGTGAGTCCTTCGATCTCATAGAGACCACTTCCTCCGATGACCCCGACCATCACCCGTTCATTACGTTGTTTTCTCGGCATCCCACACCCTCTTCTCACTGCACCCGCACCATTGCAGGCTATTGTTGTGACTCATGACCTTTCAGAAATTCTTTAATGCGTGTGATGACTCGGCTTCCCACCTGTTCAAGTGGTTCACCTTCATCGATGCAGAACCACTCGACACCAGGCTCCTTTCGAAACCATGTCATCTGCCGCTTCGCAAAGCGTCTCGTGTCGCGCTTGAACTGACGCACCATTTCCGCCTCATCACATTCGTTGGCCAAATAGGCAGCGATGTGCCGGTACCCAAGACCTTTCATCGCCCCAAGCTCACGACTGTATCCACGATCAAGCAGCGCCCGCGTCTCTTCTACCATTCCATGAGCCAGCTGCCAATCGATTCGTTCATCGATTCTTCGATAGAGCAGTTCCTTGGACCGCTGAAGTCCGATCAACAGCGATGAAAAGGAGGCTTCTTGAAACTGATGTTCCGCTTGCATCTCGGACATCAAGCGCCCCGACAACCGATACACCTCCAACGCCCGCATCACCTTCGACTCATCGTTCGGATGCAACCGCGCCGCCGTAACCGGGTCTACACGCATCAGCTCAGCATAGAGGCCATCTCGCCCCCCCTGCTCTCTCAACACCTTGAGATCCGCCCTCACCTTGGGATCACCCTGCGGCGCAGGGCAGAGGCCTCTCACTAACGTTCTGATGTAGAGGCCAGTCCCCCCCACAACGAAGGGCAGCCGATGAGCTTCGTATAGTCGTTCGATATGCGCGAGTGCAGCACGTCGATACCACCCGGTGTTGAACGCGTCATCCGGGTTCACCAGATCCAGCAGCTGATGCGGCACAACCTGCCGTTCCTCGGCAGTTGGCTTATCCGTTCCAATGTCCATTCCGCGATACACCTGACGCGAATCCGCCGTCAGAATCTCGGTATCAAAATGCTTGGCCACTTGGATCGCGACTCGACTTTTTCCGACGGCGGTTGGCCCCAGTAGGACGATCAAGGGCCGATGGCGATGTGCCAGCTGCACATGCATGGTCATGTCACGGTCGACGAAGAGAGAACATCAGAGATCCACCGGACGTGGGATACGCTTCATCCCGTCTGCCTTACCAACCGACCCGTCCGAACATTTTTTCAAGATCATCGGTGCTCAATCGAAAGGAGGTGCGTCTGCCATGGGGGCACGTGGTGATCTCTCCCTCCGACCGCCACTCCTCAACCAAACGCTTGATTTCGTCTAGTTTCATGGAGCGCCCAGCTCGGACGGCACCGTGGCAGGCTAACGATGCCAGCACCGACCGCACTCGTGTCTCAAAGGCGGGAACTCGCTCCCATTGAATCAAGTCCTCCAGAAGGTCTTCCAAGAACATCTTCGGATCAACTGGACCCAGTCCGACCGGTGTCGATCGGAGCAAGACGGTTGTCACGCCAAACGGCTCAATCTCCAATCCCAACTTCTCGAGATCCTCCTGATGGCGCCGGATCAGGGCTGCATGGTCCGGCGTAAGATCCAGCGATTCTGGTAGGAGCAGCGGTTGGGCCTGGAGGCTGTGGCTCGTCCACCCCCGATAGAGTCGCTCAAATAACACCCGCTCATGGGCTGTATGTTGATCAACCACCACCAAATTTCCTCCAACCTGTGTGACGAGGAACGTCCGGTTGATCTGTCCCAACGCCACCACTTCCGTGGAAGGCACGCGCACATAGGCCTCCGCGGCTTCACTCACAAACACGAGCTGCCTCTCGGAACTTACCGGTGGCGAGGATATCGCCTCGGGTGAATCAGTCGCACCCCTGCCCGCAGTCTCTGTCCACGAGACAGCAATCTGTGGGCTAATCCGGTCTGATCTCTCCGTATCGCCAGCCCCCTGTACCTCCCCTGCGCCGCTCAACCGTTGGCGAACCGCCCGTCGGACAAGCTGATGAATACATTCATTATCAGAAAAACGTACTTCCCGTTTCGTCGGATGGACGTTGACATCCACACGCTCCGGATCGAGCTCCAGAAACAAGACGAATCGTGGGTGACATCCTCGCGGTAGGAATGAACCATATCCTTCTCCAACAGCATGGGACACTGTCAGGTTCCGGACAGGTCGACGATTCACAAACACTTCTTGCGGGATCCGCGAAGGCTTGGCATGGACCGCATCAACAATATACCCGGTAAGGTTGGCCCCCGGTTGCTCGCTGTTGAGTGGAAGACCGTGATCAAGAAATGCACGTGGATAGACTTGGGCGATCCGCTCCCGCTCTGATCGCACCGTTGGATAGTTCAGCAGTTCCTGAGCATTCAGGGAGAAACGAAAGTGGATAGTCGGCCATGCCAGCGCGGCCTGTTGCACCGCGCGGATGATATGCGTGCACTCCGTTGGAGCCGACTTCAAAAATTTTTTTCGGGCTGGCTGCTGCGCGAACAGCCCCATCACCTCGATCCTGGTCCCATGGACCGGAGGAGCGTCGGTTATGCTCCCAACAAGCCCCCTCACAACTTCCAACTTCGTGCCCACCTCGTCAGCACTTGTCGCGGTCAGCAACCGGACATGCGCCACAGCGGCAATGCTTGCCAACGCTTCCCCCCGAAACCCCATGGTTCGAATGGACCAGAGGTCCATATCGGACCGCATTTTACTCGTGGCGTGGCGCTGGAATGCACAGATCGCGTCCGGACGACTCATCCCCTCCCCATCATCAGTCACTCGAATCAGGGAAAGCCCTCCATCCTTCACCTCGATTGAGATGGAACGACTCCCGGCGTCAATGCTGTTTTCAAGAAGTTCTTTCACAACCGCAGCGGGACGTTCAACAACCTCCCCGGCCGCAATGCGACCTATCACGTCATCTGGCAAAACACGAATCTTGGTACCGCCGTCCGTCTTCAGCACGGCACCATGCTCCGCACACACACAGGGAATAGGAAACAGGCAGGACGTCGAACGGCAAGGATGCTCATCGGAGCTCGGCCAACTTGTGCTTAGCCAACTTGGACTCATCCGACGATGGGAATTCCTCAAGCACCCGTTTCAGACTCTTTTTCGATCTGGCCAGATCACCGGTCTCAGCTGTTGCGAGCCCAAGCTTGTAAAGCGCCGCTGGCATTTTTTCATTCCCAGGATACTCCGCGACAAGATAATCAAAGGTCTGGATGGCCCGGCCATAATCTTTCAGGTTGTAAAATGATTCCCCCAACCAGTACTGGGCGTTCGGGGCCAGCGATGTCCCCGGAAAGTCTTTGATGAACCGTTGGAATCCGGCGACGGATAGCTCATATTTTCCGCTGAGATAGTCATTGTAGGCCAGATTGAATGCCGATGTTGGTGTGATGCCTGATGCCGTCACCACGGTCTCCATCGGAGGTGTCGTCTTCACCGCTTTCGCAGCCCGCATGTCGGGCGAGGAATCGCTTTTGGCCGATGACTGACTTACTGATTCTTCCAATTTCGCGAACCGGCTCTCCAGTCTTTGAAAACGGGTGGTCAGGTCATCAAATCGTGACTTCGTCACGTCCGGTTCCTTGCTATCCTTACTGCGCTCAATCGCTTCCAAGCGACGAACCACGGCGTCTACCCGTTGATGGTCTTGATCCTGCGTTTTGGAGATGGTTGAGAGTTGATCACGGATTTGCATAAAATCCGCGTGCTTCGCACATCCGGAAAGAACCAACAGCCATCCCAACCATCCTGCTACGATCGCTGCAGACATGACGGTATTGGCTCGCATGCGTTATCGTCCCTCCTTGAGTTGAGCCAACTTATCGACCGCTTTCCCTGCCTCGACACTTTTGGGGTAGAGCGTGACAATCTGTTTAAAGGCCGATGAGGCTCGCTTCTTATCCTTCATGGCCAAATACGCATACCCTTTTTTAAGGATGGCCGACGGCACCTTTTCACTACTCGGATAGTCGACCTCCACTTTATCGTACGCATCAATCGCTTTCTGAAAGTCTTTCTTGCCAAAATAGGACTCCCCCAACCAAAACCGTGCGTTCGGCGCAAGGTTCGAATTGGGGAATTCGTCCAGAAATCCAAAAAATCCTTGCCTGGCCCCTTCAAAATCCCCGTCCCGAAACAGAGCTAGCAGCCGTTCATAGCGAACCCGATCTGGGGAGTCAGCCGTCAGCTGGACGGAATCCGCCTTAGGCGGTTCCTGCGGAGGAACGATCGTCGTCGCACCGCCGGATGTGTCTTGTCCGGCAGAAGAGATTTTCGAGGCATCCCCTCCTTCCAACGCAGGCTCATTCGAAGCCGATGCCGAATGCGGGGGGGATTTGAGAACCTGTGGCAGTGACACCGGCTTATGGGACACTTGCTCAATCGTCTTTACCAGAGCATCAATGCGACCGTCTTGCTCATCAAGGCGAGCTGTGACTTTTCTCCCGACGGATTCCAGCACCTTCGTGATAGAGACGACACTCCGATTCACCTCATCCGCATGAGTCGCCGCAGCTTTTGAGTCCGCGTCGATCTTGGTCGCAAGGTTCTTCGAGAGATGCTCTCCTTCACCGACGCGATCATTCAGGCCGGTCAGCGCTTCGCGAAACCCTGTCATGGCCTGATTAAACTGCGCAAACTTCTGAGAGATCTGCTCGATCCTGGTTTGGTGATCCGTCAACTCTTTTTGGTGTCCATCCAGCTTTGCTTCGACGCGTTTGGCCAAGCCTTCATTCGCGCGCTGCACAACGTCGATGACTTCTTTCTTGAGCGCTTCCATCGCCTTCGACAAATCATCCAGCCGTGCGGATACTTTCGCATCCTGAGTCTCAAAGCTCTTCTGCATCCACAAATAGCGGGTACTGCCATCGGTTTCTAACTTGGCCGCCAACTGCTCCAGTTTCTTCGTCTGCTGCTCTGCCTGCGCCGACCGGTATTTGAGATCCTCTTGCCGGGCCTGAAGATCCTTGGTCAGATGCAGCGCCTTTTCCAGTTCTCCTCGCAACTGAGGTATTTCATATTCGCGCAGTGTCGTAATTTCTTGGTTCTGCTTGGCGCTGGTTTGCTTAAAATCCTTTTCCGTTTTTTTGAGGTCGGATTGCTGTGCCATGCAGCCGGGCAAAAAGAACCCCCCTACGGCAAGACCGAGAAGGACCCCATGCGCAGGTCGCAGTTGAGACTTCATATCCTACACTCCAGTGATCGGACTCCTACGAGGAAGGTACCCGCGAACAATCTGCATGTTCTACACACTATTTCCCCACCTTGAGCACGAGATGCCCCCGACGATTCATCGAGTAGCACTGCTCAGTATGTTCGGTGCAAAACGGCCGTTCTTTTCCGTACGAGACGATCGAGAGGTGCTGCGGAGCCACCCCCAGCTCAACGAGGTAATTTCGAACGGCTTTTGCTCGCTTCTCGCCCAGCACCAGGTTATAGGCCGAGGTCCCTCGCTCGTCGCAATGCCCTTCGACCTTCAGTTGAGTTTGTGAATTGGACTTGATCCACTCGGCATCGCTGGTAAGCACATGACGCCCCTCATCCGTAAGAGAAAAACTATCATAGCCAAAAAACACATCCCGCAAACCGGCCGCAACCGATGCCGTCTGCTCCGCACGTATCTCAGCCAGCTGCCGCGCAGCAGCTCCGGAATCAGACCTCGCCATCAGCTGATTCCCATTCGCGCTCCCCGTTCCGTTTCCGCTCTGAGCATTGCCGAGTCGCTCTTCTGACGGGTTGCGGTCAAACCCATGGAGACCGCTCGGATCATCTTTCCCGGACAGCGACGTATCGGGAAAACTTTGACTGACCCCACCTTTCCCGCCTCGTGCCATCTCATCCTGTAACGCGCGAGTATCGCCTCCAGACTGTACGGCCTTCTTCGAACACGCCGGGCTCATCAGGAGGAGCACACCAAGAATTATGGGGAGGGGGATGATGGCTAACGTTTTCATTGGATCAATTCCCTTTTCATCAGGTGTTCTCTGTTGTCATACCGTGCAGGATGATTCTCGTCAATGGCTTACACAAAAAATCACGAAGCTGGAGACCATGCCGGGGCGCTATTGTGAGTTCCCGTGAAGGTAATGCGTTCCAAGTCCTTCCCATCCACGTTGATCATGTAGATGTGACTCTTCCCGTCAGCCGTTGAACTGAACACGATGTGACGCCCATCCGGAGACCACGACGGGGAATCATCCACGCCTGGCCCGGTCGTGAGCTGCACACGCTTCTGCCCATCGGGGGTCACCAAACAGAGCTTGTACTCTTTCTTTGGAGTCCGACAGACGTACGCGATCCAATTTCCCCGAGGAGACCAGGCAGGTGCGGCATTATAATCTCCCTCAAAGGTCAATCGGCGCACATTGGATCCATCTGCGCTGATGAGGAAGACTTGTGGTCCCCCACTTCGATCTGAGGTAAATGCCAACTCGCGACCGGACGGCGACCACGAAGGGGAGAGATCCCCGCCAGGATTCGTCGTCAACCGTTGCACGGCCTTGGTGTGGGTGTCCATGCGATAGAGTTCCGCGTTCCCCTCATGACTCGATGAATACGCAAGAAAATTTCCGTCCGGGGAAAGCGACGGAGTGATGTTCAGTCCACCCTGTGAGATAAGGGTCCAGCGTTTTCCGGTGGCGAGTTCGAGCAGATCGATATCCTGAGCATTCCGATTGCGGTACGTGGTAAAGACTAAAAAGCGGCGATCAGGAGACCAGCGCGGCATCAAATTCAAAAATCCGTCCGCCGTCAGCTGTCGCGGGTCATAGCCGTCGTAGTCCATGAGAAACAACTCACGTGCCGAACCGAGTTCCGACACATAGGCGATTTTTGTCCGAGCGATCCCCGGTTCTCCGATATAGCGGAACACTAACTCATCCGCAAATCGATGGGCCATCAGCCGGACCACCGAGGTTGAGCCCACGTAGCGTTTTCCACCGACCACCTCGTTATTCCCAGCATCATAGACGTAGCCATCCATATTCACATCGGCATCTTTGTTCCCGTTCTTGATACCGGCTCGTCCCCACACGACAACTGACACGCCATTCTGAACCGCATGCTTGAAGGACGGATCCGGTTCAGCCCCGAGCTGCCCACCTTTAATTCCAAGACCATTGACATCGACGAGGGCGAACACCAAGGAGCGACGTACATCCGCCTTGAGCACTTCCTCGATACGACTGCCAAGCTTTACACGCCCTTCCGGCGACTCCGTCCCGCCCAAATTCTCGATCCCAGCGATCGCTAGTGGAATCTTTTGAAAATCCGGCCTCGTCGCTTCGAGAAAGACATCGGCAGCACCGGATTCGATGATCCACACCAGACCGACTATGGCACAGAAACCAGCAAGCACGAGCGTTCTCAATGTCATAATTTATCCTTGGGGCTCACCAACAGTAAAAGTGAAGTGGGCATCAAAGTACGAATCGGAAATTTCGGCCGGGAAAGCCGGCAATGGGTTGGCGCTCAGCACTGCCCGTTTCCCCGCCAAATCATAGTACTCATTCCCGGAGGATTGTTCGATGGAGACACCTGTGACTTTCCCATCCCGATGAAGTCTGAATTGGACGATGACCATATACACCTGGTTGGTCAAGTCCAGCGGCGGGGCACTCCAACTATTGCTGATACGCTGTCGGACCAAGGCTAGATAGGCATTCGAGCCTGGTGCCATCCCGGGAACCTTCAGCGTCGTATCGACGGCCTTGACACTTGGTACTTTCGCCTCGACTTGGGGAGCCGGCTGGGGTGCAGGCCTTGCCGGAACATCGACCGAAGCCGTGGCTTTGGGCACTTCCAGTCTGTTGATCTTCTTGAACTCTTCATCCAAGTCTTTCGCAAGATCTTCCGTCAGGGACGACGACGATTTCTGGGCCACGGGCTTCCCCGTAAGATCTTTCGTATCCGACGCGACCGGCACATCGGGCAGCTTCATAGCCGATGTCGTCCTGGGCTTCTCCTCAGGACTGATATCTCCGCGCTTCGGAGCATCCGGCGGTAACTCGATGCCCTTCATGATCTCGCTCATCACATCATTGGATGATTTCGCCCGATTGACGGGAGGAGAAACTGGCGGGGGAGAAACAGACGGAGGCAGCACAGGTGCTTGCTTTGGAACGGGAACTGCCTTGGGTGGCGCAATCGTGGTGGTACGCTCAATCGGTTTGGGCGAGTCGATTGATTTATTCTGCGGTATCGGCTTAGGACGTTCTACTTCTTTCTCTTTCGGAATCGGTTGGCTCTTTTGCGGTTCAAGCGTCTTCACTTGAGGAGCCGGGAGACTGGCCAGCGAAATTTCGATGGACGCGAGCGGCCGTTCCCCGTGACGCGGCAAGCGAATCCAGGTCACGAGCGCCAAGATGCCCACATGCAACACAAGGGACACGAGCAGGGCACGACCCAAGCGGCGAGCCAACTTCGCCTGCCACTCATCATCCGATAGCATACCGGCTGATGTCCAAGCCTGCACCGTGAACCTTAATCCTACTGGTTAGGTAGAGGAGACGTCGCCTCCGTGATCCGTTCGGGGCCGGTCGTGGGATCGGTGACCATGCCGAGCTTCTCAATCCCGGCCTTCTTGACGCCATCCATGACCTGTACCACGACTCCGTACGGGACATCACGATCGGCACGTAAATACAAAGAGACATCCGCATGCTCTTGCTTTAGGAGTTGCAACTTTCGCTCGAGTTGCGCGACGCTGACTTGATCCTTATCGAGATACAACCGTTGATCTTTTTCGATTGTCAATACGGCTCGGATTTCCGGCTTGATCGTGTTCGACGCTGAGGTCGGCAACTTGATGTCCATTCCACGATACAGCATCGGCGCGGTGACCATGAAAATCACCAAGAGCACCAAGACCACGTCCACGAGCGGAATTACATTGATCTCGGCCAAGAACCGACGCTGCCTCGTCTCAAAAATCATCCCTTGACTCCGACAGCAGCCGGTTCTATTGGCTTGGCTTGAGGTGGGATCAGGGCCAGGAGTTCCACTACCACGGAATCCATCTGCAAGGCCGTGCGCCTGATCCGCGTGAGGAAGTAATTATAGGCAATGACGGCAGGAATCGCCGCAAACAGTCCCGCAGCGGTGGCGATCAAGGCTTCAGACACTCCGGGAGCCACAGCCGCAATACTGGCCGTGCCTTGGGCACCAATCTCCCGGAACGAATCGATGATCCCCATCACAGTTCCCAACAACCCAACGAATGGGCTGATATTCCCGGTTGTGGCAAGGAAAGGAAGGAAAGATTCCAATTTGGCGATTTGACTCTGAGCGATATGGGCGGCCGTCCGTTCCATCACATGCCGATCAAAGGCAAGCGCGCCGTTCTCTTTCACCTCCGTCGGAATGTAGCCGATCCGCTGGACGACGGTGTGAAAAATCTTCGCGCAGGGGCTACCAGCAGTTTGTTGGAGCTGCCGCGTCACCTCTTCGACATCTCTTGCCCGCAAGAGCACCGCCATGAAACGCCGATCTTTCTCGTCAGCTGCACGGAAGCTCGCCCACTTGTAGAAAATAATCGCCCAAGAAACGATCGAAAAACTCAATAACAGCAAGAGGACCACTTTGGAGACGATCCCCAACGACATGATAACTCCGAGCGGGCCAGCTTGAAACATACGGGTCTCGACGTGCCTCCTTAGATTTCAGTCACTCTGTGCAACGTGGAATTGTACCAAACACTGGGGAAAAATGGCGGGGCCGACGGGATTTGAACCCGCGACCTCCAGATTGACAATCTGGCGTCCTAACCAGGCTGAACGACGGCCCCGCAAAATCTAGCTATGGCGGAAGATTGCAAATGACAAGACGCTCTCAGTTTGGTCGCCGATCAAGCCCCGAGCTGAGGAACAAACCCTCCGTACAACATCACCCTCCCTGCCGCTGCTTACCACGATTCCACATTGGTAGGCGGAACAGGGATTGAACCTGTGACCTCTGCCTTGTAAGGGCAGCGCTCTCCCAACTGAGCTATCCGCCCAATTTGCTGAACAAGCTCGGCGGAGCCTATCAAGTCCATACTGCCTTGTCAACCGGCGTGGGCATCTTTCATCTTCGCTTTCCACCTTTTCCATGGTGCAGAAGACGAGGTCTTCAGGCGCTACGCATTTGTGCTATCCGACCCGCGCCGCTTCAGCTGCCTCGGGAAAAATTGTCGGTGAACATGCTTGAGCCGGCTCCGTTCAACATGCGTGTAGATCTGAGTCGTGGCAATATCGGCATGTCCCAGCATCGTTTGAACGGCTCGAAGATCAGCTCCCCCTTCCAGCAAATGCGTGGCAAACGAATGTCGAAGCACATGCGGCGAGATCGACTTGGTAATTCCAGCACGTCGTGCTCGTTGCAGCAGCAGCTTCCAACAGGCTTGCCTCGTCAACCCCCGTCCTCGGCGACTAACGAACAGCACACGCGTTGAGCGGCCCTTGAGGAGCACGGGACGAACGTGATCAAGATACTCAGTCAAAAGATCCCGCGCCGTCTGTCCCATGGGAACCATCCGTTCCTTGGCACCTTTCCCCATGACCCGAAGACAGCCGAGGCTCAGATCCACATGAGCGAGAGTCAACCCCACGAGCTCTGACACACGAAGACCTGCCGCATATAACAATTCCAACATGGCCCGATCACGGTGATCCTCGGCACGATCACGCGGAGGCAACTCCAATAATGCGGTCACCTCAGACCTCGTCAGCGTTTTAGGCAACCGAATAGGCCGGCGTGAGACCGCGATGTCACGGAGTGGACTCCCCTCCATAACCCGTTCTCGTACCAGAAACCGGTACCAACCTCGTGTAGCCGAAAGAATTCGAGCCACCGACGACCACGCCAACGATTCATCTTTGAGAACGGCCAGAAACGACCGGATCACTTGCGGTGAGACGCCATCGCTCATGCGAAGTCGATGTATCGACAAATGTCGTTGCAATCGAAAGAGGTCGCGCCGGTACGCCTCTACCGTATTGGTGGCCAACCCTCCCTCAACTCTCAGTTGTGTGAGATACCGTTCAACCAGAGGATCGAGGAGCGCAACCGTTGGGGTCGTCCTAGGCATCACGCACGCCACTATAGTCAACTCAGGCGTTCTGCACAATGATGCTCCCAGTATAGTTCTCCTTGACAGGCCACCGCCTTTCCGATACTAGTCTGCGTGCGGCCTACCATCGGCCGAACGGAATGCTCGCCTATTCACATCACCCATTGCTCAGCTCCGCTCGATTGTTGCTGGTGGTCGCCATCAGTGTGACCGTACCGCTCAACGAGGCCCTTGGCCTGACTCGAGCGGAGGCAACTGGTACGGCAGAGTCCTCCAAGCCCATCGTTCCTCTCCCGCCAGTATTGACCCAGGCCAAGCACTTGATTGAAAAAGGAGACTCAGAGTCAGCCGCGACCGTGCTGCGTCGATACTTAACCACGACGCCTCCCCCAGAACACCTTGACGACACCTACCTGCTACTCGGTGCCGCCCTCTACGGCATGAAAGACTATGCGGAAACCCTTCGTACTCTCAACCAACTCCAGATGGAGTTTCCTGAATCCGATTTACTTGAGCGGAGCAAGCTCTTGATGACCCGCACCCATACGGCCATGGGCAATTTTGATCTCGCCTTGCCTTTATTGGCCCAAGTGCGAACCACCACACAGGATGAGAGTACGAAACGTGAGGTGCAGCAACTGACGGCCGAACTCCTGGCCAAAAAGAAAGATTATGTGCGCGCGATCCATACCTTGCTGGAGGGCATGACTGGCAGCTCAGATGCACAGATGAGCGAGACACGGGAACAAATCCGTCAGTTCATCTCCGACAAGCTGGATAAACGCGGCCTCACCCGCGTGCGCGAAGCCTATCCCCGTTCGTATCCAGGTGACCTCGCCTCACTCCGCCTCATCGACTATTACATCGGACGAGGCGAAGACCACTTGGCGGAACGGGAAACCCGGCACTTTCTCACGGCGTTTCCGGCACACCCTTCCGTCCCAAAAGTGAACGAGTCACTAGATCTCATCAAAACAAGGTTAAAAGCCAATCAATACCTCCTCGCAGCCGTTCTCCCGTTATCCGGACCACTCTCCAGCTTCGCCACGGATGTCCTGCAAGGGATTCAACTGGCAGTGGAACGAGCGCGTGAGCAGCCGGGGTCACCACCGATCGGATTGATCGTCAAGGACCATGACGCCGACCGGCAAGGGTTTTTGGACGATCTTTCGACATTGCTCCATGATGATCGTCCGCTCATCGTCATCGGTCCGATGCTGTCGAAGAACCTTCCGGTCATGGCGGAAATGGCCCAAAAGACCAGAATTCCGTTGATCACCCCGGCCGCCACCCTCCCCAATGTGCGTCGACTGGGCAGTTACCTCTTCAGCACCGCGCTGACCTATGGGATGCAAGCCGAACGAATCGCCACCTACGCAGCCAAGGAACAGAGCTTCCGACGATTCGGCATTCTCTATCCCGATACCGTCTATGGCCGTGAGTTGGGCCGCCTCTTTGCACAAGAGGTGCAGCGGCTGGACGGTGAAATTATCGCGATGGAAGCCTTCAAGGAGGGAGACACCGATTTTGCTCCCCAAATCCAACGACTCAAAGCCGAAGACCTGAAAAAGTATGGATTGGCCGTCCCGGTCGAGGTGCCTCATCCAACGGGAAAACCCCTTAGCCGAAATGAAAAGCGAGTCCTCTATACACCAGGCTTCGATGCGATCTTCATTCCGAGCCGCTCGAAAGAGATCGGCCTCCTGGCCGCACAACTGGCCTTCCATGACATCAAGGTCCCCCTTCTCGGGACCAACGGATGGAACTCCCAGGATTTTGCTCGCACTGCGGATCGCGCCGTGGACGGCGCGACCTTCGTCGATGGCTTCTTCATCGATAGTCCGAATCCCAGCGTGCAGGAGTTTGTCCAACGACACCAGAAACGCTTTGAATCCTCTCCCTCCCTCTTCACCATGCAGGGCTACGATGCCGCCAGAATCGCCATCGATGGTATCCGCCACGGCGCCACCTCCGGAGACACTCTACAAGACTACCTGGCGACCTCGCGCAATCTGCCGGCACTGACAGGACCGGCTGGGTTCGGACCGGACGGGACTCTGCACCGACCGCTCTTTCTTCTTCAGGTCAAACAAGGTAAGTTTGTGCAACTGAACTGAGCACAGGCCTATGAGTTCGTTGTCACAAATCCTCCACACCCTCTCCTACATGGGACTCCCGCTCCTGTTTGCCATGGTCCTCCATGAGTATGCTCACGGCTGGACGGCGGAGAAATGTGGGGACCCGACCGCAAAACTGCAGGGCCGGCTCACGATTAATCCATTGGCGCACATCGACCCATTCGGCACGATCATTCTCCCGCTGATCTGCTTGATGCTACCGGGGAGCTTTCTCCTGGGCTGGGCCAAACCGGTCCCGATCAATCCTGGAAACATGCGTCAGCCTCGGCGTGATATGGCTCTCACGGCGGCAGCCGGGCCAGGCATGAATCTGGTGTTAGCCGTCGCCAGCGCCTTGCTCTTAGCCGTGATTTTAACGATCGAGCCAACCTTGTCCATCCGCAATAGTGGGGACGCTGATCCAGCGTCTAGTTTATTTGGGAGTATGTTTCTCCGACCGATTGCCGTCATGGCGCTCTACTCCGTGATGATCAATGTCTTCCTGGCTCTTTTCAACCTGCTTCCGATTCCCCCGCTCGACGGTGGCCGCATCTTGACCGCCATGCTTCCACCGAAGTCCGCTATGGCCTTAGCTAGGTTGGAGCCATACGGAATGCTCATTCTGGTTGGACTGATCGTGTTCGACAAGGAACTGGGCATCATCCATATGATCACCGGAACCTTTGCCAAGGGCTTGTCCGGAACCATTCTGTCCACCGCGCTTGGCCTTCGTCCAGGAGCTGCCCAATGACCACGCCACGCAAACGAGTGCTCAGCGGCATGCAGCCCAGCGGCCTGATGCATCTGGGGAATTACCTGGGCGCACTGGAGAATTGGAAAGCCTTGCAAGCGCAGTACGACTGTTATTTCTTCGTCGCTGACTGGCACGCCCTGTCGACGAACTATGCAGACACCAGCCGGATTCGGATATTCGTCCGTGACATGGTGATCGATTGGCTCGCCGGCGGCATCGATCCGGAACGTGCCACAATTTTCATCCAATCCCGAATACCCGAACATGCGATCTTACATCTCTTGCTCTCCATGATGGCTCCCGTCTCATGGCTCGAACGGAATCCGACGTATAAGGAGAAGCAGGAGGAGATCAAAGAGAAGGATCTCACGACATACGGCTTTCTGGGCTACCCTGTGCTACAAGCCGCCGATATTCTGCTGTACAAGCCTGATTTTGTGCCGGTCGGCAAGGATCAACTCCCCCATTTGGAGCTGACGAGGGAACTCGCACGGCGTTTCAACGACATCTACAAGACCACCGTGTTTCCGGAACCGAAGGAACATCTGACGAAGTTTCCCAAGGTGATCGGCACTGATGGCCGCAAGATGAGCAAGAGCTATCACAATACGATCAACCTCTCCGACACGGAACCGGTCGTTCGGCAGAAGCTCAAGACCATGGTCACCGATCCGGCCCGTGTGCGACGAACCGACCCTGGTAACCCAGACCTCTGCCCGGTCTACGAATTCCATAAGATTTACTCGCCACAGGGCACTCAAGACCAAATCAACACAGACTGCCGCACGGCCGCGATCGGCTGCATCGACTGCAAAAAGCTAGTGGCGGACCGGATGGTGGAACAACTGACACCGATCTGGGACAAACGCGCCAAACTCACCCAAGAGCCATCACGCGTTGATGCGATCGTTGAAGCCGGCAGCAAACGAGCAGCGGTAGTGGCCAAGTCGACCCTCGCTGAAGTTAACGAGGCGATGAAAATTTAACGCGCCATTGAAATAGTCCGCCAACTTCGCTCTCGGGACTCAGAAACAGACCAGCCAGCTCAAACCGCACGCCAACGCCGCTGCCCGATCGCGGAACTCATCCAGGTACTTCATGAGCGTGATGCCCATTACTCCATGATACTCCCACGATGTGGGGAGCACCTGCTCTACCTCATGTCTTATAAACCTCTAGCAGCCTAAATAGGAACAGGATGCCACTTCGACCATTCAGCGTGTTGCTTGATATAACCATTTATAAATGACTACACAAGATTGCCAACGGTAAGCGAGACATGGAAGGGAGGTGCCGTTACATGAAAACCATGGCCGTGACTGACTTTAAGGCGCACGTGTTGAAAGTATTGGGAAAAGTTGCGAAAACACGAGAGCCGGTAGTGGGCACAAAACGAGGCACGCCGCTCGCCGAAATTGTTCCATTTGCTGGAAAGCGTACGGCACCGGGCTGACTCGCGGAAGCTCTAGTTTTTGAAGATGACATTGTGTCGCCTCTCGGCGAAGCCGAGTGGAACGTCTGCCGGTGAAGTACGTGCTGGGTACGCATGTCTCGGTCTGGTCGCAGATGAACCCTTAGCGCTGTATCCTCACGTCCGCACCCTTCTCAATAATCCCGACCACTATGCGGAACTCCTCTTCTCAGTGATATCGGCGTGGGAGTTCAGTAAGTTGTTGGAGAAAAAACGGATCGAGATTTCCTGCGATCCTGAAGAATGGTTTCGTGTCGCACTCAAGATGTCCAAGCTCCGGCTCGTGCCTCTCACCCCCACACTCAGCTACCGATCGACCACGCTACCTTCAGCCGTTTCACGGAGATCCGGCCGATCAAATCATTGTCGCAACCGCGAGAGAAGAGAATACGACCGTGCTGACCGAAGACACTCTCATCCGGCAATACAAGCACATGCGCACGCTTTGGTGATCAGCAACAAGGCTGCCTCCGCGTAATCCGCCCACCAGCGCCGCCGCAGCACGATCGCAGAACTCATTGACGTACTTCATGGCCAAGATCTTCCGCAATTCCGTTGCTCGACATCATTACTGCGATTAGCTAACTCACGCCCGTCTCGGTCCTCGACTTGGCAGGGCTTAACTTGGTGTCCTCGATCGAAACCCCGACTAACTCACTCTGATTCCTATTTCTTCCGGGGGGTCAATCCTGTTGTAGACAAGCCACATACGGTAGTAAATGTGACCTTTCTCTCTATTCAAGAAGAACACCCAAACACTTTCCCTCCCTGCGAATTCATAGAGGGTGTACCCTTGCGCTTTGCGTCTATTTACGAGCTTCTCGAAGTCACTGAAAGGCGCGCTACGCCCAGAATATGGAACAAGTCGAGAAACAAATGAATCTGTTTCAGCTACCGGGAACGAGAACTCTCCTTCAGATTGGTTGCGGTCGAGATTGTTTGATGTGGTAATGTTGAATGATGACGAGGGGATGAACTCTGGCAGCCATCCACGACCAAACAAGTGGTCATTTGCAGCCTCACTGTAGGTCGCGTAGTGGCTTGTAACGACATCGCTGCACCCCGCCACAAGCAACACCACCAGAAAGAGCCAGAGTTCTTTCATGTTTTTGATAGCCTCAGCTAAGACTTTTCAACCGACTCCGTATAAGAGCAGAATCTGCCTCTATAAGCCTGTTGGGCCGCTGTGAGCCGAACTTTCTCTACCTTGCCCAGCTTTACATGCTGCTTGGCATGCCATCGATCATGATTGTACTGCATGGCCAGCCAACTCTCCGAAGAACGGCCAAGAGCTTTGGAAAGCCGTAAAGCCATTTCAGGGTTGATGCGGCTTCTTCCCGTCAGAGTACGATTCAACGTTGCCGCCGCCACACCGAGCATTCCGGCCAGTTCGCGGCCTCTCAGATTGTTGGGCTCCAGATAGACTTGAGCACAATGAACTCACTAGGACGGGGAGGATTGTGCATCGCCATGAGGTGGTAGTCCTCATAATCCAAGACGTAGGCATGACAGCACAAGTGGACACTGGTCAGGCTCGTGTGATCCTGCTTCGGCGGATAGGCCGTTTTGATCGTTGCGAGACTTTGGAGACGAGGGGAAACTTCTCCGGGTGTCTGATGGATTCGACTGCAACGTCCACATCGAGATCGGGCCAATATAGGTGGTGAGGCTGTGGCCAGGCGACGTGCAGCAGCTCTTCCACTGAGGCCTCCTTAAACCAAGGGAATTCCTTGAACGGAACAAACAGCTCTTCATCGGCCAAGAGTAGCCAGAATCCGTGCTTCGAGATGTTGGTGACTTCAACTCCCGAAATGTTTTTGCCAAGCATCGCAGATTTCATCTTCATGTTCCTCGATAAGAGCTTTGGCAGCTCGGACCTGACTGGTAGACATTCCGAAATTCCGCGCCAGCTCAATTCTCGGACTTAACCAAAACTTCGCCTCCCCCCGTTCGCTATAGACGTGAACGTGCATTCGGCTTTCCTCGCGAGAGAAGAAGTAGAAGCGAAATCCCCCTGCTCTAAAGATGGTTGGACTCAGGCATCCCCCCTTCTCTCACCGCCGGTCGATCTCAATACCTCTTCCCTCAAGTTGCGTGTCTTCACAAGTAGGGCTGCCCGCTCCTCACAGGGCAAGTCTACGTGTACAAGGCACCTTTCTGCAATATTTCCCGCTACTCACTTCAGTGGATAGACCGTCGGTAGCTATGCAGCATACATGCCGAATAACGACTCACGCATGAACCAACAATGAGGCACGCAACTATGCAGCCAACTTGCCGGCAACAGTTAGGCCGGCCTTGGCAGAGAGGCTCACCAGGTAGTCGAGAGAAAGCTTATCGGCCTTGTTACACGCATCTCGGAAATACGCGGTTGAACCACGCCAAGACGTCTGGCCGCTTGTGCCTGGGTCAATCCTTCGCGCGTCATCCATTTGCGCAGTGCTTCCTCGAGCTCGCAGCGGAGCAGCATCACAGCTGCTTCGGGTGATTCGTACGCGTGATCGTTTCATAACTCCTCCGCGATGCGTTTATAGCGCCGTACTGCCAGGTCCATGTCGGCCTTCGCGATCGCTCATGTCTTCTTCTGGAACGCATGCAGTGCGTAGATGGCGCCATTGAACTTTGCCACGCAGATCACCCGGAATGCACCAGCTTCGTCTCGCACGCAGATTTTGTAAGCCCCGGCTCCGACGCCAGGCATTGGCTTGAAGTCCGACGGTGTGCGCCAGACTTGCACCATGACTAGCTCGTGTCCTGCGCGTCGACCTGCCGTTTCTTGGAAGCATGTTAAATCTTTGCGAGCCGTGTCGACGAAGTACACGGTCTTCATATGATGCAATTAGACTAATACTCGTATTGTGACACAAGGGGAGTTGTCGTCGGAGTAGTCTTTTGCGAATGTTTAAGCCGATCCGTATAAGAGCCAAACCTACTAATATCTGGCCGTATAACATGCCATCAAGTTGACTGAGCATAACGCCATATTTGTTGGCGTTTCTCAGGCAGCGTCGGTTTCGATTGTTCCAGAAAGCTTGCTCAGGATCAGTTTTTGTAATTCGACCTTATTGGTGGCATTGTCGATATCAATGCCCACCAGCCGTCCGCTCGAATCGTAATCGAGCCCGACACCCTCGGACACTTCACGACTTTCTACGCTCGGCCAATCAGAAAAATCGATATAAAGAGAATCTGTATCTGAATGATAGTTAAGCTTCAGGGTGTAAGCCCTCGATCTGGAAATGCGTTGTGGATTGTCATCTTGTCCACAAGTGTTACGACTCGACGGAATGGGGAGGATTGTGCATAGCCATAATTTTCGACTCTACCACTTCTCTCTTCTTCCCACCACATTGACCCACCTCACTTTGCGCTCCTGAATGCTCGCACGCGTAACAACCGTACCGCCTAACCCACCCGACAACGGGTCTACGAGATCTCACGACTTGTGGTATGGTGCTGAAGACGCGAACGGGCTCTTGGGAGGGAGAGACGGATGAATCAGTGCAAGTGGGCATTAACGATTCTGATCTGTATCTTGACCGTCTCAGCATCGGTTGCTTTGGCTGCTGATCCGCCTTGCGACAAGTATCCACTAGCTCAACAACCGCGCTGTGCTGAAATCTGGAAAGCGCTGAACAAGGAAGACGGGCCGACCATCGCACAGTTTGGTCTCGATCAGCAGAAACGCCGAGAAGAGGGAAAGATCAACGCTCAACAACATCTCGCCGAGAACATGACCTTCATTAAACAGTCGACTGAAAAGCGGATTGAGCGGCTCAAAGAACGCATGGCCCGAGAGTAGCCGTCACCCACGAACAATTTGATTCGATTCTTTTTCAAGACCGATTTCGGTCTCTGGCCCATGGCCAGTAATTACCGTCGTCGTGTCATCAAGCGTGTAGAGCCGTTCGCGAATCGATTCTTCGATCGTCTCGAAATTGCCCCCCCATAGATCGGTCCTGCCAATGCTGCCGCGAAAGAGCGTATCGCCGGCCAGTACGAGCTTGTCATTCGGCACATGGAAACTCATCGATCCTGGCGTGTGCCCCGGCGTATGGAGTGCGACTATCGGCACCTGTCCCAGCATCACCTTTTCCTCATCCGCCAGCCAATAGTCCGGCGATAGAGCCGGCACATAGGACACCCCAAACATGCGGCATTGCAATTCAAGGTTTTCCCAGAGCTTAAGATCGTCCTGATGCAGGCAAATCGTGGCACCGGTCGCCTTCTTGATTTCGCTGGAAGCGAGAAAGTGATCAAAATGGGCATGTGTGTGCAGGATGTGCGTAACCACGAATCCAAGCTGCTGCACGTCTTGTAGAATGCGCTCCGGTGCTCCGCCTGGGTCAATGACAATGGCCTGCTTCGTAGCCGGATCACCAATGATCGAGCAATTGCAGCCGAGCGGAGGAACTGAGAAGGTCTTTCGGATCAGGGATCCCATGGCAGCGGCATGCTACAGGGCGAACAGCCCACGAAGCAAGCGATAGCAGTATCCCAGACGCGCCTATCAAAATCTGTTTGCCCGAAGATTGAGTACGTGGGCCTAAGGGCCATCAGATTCGCCCGCTTCCCCTCTGATAGTCCACACTACTTCGGTATCAAAGATCTCCCATTCATGCTCTCGCCGATGGCACCACACCAGAAACCCTGCACCGGTCCCATCAGGCCGTACATTCTCAACATAGACAAGGGCCTGATCGTTTCGGATCGTCCGTCCCACCCGAGATAACGCCAGTCGGTCAAGCACGGTTGGAGTGGGAAACGACAAAGAGTCGTGACTCCTGACAGAGATGGCCCTGTTGGCCTCCGTTTTGTCTGTAGGATCACCCGACACAAATCGGTAGCGCACGCCAAGTCGAAATCGACCTTCGAGTGGGCTCCGTGCCTGATTGGCACCGACAAAATCACGGACTAGGTCGAACGGCAACATGCCTTGAAAGAATCCCTGCTGCTGGAAAAACGCCATTGTCATAGACCCAGGCTGGTTCGGCACAAGCCGTAACACCGTCATCCGGTCCAGTAGGACCAATTGGATCTGCGACGTGAGAAATTTGTCCTCAATGATCCGGTCGTACAGCTCATAATCTTCCTGCGAAACAGAAGCACCAATCGGTTCTCTCTCCGCTGCGAACGGCAACTCCACGAAAAGAAAGGGCAGAAGCATCGCACAGGCTACCATCACACTTATCGGTGAACGCATATCGAAGGACCATTCATGCAGTCAAATTTCCGATATCACATTTACAAGTTGAGCCGAAGCGTAGATAATCATACTACCCAATTGAGAGGAGCACACGTGCAGGATAAACCACTGGTCAGTCCACAGTCACTGGGAATAGGCATCGTCTGGTTCATGATCGCGCTCGGCTGCGCACCGGATGCCAATCGGGAGAATCCCTTTCGCACGGAGAATGAAGCACTCAAGAAGCAACTGACGAGGCAAGAATCTCTCTTGGGCTCATTGCAAGACGGAAATAAGGTCATGCAACAACAGATCGATCTGCTCAATCAGGAGCTCCGTGATGCCAAAAGCAGCATGGAAGCGACCAAAGCGGACGCAAAACGACTCAACGAGCAGATGGAATTGCAGCTGGCCGAAACGAAACGAATGATCGCCGCACAAATGGCAGAATCTCTGAAAGTCGATGAGAAAGGTGCGCAGTCCGATACACTACCGCGGCCCATGCCAACTGTGGCCAGAGTGGTTGAAGACGCGCTGGCACGGAACGGATATCATCTGAAAGTTAGCGTCAAGACCGAACAGCGGGCGGTCTATGTGACTGAACGCAAGATTTCCACCCCCGCGACGCTTGAAGTGACGGGCTCACGCAATCAATATCTCGTTTCACTTGAGGCCCTTCCGGACAGCGTGACGAAGCTTGGTGTGAAAGCAGAGTTCGAACGGGTCGCGCAGGGAGGACGGATCTTGAGCGTGAGTCACGAAGAAACCACGGAAATCGAGCGCCGCCTGATCAGCGAGATCAATAAGGCGCTCGAAAACCATCAAAAAACCTAACCCATCTTCATAAAGCCCCACGGCGCGAACGACGGGGAATATTCAAGCTCACGAACATCGCGCCTGCCTCCCTTATCCTGGCGGACCAAAATTGATCGCAGAGACCGATCGCGATATCCAGGTCGACGTATCCACCAGTCACAATCGGCAGTTTTCTTGGTCAGCGTGAAACCTCGTGCTAGCATTTTCCTCCGATGGCGCTCTCAACCACCATCCATGATCTCCGTACACTGATCCGCCCTTCTGATCCTCTTGTTGTCATTGAAACAGTGAAAGAGGAGCGGGTGTTGGCCCTCCTGCAATCCGTCACAGCTCAAGAACGAATGCCGCTCTTCGAGTGGTCAACCGCAAGAGAATTGACCAGTCGGACGGCCGAAGGGCGATTCGTGAACGTGCGCTCGTGAGAGGACAACCAATGTGGCGCATCAGCATGGTTGGCATTACACTAGCAGTCCTAGCGGGCTGTGCTACACCCATCCAGAAGCCACAGCGGGCGACGATCGAATCGATCATCCCCGAGCGAACCCCCATCGAGACAATTAGCAAGTCACCATTAGCTATCCCGAATCAGCCGCCACCTCTGATCCCCCACGACCCAGCTCCCACTCCCCTCCATACCTCCCTACCCAGCCGATCCGCCATCGTTCAGTCTGCCGTGCGACTACTTGGATCAACCACCGTCAACATGCAAGGTCGGCGTATCGGTTACGACTGCGCAGGCGTGACACGGGCTATTTTTTTGGAGCATGGTATCGATCTGTACCGAAGTAGCGACTCTGCGGTGAATGCGAACGGCGTCCGGCTGATCCACAACCATGTCCGCCAACATGGCATCCTCCATCGAGACGGAGACGTACGCCCAGGTGATCTCGTGTTCTTTGATAATACCTGGGACTTTAATGGGGATGGTCTGTTCAACGATCCTCTCACGCACGTCGGCATTGTTGAGCAGATCGAGCCAGATGGAACGGTCATCTTCATCAGTCGAGTGGCTGGTGCCATTGCACGCTATCACATGAACCTCAACCAGCCCTATATCCACAAGACAACCGACGGACGTGTCTTGAACGACTATATCCGACGAAAACGCTCGACCGATCCCGACAAGACGGCTCGACTGACCGGCGAACTGTTTTCCCTCTATGGAAACCTGCTAAGCCCTCAAAAGAGCGCGCCTTTCCAGGGACGATCACCACAGCATCCAGACGAGCAACAGGCCTCCGAGACCGCATCCGCTGCCGAAGCAGAACGCTGATGGGCGTTTCACGGCACCATCGATTCCTCTCGTCACATCGCAGATGCCTGATACATGAAGATGAGAACACATTCCGTCTATACCCGTGAATAGGACTACAGAACAATCATCTACCATCCGATAAGAACACCATTGGGTCACTCACAGGGGGATGGTACCTGAATCCCTAAATTTCAACCGAACTGCTAAAATTACGACTATGGCTATTTCATCCAAGCGCACAGACGTCCGAGAAACCAACCCACTGCGGCGAACGTTGACCGATGTTCGCCATGGACTCTTGGGCTTGCATAAAGCCCTGATCGTTGCCGAGCAACTGACCTATGAGCGGATTTATGGTCGAGTGGACTCCACAGGTCAGTTACTCCAGCTGGTGATGAACGATCCGTGGTTTACCTGGCTCCATCCGCTCTCCAATATGGTCGTCCGGATCGACGAACTGCTCGACGGGCATGATCACCCAACGGTCGATGATGTCGCCATCTTGTTGACGGAGATCCGGGGTCTCATCCGTCCTTCAGAGCTCGGCGACGGATATGAGCGGAGCTATTATGAGGCGCTGCAGCGCGCCCCTGATGTCGTGCTGGCCCACTGCGAAATGAAAAAACTGCTGACATTGCCCTCGGTGTAGAACTCTCCCAACTGATAGCTCATGCTGTCTCACAGCCGTCGGTCGAGCAAGACCGACGGCTGTGTTAGTTTTGACAAAGCAGGTGCGAGTAGCTACCGGCGCGTTGATCAAGTAGCTCTCAAGAGACATGTGCGCCTGAAGACAGCCCGCCTCAATTCTTTGTATGATGCAGCATGGCACAGCAATAGAAAACCATCCCTAGAAGCGGAATATCAATGAGTCTGTCTCTCAAGCACTGGGTACTCCCCCTTCTTCTCCTCACCGTCCTGTCCCCAACTCCTGCCGAGACACAAATCCGCTCGATCGATGTCCTCATTACTGTCATCAAGGACAGGATCGTGGCTCTCCCTGGAGGCGGGAGTCCGGTTGAAGAGCCATTGGGCGTCAATGAAACGATCGTCACCACCGCAGCCCACGGACCAGCCGGCTTTGCCCAGACCAATCGCCGACTGTTGGGATTCTCTTCAGCCTTACATCGATGGACGGAGGTGCACCTGGGTGTCGAGGAACAAGTCGAGCAACATCGGGTATTTCCACGCGTGCTGCTAGTTCAGACCAATCGGCAGGTCTATGGATTTCAGGAGAGTCGCGGCCATTGGTTCAGCGAAGCCTTGGGACCGAATGAACCCGTTCAACAACTGCAGGGACGAGGTCATGTGGTCGTGGCCATCACGCCTGAACGAGCGTTGGCGTTTTCTGCCTTCACCGGAGGATTCTTCTCAGTGCGCTTCTCAGCAAATGAGCACGTACAGTCCATTGACCAGGCAAACGACGTTACACTGGTTCGCACCACCAGCCGTCAACTAGCGTTCCGCTCACAAATAGGACTTTGGACGGAAATGAGATAGGGCCGACTTCAGCTGGGGAGTCGCTGTCGCTTCCAGAGATACCCGGCCAAGATCGTCGCTCCAAGGACACACAGCATAAGCAAGAGAAGACAGCCGACCGCTAAGGCTCCCGCCAAGGAAGCGGTATATCCGTGGTAAATGACCGACACCGGTTGATCCGTCATCGGACTGAAATGCGAGAGCCAACCGAGACCTAACCCGAGTAGCCCGACAACAGTCCAGAAGCGAGCCCCTACCCGCCCTGTCTGATAAAGCGAGACCCCCAGCCCCATCCCGCCCAAAATGACTGTCGCCACGACGAGAAATCCAATCGACTGTTCATCGATCGGCCAGTGAAAATCCCCTCGGAGTAGGTGGTCGACTAAGTGCAGCACGTTGAGGAGCGCAATAATCCCGAGCAGTTTAAGGAGACGGCAATCCGGCATAGAAATGAATCCCCTTGTGAGCGAGGGTCATGACTAGGAACGATAATACTCTACCCCGCCAGAAAACTGACGGCTCAAACAAAGATCGGCGACCGCCACGCATTCGAGACCGAACGGAAGGTATCCAGCATAGCCGAGCAGGGGCATCTCAAAGAGCTGGAACCGATGGACGAATGGAAGCGCGTACTCCCAATGAGCGAGACTGTTCCAGTTCCACAGCTCCCAGAAGATTCCGCAGATCAGCGCCGCCAGTGCCGACACCCATATACCCCGCCAATCGCCTTGCGCAGGGGGCGAAAGGATGGTCGGCCTCTCCACTAGGCCTTGAAGCGCGATCACCAGCAACAGCGGCCCCACCCAGACAAGTGGAAACAGATAATTGGGCCACAGGCCGATGCCGAAAAGCCCGGCACAGGACAAGAGCAATACCACCCAGCTCGCCAGCTTTGCCGATGGAACGTAAAAAGGTTTGAATCGATCAAGACCTGCGGTGAGGGAAGGATATGAGGTTAGCCACTCCGCCGTACCAATGACGGCTGGTAGTACCGTAGAAAATGGAACCGTCGCCCTCAAGAGATACTCAATCGACGACAACTCGGCGACACCAACGTAGTACCAGTTCTGCACAAAGCGATTCAGATATTCGAACAGCCACCAGAATGCTGCGCTCAGGGGAAACAGCGACAGAAAGTACCGAGGGCAGTGGAGCATCATGCAGCGACTAATGCGAGCATATGTGCAGGCGTTCACGATCACGATCGCGCCCAGCCACAAGGGCGTGAATGTATGCCCCTGAACCATGGCCACCCAGGGCATGCGCGTCCAGGCTATCACCCACCAAAAGGCCGTCCATCCGATCCCAAGCCAGCCCCACCAGGGAAATAGAGAAGGCGTGAAACGTGAGGCGTCAGAAGTGAAGCGTTTCTCTAGGACCACATGGCGTGAGACGACAGTCCGAAAGAGGATGAGCCCAAGGAATGCAATGATCAGGATGGCTAGAAGGGTAAATATCGTCCAGGAGAATGGCTCATGTTGCACGTAACTGGTACGAGGTGGAAAATCCAGATAACGTCCGATCGGTTCACCGGTCAATAGCACACCACACAGCGGCAGACCCAGTACCAGTATAAGGGATAGACAAATGATACCGGCTCGACTCATGTCTGATGCTACTACAGACGCTCTTCATCAAGCTCGATGACGTCGACCCAGGTCGTGACCGGAGGAAGCAAACTGACTGGCACCCCTCGCTTGGTTGCGATGTCCTGTAGCCGGCCCTGAAACCGTTTCTTGCCTTCTTCATCTTTGGGCTTCGACGCGAGCAATAGTCGAGACCAGCGATCCATATCCTCCAGTGGGTGAGCCTTCCCATTGGCACGTAGCCAGAGGAGTAATTCTTCATCCGTCTCACCAGCTAATACCCGCTGCTCGAATGCTTTTGGATCGATCCCAAGAAAATCGATCAGATATTTATCGAATCCAACCGTGAGGTAGTTATAGTCCTGAATCTGCCCGGCATGGCGCAGGCGAATCTTGTCGATCAACCGCCCCAAGTGGGCAATGCCGCCGAGAAGTATTTTCGGACTACGGGGATAGGCTTGTTTAGTCATCAGTGAGTTCTCCAACATGAAGAATCCCTGTACGATACAAGCAGGAAACCGGTCACGTCTAGTCGGACTTAAATCGGACAAACCCCGTGGTTAGGCCTTCAAGTTTTTTTCGGCCTTGCCGATATAGACACCAGATAGAGACCAGCAAGGAGGCACCTATGAGGCTAAGGAATAGCCCAAGAAGGTACGTGCGGTATTCTGCCAACGTCCAGACCGATACCGGCGCCGCAGAAGGAACCCTCTTCGACATCTCGGCGACCGGCTGCAGAATGCAGAGCAACGTTGCCTTGACTCCCGGGAGCTACCTCGCCCTACACATCGAAGCCCCTGAAGTCGAAGCTCCTCTCGCTGTAGAGGTTTCCATCGTACGCTGGCACAGAGACAACCAGGTGGGGATCGAATTCCTCCGGTACGCCCAAGGAGATCGTGAGCGAGTCACCGATCTCGTCGAAGGTCGGGAAGCTTCAGCTGTGTCTATCCATGTGGATGAAGCAGAGCTGGCCCTCAGTCCAGTCGCCGTGTAAACGCTATCTCCATGGATCTATCCCCTTTACTCATCTACACAGCCTTATTGAGCTTCAAGTCATAGCCACCCTTCACAACTGCGCCGAGTGACCCATCCGCCTTTTCTTCAGTGTACTCAATCTCAATCTTCGTGAAGTTCAGCGACGCCTGATCCGTCGGAATGAGGTCTGACACGACAGCACCACCCTGCTGATAGGAAGACACCAAACAGTCGCTGAACATGATTTTGTAGTACTCCTGCTGTCCCTCGCCTGCCTTTCTCGCCACGAGCGTCGCATTCTTCAACCGTTCACCAGTGGCACAGGCCTGAAAGAGTTTCGGCGAGGCCTTACTAAGTTTTGTCGTGAAATGAAAATCTTGCGCCGAGAATTTTCCCTCGCCTCCACTGCCGGCGAAATGATCACCACCCGTTTGCGTGCCTCCAAACGACCACGACTCCAGATGGATATCTCCCTTGTGTTTCAAATCATTACTCTCACCCTCAATCCCAGCGATCTTGATGAAATAATCAACAGCGGCCATGATAGCCCTCCTCTAGCAGGCTGCGGAAAAACCCGGGTTGAGAGCGACAACGGCGTTCAGCATGGTCTTGGGAGTGTCCGCACCATCCGTCTGTGTACGATGATGGCCGTCCGTGGAGGATTCGTGCGGAGCGTCACACTGATCCCCAGACCGTAGCAACTCATGTTGCCGCAGCCACTAGATTGCGGATCCGTACCAAGTTGTAGACAGCTGCCGCGAAGGTGAACAACCAACCGACTCGCGGCACGCCACGGAGTTTTACTTTGCG
>CABVRZ010000011.1 GCA_902500775.1 uncultured Nitrospira sp.
ACTCAAACTCCGGGGTCATCGAATCCAGCCCATGCGAATACCCGAAGGTCCGCTGATACACCACCCAAAACACCCCGATCGCCAACATCGCAAACCAGCCGATCTTCACCGGCTTTGAATCGTACCACTGCGAGACGTCATAGCCCCGCCCGGAACTGTCAGCTGCCATGTCCGCTACCTCCTTGTTTTAAATGAAAACGTGCAACTACTGATTACCATAGTCCAAACACACAACCCCCAGCACAGGCACTGTATAAAACTTCAGAGTGGAGCCCGCAAAAGGTCCGCAAGTATCCGACAAAGCTTTAAGATGAGTCAAGCAAAATATCATGAAGATATCATGAAGAAGACTAACCAATGCCCTACTCTACAGCTCAAATCAGGGCCTTAGTCAGGTGCCTGAGGTATACTCCTCCAGAATCAGGGAAGTCAAGATCACACATTGGTAGGGGTGACTAATTGACATACATACCCGGCTCGTTGAAGACCTGACTCATTCCCCACTAAGCTACCTCTCGATAACTATAGAGTCCTACCGCTTCCCACTCCGTAACTGCCAGCATAGGCGGGTACAGAATCGTAAGCTATGAGGAGAATATCAAGAGTTGAGTTACTAGAGGCCTCGGAAATGGGCTTGCCTGGGATTGACCACTGACTTCCTTTGAAACAGCTACACCACAACTACGATGACCAGGACACGAAGAGGAACTGAGCTTCGTGCAGACAGAGTCACTCAAGGGTAGCAGCTATCAATGAACGTGGTCGCCGGGAGGCGGGAGAATTTCTCGCTCCTGATTGAGCTGCCTAATTTGTTGTAACAAGAGGGCATCATCCGTCCACCCAGTTCCATCCGTATGAGGGATCCACCGAGCTCGCAGATATCCAAAGCGATCAAAAAGAAACTCAATGTGCTTTGGTCTCGTGCCTTCTCCAAACAAGTCAGGAAGAGAGAGCGTCCTCCGGAATAGGGCATAACTACTCGAGATCTCACGCGCCCCTTGCGTCACGACCGGGAAAGGCATATTCCGTGCGGCCGCAGCCAAATCATCCGGCGAGAATTCGGTCATAGGTACAGCCAAAATAGCGGTATTACTCTTCACAAGCTCGATGGCAACCGAACCGAGTTGATTGAGCCGGTCACGCGACTCTGGCCAGGAGAAGAGAACCAGCAGCAGCCCTCGCTTTCCTCGGAAATCCTTCAGCGTACCGCTCGAGCCATCGTGCGCTGTGTACGAGAAGTTTGGGGTCGCCAAGAAGGGCTGGTCAGGTAGGATACGGGGGGTGATAATTCTGGATTGGTAGCCTCGGTTATTGGCATGAAGGAAGTTGAGCAGATCCCAGCGGTCTTCTTCGGAAAGCTTCTCGCCGAAGGCTGGCATAACTCCGTTGAATCGCCCATAGGTGAGCCAATGGAAGAAATCACCTGCCGTATGCATGGCCGTATGGGGTTCCGTGAGAAGATCAACTGGTTGCTTGGGCAACGCTTTTGCTAATACACCGTTTCCTTTTGCCTGAGGTCCATGACAAGGAATACAGTTCGCTGTGAAGAGATCCACACCATTGGCAATCGAGATGGCATCGAATGGGACGGGAGTTTTCCGATAGGTTTCAGGGTACGACTGTACAGAAAGGGGATAGAGCGTTGCGCCACAGCCAATGATTACCAGTATTGTCGGGATAGCGATTCGCCAGGAGGTCCCCCACCGTTTCTTGCGACCGAGCACGATGGCAATTCCGGCCGTGATGAGGAATACGAGGCCGGTCAGCACAATCGTGCGGACGAGCGGATCAACCCAATTGGCGTCGATTGAGAAGCGGAACGGATAGGGCCAGTTATCAATGATATCGTGTTTGGCCGGTACCGCGTTGGCCAATAAGGTGGCAACGATCACCAGCAGAATGGCGAGGGTGAATTCAACCCGTACCCACGTGCGTAGTTTTTGTACGCCCGTTGCAGCGATCTCTGCGCCTTTGGCCAGCATCGGCACCCACAATGACTTTGCGCGTGACGCAATCCAAAGAATCAAGGCGAGCAATGTCAGCTTCGCGATAAGAAACCACCCGTAGGTCGTCGCAACCAAGCCGGCATAATTCGTGTCGATCATTCGATTGGCGACAATCACACCTGATGTGACAATGGCAATCATCGTGGGAAAGGCTATGGCCGAGAAGCGATTGAGAACTTCGCTGGTTCTCGTGTGTTCGTCTTTCGAATTGGCAGATGCGGATACGGCCAGGATGACACCGGGAAGACCACCGAACCAGACGCTGGCTGCGATGAGATGGAGCGCATAGGATAGGGTCGCCAACACCGCCTGCTCTTCAGCCGCTGAATGGCTGGCAAGTGTACCAAGAGTTAGCGTCAGAGCTGCCGCTGATGCACACAGGATATACTGCCATCGCGCGACAGGAGACGTGCGAAGCGACAGAACGATGAGCATGACGGCGAGGGCACTTGCAGCACGTAGGGTCCAAATAAATCCGACTCGCGTTTTTTGTATAAAACTCGCCCAGGCTTGCGGACTCCAGGCATTTTCAGGAGATCCGCTTGCTTGAGCAGTCGTTGTGGCCAGCAGACCTACTAATCCCAACAGAAGCATGACGGCCAGCCAGGGGAAGGTCTTCTTCAGGCGAGTTGACCAGGTTGGTTCGGGGAACGCCTGCTGCCGATCAGCAATAGATAAAAAGACGCAACCACCGATCAGCAGCATGGTAGACACGAGCTGCAGACAGCGAAACAACGCACTAGCAAACTCGATCATTTCTTTTGTGCTTCGCCCTTCACCGTGAAGTCAAAAGACGATTCGACGACGTGCCCATCGACGGAGAGAACACGAAATTTGATGGAGTATTTGCCCGGCATCAATTCGGGCAACGGCAAGATGATCGACTTGGGGTCATCAGGGGCGAGGGTCGGCTTCACATCAGTAATCGACTGTTTCTTGTCATCCACGACCACCAACGACGCGTAATCACCCTCAATCTTTTCATTGAACCACAAACGCACTTGACTTGGTGACTTCGTGAGGACGGCCCGTCGTGGCGGTTCGGCCTTTACCAGCATCGAATGGGCTAGGACCGAAGCTGTTGGCATCCCCAAAGCGATCGCCAGCAGCAGAGAGAAAGAGACCTGTAGAACCCTATGCCTATTTGGTGATGCGATCATCCACCCTCCACCTGCTCCGTCACGTCTCCGAAGAATACTTTGTATCATGACTCATTCTACTCGTGAGTTCTGTATCGGTTGTGGTGCCTATGACTATGATACGGTGGCTTGTGAAGGCTTCCGTCGATCGCGAAAAGTATAATACCCTGCCACGATAAGACCCACCAGAACCGGTATAAAGATCGTGATGTAGTGCATCAGATGTGAGACGGTTCCTGTTTCTCCGACCGAAAATGGAACACGAGCAACATGCTCTTGTTTTTCACCGACTGACACGAGACCAACGAACTTGCCGGGCTTGTCAAAGTTGTACTTCACGTCAATCGATCCTGTTGGGTAGACTTTGGCAGGAAGATGCGCAATCGTCGAGGCCTCAAGATTCCCTTCTGAACCTGTATCGTTGATCACTCGCACCTCAACCGGGACAGAACGGAGTTCATGTTCCACAAAGTCCAGGACCAAGACCGCGTTTCCAGCGGCTGGAAGTTCCTGGCAGAATTGCCGGTCATAGTACATATCCGGGAGATAGCTGTGGAAATACATCTTGTAAGGCCCCACATGGAGCACACAGGTATCCGCTGCCAATTCATGTCCATGCTGGGCCATCGCCGGAAACGGCGCTGCGACCAGCAGGAACAGACAACAGATCCACACACGAACCAGGACATGAGAGAACATCGTAGAACCTCTTCTTTCCTTGCAATCCAATGCTTGCGCCATCGCTACTGCTCCTATTAAGAGGCTGCGATTTGAGAAGGCTTTCCGCGATCCCGCATAAAAAATACAATGGCCCCAACAATAAGCACCGCCGCCACAGGGGCCATATAAATGTTTAGAAATTTTGAAAAAACTTTCGGCTCCCCTACAGAGAACGGAAACTTCGAGACATGTTCTCCCTTTTCCCCCACAGTCACGATGCCGACAAATTTCCCTGGCTGCTCAAATGTATGATTAAAGTCAATGGACCCATTGGCGTAGACTTTTGCCGGCAGATGAAAGACGGTATTGGTCTCAAGATTGTCTTCTGACCCGGTGTCTTTGATAATCCGGACTTCAGCGGGAAGGGTGCGAAGTTCTTGTTCGATATAATCAAGCACGACAATCGTGTGCCCGGTCGCGGGAATGTCTTCACAGAATTGCTTCTGCTGCGTATTCTCCGGCTGGTATCCACTAAAGTGCATCATATATGGACCAACCGTGAGCTTACACATGTCCTCGGCCATGGACAGTCCGCCGTGAGCGTAGACCTGCGTGGACATGAAGGCACTCAGGGCACATACCGCACATGCAAATGCCAACTTAAGATAGACGAAAGGCCTCATAAATGATCCCTCTGTGGAAAAGTGAAATGACTGTATCAACATCGCCATGACCTGCCTCGCTATTCACGAACGCCGTCGGGACGCCCACCAATTTCGTACTCGGCTGGACTTCGAAAGCTCATACCCGACCACGCCAAGTACCAGCAACAACGCCAGTGGGCCCAACGCCGAACGTCCAAGCTTCGAGTAGTCGACCTGTTGCACACGCAGCAAATACGCCGAGGGGCTCAGGCCCTCTGCCGTGATAATTAACTTATAGAGGCCCTTCTCCAACCGCGCTTCTCCCCTAAGGATCCCATCAGGATGAGACACAGGCTTCCAATAGGCCACCGTTCTGGCTTCGTCTTGCTCGTTTTCATTAACTCCGCGAATGATCTTGACTCCAACCGGGAGCGTGCGAAGCCCTGGGTCAACAAGGTCCACGACCAGGAAGGTATCGCCAACATCTGGAATATCCGTACAGTACTCAGCCTTCGGCTCAATCTGTGGTTGATAGGCGCTGAGATGCACCAGGTTTCCACCGACCTTGCGTACACAGATATCCTCCTCAATAGATACATTGCCGTGTGCGGCAACAATCCCCGGACTGAAGACTATCGTGATCGCAAGGATGAAGAGAGGTACACCGACACATGTTATTTGCTTGATCATGACTTCAACAACTACCGTTAATATTCTCACCAGCCGGAATCTCAAAAATGTACCACCCTGCAAACGATTCTTTCAAGTACTCGATGGCGGTATGATTCATGGTGTCGCGCTTTGATGCTGCAGCACCCTGAGAAAAAGTTGGTCATAAATATCCGCCTCACGACAGACCACGGGCACGCACCGCCATTACTATTGTCAACTCTTGGGCCTTGTTGACTCTTGTACGACAGGCACTACGCCCACCCAGTAACTTCTACCGATCGCATATCGTAGGTCTTGCAATACTGAGAACTCATTTCATCGACACTGAGAGGCAAACTCGAAATGGATCTATTTCTTGGGTTGACGACAGCGCTGAGACGTGCTGATAATAAGACATGTGGATGCAGTTGACACGAAAAGGAGGGCGTTCATCATGAAGGCAAAAGAAGGGGTTGTCACACTTCTGAATAAGATTTTAACCGCAGACCTGACGGCTATTAATCAATACTTTGTCCATGCCAAGATGTGTGAAAACTGGGGTTATGAACGGCTCCACAAGAAAGTGCGCGAACGAAGTATCGACGAGATGAAGGATGCTGACGAACTTATCGGTCATATCCTCTATTTGGAAGGAGTCCCAAATGTGCAGCGGATGAACACGGTCCAAGTCGGCGAGACCGTGGCGGAACAACTCACATTAGACTTGAAAGCGGAGCAGGAAATGCTGGCGCTACTAAATGAGGGGATCGTTCACTGCGCGAAGGCAACTGACTTCACCACTCGACATATGCTGGAGGATATGGCGAAGGACGTCGACGCGCATATTGATTGGATCGAAACCCAGCTGGAAACCATCAAACAGGTTGGGCTTGAAAACTATCTCGCTGAACAAATTAAAAACGAAGCGTAAGGGAGATCATGAAGGCCAAAGAAGGAGTCCTGGAGCAACTTAATCACATACTCACAGCCGAGCTGACAGCGATCCATCAGTACCTGCTTCACGCAGGCTTATGTAAGAACTGGGGCTATGAACGGCTTCATGAGTATTATAGCCATCTCGCGAACGATGAAATGCAACACTCAGCCGGACTTATCCAGCATATCCTGTATTTGGACGGCACACCGGAGATGGAACGCCTCGAACCTGTGACGCATGGGAAGGATGTCTTGGCGTTATTTCGAGCCGATCTTGAATTTGAACGTGAGGACGTTGAATTACTTCGAAAGGCCATCGCTCACTGCGCCGCTGTCAGCGATTTCACCACTCGGCACCTGCTAGAGCACATGCTTGAAGATACGGAGGGCCATATTGATTGGTTTGAGACAAGACTCCGAACCATCGACCAAGTCGGTCTGGAGCGGTTCCTCTCGGAACAAATCAAGCTGTAAATCACGGACTTATTCCAAAGATACCCCACCCCTGGCTCCTCAATAGGATTGAACATGGACCAGGGGTGGTTCGTGTCTACCATCATTACCTTGGCCTTCTTCTCCATCCTAATAGTGCCGCTATCTCCATCTCACCTACCAACTTCCCCGACGTATCCTTGCGACTTCCCACCTGAATATCAACCACACAAACTTGCCCACTTTTTCCCGCTCCTGTATGATAACCCGTTATCGAGTACACACCCAACAAAGTCAACGGTCTTGGGGCACACGACGTACAAGAGTGTACGTTCCCGAAATACATCGTAAGACACATGGATGCCCCATCAGCTCCTTCTTCATCACAGTGGCTCAGTTCGGTAACTCAAGCTGCCGTCCGCCATTTCCCTAGTCCCACAGCATTGGATAGTCACCGAATACGAGACTATGGAATCGCTGTTTTTACGTTTTTCAGTGTTGCAATCAGCTGTGTGATGGAGATCAGCGCCAGCGTCGAGCGACAACAGTTTCTTGGAGTTTGCGGTTGGATTTTTCTGGCCGCCCTATTGATTGGCGAGAATCGTGAAACGAAGGCGCAGGTCATCATTGCCGTTCTCTTTGCAACCATTGGTGAGCACTTCGCCTCCATTTACATGGGAGGCTATACCTACCGCTTCGAAAATGTGCCTGCCTATGTCCCCCCAGGACATGGCATGGTGTATCTCACGGCAGTTGCACTGGCGCGATCAGCCCTGTTTGTACGGCATCCTGGGAAAATTGCCCTATTTGTTATTGGAGTCTGGGGAACCTGGTCGCTGTGGGGAATCAGTGGCTATCCAAATCGTGGGGATTGGGTGGGCGCCTTACTGTTCGCGATTTTCTTAGTTTGGCTCCTCATCGGTCGCTCACCGATGGTCTACTTGGCTGCTTTTTTTATCACCACTTGGTTGGAATTAATCGGCACTGCCGTAGGTGCTTGGGAGTGGGCCTCCATTGATCCTCTCTTAGGTTGGCCACAGGGAAATCCCCCGAGTGGCGTCGGGGCCTGGTACTGCCTGGTTGATGCTGTAGCCATCGGCGGAGCCGGGCCAACCTTGCGCGGCATGAGACGGCTTGCCGCTTGGTACAAAGCTGGATGGGGTTTGAGGAGAATTGGCGAATTGTGATGATGCCTGGACATAGTCCTCTCTTGTCTCCAGCCGACCAATGACACTGAGGTGGTTATTGTGAACGCGAGTTTTGCTGCGATGGTTATCTCCCTACAGGTTGGCCTGCCACAGCGTAGAATTTCAACGGATGTTTCAGCCTACTCCGGTGCACAGCAAGAGTGGACGACCGGCTTCTTCAAGGAGTCGACTGCCGAATCGATTTGGTTAGGAGCACTGAATCTCGCGGGCGATGGGCAAGCCGATCTTGACAACCACGGTGGCCTGGACAAAGCCGTCAACGTCTACCCTCATGAACATTATCCCTATTGGGCACAGACAGTCGGACTAACAAACTTGCCCATGGGTGGCTTTGGGGAGAATTTTACCACGCAGGGGGTCTTGGAGGAGCAGGTGTGCATTGGTGATATCTTTCAAATCGGGGATGCCACAGTACAAATCTCTCAGCCTCGACAACCCTGTTGGAAACTGGCCCGCTATTGGGGGATCAAGGACTTGGCTCTCCATGTTCAGGAATCAGGTCGCACCGGGTGGTATTTCCGCGTCCTCAAGGAAGGGCACGTTCAAGCGAGAAAGAACCTGGTCTTACTGGAACGTCCCTATCCAAATTGGACTGTATTGGCCGCAAACGAGGTGATGCACCATCAGGTCCATGATCGACAAGCCGCCAAGAACCTTGCTGATTGTGATGCCCTGTCATCCCGATGGCGGGAAAAGCTCAGAAGACGGGCACTCACTGGAGTACCAGAAAACACATCGCTCAGGTTGAGGGGGCCCGGGAAATAACTCTTCCCCTCAATCGAACGAATTGGTCTGTAGTAAAGCAAAAGGCCGTACATCAGTGACGATGTACGGCCTTTTTGCAGAACCCAGAAAAGGGACGACTTAAAATCCTTAGTCCTTCTCGTCCTCGTCGTCGTCAGCCTTCTTTTTCACTTCCTTGATCACAGGCTTCCCCTGCGCAAGGCTTGCATTCAGGTCATGCTCGGGAACCTTTTTGTGCACCAGATTCTGGTGACAATCAATGCAGGTGGCTCCTTCGCTTTGCATCTTGGCATGCGCAGCCTTGGCTGATGCTCCCGGCGGCTTGGTATTCTTGTGACAAGCCCTACACGTGAGACTGTCCCACTCCTTGAGCTTCATCCGAGCACGAAATGCTGCTTCCGGCCTATGCTCATTAAACTTTTCAATAGTCGAGTAGTCAGTGGTGAATTCTTTAATTAAAAAGGGAACTCCATCCACCACATGCGTCCACACTGCCTTATGAAAGTTTGAAAGCCCCTGAGGGACATGGCAGTCCTTACAACCGGGATCCATACCAAGTGCTCCCCAATGAGAAGACTTCTTCAGTTCCTCATATGGATAGATCTCAGAATGACAACTGATACAAAACTCTGTCCTGGATATAGCAGCTTCACCACCAAAGACCACGGTGATGAACCCTATCCCCAGAACCGCTCCAGCTATTAAGGTTCCGAGTTTTGGCATTATTATTCGTCCCCACCCTTATCAGACTTCACCGCTGGCTTTGCGGCTTTTTGAAACTCTTCATGGAATTTCGGCATTGGAGGACCAGTGAATGTCCCCGCAAGCTTGAAATGCGTATGCATCGCCTTGTCGTCTCGCACATACTTCTCAAAATCAAACGAGTATTTCTTGTCGACGGTCGGTGTGAACGGAGTATAGGGTTTCTTCGCACCCTTCCAGGGTGAACCTTCATAGTTTAAATGGCACGCATTGCACTTTTCTTGAAATTCAAAGTCTTGCCCTGCTTCGACCAGATTGGCCCGCTCCATGGTTTTCTGTGACTTCTCATAAGCCTCACCGGCCTTACGGTGAATTTTACGGTAATCACTCCCGGCCCCGTGACAAGATTCGCAACCGACACCAGTCAGAAACTTCTCCGGTTCCTCAATGACGTAGCCACCTTCCTTACCAAAACCATCGACGTGGCATCCAACGCAATCCTTGTCCTTTGTATAGTCCTTTTTAGGGTCAAGCTTGGCCTTGACCATCGCCTCGTCCTTCTTCTTACCTCTACTAGGTTTGAGCGATTCCATTGCCTTCCCATGGAGGGTCTTCTCCCAAGCCTCTCCCTCACCTTTATGGCAGTTAAAGCATTTCTTCCGACCCTCGAACGTCCCATCGGCTGAAGCTGTCCCAGCCATGATAAGGAATACCGCTGCAGCGGCCAATCCAGATAAAATGCGGTAATTCACGGCATCTCCTTTCCGATAGATGTATGAATAAGCACCCGTTGATTGCTATCCCAATACCAAACAATGTGATCGCACAACACTTCCATCTACTCCCACTTTTGACGGAGTCAGTTTACCATGAGCAAATTCAGAACTGCTAGCCTGATGTTTTTGGATGATAAGACTCAGGAAGGATTGTGAGCTGCTGGAATCTTGTAGACCCAATAGCCGCCATGCTTGTGGACCAGTTGCAATGCCTCAAAATCAATAGGGGTTGAATTCATCAGTGGCAGCATTTGAGCAAGTAGCAACTTCCCATTTTTATTCTGGTTTAAGAAATAGGCACGCACAACCTTTTCCGAAAGTGACTGCAAAGTATACGTGTCGTAGCCATACTCCTTCATCCAGGCTTTCACTTGATTGGCCAACCCATGAACATTCCCTGTCAATGGGAAATCCTTAAACGCTATTTCCATTCGATCTGGTCGGAGAAGCCCAACTTTATAGAGATCGGTGGGATGAACCACTATATACGCGTCTCTGGAACCGGCCAATTGACGAAGCAGAGCAGCCCCTTTTGTGGGTTCTGATGAAAGTGCATCCACAAACTGCTCAAATTTGTGCCCCTCCTCTCCACCCCCCTGATCTCCCCAAAACTGACGCTCGTATTCGTCTATCACAGGAATTCGATCTTTCCAATACGATGGCGTAATAAGAGGCTGTCCCAGGTGGGACGTAAAGAGTGTTTCGCGTTCAGATAAGAGATGGAGTTGTCGTGAAATATCCCACCACGCTAAGATGAGAGCGTCTTTGGGAACATGCTGCGTAATATCAGTACCAATCGTAGCCAGCTCTGAAAACTCGCCCCCCATAAACCCAATCGGTTCCGAAACCAAACTTTCCCAGTTCAATAGAATTGAACTGCCGTTCGGCTTCGCAGCGCGATAGGCAATCGCAATCGGTTTCTCGAGCGACAGCACTCGAAGTTCATATTTGCTGATCTTCAAGTCCGGCCAGGCCTGCAGCGGAAGGTTAGGAAACTTTGAGATCCCGCCTTCATCGACAAGCTGATAGCTGTATGGAGCTGGAGCAGGTTTAAACCAGAGGTACGAAAACCAACCCAGAAAAAAAAGACCTCCCGCCACTAGGACAATGCCTAGTGACGGGAGGATCGTTTTTGCCCCTGATGGATGTGACACGGTTTCACTCAGGGACGACGACGTAGCCAAATGTCACTACTTCTTGCTACGCCGCCAGCCTGCCAACGCGAGCGTTCCCGCCAGCATCATGCTCCCGCCGATGCCGCCAAGGGAGATCTTGCCGGTCTCGCTGTCGAGATCCAACAGACTGCTCTTCATATGGCTCTCAAGCTTCGCCACCCGGGCTTGGAGATCCAGCTTCTCCTTAAGCCTGGTGTCATCATCCATGATTTCAACGTAGGCACGGTTCATCGCCGCCCAACCCACCGTATAGGTGTAGCCCCAGTACTGGTGCGCCAAGCTGACGTGCAACTGCACCAAGTGGTCTTCCGCCATTTCGAACAACTTCAACTCATTGGCGGCTGGGTTGTTCCCCTTTGACCAATAGATCTGGAAGAACTTCTCGAAGCCATCCGTCTCTGGCGCTGGTGGCGCCGGACGATTGGTCTTCTGGCCAGTCAACAGACCAGACTTATATTGCTCTTCCACCACATGATGGGCCTCATCATATTTGTCCAGCCCTGAGAAGGTGCCGTTGTCCATGAACTCCATCCAAGCGCGGGCATAGGTCTCCGAGTGGCAATTGGTGCAGGTCTTCACCCAGGCATCATTGCGCTTCTCGGCCCACTCGGTCTTGATGTTCTCCCGAATGCCCGGCACGAAGGGATAGTTGGCCCAGCGCACTTTCCGCACGATGTTGTGGGCGACCTTGCCTTGATACTCCATGTGGCAGTATTGGCAAGTTGGAGCGGTTTCTGCTCCCTTCGCCATGGCTTCCTTAATTGGAATATTAAAGTTCCACTTGTCTTTATCGCGTTGATACTTCAACCCGTGTTTCGACAGGCTGTAGGCCTCCCAGTTGTTGTGGTCGGCACCGCTGTGACACTGTGCGCAAACTTCCGGTTTCCGGGATTCCGCCACATTAAAGTCATGGCGGGCATGGCATGTATCGCACTTGTTCTGGTTCACGTGGCAGCCCGTGCAGCCGTCCGCGATCTCGCGCTGCGGCATGCCGGCATACACTTCCACTTCCACATTGGCCTTATAATCCAAGGCGTGTGAGGGACGACCCTTCGGCCACTGATCCTTCGGCCAGGTGATCGTATCGCGCTCGGACTCTCTCTCTGCAAACTCCTGCAAGTGACAGGCGCCACAGGTGTCGGCCGTGGCCAACTTAATATCCTTACGGTGATCAGCCTTGTTCTTGGTATTGATGTCGAAGTGGCAATCGATACAGCCAACTTCCTTCAGCTTCTCGCCCTTGCCTAACTTCCCCAGTGACCGCAGATTCTCTTCCACAGCCTCAAGCTTTGCCTTCTTATAGAAGGTATCATCTTTCGGCGTCAGCTTCCGAATCTTATCCAGATTCGCATGGGTGCTCTTCTTCCAAGCAGCCACCCAGCCTGGTGACTCATCAGTGTGGCACTTCACGCACTGCTCACGACTTGCGACTTCCTTCACCGCTTGTGGCGGCTTATAGAAGGTGTGCGGATCGAAATACCGACTAAAGGAGACCGGCTGCCAGTAGTCTCCATATTTTCCCTTCCCTATACCTTGCGTAGGATCAAGGTACCGCTTGAGCAGAGCTTCGTACAGTTCCTTGGGCGAGGCCGAGCGATCAATCTTCAAGGCCTCATAGGTTTCCTTCGGAACGGTGGGGAAATTCGCCTGGGCTTGCGCGGCCAGCAACACGCCGCACGCCACCAGGACATACTTCACCATGTTTTTCACCATCACAGTTTAACTCCTTCCGTTGATGGGCACTGCACACTGTCTCTCGTAAAAAACACCAAATTAAGCTGCATCAATTTAATTCAGTTGTGTGTTTATTTGCACAAATTCTTAAAAAAGAAATGGCGGCGAAATATAGCTCAGCCCTCTACGACTGTCAAGGAATTTCCCTTGCTCTCGATTGATAACGCTCACGATTTTTTGTCTCGATCATAAGGATGACGCTGCTGCTACGGTCGCTCTCGGTCAATCACGACCGTAATATTCTCAGCACCCGGCTTGATCGGCTGACTCATGCCTTCCAAATCCCCGCTTTCTGGCATAGCTTTGCCGGATTTCGATAGCCGCGCGACGATGACGACCGTGTCAATATCCGACAATTTTCTCGACGGCATTGGGCTGGTTGAATCATCAAGCCTAAATGTAAATGGAAGATCCTTTCTCGAAGCCCGCACGATAGATACAGGCATCGGTGGACCAGCCACATCCTTGGCGAAGACAAACAGAGTGTCTGGCAGAGAAGCCTTGCTCGCTAAATTCGGCCCTAACACAACCTTCCCCGTAATTGCACGAGACTGCCCGGATTGGGCTGCTGGCTTCGTTGGCTTGGCAGCTTCCATCGGCGGATTCGCCACCATCATATTCATGCTCGGACCACCACCCATTCGGCGTTTCGCTTCAGCGATACTGGCTTTGAGCTGATCAGACGATTCTTGATCATCAGGAGGAAGATAGGCATGGGCGTCCTCCCATTCCTTCGCTGCCCGTGCAAAGTCTTTCCGGTTATAGGCAATCGTCCCGGATAACATGAGGGCCTTCACATTGTGGGGATCGAGCTTGAGCGCTTTTTGAATGAGGGTCTCAGGTCTCCCCTCTAGCTTTCGACCCTGATGGACGGCAAGCGCATCCGCATAGTCGGCAAGGAGACCGGCATTCTCTGGATCCAACTTAGTCGCTCGCTCAAAAATCGGTACGGCATCGGCATAGCGCTCCATCGCCATATAGGATCGAGCGAGAAGCCCCCAGCCAACCCCGTCGTTTGGATTCTGCTCCAACTTCTTGCGCAATTGTTCGATGAGCTGGTTCAGACCATCCGCCATCTGCCCATCGCCGCCTGATCCACCTTGAGCGGCGGATACTGTTGGATGGGTCATGGCAGCAGGATTGCCCAATGTCCAGTACAGAACGCCGCTGGCAGCTGGAATAATCATCGCTAATGAGAGCGCCACGAATCGAAGATTCACAATTCCTCCAGAGGTCGTCATTGAAGTTTCAGTCGAACCGGTTTCCTCAAGCACTCGACGCTCCAACTCGCTCCGCGCCGCCTGGTACTGTTCGTCAGTCAACAACCCATTGGCAAGATCTTGCTCCAGTTCTGAAAACTGCTGGCGATACACGGGAAGTTTTTTCTCCTGCTCGCTCGACACGGCCGATTGACGCATCAACAGTGGACGCAAGACCAGTCCTAGGATGGCGAGAGTCATCGCGGACACGATCGCCCAGAATGTTGCTGTCATGACCGCTTACCTCCATCAGCCAAAAGCTGTTCAACCCGTCGATGTTCATCCTCTGTCACCGGCACATCAACCACCTTAGCAGCTCGACGCCGAAGCGTGACGACCAATGCCGTCGCTCCAACGATCACGAGTACAAACGGCCCCACCCACAGAAGGGTGGTCGTGGCTTTGAGTGGCGGCCGGTACAAGACAAAATCGCCGTACCGTGCCGTCAGAAACTCGATGATCTCCTGATCGTTCATATTCTTGGCAATCATTTCCCGAACTTCCCGACGCAGGTCTTCAGCGAGCGGAGCATTGGAATCGGCTAAGGTTTGGTTCTGACAGACGAGACAACGCAGTTCTACGGCAAGATGTTTTAGCCGCTGCTCGGCGACAGGATCATCAGCCAATGGTCTGGCTTCACCAGCCCACACCGGCCCGGATAGGAACAAGACGATGAGCAAAATCCAGTGGATGTTCATTGTGCTTCAAGTTGCTTGACGAGAGGAACGATCTTCTTCTCAACGGTATCCGGATCCAAGGGACCGATTTGCTTATAACGAATGACCCCCTGCTTATCGATGACGTAGGTCTCCGGCACTCCGTACACTCCATAGTTGATCCCGACCCGGCCTGCATCATCCACACCTACGATCGGATAGGGGTTGCCCCACCGGCTCAACCAGGTCATAGCTTCATCTCGTTGATCTTTATAATCCATGCCATAGATCGGCACGTAACCCGACTTGGCCAGATCCATCAGGACCGGGTGCTCCGTCTTACATCCACTGCACCACGAGGCCCAAAAATTGAGCAACCAGACTTTCCCCTTCATATCCGCCGGCGCAAATACTTTAGTCGGCTCAAAAAGCTGTGGCTGGGAAAAATCGGGTGCAGCCTTCCCGACGAGAGGCGAGGGAATTTCTCGAGGATTAAGCTTCAATCCAATCCCGAGAAACACAACAACCACGATAAAAATTGACAGTGGCAGTAGAAACCGGTTCATGCCACTTTTCGCCTTGCCGCTCGAGTAGGTGCAGGCACCGCCGGCTCTTGCCGACGCCATGCGATTCGATACCGGCGATCGCTGATGGCAATCACACCACCAAAGGCCATAATGAAACAGCCACCCCAAATCCAGTCTACAAACGGCTTATGATAGAGCCGCACGCTCCACGCTCCATCATCGAGCGGTTCTCCCAACGACACGTACAAATCCCGTAGCAACCCAGGATCGATCGCCGCTTCCGTCATGATCTGATTCTGCGCAGTATACCGTCGCTTCTCGGGGTACAACAATGTCGTCTCACGGCCATCCCGACTCACCGCAAAGCTCCCACGGGCAGCCGTGTAATTTGGACCCACAACATCCTGCGCGCCATCGAATCGGAACATATAGTCACCGATCGTCGCCGTCTCTCCCACATTCATCCGTACATCTTTTTCTGTCTCAAACCCCTTCACCATCGTCACACCGACGATAAAGACCGCGATGCCGCAATGGGCTACCTGCATCCCCCAGTAGGACCTTGGGACGGACGCCAACCGCTCCATGAGATTATTGCCGGCAACATGCGCCAATCGTTCTCGTAACGACACCACACCTGTCGTGAGAATCCAAATCGCCAGCAAGAGGCCAAGGCTGAGCAAAGGCGTCCAATTGCCCATGACAATCGGCAAGGTGATCGCGGTGACCACACTCACACCGAACGCCCACCGCAATCGCTTGGCCAAGTCCGGCACACTGGCCTTTTTCCATTGAGCAAGGGGACCGATTCCCATCAAGAAAATCGCCGGAGCCATCAACGGGACGAATACCGAGTCGAAATACGGAGGCCCGACGGAGATTTTCCCGAGGTCCAACGCGTCCAAGAACAAGGGGTACAGCGTCCCCAACAGTACCGAGCCCATCGCCGCAACCAGCAACACGTTGTTCGCCAGCAACATCCCTTCACGCGACACTGATGCAAAACTGCCGCCCAATCCGACACGCGGTGCCCGCCAGGCATAGAGCGCCAGCGACCCGCCGATGACGATCGCTAAGAACACCAAAATGAACATCCCGCGCTTCGGATCGGTGGCAAACGCATGCACGGAGGTCAGGACACCGGACCGGACGAGAAACGTCCCAAGGAGACTCAATGAAAAGGCCATAATAGCGAGCAGAACGGTCCAGACCTTGAACCCACCGCGCTTGTCGGTCACGGCCAACGAGTGAACCAAAGCCGTTCCAGCTAACCACGGCATGAACGAGGCATTCTCCACCGGATCCCAGAACCACCAGCCACCCCAGCCCAACTCGTAATAGGCCCAGCCACTGCCCATCGCAATGCCAACCGTCAGAAAGCACCACGCGACCGTCGTCCAGGGGCGAGACCAGCGGGCCCAGGCTGCATCAAGATTCCCGCCCAACAGAGCCGCGATCGCGAAGGCAAACGCCACGGAGAACCCGACATACCCCATGTACAGCATCGGCGGGTGGATCACCATGCCTGGATCCTGCAAGAGCGGATTGAGGTCACGTCCCTCAGCAGCAGCAGGAATCAGACGCTCGAACGGGTTGGAAACCGTCAGCATAAACAAAAGAAATCCGATACTGACGAGACCCATCACACCGAGAATACGAGATCGTGTGGACTCGGGAAGATGAGCGGAGAACAGCGTGACCGCAAACATCCAGATGGTCAGGATCAGAGTCCAGAGAAGCAGCGACCCTTCATGCGCGCCCCAGATAGCCGCCAGGCGATAATGAAGCGGAAGTTGGGAATTGCTTGTGGCCGCAACGTACAGGACGGAGAAATCCCTGTCAGCAAACGCGTACGCGAGACAGCCGAACGCAGTGAGGACCAAGAGAAATTGCCCACGCGCAGCCGGTTTCGCCACGGCCATCAACGCCGAGTTCCCAACCGCCGCACCGTAGATAGGAAGAATGCCCTGCACCACGGCAACACACAGTGCAAGAATCAACGCAAAATGACCGATCTCTGGAATCATAGTGAATCTTTCCTACCTTCAGGAACCACGAGCGATTTGCTTTGTTGCTGGGCCCCGGAAGCCTTCGCCTTGGCCATCGCTGCGGCCGCTTCAGGCGGCATATAGTTTTCATCATGTTTCGCCAGCACCTCACTGGCGACGAAGGTGCCGTCGGGCGCCAACTGACCCTGCGCGACGGCGCCTTTCCCTTCTTTAAATAGGTCCGGCAATATTCCCTTGTAAGTCACGGGCACGCGCTTCGCCGTATCCGTCACCACAAAGTGGACGGTGAGACCATCGCCCTCACGCTTGAGGCTGCCGTCTTCGACCATCCCTCCGATCCGGAAGGGTCGGCCTTTCGGCACGTCGCCGTTTGCCACCTCGGTGGGCGTGTGAAAGAGCGAAAGATTACTCTTCAATGCATTCATCACCAGCCAAGTGGCCACAACCACTACCACGAGACCCAACCCGATAAATGCAAACCGTTTATGCCGCGGTTTCATCCGTGCCTCCTAACATAGCAGCACGCTGCTCGGCGCGCGCTGCCGCCCGTCGTCGCCACAAGGCCAGCACTTCCCATGCCATGCACAAAGCCGTAGCGATAAACGAGGTCCAGACATAGAGGCCATAGCCTCCCATTGCAAAAAACTCCGATGCGCTCCCCCACTGCATCAGCGAGCCTCCACTGCTTCAGGCATCGCCGCTGGTTTTTCATCCCATGTCGGCAAAGATTCCCGTTCGAGCATGACACAGCGGACCCGGGCGAGGATGACCGCGATACTGTACATCCAGAAGGCGATCGTCATAATGAGCATGGCCATCAGCATGGTCGCTGCCATTTTCGAGCCGGTCGCCATACTCACAGAAGCCCCTTGGTGCAATGTATTCCACCATTGAACGGAATAATAGATGATCGGCACATTGACGACCCCAACCAGCGCGAATACCGCGCTTGAACGATCCGCACGGCGCACGTCATCGATCGAGGTCCTGAGCAACATGACTCCCGCATACTGGAAGAGGAGGATGAGTTCGGACGTCAACCGTGCATCCCAGACCCACCAAGCTCCCCAGGTAGGCTTGCCCCACATGGCTCCCGTCAACAAGGCCAAAAAGGTGAACATCGCCCCGGTGGGGGCAATGGCTTGCGCCATCATGAAGGACAATCGAGCATTGAGTCCCATCCCGACGCCGGCCCAGACGGCCATCACCACATACAGAAACATCGACATCCAGGCAGCCGGAACGTGCACAAAGATAATCCGATACGATTCTCCCTGCTGAAAGTCAGTGGGCGCCACAAAGAACCCCATGTAGAGACCGACGACCATCAGAATGACCGCGACTGCCGCAAACCAGGGAATGAGGCGGCCCGCCAACGGATAGAAGGCTTGAGGCACTGAATACTTGGACCAGATCACGGGTTTAAATTCCTCTTACTCTAACGCGATACGTAACGCCGCTGCCGTAGCCCAGGGCGCGAGAAAGAGCGAAAGCACCAGACAGGCCCCAAGCAGTGACAAATTCGCTTCGCCGCCGATCCCAGCCATACTGCTGGTCACGGCGCCGGCCCCGAAAATCAAGACTGGAACATAGAGTGGAAGCACCAGGAGGGCAACCAGTAGACCACTCCCCCGAACGCCAAGGACCAACGCGGCGCCGATCGCACCAATCATACTCAACGTAGGCGTCCCAAGCAAGAGCGACAAAACCAGCACCCCTAGCGTCTCCCCCTCCAGGCCGAACTGTAACCCCAGCAGGGGCGAAAGGAGTACGACGGGGAGCCCGGAGATCACCCAGTGGGCCAGGACCTTCCCTAACACCAGAAGTGACAGGGGCTGGGGGACCAGCACCATCTGTTCAAGGACCCCGTCCAGGTAGTCCGGGGTAAACACGCGCGCCAATGAGAGAAGGCAGGTTAACAGCGCCGCCACCCAGAGCACCCCCGGGGCAATCGTCCGCAAGACTGCCGGCTCTGGCCCGACCCCCAAAGGGAACAGACTCACGACGATGACCAGAAAAAAGACCGACATCGCGGCGTCTGACCAACGCCGCATGGCCAGGAGCAGATCTCGCCGGACGATTCCTGTGACCGCTTCCCACATACTGGAGTGACTCATCCAGCCAGCCTCAGCTGTTGCAGCCGCTCCGCGGGAAGCGCAATCTCCTGATGAGTCACGACAACCACCAACCCCTCACGCTGCAAATGCGCATGCAGCCGTTGTGTCACCACCGCGGTTGAGGCCGCATCAAGCGACGTGAACGGTTCATCTAACAGCCAGAGAGGGCGTGTCGACAGCCACAAGCGAGCCAACGCCACTCGGCGCTTTTGCCCTTGCGAGAGCACTTTGGAGGATAACCGATGGACCAGCCGCTTCAGCCCAATCGCCTCTAACGCCTCCTTCGCCTCGCTCTCCGTACAGGGCTCTCCGGCGAGGGCCATCGAGCTTATCAGATTTTCAACCGCCGTGAGATCGTCTTTGATTCCGTTGAGGTGCCCGAGATACATCAGCTGCCCGGAATAGAGTTCTTTCAGCTGATGAATGTCCTGCCCCTCCCATCGCACCGAACCGTCCTCTGGGGGCAACAAACTCGAGAAGATACGGAGCAAGCTGGTCTTTCCGCTCCCGTTCTCTCCCACGACTGCCAACAGCTTCCCTCGCTCAACCTTCACGTTGAGATCTGAAAACAGTCGGCGTTCTCCTCGACGGCAGCTCAGTCCAACAGCTTGTAACATAGTCCGCTTATTCAATCAGGAACCGTCGAGAGTAAGTGAACGAGATGCTGAAAAACAAGGGGCAAGAAGCCCGTCTTGCTCTGGAGGCGATCCAACTGCTATCTAATGAAAGACCAACGGGGTTGATTCCAGGCCGCCATCCCTTGTGGCGACGCTTCAATGAGTTTTCAAGGAGATGAATCATGAGTGAACTGGTTTGCATCGCTTTTAGGGACTCCAGCACGGCCGATCGCGTACTCAACGAACTGCGCGCCATGGAATCGCAATATGTCCTCGACCTGGAAGACGCCGTCATCGTCATTCGCGATATGGATGGCAAGGTCCACCTGAAACAATGCGTCGATGTGTTCGGAGGCGCCACGCCTCATGGCGTCGCGTTGGGCATGTTATGGGGGGGGTTGATAGGTTTGTTGTTCTTTAACCCCCTTGCAGGCCTGTTGGGGAGCCTTGCAGGAGGAGCCAGTGGCGGAGCAGTCTCGGCGGGAGCTAACGAGTTTGGCCTTCTAAGTGACTACGGTATTCCCGATCAATTCATTAAAGATTTGGGCAGTACGATCCAACGAGGCACGTCCGCGATGTTTCTCCTGATCCGGAATGCAGATCAAGACAAGCTGCTGACGAGCTTCTCCCGGTATGAAGGAACGATTCTCAAAACCTCACTGAACAAAGAACAGGAAGAAAAACTGCGGGCTACGCTGACCCGCCAGCACAATCAAAAGATCGCCAAAGGGTAGCGTTGTCTCTAACAGTCTGCTGAAAAACCCTTCGTTCATCCTTCGAGAGCCTCAGGACGAACGGGGAAGCCATTGAAACTATTGATGTTTTCCGTTCGTGCTGAGCTTGTCGAAGCACACAAATTGAGTTTTTCAGCAGACTGCTAAGAATTACGTTCGCCCTTCGACCACCTTGGGACGGGCGAAGGGGTCGTTGAAGCACTGTGACCCCAAACCGTGCTGAGCCCGTTGAAGCACGCAATCGGCATTTCCGAACCCTATTCAGATTCCCCCTTCCGTTTCCCATCCAGCAAACAACTCACATTCATATCGCCCATCACGTTAATCGCCGTTCGACAGCGATCGAGAAACCAATCCACCGTGAGGAGAATAGGAATGTACTGCACCGGCAACCCAACGGCGGTAAAGACCATGGTCATCGTCACGAGGCCCGCCTCCGGAATGCCAGCCGCACCGACCGAAGCAATAATGCTCGTGAGCACAACCATCAGTTGCTGCTGCACAGTCAGATCCATCTCGATCATTTGCGCGATGAACAGCGCCGCCATGGCTTCATAGAGCGCCGTGCCATCGTTGTTGAAATTGGCGCCAACCAGCGCCCCCATACTGGCGGACTGCTCCCGCAAGCCCACCTTCTCTTTCAGTGAGGCATAGGTCACCGGCATCGTTGCTGTTGAACTAGCCGTGGAGAAGGCCATCACGAGAGCGTCCCGTCCGCCCCGAAGTAGTTGCATAGGAGATACCCACGAGCCGAACCGGATACGGACCAGGTAATAGGCCGCCTGAATCGTAAGCGCGAGCAGGACGCTGAGAACAAAGATCCCCAATGCTTTGAACGGTCCGAACCCTTCCGTTCCCACAATACTGGCGACGATGCCGAAGACCGCCAGCGGGACGACTGCGATGATCCAGTGCAAAATCTTGATCAGTGATTCCAGGAAGAGTTCGACAAAATGGCCTACGGTTCCAAGAGAGCGCTCCCGTTCCTTACGAAGCGCTATGCCAAATGCCACCGCAATAAAGATCACACCGATCACTTTGCCATCATCACCGAGCGGCCCCAGCAAACTCTTGGGCACATTTTCCAGGAAGAGGGCGAGCGGATTGGCAGTCTTCGCTGCTTCCTCATGAGCAGATGGCGGTGTAAGTCCAGCCCCTTGTCCTGGCTGAATCACGTTCGCGACCGTCAGACCAACCACAATCGCGACCAACGTGTTCAGCAGCAATAATTTTGGCAACCGCGCCGCGAGTGGCCCACCCAGCTGTGTCGTCATGAACGTGTGCACAATTGCGGCCAAGATCAACGCCGGCGCGAGCGCTCCCAAGAGTCGCAACACCAGCTTCCCCGGCACGGCAAGAGCGGCCGCATTACTCCCAAGCAGCAACCCGGTGATGACACCGAGGACTAAGGCGATGACAATACGCCCATAGAGCGGGATGTTCTGCCACCGCGCGATCAGGCCTGTGCTGGGTATAGCAGCTGGGGTTTGCTCCACGGCAACCTCATTCGCCTGCTGAAATGCCATTCATGAACTTCGATTCTTTCACTGTGCGAGGGCTGCCAAATGTACCATAAGGTGTGTGACGAGTGACCATCATGAACGGCACTGCACAGGAGGCCACTGCCGTTCATGAAAGAGTGAGTGAGTGAAGGACTGTCGCTGCTGATTATGTGATAAAAAAATCCGTACCCTGTTAGCCGAACACCTGAACTTCCACCGTTTTCATGTCTCCATCCCCATACCTCGCAGAGACATGGGTATAGCGCTTCACAGGCTCACCTCCTTCTGCGTAACTAAAATGCCGAGGAGTCCCTTTCATTGGTCCTTTCCCTTCAATCACCGTCACATTAAGAATGAGGATGGCAGGGTTAATTCCTTGAGGAGCAGCTTTCGTAACCTCGACCCTGTCGTCATTGTGGTACACGATAATTGACCCGTGGACACACAAACCCGGCGGCTCCTCTTTCAGATTCACAAGCGCGTTCAGCGCCAGATTGTCCTTCACGTTGCACCCAACACGAAGCTTTCGCGATTGCGTGGCACCGATGATTTCAATCCCCTCACTCCCTCGGACGCCATCCAACGGAAGGGACACGGTATAGGGTGCCTCAGCTGGCAGCCCGATGCCCGGCAGACACCCCACCACTTCAATCCCCCAGAACTCAGGCTGCCTAATGTACACGAGCGGCACGAGATTGACCGTCATATTCAGGTACGGCTTCGTGCCGGATACAATGACGATGTAGGTGTTGGGAAGAAATCCTGGCCGAATTTCGACATCTGTGAAATCAATCAGTCGGCAGCCCTCAGACTTTGGTAGTTCCGCAAATACAGTTGGCATGGTGGACCTCCTCTAAAAAGTTTGTATCTGTGCTTCCACCTGCATACGCAATTGGCACGAGCAGGCTCCGTCACAATACGTTCAGCAAGATTCAGGCCGAAGGGAACCTATTGAGATGTTGGGAGGTTTTTATTTTGAGAACGTATCGAATCAGATTCAGACAATGACGAAATGGATACAGTTGAGCAGTGTCGATTGCAGAGTTTTGGAGTTCTGCCACAGGACATTCGCGACAGACTGAATGAGCTGCATGATTAGGTGAAGATAAGTGGGCTACTAAGCACTATTTCAGCAGCCCCCAGTCCGACAAGCAGCACCAATACGCCTTTCACGATCTGAAACCAGCGATTGCCATGACACCATCCTTGGGCCATATGGAATAGCGGCCTTTCTCCCAGAGCCCGTCTCATTGCAACGCCAAACAAACTCAGGCCTCAGTGTGTAATCGAGCACCAATTTTATTACTTGACGGCAGTTGACTCTCAGCGTAGCCTCCCGCGGGCTTTTCTTGGAAGGAGGACCTGACCGTGGAGGAATGGCCATATCGCCTGTTGGCCGGTGTCGGTTTCGTGACGATTGCATGGCTGGCGTGGGTGACAGGGAGCCGCAGTCGGTTGAACTGGACCACCATTGCAGGCAGCGCGATTTTGGCCTGGGGATTCGGCATCCTGTCCTTTTGGTTTCCGGGCTCCCACTGGTTTTGGGGCTTTCTCAACGATATGGTGGTCGCCATGCTCACCGCCTCGCAAAAAGGCACGGCGTTTCTTCTTGGGCCGCTTGCACTTGGTCCTGGCCAGACGTTGCCGGATGGAACGGTCTCGATCGGCTTTATCCTAGCAGCGCAAGCGCTCCCGGCCGTCGTGTTCTTTGCTGCATTGATGGCAGGTCTATATTACTTGGGCGTGATGCAAGCGATCGTGCGTCTGTTTGCCCGACTCTTTTACCGGACCATGGGCTTATCGGGGGCCGAGTCTCTCTCCGGCGCCGCGAATATCTTCGTCGGCATCGAGGCAGGCTTGATTGTCCGTCCCTACCTCGCAGCCATGACGCAATCCGAATTACTCTTGGTGCTGACGTGCATGATGGCGACCGTGGCGAGCACGGTCCTGGGCATCTACGTGTCGGCTCTGCAACATGTGGTGCCACAGATCGCCGGGCATTTGATTTCTGCGTCAATCATTTCGATTCCTTGCGCCGTGCTCATCAGCAAACTCACCATTCCAGAAGATGGACAGCCCGTGACGCTGGGCGGAGTGCCTACTATTCCCACCAACCAACCCCCATCGTCTTCATCCGACCGTGAAGCGGTGCCGCCACCCTCCAACCTCATTGTTGCCTTGATCGATGGGGCGGGGCATGGCATGAAAATGGCGGTTGGGATCGCCGCGTTGCTGATCGTGTTTCTTGGATTGGAAGCGTTGGTCGATTTGGCGCTGGCACAGCTTCCTGCGATCAATGGAGTACCGCTCTCCCTCACACGGATCCTCGCCTGGCTGACCTGGCCGTTCGCCGTTCTGCTCGGTCTTCGTCCGGAGGAATGGCAGATCGGCGCAGACTTGCTGGGTTCACGGTTTATCGAGACGGAAGTCGCAGCCTACTTCAAGTTGGCTGCAATACAATCCGTGTCTCCGCCATCGCTTTCGCCGCGCTCCCTCACGGCCTTGACCTACGCCCTCTGCGGATTCGTGCACGTGGCAAGCATGGGCATCTTCGTCGGCGGCATTTCCGCCTTGGTCCCGCATCGAGCAAAGGATATCTCCCTTTTGGGACTGCGCGCCTTATGGACTGCCTATTTGACGACGTTGCTGACTGGTTGTATTGCCGGTGTCCTCGCATCGTCCTAGCAGGATGCTGAAAAAGTCCGCCAGCGGCGTTCTCGCGTCGCTCAGAGGCTCAACGTACCGAAACGTACGCCTCACCTCTTCGCTCGCTGCGGCCTTCCTGAACAGCCTTTTTGAGCATCCTGAAGTTATTCCGGCGTGAGCACCGTATGGAACATTTTAGCCGTACTATGGTCACCAACCGAGTTTTCCAGCAGCCGGCTAAAACCTGGCGATCAGCGATACCTTTCTCCAATACCCACCGAACACCAGAACCGGTATCCGGCCCTGTACCTTCACTCCGTTGCCAGGACGCCTTTTCGTTGACGTAACACCAAAGACAGGAGAGCATGAACCAGAATGCGCGAGTGGTTATACTGAAGTACGTCCATCGTCATGTCGCCTTGTTGGGTGAATCAAGAGCAGGAGGACATTTATGTTCGGACCGATCACGATCCCGTTTGGAGCTAAAATGCTGTTCAACACCGTCACGCTCAAGCCCGGCGTCACCTTTGAGGATGTGGAGATAGCCGTCGGAGAACTCTGTGCTGTGGTCAAGGGAACTTATGGAGGAGAGAAAGGCGGTTTCATCGCCGGGCAAGTGTTCAAGTTCACCGGCTTCGTCTCAAACGAGGGTTCTCTCTCGTCATCCAGAACCGCCGACTACCATTATGTGATTGTCACCTATTGGCGATCGTTCGATGCCCACGAACGCTCGCATGCGAACGACCTGTTCCAGAAGAAGTTCTCAAAACTGGCGGCGATGTGTTCCGAGACCAAAGAACTCGGATATGACATGTTGTGGCAAGGAGCAGCGGAAAGTCGGTAACGAAAATAGGGCCGCGTGCTCGGTACACATTCGGCCCATGTGTAAAACCGATGGAAGACCTGGACGGTGGCTAGGTCATCTCAGTAGATAGCCTGATGTTGGATGCAGTGCGCGGCTCCACATCTACGCGATCCGGATAGCTGTTCACCCAGCAACCTCACCAATAAACCTACCCGTTATCTTGCGAGTAAATGCAAACGTATCCGACCCTATACATTTATGCTCGCCTTGAACGGCTTTCGTTTTGGACGGACACATCATGTTTTGTTTCACGGTTGCCTCTCAAAGAGATTATTTTAAATCCCGGGTCGAGGACAACAATAGCATTGTCAGGAATATCCTTGTGCACAACTGCATTAGCGCCTATTTTCACATTATTGCCCACACAAATGTTTCCAAAAATCTTTGCGCCTGGAGCAATGTAGACATCGTCTCCAATTGTAGGAACTCCCCAGCTGTCTCCCCGCCCTGCCTCACCGATTGTCACTTGTTGAGAGATACTGGTGTTCTTTCCTATTCGCGCAAGACCGGAAATCGTAATGCCTCCATAATGTCCGATATAGAATCCGCCGTCTATCTCTGCTGTCCGTGGTACCTCGATCCCCCATTTGCTGCGAATTCTATGAAAGAGGATCAGGTAGATCGGCTCGAGCAATATTTTCAGCAATACGTTTTGCTTCCTCAGCCATCTTCCAAACCGATAGATCCCTATTGCGTGAAGTCCAGGCGAACGATAGCAACTGATGATCCGACTGAACGCATTTCCACTGGTTAATTCATATGTCCGCCGAAAGTCTTCTCTGAAGAGGAATGCTGATTGTGATGGCGCCTCATACTTTAGCGACATTGGATGAACATCCGACTCACAGACAGACGTATTCAATGGAAAGAGAAATAGCCAATTTGATTATACTTGCGTACACTCCTCGGTCAAGAAGACAGTGTGAACAGTCCCTTCAGTAGCCACATATTTCCCTTCGCTGGCACGTTCCCTTTCAGTCTGCCTGACACCTCCGTGTTGTCCACTAGGGCAAGCGCATGTGAAGTTCCCCGGAACTCAAGTCGCATGAGAGCGCGGCACCAATGAAAACACCAATGGGTTGTCGCGCCATTATTTCTAGAGGCCCACCGCTTTCTCTAACGTCCATCCATCGCAGTTTGCCAAAGTTGTCCGTGCCCTCAATGGTCGACCTCGCAAATGTCTCGCCTATCGGAATCCGACAGAAGTGCTCCATGCTCGCTTTGGTGTTGCACTTCAGATTTGAATGCACGGCTTGTAAGTGAACATAAAGGTATCCGACGCCTTACCTCTTACCATTTACCATCTCAATCAATAAATCAGAGCTTCCCTAAGAGGATGCAGAAAGAGAACGCTTGTTACTGAGCAGGTCGTCAAATAGTGCATGTTCTATCCGCTGATTCATCATGAAATAGACTATTTCTGAGTCTCTGATCCAAATAGGTACGCACTATTTAGTGGTCGGCTCAGTATGTTCTCTTTGTCGCCTGCTGCAATCTTGCAGGAGGGTCTTTCTGAGCAGCCTGTAGGGCATTCAGGTGTCTTCTATGAGTTGAGACGGAACTCGCTTTCTGGGATGAGCAGATAGTTTGTCAATGCTCTACCCAATGATCATCCTGCCTGAACAGATGATCCATAGATTCTCGTCAGTGAATCAAATCAGATACTGAATCAGATTGGATACAAGTCTCGGCAAGCTGATGTTTGGGCATGGAAGAGGTCGGTATTAATCTCATCTCACTGCGAGGTGAGAGCGTGGGATTTTTCCTCTTGTACAAGTAGATTTGGCCTTTGGACGGAATGGTATCCATTGGGCGACACCGTACCACGAGGGTACCGCAGATGAATCATTCTGTGTGGAATACCATTTGCATCACGCCGGGAGAGAGGTTCAAATCGTGAGATGAGCAAGCTGTCGTTGGAAGATGTGCGGAAATTCCTTAGACCTCAAGAATCGATAAGCTTAGTACGACTATATCCACCGCAAAGAGACCTGTCGGGAGCACGCGCCACTGCAAGGTCGCTCGAAATGATATCGAAAGAGCTGAATCACGTACCGTGATGAATGGAAGGGAGGTAATGACGGACGCGTGAAACTAGTAACGAGATGCCCACGTAGCTGAAACCAATGGAGGGGAAGGACGAATGAAAAAGCTAATTAGGGCGGTTGTCTTATCATTAACCTGTATCGTCCCTGTCATGGCCAATGCAGGAGGTCCAGTTGTGCTGATGGGTATAGACGCCGAGGATGGTGGTATCGGAGGCCATGGCCCCATAACTATCTATCAAAGCGTGGCGACGAGTATCTTGAATCAGGTTACCAAACCTGGTGCCACGGGCATCCTCGTCATCGGTGGAGACAATTTCCAGGTCCAGCCATGGTGGCAGGCGCTGGCGGCCGGGGTTGGGCAGACCGTGACGTTTGTGAGTGGCGCAAACATCTCAACTCAAAGTTTCGCTTCCTATAAGATGATCGGGATTGCCAGTGATTATCTCAATACGTTTGGCGGACTGACGGATGCCGACAATGACTTGCTAACAGCCAGGGCTGGTGACATTGCTGCGCATATTAACAGTGGTGGCGGCCTTTTGGGCTTTTCAAGCTGTGCCTTAACCACCCCCTATGGCTACCTGGGAGGCGCCGTTACCTGTGGGGCGGCTGATTATCTCGACATCACCCCGACGGCCGCAGGCTTGGCTGTCGGTATTTCTGATGCACTGGATGTTTGCTGCTGGCATGATCATTATCTGACATTCCCAGGCTTTCTAAATGTGTTGGCCACATATCCCGATGGAAAGGTAGCTGCGCTTGGCGGCGCTAATGTGGTCGTCCCGGGGTTTGTGCTCACACCTCCGACAGCGACCAACATCGTTGGGACACAGCACACGGTCACGATCGCCGTCAGCCAAACGACTGGTGGAATCACGTCACCGGTTCCTGGTGTCACGATAAGTTTCGCCGTGACCGGTGCCAATACAGCCAACGGGTCCTGTGTAACTCTTGCCAACGGTCAGTGTACCTTTAGCTACACGGGGAACACGGTCGGCAATGATATCATCACTGCCACGGCCACGGTTGTAGGACAGCCACAGACCGCGACTGCAACCAAGACGTGGACAACGCCTCCATCGGTAGAGGTGCCGTTCGATATTCATCCCACGTCGTGCCGTAATCCGCTCAAGGCGACAGAGCAGGGTGGTGAGCGGACCGTGATCCCGGCCGCAATCCTGGGCACCGCGACTTTTGATGTGACCAAGATCAACGTGGCCACGGTCAGGCTGGAAGGGGTTCCAGCGGTACGATCCTCCGTTGAGGATGTGGCCACACCGTTCGTGCCCTTCATCGGCAAGAAGAATGCGACGGATTGCAACACTGGGGGAGCTGATGGCTTCCTGGATCTTACCTTGAAGTTTAACAAGCAAGCCGTGATCAATGCCCTGGGTGGCCCAGGGGCACTTAGCAATGGCCAAGTGCTGGTACTGCATGTCACCGGTAATTTGTTGGATGGGACACCCATCGTCGGTGAAGACGTGGTGGTCATCCTCAACAAATAACAGGATTGACACGTTGGGGGAGAGGGCTATTCACGCCTTCTCCCCTGCAAGGTCTGCATCAGCGGCGGAAGTGACACTAGCTACCTCCTGCTTATCCGGTTGTTTCAGCACACCACGACTGGTAGCAGAGCGAGATGGCCCGCCCGTCATTTCCTACGAGTCTGCGTCAGTTTCAGCTTGGTTTTGCACGAGAAGAAGCCTGCCATCGGTACCTGGCCGCCTGTCGCTGGCCTGATGGTTTCCCGTATCCTCGGTGGATCCACCAGCGCGCTTTCTTCCTGGTGAGACAACGGCGGTGGCAGTGTGTGACCTGCAGGCACCAAGTCTCGCTGACGTCCGGGACCGTCCTCCCTAACACGAAGGCTCCGCTGACGCTCTGGTTTTTGTCGTCAATTTGGGGTCGGGGGTCTTTGAAGCGGCCACATAAATCACACACGCCTCACAGAAGAAACACACCTACGGTTCATCTAGGGGGCTCAAGCCTTCGTCGTTCGCCAGGCAATCACGGCGGCGCTGAGGAGCATGAGCGAGGCGAGGATGAATGGGGCGCCGGGAAGATCCAAGGAAACGCTGAGGGTTGAGTCCTGAGGACTGAGAGGAGGATTGGATGTGATGAAGAAGGCAAAGGTTTGGGTGAAGAAGGTTGGCCCAATCATGCCGGTCATGCCATTGATACTCGCGATGGCCCCCTGCAGCTGGCCCTGTTCTGAACTGCTGATGAGGCGTGTCATGAGCGCTTGATTCGCGGGACCGGCGAGTCCCCAGAAGGCCATCACGGGAATACCGAGACAGAAGATCCAGCCTTCCGGCGCAAGGCCGTAGATGGAGAAACCAACCGACCCGCAGAGTAAGCCAATCAAGAGTGTGCGGCGTTCGCCGAACCAAGCCGTGATCGGACGAATCAATCCGCCCTGCACAATCATCGCCGCCAGACCGACGCCCGCCATCATCAACCCAACCGATGCCGGCCCCCATCCATAGCGATAGCCCATGTACAGAACAGACACGCTCGGCAGCACGGCATGGGCGAGATAACCAAAGAATGCCACGGTCGCGAGACCGAACAGCTCATGGTGCGAGCGCAACAATGCGAGCGACCCGACTGGATTGGCTCGCGCCCAGGAAAACGGCATCCGTTTGTCTTGCGATAGAGATTCCGGAAGCACAAAATATCCGTAACCAACGTTCAGAAGGCTGAGTGCCGCTGCTCCCCAGAACGGCAGCCGGGGGTCGATCGCGCCGAGCCAACCACCCAAGGCAGGACCGAAGATGAAGCCGAGCCCAAAGACCATGCCGATCTTCCCGAACGCCGCTGCGCGTTGCTCCGGTGGTATCACATCGGCAATGTAGGCACCGGCGGTACTGAAACTGGAAGAGGCCATGCCTGAAATGACTCGGCCCACGACGAGCCAGGCGACGTTCGGCGCGAGCGCCATCACGATGTAATCGAGCCCCAGGCCCAGATTGGACAGCAGCACGACCGGTCGCCGGCCGAATCGATCGGATAGCGCTCCCTGAATGGGCGAGCAGAAGAACTGCATGAAGGCCCAGGCCGTCCCCATCAGCCCGTAAAGGACTGCGGCTTGGGCTGTATTGCCGGAGAAAAACTCCTCGACGAGTTTCGGCAGCACCGGAATAATGATGCCGAACGACAACATGTCGAGGAGGACGGTGATGAGAATGAAGAGGACTGCGGCTTGGCGCGGTACGGAGGTCGCCGACGGATGACTCATTCCTGCATCCTAGCAGACTTCCCTTCAACCAATGCGGTTTGCCTGTGGCAGCCACGGAGCGATGAAAGACGTTCACCTCTGATCAGCTAGTCTTTCAAGGCCCGTGAGGTTTCCATCATGAGTCTCACGAGCAGATAGAGCCGAGGTTCGATCGAGTTGAGGTCCACATACTCTTCATCGGACGAATGAAAGCCAAATCCCATCAAGCCGAACACTTCCGCTAACGAGCCTCCACAAGGGGCGATCAATTATCCTCAGGCAGAATAACGAAGCGACCGAGCTTGGCTAGGCGATACACTTCGAAATCCCGACGATCGAGGGTCATGATCCGTCTAAGTTTTTCCCGTTCCCCGACAGCCACCAATGCGGCATCAGCCAGGTCCATCGGAAGGTCACGATACTTTTTCATCAGTTCTCTCATTCTCGCTCGATCACGGGCTTCAAGGGTCAATAGCTCGATACCTCCTCGCTCAACCATCTCCCACAGAGCTTCCTGTGCTTTCCAGGAGAAGTTCAACAAATACATGGCTTCTGTGAACGCTGGCCAGACAGTGACCAACGGCTCACTGAGCGATTGGAATGCCGACACGCAGCGTGCATGATTGGCATCACTCTTGTGAATCAGGGCGATGAGCGGTCCTGCATCTACCAGCACCATCGTCAAGACTTCCTGCGGCGGTCCGCCAGCATACGGCGAAATTTATCTCCCGTTCTGCTCGAGAGGTCAGCGGGCCCACCACTCACGCTACCGATCAGGTCTCGCACTTTGTCATAAGGACGCTCGCCTTTCTCTCGCGATTCAACCTCTCTTGCGAGCACCCCGATGGCATCTCGAATGACCTCGGATTTGGTCTTACCACGCTTGTGCGCCAGCCGCTGAAGCAACCGTTCCGTCTTGATATCCACTCGAACCGTCAGTGGCATACTGTATATCTCCTATTTGTACGACGCTACTGTACTACATGGTCAGTATCTGCACAAGATTCGTGATTCAAAAAAGAAACCCTGCTTTCAGCAACGTTCAACAACGCCGGCAAACAGACTCCCCCCCGCTGGCAAAGCTAGAACAACTTCGCTGATACGCCAGCGAACGGAAGCAGATAGTTGAGTCCGCTGTTAGGGGTATCGAGGCCACTATTGGAGATGTGGCTGAAGCGGACACCGGCATTGAGAGCCCAATGCCTGGTCAAATCGTAAGTTGCACCTACTCCACCCCAGACCAGAAAGTTGAAGTCCGATCCTTGCTCAGGAATCCGCCCGTCAAAATTGGTCCACAGCGGCCCACCACCGCCTTCGATATAGGGCTTCAGCCGACCGAATGACGAAAAGGTGTAAATCAGCTTCGGCGTGAACCCGATACCGTAGGTGCCGGTCGGTTCTGTCACTCCTAAGAAGGCGGCTTCCGCTCCCAGTGCAATCGTGCCACTCCACCAGCTTTCCCCGATCGGATCAGTGAGAGTGATTTGCCACGAGGGATGCACGGCCACACCGTACAACTTGGAAGACTGGGTATGGAGCACCCGAACTGGAAGCATCCCACCAGCTACGAGTCCGACCGTCTGCCTTCCAATCTGTATCGAAGACGAATCATCCGCAGCAGCCGGTGCGAGCCACGCGAGACTTGCAAACAGCAGACACATCGCATAGACCGAATTGACGAGCTTCATGAGTGAGAGAGACGTACTACCTTCGTTGACGACTTTGGGAAACTATCTAGGATGCGGCAGTATACACGGATGAAGCTGACAAATGGCGGCATGGGCCACGTTGTGGCTTGCTCAAGGCAGGAACGAAACGCTGTGCCTTACTGCACTACCCTGCTTCGCGGTAGCCGCATTCTTGATTGTGGCATTGGACGCTCCGGCCATCTTGTTTGCTGACTTTCTCCACCAGGAACGGAGCCTGGCAGGTTGGGCAAGCCTTGGGGATCGGGCGATCCCACAACGCATATTCACATTTCGGATAGTTACTGCACGCAAAAAATGACCGTCCTTTCTTGGTCCGCTTCTGCACCAGATCGCCTCCGCAGTCGGGCTGCGGACACTTGACCCCCAATGCCAACGGTTTGGTGGTCTTACACTGCGGATAGGCTGAGCAAGCAATAAACTTCCCAAATCGTCCGGTCTTCACCACCATCGGACTCCCGCATTTGTCGCACTTCTGATCCGTGGTAATTTCCTCTTTCGGGACAATTTTGATGGTCCCATCCGGTAGCTTCTCGAAGTTTTGGGTGTTCTTGCACGGGGGATCGTCTTTATAGGCTGGGCAGGCGAGAAACTTGCCGTTCCGCCCCCACTTGATTTCCAGCATGCGACCACATTTCTCGCAGGGAATATTGGTCGGTGGCTCGACGATATCTTTAGGACCGGGAATCGTCTTGGCACGCTCCATTTCCATGGTGAACGGCGCATAAAAATCTCGCACCGCGGCCACCCACTGTTTATTGCCTTCTTCCACGGCATCCAGCTGTTCTTCGAGCTGTGAGGTAAAATCGACGTTGATGAGCTGAGGGAATCCCTTCAGCAGAAAATCATTGACCGTTTTCCCCGTCTCGGTTGGCACCAACCGCCCTTCGGTTTTTTCAACGTACTTGCGGTCCTGGATAGTTGAGATAATTGCCGCATAGGTCGACGGGCGCCCAATCCCTTTTTCTTCCAGCTCCTTGATCAATAGCGCTTCATTGTATCGCGGTGGCGGCTGCGTAAAATGCTGCTTCGAAAGCAGTCCTGGCACTGTTTGCGCCTCCTGTTCCACAAGCCGCAACTGTTCGCCTTCGGACAATATCGGCAGGTGCCGTTCGTCGTCCTCCGCCTCCTGATCAGCTTTAGGCTTTTGTGACGGAGCTTCCTTATCGACTCCCTCCATATAGACAATGGTGTGTCCGGGGAATTTCACGACGGTTCCTGTCGAACGAAAAATGTACCGAGCCGTTGTCCCCACCGAGGATGAATCGATGCGGGTCACATCTAAAATCGCCGGCACCATCTGCGACGCGATGAAGCGATTCCAGATCAACTTATACAGATTGTACTGATCCTGTTCCAAATACTGGCGAATGGACTCGGGATCACGGGCCGCCGATGTCGGCCTGATCGCCTCGTGCGCTTCTTGCGCAGCCTTCGAGGTCTTGTACACATTCGGCGTGGCCGGAAGATAGTCTGCTCCAAATCGGGACTGAATCACTTCGCGCGCGTCGGCCATCGCCTCGTTTGAAATTCGCGGCGAGTCGGTTCGCATGTAGGTGATCAACCCCGTCGCCCCTTCGGCGCCGATCTCGATCCCTTCGTACAACTGCTGCGCCAGCGTCATGGTCTTCTTCGGCGAGAAATGCAATTTGCGCGACGCCTCCTGCTGCAACCGACTGGTAATAAACGGAGCCACAGGGTTGCGTTTCTTTTCGCGTCGTTCAATCGACTGAACGACGAACGTCTTGCCTTGAACCTCGCCGACGATACGACTGGCCTGATCGGTATTTTCAATCGAGGCCTCTCCGCCATTGATGCTATGGAGCTTCGCCTCAAATGCCGGTGGATTGGTACCGGACAGCAGCGCGGTAATCGACCAGTACTCTTCGGTGCGAAAAGCCTCCCGCTCTGCTTCACGCTCGCAAATCAACCGCATGGCGACCGACTGCACTCGTCCCATACTGAGACCACGGCGAACCTTGTTCCAAAGTAGCTGGCTGCCCTGATAGCCAACGATACGGTCGAGAATACGGCGAGCCTGCTGCGCATTGACCAACTTCATGTCGATTTCGCCCGGCGACTGGAGTGCCCGCTTGATCGCCGATTCCGTGATTTCATTGAATAGGACGCGAAAGATCTTTCCGTCCTGTTTTTTCTTCTTTGATTTTCCCAGCAGCTCTTGCTCAAGGTGCCAGGCGATGGCTTCCCCTTCACGATCCGGGTCCGGCGCCAGAAAAATCTTGTCCGCCTCTTCCGCCTTCTTCTTGATCTCGGACAACACTTTCGACTTACCTTTGATGGTGACGTACTGCGGCTCAAAATCGTTCTCAAGGTCTACGCCCAACTTACTGGTCGGCAGATCTTTGACATGTCCGACCGATGCCATCACCGTATAGCCGCGTCCCAGATATTTCGTAATCGTCCTCGCCTTCGTCGGCGACTCAACGATGATCAGATTTTTTGCCATAACAACTCCGTCTATTTCTCACAAACTGTACCATCCGTACCAAATATCGAAGATTCATGCAACTAGATTGGCAGTCGGCAACAATCTATTGAGGGGAGACCCTGGAGTGTGCCTATGGCGAGACAGCAAGAATGCTGGTGCCGTTTCGCTCAGTATCGCACAGCAATGTCTTGCTAGCAGATTTTTCAAAAACCATATTGAGGCTCTCTCGCTCACGACATATTGGATATCATATCGCGAAGGAGTAGAGACCGCAGCGAGCGAAGAGGCGACGCATGCCCTGCGCTGTATGTTGAGTCTCTGCACGACGCGAGAATGAAGCTGGCGGACTTTTCCAACGTCCTGCTGGTGCTAGATACGGATGTACTGCTGACCTGGCAACTGGCGGATGCGTCCTCCCAACTCAAGAGAAAGCAATGTGGCAACGACTTGGGCAGCACTCAACCCAGTACTCTCGATGAGTGCATCAATCGACCGGGCCTCGTAGGACAAGGCTTCGTAGACCATCGCGTCTTCATGACGCAGGGGTGCTACTGCCTCAACAGCTGTACGATCCAAACGTAACATCGCCCGTTGCCGCGCATCAACCTGGGGCAGAATCTCATCCAGAATGTCGCACGCGTTTTCGACGAGTTTCGCGCCCTCCTTGATCAAGCGATTGGACCCTCGGCAGGCTTCTTCTTTAATGGAACCCGGCACCGCAAATACGTCCCGTCCCTGCTCTAACGCCAACCTGGCCGTGATCAACGACCCACTGTCAGTTGTCGCTTCGCTGACCAACACACCCAGTGAGAGCCCGCTAATGATCCGATTTCTTCTGGGAAAGTGGTGGCTTTGAGGAGCCGCGCCGATCGGCAGTTCAGAGAGCACGGCCCCATGCGATTCGATGGTCCGTCGGAGTGTCTGATGCTCAGAGGGATAGGTTCGATCGATGCCGCAGCCCAGTACCGCAATCGTTCGTCCCTTGCCCGCCAGCGCGCCACGATGAGCCGCAGCATCGATCCCGCGCGCCAAACCACTCACAATGGTCACGCCGCTTGCCGAAAGATCCTTCGCGATTTCTTCCGTAATCAGCCTCCCAAAAGGGGTGGCTCGTCGCCCTCCCACGATGGCGACCGCCACCAGGTCTTGTGGGAATAACTCTCCGCTCACGTACAACAACGGTGGTGGGTCGGGAATCGCTTTCAATCGCGTCGGATAATTGTCGTCAAAGAAGGTGAGAATCCGAACCTTGAGGCGCGCAGCAACGGCGACTTGGCGATCAATCTGCCGACGATTCTCGTCTGACGGCCCCTGGCGAATGGTGTCTGCCAACTCAGCACTGCACCCTCTCGCAACCAGTTCATCACGGGTCGCCTTCAGTGCGAGATCAGGCGATCCAAAGGCGTGAATCAGCTTCAGTAGCGTCCGATCTCCGACACCATCTGCGGCTTGGAGCGAGAGCCACGCGGTCAAAAAGGCTTCGTCCATACTCAGCCTCGACAACACCTTGGGGGATTCATGTCACGGCAGGGAGAGTTCTTGCTGCCCCGCGAGAAATAACCAGTTCACACGATACCGCACTACAACACGACGAGATCGTACTGCTCCAGATGCAACTGATTGTCGGGAGTCACGATAATTTTTGCCGAGCAGTCTCGTTCCAGCGTTTCTACCCCATAGCGCTCTTCATCCTGAAGAAGCTCGGCAACCGTTGGATGGGCTCCCACGATGATCCGTTGCTGTTCGGCCGACGGTTCAATTCGCCTGATTTCTCGAAAGATTTCGTAGGCCACGGTCGTGGGAGACTTTGTGTACCCTCGACCCTCACAATTGCGACAAGGCTCCGACAACGAGCGCAAGAGATCCTCTCGCACACGCTCACGGGAAATCTCGATCAAGCCGAGATCTGAGATCCGAGAAATTCTGGTCCGTGCCTTATCCGAGCTCATCGCGTCCACAAGCGCATGGTAGACCTTGTCTCGATTTTTTTCCCGCTCCATATCAATAAAATCGACGATGATGATCCCGCCGATTCCACGCAGTTTCAGCTGATAGGCCACCTCTTTGGCTGCCTCAAGATTATTCCGCAAGATCGTCTCCTCTTGATCTCGCTTTCCGACAAACCGCCCGGTATTGACGTCGATCACCGTCATCGCCTCAGTATGATCAATCACCAAATACCCACCAGACTTGAGCCACACTTTTCGGCTTAAGGCACGGACAATCTCCTGTTCCACGCCAAGATGGTCGAACAACGGCTCATCCTTGTCGTACAATTGAATCCGCGCCGTTTGCTCCGGCGAAAACCGCTGCACAAAATTTCGTATCGCGTGGTATTCCTCTCGGGAATCGATCCACAGACGATCGACTTTCTTACTGAACAGATCCCTGACGACGCGGAAGCTGAGGCTCAAATCCGAGTGGAGCAAGGCGGGAGCAGGCAACTGCTCTCGATTGGTTAAAATGTCCTGCCAGAGGACGTGCAAAAAATCGACGTCGGATTTCAATTCATCTTCCTTGACCCCCTCACTCACTGTCCGCACGATATAGCCGCAGCCCTGGCGCCGAACGCGCCGCATGATCTCCTTCAGCCTCACCCGTTCCTCATCCCGAGGAATCCGCCGAGAAACGCCGATATGATCGACATTGGGCATAAACACCAGATACCGCCCAGGCAGCGACACATAGGTAGTGACTCGAGACCCCTTGGTGCCGATCGGTCCCTTTGAGATCTGCACCATCAGCTCCTGCCCTTCACTCAAAAGCTGTTCGATCGGCTTCGCACTCTGGCGTTTCGGCCGAAGCATGTCTGAATCTTTTTCGTCTTCTTCCGCTTCCACCAGCATGTCCCCGGGCTCCGCCTCGACCAACAGGTCCGAGACATGCATGAAGGCAGCCTTCTCCAATCCGATATCGACGAACGCCGCCTGCATACCCGGGAGGACCTTAGCCACCCGTCCCTTATAAATATTCCCCACAAAATCCTTGTGTTTCGCGCGGTCTCCGAACAAATCCGTGACGACCCCGCCATCTAGTACGGCGACACGAGTTTCCTCTCGTGCGACCGTTATCGCAATTTCATTTCCCATACACACTCCTTTTGTTTCATCGCCATCGGGGATGGTGTAGAGCAAGAGATGCGGGCAAGAACCCGGATCTGCGCCTCATCCATACAACCAGCCCCCGTGGCTCACGAAATGCTATGCTCCCTCCGAACAACAGGCCTCTGTGGCCCTGCAGTCCGAGATAGCTCAATAAAATAAACTCAGCCGCTTGCGTTTGACATTCAGCAGCAAACCCAACGCCGCCATGGTCATAATCGTAGCACTCCCTCCGTAGCTCACCAGCGGCAACGGGATGCCGACGATCGGAAACATCCCCGCTGTCATCCCGATATTGACCACGACACAAAAACAGAGCATGGCCACGATCCCCGCGGCAAGCAACGCGCCCAGCTGGTCCTTCGCCTTGGACGCAATTTCCAGCGAAAGCCAGATCAACCCTACAAACAACGTCAGCAGCACCAACACACCCATGAATCCCCATTCTTCCGCGAAAACGGCGAATACGAAGTCAGTATGCCCTTCCGGCAGGAACTTCAGCTGACTTTGGGTGCCCCCATAGAGTCCCTTCCCCAGCAATTCTCCTGAGCCGATGGCAATCCTGGATTGCAGCGCATGATAGCCTTTCCCGCCCGGGTCATAGTCTTGGTCAACGAACGCCATAATGCGCTGTCGTTGATAATCATGCAAGGACCCCCAGACCCCTTCCCAGGCAAACGGGAACAGCATAATCGAAAAGAGTAGGATCACACCTAAGGCTTGTGACCGAACGCCCACCATGAGTAACATCGCCGCATATACAGCGACAAAGCTGAGCCCGCTCCCCAAATCCGGCTGTTTCAAGATGAGCAGTAGCCCAGGCAGCACCAAGAGCCCCGGAACGATGACCCGCTGCAACCATCCCACTCTCGGCGCCTTCGAATAGTAGTGGGCCAGGACCAATACGAGGATCAGCTTCGCAAACTCCGAAGGTTGAAAACTCAATGGACCCAAGGCAATCCATCGTTGAGCCCCCTTGCTCGTTCGCCCCTCAAATAACACGATGACCAGCATCAGCAAGATCACGCCATAGGCTGGATAGGCAAAACGCGCGAGGTGATGATAGTCCGAGGCCCACATGATGAGAAAGGCCGCCGAACCAACCCCGATCCAGATGAGTTGCTTGAGGTAATACGGCGTCCCAACACCACGCTGCCCATAGGTCACGCTGTAGATCGAGAAGACGCCGATGCCGAGAATGGCGAGAATCAACCCGACGTAACGAATGTCGAAACTGTCGAGTCCACGATGTTCAGTCAATGGATTGATCATGAGTCATTCGAGAAACGCCCAGGCCCTTCTTGACTGGAACGGTCCGACGTCACCGTGGGTACCTGTGGGGCGAGCTTCATATAGACTTCAATGACTTCCTTGGCGAGCGGAGCCGCCGCTGCTCCGCCGTGCCCCATGTGTTCAGCAATGACGGCCACCGCAATCTTGGGTGACTCGACCGGGGCAAAGGCCACAAACCACGCGTGGTCTCTGAATTTCTTGGGAATATTTTCCTCCGGCCCCGTGCGAAGGGCCGCGACCTGTGCCGTACCGGTTTTCCCCCCAATCGCCACGACTGAGGACTTCGCCCGCGTCGCCGTCCCCTTCGTCACCACATCGGCAAGTGCATCTTTGACGACCCGGAAGGTTTCCGGCTTCACGTTGAGCTTCCCGCGTGGAACTGCCGGCATCTCCTGCAGGTTGCCGGTCGCACGATCCATCACCGCTTGGACTAGTCGAGGACGGTAACTGACACCGTCATTGGCCACTGTGCCAACCAAACTCGCCATCTGCAACGGTGTCACGGTCACATAACCTTGTCCGATCGCGGCAGAAATGGTTTCGCCTGGCAACCACTGTTCGTTCTTCGCTTTCTGTTTCCATGCCATGGACGGCATAATGCCCGATCGCTCCGATGGAAGCTCCACCCCAGTCGCCTTCCCAAGGCCGAAGGCCTTCCCGAATTCCGCCATCACATCGATCCCCATCCGTTGCCCAAGCGTATAAAAGTACACGTCACAGGAATGGACCAGCGCGTTATGGAGATCCACGTACCCATGTCCACCAGCCTTCCAGTCATGATACAGCCGTTTCCCAAACTGGTAGCCTCCGTTGCAGAAGACCGTACTGGACGGGGACATCGTTTTCGTTTCCAACGCGGCAATGGCCATGGGAATCTTGAAGGTCGAGCCGGGAGGATACTGCCCCTGTGAGGCACGATTGTTCAGCGGCCGCCCTTCGTCTTGGACAATATCGACCCACTGCTTCGCGGTGAGTTCTCGCGAGAGGACATTGGGATCAAAGCCAGGACGACTAGCCATGGCCAGAATATCCCCACTGTTTGGATCGAGCGCAACAATGGCCCCATGCTCTTCCCCGAGTAGGTCTTCGGCCACTTTCTGAAGTCGCACGTCAATGGTCAAATACAGATCATTGCCAGCCTGCGGTTTGTCCACGACTGTCGCCTTCTTCTCGTGACCAAGTGCATCGACCTCCACATTTTTCTGGCCGGCGACACCCCGCATGTGTCGATCGTAGGACTTCTCAACCCCGTACTGCCCCACAATGCTACCTTGATGGAGATCGAGAAATTCTGGTTTCTCCAGTTGCTCCCCAGAAATTTCTCCCACATACCCGAGGAGGTGGGCAGCCGTCATACCGCCTGGATAATTGCGCTGCGATTCCACTTGAACCATGACACCGGGCAGGTCAAGACGGTGTGACTCCACCAGCGTGGCATCGCGCAACGTCATCCGGTCCTTAATCTTTCGTGGCAACAACTTGCTCCCCTTGGCCGTCAGCTTTTTTCGAACGAGGGCAGCATCGAGCCCGAGTAAGTCGGTCAGCTGCTTCACCAACAGTTCACGATCCTTCACGTCTTCCAAGGTGACGTAGAGGCTAAAGCTCGGCACATTATTCGCCAGAAGCACCCCATGTCGGTCAAAGATCAACCCGCGAGCGGGCTCCAGGAGCACCTGCCTCGTTCGGTTGTTTTCAGACAAATCTCGATAATAGGGTCCCTCGCGAATCTGCAAGTGCCACAGACGAAGCCCGAGCAGCGCGACCACCAGCAGTAGCCCCACACGGAGAATGAACAACCGCCGATGCAGATCGCCAAACTCTGTTTCTGGATATTGGACGATCGCCACGCAATGACCTACATTCTGGATTCAGACATCAACTGTTCGATATTGAACTGACTCCACATCAGCCAGTAGATCGCCCCACCGATGACCGCATCTAGACAGGCTTGCGGTAACGCCACATTCCAAATTGCCCACCACAGATCTTGTTCACTGTTCAACCTCAGCACAAACGGCGTCACAAGGCTCACCAGACATGACACCACCAGCAACCCAGAAACCAGGACAAGCGGGCTGAGATAGACCACATGCCGGCCCGCGAGACCGGCGGCGAACCCAAGCGCCCCCTTCAGCATCGCGCCTGTGATCACATCCTGCGCAGAAAACAGACTCAACGCCCATCCAACTGCGATTCCAACCAACAGACCATCAAGCTCTCCGTTGATAAGGCCGATCAAACACACCGCCACCACTCCCAAATCCGGCTTGACGCCCCAGAGGGTGAGATGCGGCAGCAGCACGGATTGAATCGGGACGATCCCCAAGATAATGGCGCCGTAAATCAACGTTTTCATGGTTTCGGCTTTGGCAGACTCAATCGTTCCTTTTCTGTCGGCACCGGAGAAGACTGAATAACCAGCACCTCTTCGACACGGTTTGGATCAACCTCAGGCGTCAGTTCAGCAGACTGGAACAGGGCTTCCTCTTCCTTATCAATCCGTGTGATGGTACCGATCGCGAGCCCTCGTGGAAACCCTTCTACCAATCCTGACGTGACGACTCGATCGCCCGGCCGTGCACTCGAGAGCAGCGGAATATACTTCAGTCGTGCCTGCCCCTGGGTCGTCCCTTCGACGATGCCCTCGTCTCTGGTACGCTGAATCAGTCCTGCAATCGCATTATTCGAGTCCGTCACCAGCAACACCACAGCAGTGGACGCCGTCGTCTTCACGATTCGCCCCACCACTCCAGCCGGAGTAATCACTCCTTGATCGGGTTGCACCCCGTCAGACGCGCCCTTATCCAAAATAATCGTCTTGTACCAATTGCCGGTATCGCGCCCAATCACTTGGGCTGCGATCAGTATCGGAAGGGCTTGTTTCTTGAACTCTAGCAGTATCGCCAGTCGTTCCGTGGCCGCTGCAGACTCTCGTAGCTGGCCGTTCTGTTCCTTCAGCAGTTCTAACTCTCGTTTCAACAGCCGATTCTCGTCTTCCATCCCCTGGAGGGCGACATAGCTGTCCCACACTCCACCGATCCGATCATGCACCCCAGCCACCACACTAAGCGGCCAACTGATGATCCATCCGAGCGGACCACCCACACCTTGAAACACACTTTGGAGTTGGCCTGGCAGAAGAAACAGGCCGAGGATCAGGACAACGGCAAGAACGAGGGCCACACGCCTAGCATTGGACGTCACGCGTAAATTAACCATCCACATGAGGGGATGGGACCTTACCGGAGGTTGTTGGCTTGAGACATGACCGATACTTTTCGGAGCAGATCCAATTCGTCCAGAATCTTCCCGACTCCCAAGACCACGGACGTCAGCGGATCATCAACCGTAATGATCGGCAAGTTTGTTTCTTCACGGAATCGCGTATCCATCCCCTTCAACAGGGAGCCTCCACCGGTTAGCACGATTCCACGATCGATGATATCTCCCGCCAGTTCTGGTGGAGTGTTTTCCAAGGCAATCTTGATGGCATTGACAATGGTTCCAATCGGTTCGTGCAACGCTTCACGAATCTCGGCATCATCAATGACTAGGGTGCGTGGAATCCCCGTAATCAAATCCCGCCCCTTGATCATCATGGTTTTCCGTTCTTCGAACGGATAGGCAGACCCAATTTCAAACTTGATCCGCTCGGCCATATGTTCGCCGATCAATAAATTGTACTTCTTCTTGATGTAATTCATGATCGCCTCGTCCATCCGATCGCCCGCGACCTTGACGGACTCACTGTAGACGATTCCACCCAGCGAGATGACGGCGATGTCGGTCGTCCCGCCTCCCACATCGACGACCATGTTGCCGGATGGCTCCGTGATCGGCAGCCCCGACCCGATCGCTGCCGCAACCGGTTCCTCGATAAGATAGACCTCCCGAGCCCCGGCCAATTCCGCTGAGTCACGAACCGCCCGCTGCTCGACTTGGGTAATCCGAGAAGGCACACCAATAATGATCCGTGGCCGAACAAACGCACTGCGGTTGTGGGCCTTCCGGATGAAGTGCTTCAGCATTTGTTCAGCCATCTCGAAGTCGGCGATCACGCCTTCCTTCATCGGCCGAACCGCGACGATGTTCCCTGGCGTGCGACCGAGCATTTTTTTTGCCTCGGTGCCAACGGCGAGCACTTTTTCGCTCTTCTTTTCAACTGCGACCACGGAGGGTTCATTGAGGACAATCCCCTTCCCACGAACATACACAAGGGTCGTCGCAGTCCCTAAGTCAATCGCCAGGTCATCGGAAAACCACCCGAACACATCTCCCGGGAACCCCACGGCATCTCTCCCTTCATCTGAGCTGGCCCATTTCAACGTCCAGCTTCGGTGCGTGATCTCTCTTCTAAACTTAATCCGGGACTGCGAGTTGACCAGCGTCTAACACGTGTGTCCGGGCCACTTCATCGCCGAGACGACGCCCCTGTTCATTCCCGATAATCAAAAAACTTTCGAACGCGACAATCGCCAGCGAGGCAAGCCATCCGATGTACGGGATCGCATACGCAACCTGTGCACCACCCAATGGAAGATTCCGAATGATCGACTCTCGAAACCCTGCTGGCTCACGACTATCCACGGACACGGTTTGCAAACCGACCAACCGTTTGCCGATGCTCTTTCCCCCCGCAAACCCATCGGCAATCAAGATGTACGTCAATCCGGAAAGAAAACCGACTGGTGGAGCAATTTCGCCGGCAGCGACGACAATGAACAGATCAATTAGCTTTGCGATGAACCGATTCAGCACATGGGCCTTCGGATACACCCTGGAATCGAACGGCGTCGAGCTTGGCCCCTCCCCTTTCAAGGGATCTCCTTCTAATTAGTGGCAAAGTATAACAAAATTCGCCAACTTGCACAAACAAAGCGCCATCTTTTTCGATTTTTTTTTCAAACCACTCGGACAGGGCTCGGGCACTCCACCTGACGACCACTCATACTGAATCCTTGAGCTTACAAGAGCTGGCCCTTGCCTTCCACTCGGCCCATCAGTACACTGTTGCCCTCACAAAAGCAAAGAGGGGTTTGATGATTAAGACAATGCGAGATGCCTCACACAACTATCCTTGGCTGTTGAAATCTATCATGGGGATCCTAGCCATTGCGTTCGTCATTACGATGGGCTGGTGGGGATTCGGTGAACAGACTGGTGGACCGGTAGCGAAAGTCGGCGAACAATCGGTTTCGCTCGAGGAGTTTAAGCGTACCTACGAGAATATGCATCGTATTTACAAAGACAATGTCAAGACTGAGTTCAAAGATGAGGAATTCAAGGACTTCGTCATGGGTCAACTCGTCGACAGCCGCGTATGGATTATCGCCGCCCAAGAGATGGGTGTGCGGGTGTCCGATGCTGATTTGCGTGAGTTGATCATGCAAACGCCGGTCTTTCAGAAAAACGGCGCCTTCGACCCAGAGCTCTACAAGCGCATTCTTGCCGCCAATCACCTCACTCCAGCTGCGTTCGAGTCAATCCAGCACCAAGAAGTCTTGGCCAACAAGGCTCGCATGATCGTCCGAGATTCCATTGCACTGACACCTGAGGAAATCGCCGAGGGGCAGTCGCTCATGACCCGCCCCGCCGATGGGAGCGACCCCACAAAGGCGGCTGAGGCCAAGCAACGAGTACTGGATGACATGCTGTTGCAGAAACAGCAACGCGCACTGGTCTCATTTCAGCAGTCGATGAAAGCAAAGATCCCAATCACCATCCGGCGGGAGATGCTGTAATATGTTCAGTACAGACCACGTTGATACAGAGAAAGTCTGATTGATGTCTGTTTAGCTGAATGGATTTACCACACGCAACTTTCCAAACACAGCGCCGTCCTGAAAATCCTCTGAGTACAACAGGCTTGCCCCGGCAACCAATGCCGCTTCCAGAATCAGGGCATCCCAAAAGGAAACTTTTGATTTGCGGCTACGCTGGATAGCCAGCAAGATAAGGGGCGTGTCGATCTGGACTATGGGGAAGGCCGTCAGATCTTGGACAGCTATGAACGCGGTATCCGGATCAAGAGGGGTAGTCAGCTTTTTGGTCACAGTCACATAGAACTCTTGCAGCACCTGAGTGCTCAGAGTGACCTGTTCCCTCAATTCCTGAGATGAGAGAAGATCCTGTGCGCGGCGTTGTTTGAGGGGATCATCAGCGTCGAACAGATAGACCAGCACATTTGTATCAAGAAAAACGCGCTCCTTCATCGCTGATGAAGATCTTCACGGGTCCAGCGACGATTCCCCCGCCTCGACTTTGCACCCTGCGACAACCGCAATAAATCATCAATCGCCTTATCCTTTTTCGCCTTCATTCCAGCATAATCAGCGAGATAGTCCCGTAGGATTGCGTTCACGGATGTCCCTTCTTCCAGGGCTCGCATCCGAGCACGCTTCAGCGTATCACCTTCAATCACAATAGTTAAATTTGCCATGCCGACACCTCCCAATTACACGAGATCAGTGTAGCACGGGTCATCCAGCACGACAACGGTCAGGAGGTCTACGAGCTACTGGGCACCGGCTCAGACGGAAACATTTTGGCCAACCGATGTGAAAAGCATCCGAGGAAAACTGAAGGTATAGCCTAACCACTTAGGAATGATTCAATATGTGGCCGGGAGAAGATGGTCTCGACCGACGCTCCCAATTTTCTGCGGATGGATTTGGCGTGCGCCCATTTGTGCTCGATCGGATTGAGGTCGGGGCTATAGGGCGGCAGATACTCCAGCGTATGCCCGGCATGGACCATGGCCGCTTGGGTATCCACCCGTTTGTGGAACGTGGCATTATCCATGACGAGGATCGATGCGGGTGGCAGCTTGGGCAACAGGTCTTGCTGGGCCCAGGCGGTAAAGATATCGGCATCCACGTTGGCATCGAACAGGCCGACCGTCAGCAAGTCCTTCCCAATCAGCGCACCAAGCACGTTAGTCCACCTGCGGGCATGCCAGTTGTGCACGCCGGGACATCGCTGGCCGGTCGGTGCCTAGCCGTGCCGCCGCGGCATATCGTGTGCGAAGCCACTCTCGTCAATGTACACAATCGTCCGGTGCTGTGAACCATAGGCCGCAATCTTCTCTCGGAAGATGCGCCGTTCGTCTTCGTCCGCCTTGGGGTGTCGAAGCGTTTTTTTTATAGCTGACCGGCAGCTTCTTCAGCGCGACAAAGATCGCGTTCTGGGCCACCCCGAACCGTTGCGCGCGCTCGTACTGGTACGCATCCGGATACGCAATGACATCCTGGCGCAATGCCTCCAGATCAATCTTACGACGCCGAGCTCCTTGCGGTTTGCGCTCCACGTGCTTAAGCCACCGCACCACACTGGCACTTCCCACATCAAATCGGGCTGCCACCTCTGCAATCGTCAGCCCCTCCGTACTTCGAACGGACAAGACTTTATGGCGAAAATCTCGTGAATAGGCCATCTCTCCAGTCTAATCATAATTATTTGGTTTAGCTATATCACAAGCGGAGCTTGCCTGGATGATCGGCACGCGCGAGGAAACTTGTCGAGCTGCGGGATCAGCCACACCAGCAATTCATGACACGATTGCACGGCCTGTGGGATGGTAGGAGTGACCATGCGTCACCTCCTTCGTTAAGGTGCCTGTTCCAAGGAACCCTCTCCGGACCAGAATGGGAACACAAGAATCGTGAAGACGCAAAGGGTAAAAGAACAAAGAGCAAAGGGTTAGGGCTCTAAGTCCTGGACGAGACGAAAACCCAGGAGATAGTACCGGAATCCGGAATTGCCCCAGTACCGGAAGGAAGCACGAAGATCCTCCGGCCCGTCGAACCAGGAACCACCACGGACCACGCGCTTGGCGAGTTGCTTGCTGATACGCACTGCCTTCGGTTGTTCAGGAGTCTCGTACTCATTGTGGCACCATTCCCAGAGATTCCCGGCTAGATCCAGCACACCTTGCTCTGTCGCTCCCTGTGGATACATTCCTGCCGCGGTCGTGCGTCTCAGTCGGCCCTCATTGCTATTACACCGGGTTGCGTCCCACAGGCCTTCCCACGGATACTCGCGCTTCGGAGTTCCACCTGTCGCCGCCTGCTGCCATTCCCATTCGGTGGGAAGACGAATACTGACGCTGGTCCCGCTTTGTACACTGACCTTGACGCTCAGCCACCGGCAAAAGGCGACAGCCTCATACCAGGACACCATCTCTTGAGGAAAGTTGGCCTCTGACCATGATGGCTGCGTCATATCCCGATGTTCAATGTCCACCCGCCATTCATCGTTCTGATACCCATCCGTTGCAGTCAGAAACGCATGGAATTGGGCGTTGGTCACTTGGTATTTCGCAATCTTGAAGGGTTTCACTCGAAATACATGATCAACCCTTTTCAGTTCGATCTTACCTCCAGGGATCTCGATCCACTCGATGTCGGGCACGCCGTCGGGACGGAGACCGACACCCTGACGTGGATCCCCAAGCGCCGCCAGATACTGACTGATTTTCAGGCGCTCTGTGTGGGAACACGAAGCGTCCTGAAGGCGATCGATGAGCTTGTCTTGTGGTGCTGCATATAGGCGTACGGCTTGATTGACACGTTGTGCATGGTGAGGATCTCGGAGAACCCCTTGTAGCGTCTTGAGACGCTCCGGAGACCACAGATAGTCGAGATCATACCCGTGCCGTTCCCACTCGCTGGCCTCGGTCTCCGCCTGTCGAAGAATAAACAAGTGCTCCCGATTCTCCTCAATCCACAGCGCCAATTTCGGCCAACCCTCAAAGAGCTTTTCATGCGCAACCGCGACCAGACTGTGCTGTTCCGTGCCTTCAGTAATGAGGAAACGTTCTTTGGTCAAAATATCGATCACGGATTGGGTCGTGCGATCAAAACTCTCCTTTGCCGCCCGCCTCCTGGTCGGTGTTCGATCCATGGTAACGACCACGAGGGGCGCGAAGAGCTTCGCGAACACGTGTATGTCATCGGTGCTTATCAGCTCGCCGATCCTTTTCTCGACAACGGAGACATGCGTCCGTATAGCCCCGATAAGTCCACCTATGTGATCAAACACCGCCTCGGTCAATTCATGATCCACTCGATTATCGAATAATTGCTGTAACGCAAAGGCAAGCAGCGGAAAACTCCCCCGCTCCTGTTCAACTTCGCTCACAAGACGCCGCACCAGCCGCTCAGAAATTGTGAGCCCAGCACAGCGCGCCGGTTTGGCGATCATGTCATAGATGCTTTTTCCATCCGGAGGGGCAAAGGCGTAGTATCCTCGCCCCTTCAACACCTTCAGCAAATCCGGATGGTCATGGCAATACTGCAGAAAATCACTCCGAATGGTCGCGACGACGTACAGATCGGCATCATGGATTGCCTGATACAACGCGGACAGAAATACGTTAGCTTGAGTGTGATCTCGCACAGTAAACAGCTCTTCCATCTGGTCGACGAACAGCACCAGCCCATCGGTATCCGAACCCTTCATGATAATGTCGTTGAGATGTCACGAGAGATCGGCTGGGTGTTGGTTCAGGTGTTCTGCCGCGTGATATGGCTTCATGCCTGCGCATTCCGCATGGGCATGCAAGGGCCGCAGCAATGCATCAAACGGATGGCTCCCCTCCTCGGCAGTATGCGCATGCAGGTATAGGTTTTCCCTCCGATCCCATGCTGTTCAATGCGTGGGAGGACACCGGCATCCACGAGGGACGACTTGCCACTGCCGGAGGCTCCGCTGATCAATATGAAGCGGCCTTCGGGCTCTCGGACACGGTCGAGGATCTCTCGCACCTCTAAGTCACGCCCGAAAAACACGGGTGCGTATTTGTGTGTAAAGTGCATGAGGCCAGGATACGGCGAACCAAGTTTCTTGATATCCCAAGTTATGGCTGTTTCACTTGATTCCTGCTTCTTTGCCAATTCCGGTTGTCGCTCTTCATCCAGATATCTTGTAACCGCTGCAAGCACGAGTGTGCTCAACTCATGTGGTGAGGCAAATTGGCTGGCTAGTTTTTCAGTCAAGAGGTGCTATCGCAATGCCCTGACACGCTCGCCCTTGTCTCCCGCGGTATAGGCATCGTCAAAGACGCGGGCCCACGCCGTCGTGTCGCTGACGACAAACGTGAGACAGGGCTTCGTCAGAGCTTCGGCGCGACGGTACTCCAGTTCAGTGATCGAGAGACCCTTGGGATTCTCATGCTGTGCCGGCGGGATATAGCCGTAGCGGAATGCGAACAGACCGATATAGATATCAGCAGCCTCTACGTCTTTGAGACATTTGTCCACCGGACGCTGGTCCGCCGCGACGTAGTCTTCCATCGCGATGACATGATGGCCAGCTTTGCGCAGCGCCTCGTAGACCACGCGGCGGTAGTCTTTCAAATCTTCATAGGTTGATGACAGATAGAACGTCGCCATCGCGATCGCAAGCTGAACCACGGTCTCTACGTAGGGGCACATTCTACTCGTCCAGAGGACAAAGGCAAGGGCCCAAAGCAGCGAGCCTGACGCCCTGATCCGTCGGCAAATCATGAACAGGTTTTGAGACAGGGTGTTCGAGGATTAGTATTGCGTCACCATAGCCGTAGAAGCGGTGGCGCTCGTTGACTACTTCGTCGTAGGCCTGGCGAATTGGATCGATCCCGGCAACGCTGAGACCAGCATCGGGAGTGTCGTTTTGGTACGTGAATATTTGTCATCCGTACATCAACGCTCTTCAACTGCCCCCTGGAGGCTGACTCTCCATCAGCTCTCCATTTTGATGGCGCTATGCTAGACTGTGCATATGACTCCTTCTGGGACAGCATCCCAAGAAGCCCCCAGATTGCGATTGCTACCAGCGTACTTAGGTACGTCATCTATTGAGGAAGCGATTCGTACGGCCCGCGGTCGACGAGTGCTTTGGCTGGAAATTCTGGTCAATGACCAGCTGGATCTTACACCGTGGAAGTCAGAGCCAGCGGTGCAGGCCGCCTACCTCACGGCGTGCCGATGGTATACGCAGTATGGACGACTCATTACGTTCATCTTGAACCGTGCACCGCTCCCGACCACCCCGGGAGCAATTGACTCTCGAGATTACCGGACCTTTGCCGAGGCGCTCTACTTTGCCTACTCTCACCCTTGACCAGTTGATCATCCTGTTAACGCGCTATGTCACCGAGACTGGGGAAATGCTTGACCTACTCCTCATCGGTGCGCTGGCACTACCGGCCTATGGAATTTCAGGTCGCGCCACTCACGATGTGGATGCTGAAGTCGTAGGTTCGATCGGTCGCTTATTGGACTTTCTGACCAAAGCACAGATCCCAGCGGATCTGACACAAAACTTTTCAGGCTGGTCGATTGTCGCAATGCCTCCAGGATACCGTGACCGGTCGACAATCTTGGTTGATCAGCCGAATCTCCGCATCCGTATCCTCACCCCGATCGATTTTGTGCTCGCAAAACTACGCCGTGGCACCGATGTGGATTTTGAAGACGCCTTGCTTGTTGTCCAGCAGAACCGGATCAGTTCGGCGGACATCCGTACTGCCTCCCAATCGGCGATCACCGCTTCTCCCCAGGATACAGCTCTCTTCCTGTTCCGTAAGACCGTTGAATTATTTTGTCAGAACCTTCCTGAAATCACCGAAAACTAATTCCGGCCCTGAACGTCCGTGGAGAGGACTTCCGTGACCAATAACCCACTGATAGGACATCTCCCACAAAGAAAAGCGGTCTCGTAGCGCGCGCCATTACAATTCAGAGGATTAGCATGGCATCGCCATAGCTGTAGAAGCGATAGCGTTCTTTAACCGCCTCTTCATAGGTCTGACGAATTGCATCAGTCCCTGTGAATGCCGACACCAGCATGAGGAGTGTGGTCTTCGGTAGATGAAAATTCGTCATGAGCGCATCGACAACCTTGAACTCAAATCCCGGTGTAATGAAGAGCCGGCTTTCGCCGGACAGCGGGACCATCTCGCCCTTTTCTTTCATCACGGTTTCCAGCGTACGAACCACCGTCGTCCCCACCGCGACCACCCGTCCACCGGTGCGCTTCGTCTCAGTGATGGCCTGAGCGGTCTCCTCACCGACGTGGAAGACCTCCCCGCCCATCTGGTGGTCTTCTATCTTCTCAGTCGTCACCGGCTTGAACGTGCCAGGTCCCACATGCAAGGTCACCGTGGACATGTTGATCTCAGCTTCCTGCAGTCGTCGAAACAAGTCTTCGGTAAAGTGCAGCCCAGCCGTCGGTGCAGCGATTGCGCCATCATGCTTGGCAAAGATGGTCTGATACCAGTTCCCGTCCTCCTGAGCAGGTGCACGTTTGATATAGGGAGGCAGTGGCATCATCCCATGCTCTGCAAGCAGCTGAGCGACCGGGACCGGACTGTCCACCAGCACCTCAGTCCCTGTTGCATCTCGCTTCACGATTATCGCGCGAGACTGTTGATCAAAGTCGATGACCTGGCCGACACGAAACGAGCCCTTGACCATGATGTCCCACCGGTTTCCGCCAAGGTCCCTGACAAACAACACCTCAACCGGCGTTCCGATGGGTTTCTTGATTCCCGGCACCCGCGCGGCCAGAACCTTCGTATCGTTCACAACCAGAAGATCGCCCCGGTTCAGCAATATCGGGAGATCAGCGACATGGTGGTGCCGACGCTGTTGCGTGGTTCTATCGAGGAACAGCAATCGTGCCTGGTCACGAGGGATTACCGGCTGCGATGCCACAAGAGACGGGTCAAAGGGAAAATCAAACTCGGAGAGTTGCATCAGGATGGTGGAGAAGAAGAAGCCAGAGGAGCAGGAGGGGCTTGTGTCAACGCGGCATCGCGTAGTTCCGTTCCCGGATAGTAATAACTCAAGATGCTGGAAAACGAATAGCCCAACTCTGCCAACTCTTTTGCACCCCACTGACAGAGACCGACTGCATGGCCGGCTCCGTAGCCGGACAGGACGAGATCCTGTCCGATCGACTGAACGGTAAATTGTGTACTGGGTATCACCGTATAACCCACCGCTTTACGGAGATCCTCGCCTCGAATCACTACCTCCCCGTTCGAATGCACCACCCGCAGAGTGGCCACCCGTCCAGCACGGCTATACGACTGCGGAGCAACCTGTGAAACCGTTCCCACGGAAAATCCCTGTTGCCGCAAATTCTTTTCCAGAGTCGCGATCTTCACCGAAGCTCTCCACTGATAGTAGGGAGACTCAATATCGAATGGACACTCCACTCCCTTTAAATAAGGAAGATCCTTTGACCACACGGTCATTGCATCTTCCGTCAGCCCCGCCGCTGTGGAGGAAAATGCCGCGTAGATCGGAGCGCCTTGGTGGGTCACCACCATCCCTCTGGTGGACTCCACTGCCGCGATCACTCGGGCATCGATCCCTTGGCGGCCACGATACACCTGATCCTGAATCCCGGCCACCACATCGTAGTCGCGAGTGGTATTGAGCATACGCTGATACAGGGCATAGGTCCTCGTGGCAACGGCCTGCACCTTCAGCATCTCTGGATGCCAGGCTGAATTCACTTCGGCGGGCACGACCCCTTTGACATATTCTTCCAAATCCACATGGTTGACGAGAAGCCGGCTTTTCCCTCGTCGAACGAGCTTGACCACCCCACTGACGTGGAGAGCGCCACTCGTATCGCCGGCCTGCACTGCGGTTCGCTTCCCGTTCTCATTCAGCCAAATGCTGAGATCGTGAGTGCCCGCCCGTAGCGTCAATTGGTCCGTCACCACCGGTTTTCCGTTGAGAATCAATGCATGGCCACGCACCTTGATCTGCAGCACGGAGTGATAGGACCAGGCTTGATTTTGTTCGTCAGTCACCCACAGAGCCTGATCACTTGAGACTGCGAGCTGCTGCACATCAGAGGCCAACAGTACACGGATCGATTGCACCGCCTGGGCCTCCGGTATCAGGCCGGACCCCAGGCAAATTCCCAATCCCGCTGCACCGGCGAAGAGCCGTGCCGCTATCATCGGCGAAAGAGCCATCCTAGGATATAGAATATCAGACTCAGGAAAATACTGAGGAGAATACTGGTGGCGATAGGAAAATAGAAGCTGACATTCTCCCGTTTGATGGAAATGTCACCAGGAAGCTTACCGAGCCAACTGAGGCCACTCCCTAAACCGGGAATTCGGTCGAGCATGACCAGCAGAGCTCCCAACGCGATAATGCCGCACCCGATTCCAATGAGAGTCTTACCGATGGTAGTCCATTCCGGCATCACTTGTGATCCCTCTGAACGGTCGGTTCTCTCACCAGCCTAGGACAGACCGTCAGCCATTCACCAGACACTCGGCGATTTGGATTGCATTGAGCGCCGCACCCTTGCGCAGATTATCGGACACGACCCAGAGATTGAGACCATTGGCAATCGACTCATCTTCCCGCACCCGGCCGATGTACACCTCGTCCTTTCCCGTCGCATCGAGCGGCATGGGGTAGAGTTTTTTTGTTGGGTCATCATAGACCAGCACACCAGGCATGGCTGCGAGTGCCGCACGCGCCTCATTCACTTTCAATGGACGCTCCAATTCGACATTGATTGCTTCGGAATGGCACCGCAGAACCGGCACGCGCACGGTCGTAGCCGTCACTCTGAGGTTAGGCGCTCCAAGAATCTTTCGAGTCTCCTTTGCAATCTTCACCTCCTCAGAACAATCGCCTCCTTCATTGAAGGAACCAATGTGCGGTAAGAGGTTAAAGGCAATTTGGTAGGGATAGACCTTGGTCGTGACGTCTCGAAATGCCAATAAATCTTTCGTCTGATCCATCAACTCGTCCATGGCTGCCGATCCGGTTCCCGACACGGATTGGAATGTCGTCACCACCACACGCTTCACCCCTACCGCATCGTGCAGCGGCTTGAGCGCCATGACCAACGGTGTGGTCGTGCAGTTGGGAATGGACACAATACCTCGCGGCATGCTGCGTAACGCCGCAGCATTCACCTCCGGAACCACCAATGGCACCTGCTCATCCATGCGAAACACCGCGCTATCATCGATAACCGCAATGCCGGCAGCGCCCAATCGCTGCCCATAGTCCTTACTGATCGCATCTGTCGCGGAAATAAAGGCCAGATCGACACCATCGAACGATGTGGACTCCGTCAACTCCTCAACAGTCCAGTCCCTGTCCTGGCATGTCATAACCTCACCCGCGGATCGTTTCGAGGCAAACAGCCTCAGGCTTGTCAGCGGGAACTTCCGTTCTTCCAATATTTCTAGGGTTTCCTGGCCGACCGCCCCGGTTGCGCCAAGGATAGCCACCGTATAACCTGATTTCCTCTTCAGCATGCCGCTCCTACTCCAATGTTAATACGCGAATACGATGATTGAACGTGTCTGCGACTAGCAGCGTGCCGTCGCGATCGGACACGATACCAAATGGGTAACATACACCGGCCTCTCGTGCGAGGCCGCCATCGCCTGAATAGCAGGGGATTCCTTGCCCAACGACGCGGACGGCCTTCCCCGACTCCCGATCCCATTCTCGAATGAGATGATTATCAGAGTCCGTCAGAAAGAGCCTCCCTTGATGATCAATGGCAATTCCGGTCGGACGTGAAAGACTCGCGGACGATGCGTCCGATGCTGACTCATATCGATAGGATCCACCATCTCCCGCCACAGTCGAGATCAGCCCCGTTGAAAGATGGAGACCGCGAATTCGACCATTGAACGTATCAGCAATATAGAGATGATCGTCTGCCAGCGCTACCCCACTCGGGCCTGCCAACGCTGTCTCCGTCCCGGGCTTTCCATCCCCATCGTACGTCGCCGACCCGGTTCCTGCAACGGTCTGAATGACACCGGTACTGAAGTCGATCATCCGCACACGGTGGTTGCTCTGATCAGCGACGTACAACCTGGTGTCATTATCACCTAGGACTAACGCCGCCGGTTCATTGAGTGCCGCCTGATTGGCAGGGCCACCATCGCCTGAGAATCGAGCCTGCCCTATTCCCGCCAACGTTGTGATGACACCCGTAGCTGCATCCACTCTCCGCACACGATGATTCATGGTGTCGGCGATGTAGAGATTGCCGACTCGATCGACTGCCACGGCAGTGGGGAAGTTGAGCTGCGCACCGACCGCCAGCCCACCGTCTCCACCATATCGAGTCGATACGGATGGCCCCTGGGTCCAATACCGAACTGTCCCGCTCAAATCGGCCTGCTGGGTATACGCACTCGTCCTTGATCCGTCACCACTCTCAGTAAAGGGGTCTTCGGACTCAAGAGCAACCGATGGCTTGGATGGTGCGATCGAAGGCGTCTGTTCGACAAAAGGTGTGCCAGCCACCGTCGAGATCCTCCCAGTGGCGCGCTCGATCTTGCGAATCACATGATTTTCAGAATCGGCCACATACACCTGGCCGTGACAATCGATCGTCAAGCCTTTTGGTTCGTTCATCTGTGCCCGTACTGCAAACTCACCATCTCCCCCAAAGCCTGGCTCGCCCGTACCGGCAAGCGTTCGGATCCTCCAGGTGGTGAGCGTGGATGCCATGGGTGTACGCTGAGGACTACTGGATCTGTTTGGCAATCGTGTCGCCCATCTCGGCCGTCCCCACAATCTTCGCGTCTGGACTTTGAATGTCCTTCGTGCGATAGCCGAGGTCGAGGGTGTTGACGATGGCTTTCTCAATGGCCTCCGCCTCTTTGTCGAGTTGAAACGCGTAGGACAGCATCATCGCCACCGAGGCGATCGTCGCGATCGGGTTGGCAATATTTCTCCCCGCTATATCAGGCGCGCTCCCATGAATGGGCTCATAGAGACCAACCTTGGCGCCAACGCTCGCCGAGGGTAACATTCCAATCGAGCCGGTCAACATCGCAGCTTCATCGCTGAGGATGTCACCGAACATGTTGTTGCAGAGCAGCACATCAAACTGCCGTGGGTTTCGCACCAATTGCATGGCGGCGTTATCCACATAGATATGACTGAGCTCCACATCAGGATAGGAGGCATGGACGTCGATCACGACCTTCCGCCAAAGTTCCGAGGACTCTAGGACGTTCGCCTTATCGACCGAGGTCACCTTTTTACGACGCTTCCGGGCCGCCTCAAATGCCACCTTGGCAATCCGCCGCACTTCCTCTGTCGTGTAGGCTTCGGTATTGATGCCTCGTTCATCACCGTTCGGCAGCTTTTCAATCCCCTTGGGCTTACCGAAGTAAATACCACCGGTGAGTTCACGAATCACCAAAATATCGATCCCCTCGATCACCTCTCGCTTCAACGTCGAGGCATCGATCAGATTCGCATAGACCTTCGCCGGCCTCAGATTCGCATAGAGCCCCAGCGCTTCCCGGATACCCAACAATGCACGTTCAGGTCGTAACGTGTAGTCCAACCCTTCCCATCGAGGGCCTCCCACGGCCCCAAGTAAGACCGCATCGCTCTGCTTTGCCAACGCCAGCGTATCGTTCGGCAGCGGCACGCCAACCTTATCAATCGCCTGCCCACCGATATCGCCCGGGGTAAATTCGAAGGAGTGCCCGTACTTCTCCGCGACGACCTTCAGAACCTTCACGGCTTCGGGTACGATCTCGCGCCCGACTCCGTCTCCTGCTAATACCGCAATCTTCGCTTTCACTGCATACTCCTTTTCATGGCCTGAGGGCCGTGACCTATTCCAATATGGTTTCGTCTTCACTCCGCCATGCGGGATCGACCAGACAGAGAAACTCGATGTCCGTCGTTCCAACATTTTCCAGGTACTGTCGCTCGCCCGGTGGCACATAAACCGTCGTACCTGCTTCAACCGGCGTGACCTGGTCATCAATGGTCAGTCGCCCTGTTCCAGTAATAAAGTAATAGACCTCGGACGAGGTGAGAACATGCTGCTTTGATCGGCACCCGGGACTTAGCTTCCCGTGAGCGAGACTATACCCAAGGCTGAGTCGGTGTTTTGCTGGGTGGAAAATCTCCCGCAGACGCGTATGGTCGCCGGCCAGAAATTCCGAACGATCCGCCGATGTGATTTTAAACAAGGGCACACTCCCTTCCCACCTTAATCCTCGTAGGGAAGGGAAACTCTACCGTGGGGTTCGGCGTCAAATCAAGTTCACCTTCTGCTCCCCCTGTGCTTGTTTGGCTGCCAGATAGGCCAGTTTGTTGAGCGCACTCAAGTAGGCCCGTGCAGACGCCATGATGATATCCGTATCGGCACCATGCCCCGAGACCGTCCGGCCATCCTCCTGCACGCGGACCGACACTTCACCTTGGGCATCCGTCCCACCGGTAATGGCCTTAACCACATACATCAGTAACTTGCTTTTCGTCTGCGTGAGGGCGGCAATCGTTCGATAGACCGCATCCACCGGGCCATCACCCGTCCCGGTCTGTGTGACCGCCCTGCCGTCAATCTCCAATTCAACCGTGGCGCTGGGAACGCGATCAGTCCCACTCGCAACCTGAAATGATTTCAGCGTAATGCGGTCCGCCATCTTTGCCAATTCTTCGGACACAATCACTTCCAGATCTTCTTCAAAGATTTCTTTCTTCTGGTCCGCTAATTTTTTGAACCGTTCGAACGCATGGTTCACCTCATCTTCACTGAGCTTGTACCCCAACTCCTCCAAGCGCTGCCGGAACGCATGGCGACCGGAGAGTTTGCCCATCACCATCTGGCTTTCGACCAGCCCGATCGACTCCGGACGCATGATTTCATACGTCGTTTTATCCTTCAGCAAACCATCCTGGTGAATCCCGGACGTATGGGCAAAGGCATTGGCCCCCACGATCGCCTTGTTGGGTTGCACAACCATCCCCGTGATCTTGCTGACCAAACGGCTGGTCTTCGCAATCTCTTCGGTTCGAACCTGCGTATCGGCCTGGTAGAAATCTGTTCTGGTCCTGAGCCCCATCACGACTTCTTCCAAGGACGTATTCCCCGCACGCTCGCCGATGCCGTTGATCGTGCACTCCACCTGCCCAGCCCCATTGGCAATGGCCGCCAAGCTATTTGCGACCGCCATTCCCAGGTCGTTGTGGCAATGGACCGAGATCACCGCCTGTTTGGCATTCGGCACCTTGTCACAAATTCCTCTAATGAGCGCACCGAACTCTTGTGGGACCGCATACCCGACCGTATCAGGGATATTGATCGTGCCCGCCCCAGCAGCAATCACCGCTTCAATCACTTCATAGAGATAGGCCGGATCGGAGCGGCTGGCATCCATGGGGGAAAACTCGACGTCATCAACATAGCCCCTCGCACGCTGGACCATCTCCACGGCCCGTTGCTTCGCCTGTTCCCTCGTCATCCGAAACTGATGCTTCAAGTGAATATCGGAGGCAGAGAGAAACGTATGGATCCGGACTTTCGGTGCCCCTTTCAACGCATCCCATGCTCGATCGATATCTTCCGGGCGAGCCCGTGCCAGGCTGCAAATCGTCGCCCCTTCCACCTCCTGCGCAATGCGCCGAACCGCCTCAAAGTCGCCAGGCGAACTATAGGCAAACCCTGCCTCGATAATATCGACGCCAAGCCGCGCCAGCTGTTTGGCCACCATGACCTTCTCTTCCACATTCATACTGGCCCCTGGTGATTGCTCACCGTCTCTCAACGTGGTATCAAAAATTCTGATCGTGCGTGCCATGGCATTACCTCTTTGTACTCAGGCTGATCAAAATGGTTGTTCGGCGAGGCCGCAGGCGACGAAAATACCTGAAGCGTACTTTCCGAAGTACGCTGATGACGTTTTCGCGCCGAGAACGAAGCCGATGACCATTTTCATCGGCCTCAAAAAGCAAAAGCCTTCGCCCTGTCAGACCCAGGGACGAAGGCTTGACGCACTCCGTGGTACCACCCTGATTTAGCCCAAACACCGACAGTGCCCAGGCCCTTCGTTACGCCCTTCACGGGGGCAAGACGGAGTCTCCTACTCGCTGTTCAGAGACTCGGCTCAGAGGCGAGTTCGGCGGGGTCTAGTCTGGCTTGCACCACCCACCAGCTCTCTCTTCAGAATGTTGCCCATTCTGTATTCTAGACCGTTTGCCTACTACTCCTCATCCTAGCCGTTCACACTTTCTATATTGCGTGCTCCCCCCCTTTATTCTTATGGGTTCGATTCAACTGGCGGCAGGTCAACTTTTCCCATACCCCGTTTCCCTGGGGCCGGGACAAGTAGCCCAATGATCTTTTCGACCGGTCCCATCAGCGCGTAACCGGCGAACACAACAAATAACATGACGGCTGGCCACGCGGCGACCATCATCAGCGCCAGAATACCCCACACCAGATATGTAATCTGGCGATGTCCTTTGAACTTCAGATCCTTAAAGCTGCGATACTTGATGGTGCTGACCATGAGAAACGACAACCCTAATGTCATGAGCAGGACCACGATTGATCGGACATCCGCTCCCATCTTCATGATGTAATGATCCAAGACGACCAAGGACGCCACAACGCCTGCAGCAGCAGGGATAGCCAAGCCAGTAAAGTACTTGCCGTCCGACACCGCCACGGTGGAGTTAAACCTCGCCAGTCTGACGGCTCCCATTGCAACATAGGCAAACATCACAGCCACCCCGAACGTACCATGCCCGCTTAGAGCCCAAGAATAGATCAAGATCCCTGGTGCCACGCCAAACGACACCACATCAGACAGCGAATCATACTCTAACCCGAACTGGCTGGTGCTGTTAGTCAACCGAGCCGACTTCCCATCAAGGACGTCAAAGATCATGGCAACCAACACCGCGATCGCGGCTTCCAGGTAGTTGCCATTGAAGACCGACAGAATGGCGAACACCCCACAAAACAAGTTGCCGGTGGTGAAGAGGTTGGGGATCAGGTGCATCGCAGCCTTCCTCCGCTTTCCTTCCTTTCCGAACGAACTTCTGAAGCCCGTAGTTTTCATGGCAACTCTCCTAGGATAGTTTCCCCACCTTTCACCCGCTGCCCGACAGCCACCCGAAGCGTGGTGCCGATGGGGAGAAAAGTATCCATGCGCGACCCGAAGCGAATCAGCCCATATCGCTCACCTCGAATAGCGCGTTCCAGCGGCGCAATCCAACATACGATGCGCCGAGCGATCAGCCCAGCCACCTGCACACACAAGACCTTGATCCCTCCGTCGGTCTTGATCATCAATGCATTCTGCTCATTCATGAACGTGGCTTCTGGCTTACTCGCGACCATAAACAAACCCGGCTGATACTGCACATTTTCAACCAACCCATCGCAGGGTAGTCGATTGATATGGACATCGAACACATTCAAAAAGATCGTCACTCGGATGCCACGTTCCTTTAAATACCTCGGCTCAAACTCTTCCTCGATGGCGATCACTTTGCCGTCACCAGGAGCGACAATGAGATTCGGCCCCTGCGGGATCACTCTGGCCGGGTTTCGGAAAAACCAGGCCGAAAACAATGTCGCAATACCACCGAGGAACGCGACGAAGTACCAGCCTAATAATCCCGTCAACAGTGTAACGCCAGCAGGAACCGCGATGAAGGGAATTCCTTCTTTCGCAAATGGAATACCGACTGCACGATCCGCCACGGAGTGACCTCAGTTCTTAGTCTTGTCGACGAGCTGATCTTTCTTGAGCCACGGCATCATCCCTCGCAGGGTGGCCCCCACCGCTTCGATGGGATGCGCTTCCCCTTTTGCAAGCAAGGCGTTATAGACCGGACGATTGGCCTGATTTTCAAGCACCCATTCCTTGGCAAACCGCCCGGTTTGAATCTCGTCGAGAATCTTCTTCATCTCTTGCTTGGTCTGTTCCGTCACCACGCGCGGCCCACGCGTGACATCGCCATACTTTGCTGTCGTGCTGATCGAGTAGCGCATATTAGCAATGCCGCCCTGATAAATCAGGTCGACGATGAGTTTCACCTCATGCAAACACTCGAAGTACGCCATCTCTGGCGAATACCCCGCTTCCACTAGTGTCTCATAGCCAGCTTGAATCAAGGACGTGAGACCGCCGCACAATACCGCTTGCTCACCGAAGAGATCGGTCTCAGTTTCCTCACGAAAATTGGTTTCAATGACACCGGCACGCCCACCACCGATCGCACTCGCGTATGCCAGTCCAACCTGCTTCGTAGTGCCGCTTGGATCCTGATGAATCGCTAGGAGGCAAGGTACCCCGCTCCCCTTCGTATACTCTGAACGAACAAGATGCCCAGGTCCCTTCGGGGCCACCATGAACACATTGACCGACGCAGGTGGCACAATCTGGCCAAAGTGAATGTTGAAGCCATGACCGAACGCGAGATAAGACCCTGGCTTGAGATTGGGGGCAATGTCCTGCCGATAGATGGCAGCCTGCGCTTCATCAGGCGCCAGAATCATCACAACATCAGAAGCCTTGACGGCATCAGCTACAGGCATCACTTTCAGCCCGCTTTGTTCAGCCTTTTTCCACGATGCCCCCTCACGCAGCCCGATCACCACATTGACGCCGCTTTCCTTCATATTCAGCGCATGCGCATGACCCTGGCTTCCATAACCGACCACGGTGACCTTCTTGTTCCGAATCTGTTGAAGGTCAGCATCTTTATCGTAATAGATATTCATGAAACACCCTTTCCATTCATCAGTCTACCGCAACAACATCTCATCCCGCAGATGGTCATTCGCGGGCAACTTTTTTCGCCTGTGCAGCAGCCTGACGAACGGGCTCCCGCGCCACGGCGACTCGACCAGTGCGAACTAACTCCTTGATCCCAAGCGGCTGAAGCAAATTGATGATGGCCTCAATCTTCTTCGGATCTCCTGAGACTTCGACCGTATAGGTCGTCGGTGTCGAATCGATCACATTCGCCCGGAAGATATCCACGATCCGGAGGGCTTCGGCCCGATCGACATCCTTCGTATGGACCTTGATGATTGCCGTCTCTCGTGAGACGAACTCCGTCTCATTCAAGTCCACCACCTTGATCACATCGATGAGTTTGTTCAGTTGCTTGACGATCTGTTCGATGATTTTCTCATCACCTGACGTCACAATCGTCATCTGAGACATAGAGGGATCCAGTGTCGGAGCCACCGACAAACTCTCAATGTTGAACCCGCGGCCGCTGAACAATCCGGCCACGCGCGACAACACACCAAACTTGTTTTCAACGGTCACTGAAATAATATGTTCCATCTTCCTCAGTGCTGAGACCTGCGTGCTGAGACCTGCGTCGGGCCTCTCAACACTAAGCACTCATCGCTCAGCACTTCCTCATTAGGCCGTGAGTACCGTGTCTTTATCTTCCGGCGTCACTTTGGCGTCGCCAGATTGCTTCTTCTTCAACTCAGGTGGATCTTCTAGGATCATCTCATGGTTACATCCACCGGCAGGAATCATGGGATAACAATTCTCATAGGGATAGGTCGGGACATCCACAATCACAGGCTTATCCGTCGCGATCGCCTCTTTCAGCACACTATCGAGATCGCCGACCTTCTTCACCCGCAGCCCCACAGCCCCATAGGCGTCCGCCAGCTTGACGAAATCTGGAGTCGTATCCAAATAACTTGACGCGTAGCGTCCTTCGTAGAAGAGATCCTGCCATTGGCGTACCATCCCGTGGAACCCGTTGTTCAAGATGATGATCTTCACCGGCAGCTTGCTGATCACAGCCGTGGCCATTTCCTGCATGTTCATCTGAATGCTGCCGTCCCCTGCAATGCAGAGCACCAGGCGATCACGGAAAGCCGCCTGCGCCCCCATCGCTGCAGGAAATCCGAACCCCATCGTGCCCAACCCGCCTGAGGTCAACCACCGGTTCGGTCTGGCCAGCTTGAAATACTGGGCGGCCCACATTTGGTGCTGACCGACATCGGTAGCGACAATCGGATCCCGGTCCTTCGTCAACTCATACAACCGCTTGACCACTTGCTGCGGCTTGATCGGTCCATCCTTCTCCTGGTGATAGGTCAAGGGATGGGCCTGTTGCCATTCTCGGATCTGGTCCCACCACGGCCTACGAAGATCCTTCTGTTCGCCGTTGACCGTCGCGCGCAAAATTTGATTCAGCTCGCGTAGCACCGTCTTGCAATCGCCGACGATCGGGATGTCGACATGAATATTTTTCCGAATCGACGTCGGGTCAATATCGACGTGGATCACTTTTGCATGGGGGCAGAACTCCGATACCTTCCCAGTCACCCGGTCATCAAACCTCGCACCAATCGCAATCACGAGATCGGAATAGTGCATGGCCATGTTGGCTTGATACGTCCCATGCATCCCCAGCATCCCCAAGGACAGCGGATGTTCGCCCGGGAACACGCCAAGTCCCATCAGGGTCATATCAACCGGGATCTGCGTCATCTCGGCCAACTCGAGCAACTCTTGCGAAGCACCTGAAAATACGACGCCGCCACCGACATAAAGAATCGGCTTTTTGGCCTTCATAATCGCTTCAGCGGCCAGCTTGATCTGCCACTTATTGCCTTCGTATGTCGGGTTATACCCTCGGATTGAGACAGAATTCGGATACGTAAATTCCGCTTTGGCCATCGACACATCTTTCGGAATATCGACGAGCACCGGACCAGGACGGCCGGTCGTCGCAATATAAAATGCTTCCTTGATCGTCGCGGCTAAGTCGTTGACATCTTTGACGAGAAAATTATATTTTGTGCAGGGACGGCTCAACCCAATGTTGTCCGCTTCCTGGAACGCATCATTCCCGATCAAGCTCGTCGGCACCTGACCGCTAAAGCAGACCACCGGCACCGAGTCCATATACGCATCAGCTAGCGCCGTGATGACGTTGGTCATCCCGGGGCCAGAGGTAACCAGACAGACGCCCGCCTTGCCCGTCGCCTTCGCATAACCTTCCGCCATATGGCCCGCACCCTGCTCATGGCGCGTCAAAATCACTTCAACATCTTTCTGCTGATGGAGCGTATCGAAAATCTTCAGGACAACTCCTCCGGGAAGTGCAAAGATGGTTTTCACACCTTCCCGCTTCAGACACTCGATGAAGATTTCAGCACCGGTGAGTTTCATGACACTCCTCCCTCCAACCCCATGTGCAGAAGGCCTCCGATTAATCGTGAGACCTTGCAACAGCTCCCCCTACGGAAGCATGCATCATCGTGCACGAATGTGTTTGAAATCAAGGGGAAAGATTCTTGATCCTAGCATTCCCACATAGGAGCGTCAATATCGCCCTGTACGTTCCCAGCAACCAAGCCTAGAACGACGTCTCGACGCCTCATGAAGGATGCGCGTCGAATAAAGTGCGTGGAGGGAACACCTATAAGCCGGATTCTGTCCCGCAAAGAAGTCTCCCCCTTTGCATGGATGATCATTTCTCTGGGATCCGAGTTACCTCGAACCTCAAGCGACCTACCCGAAGACCTCGACCGGGCCAGTCGGTGTGCAACACCCCGTGAGGAGCGCGGCACATGTCTTCCTATTTGGCCTTGCACCGGGCGACGCTTACCGTGCCGGTGATGTCACCACCCCCGCGGTGGGCTCTTACCCCACCGTTTCACCCTTACCTGAGCCGCAGCGATCAGATGGGATCCCATCGCCTTGGCCATCGGCGGTTTGATTTCTGTGGTGCTGGTGTCGGATTACTCCGCCTGGGAGTTACCCAGCGCCCTGCCCATGGAGTCCGGACTTTCCTCTCGGCGCCGAAGCCCCGAGCGACCATCCAGTCTTCCCCCCACGCCGATTCAGTATAAAGGACGAGGATTGGTTGCGACAAGGAGACCGACTTGACGCATTCGAGGAGAAGGGGGCAACAAGAAGTAATAAAAAAACACCGCTATCTCCCGACTTCCGGCAAGGGAGCCGCCGGCATCGAAGCCCGGTTTTGGTAGATCGCCATGGCTTCGGGCATCCACTCTTTCAATTGCTCGATACGCGTGTCGTGACTCGGATGGGTCGAGAGGAACTCAGATTGCCCTCCCCCGCCAGACATCTGCCCCATCCGTTCCCAGAGCGCCACCGATTCGCGAGGGTCATACCCTGCGTCGGCCGCCAGAAGAATCCCGATATAGTCCGCCTCCGATTCATGTTTACGGCTGAAGGGCAGCAATACACCGACCTGCGCGCCAGCCCCCAGTGCCGCCATCGCCGCCTGACCAATCATCGGATTCTTACTACTGATCCCGATCGCCGCACCAACCACTTGCATCCCGATATTCGCCACCTGCCCTTGACTCATGCGCTCGGCCCCATGCCGAGCCAAGGCATGCACCACTTCATGCCCCATCACCGCCGCTAACCCCGCCTCTGTCTTGGCCATGGGGAAAATGCCTGTGTAGACCGCCATCTTCCCGCCAGGGAGCGCAAAGGCATTGGCGGTCTTGTCATCCTTGATCACTGTCACTTCCCATTGGAACTGCTGCGCCATCTCGGCATATTTTGACCGTTTGGCGGCTTCAACAATGCGCGCTGCGACCCGTTTGACTGGCTCGATCTCGCGGGGGTCCTGCGAGGGCCTCATTTTCGGATCACTTCTGACTTGGTTATATGCCTGTGCCCCCATCTGCACTTCTTGTCCGACCGATGTCATCAGTAGCTGCGACCGACCGGTATAGGGATTCGTCTGACAGCCGACCATTCCGATTCCGCCTCCAATGAGACAGATCATCGTTATGGTATGTACGAACCGATGGGCTTGCATCTTCAATCCTCCAGCCAAAAGACTTCCGCAGTCATCCACGCAAGATTGACCACTCGACATTCGATTGGTAGATTACCGCGCCCTAGACATGATTTCTAGGGGGACCTGACGCGCCATGACCACATCACATTCACGAAACGCCATCGAGCGCATCGGCATTGACGAATCCGGTAAGGGCGATTACTTCGGACCCCTCGTCATCGCCGCGGTATTTGTGAATGCGACGACGCAGCGTGAACTCAAGCTGATGGAGGTTCGCGATAGTAAGAAAATAGCCGACGCTCGAATCTTGGAACTGGCGCCTGATATCAAGACCATCTGTCCGCACAGCGTCGTCGCCATCGGACCACGAAAGTACAATGAACTCTATGCCAAGATTAGAAACTTGAATCGCTTACTCGCCTGGGGCCACGCCAAGGCACTGGAAACGTTGCTCGAGCGAGGCGTCACCTGCGAGCGGGCCATTTCCGACCAATTTGGGGATGAGCGACTGATTCTCAACGCGTTACAAGAGAAGGGGCGAATGATTGTCCTGGAGCAGCGCACAAAAGCCGAATCAGACCTCGCCGTGGCCGCCTCGTCGATTCTTGCCAGGGCGGAGTTTCTGATTCGGCTCAAACGGCTCTCCAGTGAAGTAGGGACAACTCTGCCGAAAGGCGCCTCACCAGCCGTCGAACTTGCCGCGAAGATGGTCATCAAGAAACATGGGCAGGACCGATTGGGATCGGTCGCGAAGCTGCATTTCAAGACCACTAAGGTAGTGCTGGCAAACCTGATCTGAATTCCCTGCCTAGACAATCAGTGTCAAAACCAGCGTCTCTCCCCCCATTCCTCTCCTTGTGCTCGATGAGGCGCTTTGATAGGTTGTACGACTCCGAAGAGGACTAGCTAATGAGTACGCTCCAAGTGATGATAGTGGCTCTGGCGGTCCTACAGACCGCATGTATTGGCCACAGAACGTATACCGAGCAAGAACAGTCCACGCTCGCGCAAACGAAAACCATCTGGGTTGACATTCTCAGCGACACCCGATCGTTCCCACTCGGGACAACGAGCATCATCGAGAGGGTGGAACTCGACGTCAAAGACAAACTCACGCGAGCAGGATTCACCGTCGTACCAGATCAGTCTGCAGCCGATGCCGTTCTGCAACTGGCATTTGACTTCTCAGATAGAAGACACCGAGACGAGCTCGCAAGCAGCTATGAGAGCGCGTATCGACATGAGGCCCATTCCATTCACGTCGGTGCGAGTCTGGATCATAAAACGGTGGGACACTTGTTATGGCATGGCGAGTCGGTCTCGCCCCCCTACGATTTGAACCTCTCCCATTCCACTATCATCAGAGACATCGATTTGGACGTCCTGCAAGCGCTCTTCAAATCAACGACACCTGCCAAGCACTAATTTTGATCTGAGAGATGAACGAGGGGCACACATGTGAACCAGGGTGGGCAAATGACGAAGCACGTCGGCCCCCTCTACCACATAGGTATCACTATGTGGCCTGTCACAGATGATTGTGGACTGATGCGCCGAGACGGATCACCGTATTTCCACTTCACGGTCGTGGGGGCCGTATTGTAGTGCCGGATATAGCGCAGCAGTTTCTTCTCGAGGTCTTTGACCGACGTGAAGACACCACGCGCGATGACATCGCGCTCGATCTTGGCGAACCAGAGCTCGACCTGGTTGAGCCACGATGAGTAGGTCGGCGTGAAATGCAGATGCACGATCGCGTGGGTCTGCAGAAACTCGGTGACTCGGTTGGTTTTGTGGGCCGAGAGGTTATCGGCAATGACGTGAATCTCTTGCACTGGGGGTTGACGAGCCACGCGGTCCGTCAGGAAGGCGGTGAATTGCTCGGAGGTGTGTCGGCCGGCCGTCTTGCCGAGTACTAGTTCGGTTCACACACGAGGACACCGTTGTAGCGACCACCTTCAACACCGCAGGAACCAAGATCGTCACTGCTTCCGTCGACAAGACCGCTGGAGTCTGGGATGCGGCGACAGGGAAGGAGCTGGCTCGGTTCATGCCCGAGGGGGAAGTCAGCTCTGCCGCCTTCAATGCCGACGCCACCAAGGTCATCACGACTTCTAATGACAAGACTGCCAGAGTCTGGGATGTCCGTTGGTTAACTCAATATCGTGGACAGCCATTGATTGAGCGGGTTTGTCAGGAGAAACTCATCGGGGCCAGTCACATCACTGCAAAAGACATCGAGATTATCCCGCTCCTTAGCGGCCGTGAAGGTGAAGACGTCTGCGATCCACCGTCATGGTTTTCCCAACTCGCGAAAAGCCTGAGGTTTAGCCATAAACCAGCAACTAGCCAGAACTAGGCCGTGGTTCTGATTGGTGAGATATTGACTTTGAATGGGCTGTCGTAGGTACCTGTATGGTCGTTAGACCGACTCTCCCACTTCCATATCCGCTTTTCTCGCCTCACTGAGGGCTGACGCGCTTTCCTTGGCCGGTTCCCCTTCCCAGTAGAGAATCCGCCGGCAATAGGGGCAGAGATGGAGGTCGTCTGATCGCCTCACCTGGGCGATAAGTTGTGGCGGGATTTGCAAACGGCATCCGATACACATGCCAGCACGGACGGCCGCCAAGGGCTGATCTTTTCTGGTGGCCTTCACCTGATTGTACCGGTCAAGAAGGCTCTTCTCTACTTTCCCCGCCGCGTCGCGATAGTCGGTTTCCAGTCGCGCCAGCTCCTTCGCCAGCTCCTTATCCTGCGTATCCAGTCCCTGTTTTTCTTGAGCGAAGACAGTGGCGTGCGTCTGCTGTTTCTCCTGCAGCTCTTTGGCGGATTTCTGGAGTTCGTCGATCTTGTCCATCGCTACTAAAATCTTTTCCTCGAACTCACCGCGTTTCTTGTTCGCCAGCTCAATCTCAAACAGATGCGCCTGATATTCTTTGTTGGTCTTCAGGCTCGCTGCATGTGACTTCATCTTCTCCGTCTGCGCTTCATGCACCTCGAGGTCTTTTTCATACGTGCGCCGCTCCTTGGTGGCCACATCGACTGCGGCTTTTGTGTCGGCCAGAGCCTGGGTCACTTCTCGTAGAGGCGTTTCGGCGACGTGAAGACGTTCGGGGATTTTTCGGCGAAGTTCGGTGATCTCCATGATCCGGAGATCGAGTTTTTGTAGTTCGATGAGTGGGGACAGTTTCTGATTCACCGTATCCTTTCCATCAGTGCTGGAGCACTGAAGGCGCGAGAAATGCATCCGGCTGGTGGGCCCACTAGGACTTGAACCTAGGACCAGCTGATTATGAGTCAGCCGCTCTAACCACCTGAGCTATGGGCCCTTTTCGGAATGGTCATGGTTCACGATCAGGTCGAGTCTAAAAATGGCCTCACTCTGACGAAACCATCAGTTTCGCGCGAATTCTAGGCCGACCTTCCGAACGGAGTCAAATCACTCCGCCGTGAGTACTGCCAGCTACAAACTTTCAACAAAGCTCCGCAGTTTTTTACTGCGGCTCGGATGGCGCAATTTCCTCAGGGCCTTCGCTTCAATCTGCCTGATACGCTCACGCGTCACTTCAAAGTCCTGGCCAACTTCTTCCAAGGTGTGGTCCGTCGCTTCGCCGATCCCAAACCGCTTGCGCAAGACCTTCTCTTCACGAGGCGTTAAGGTTTCCAACGCACTATTGATCTGCCGTTGCAAGTCGTACCGAATGGCCGCTTCCAACGGCGACACCGCCTTCTTGTCTTCGATGAAATCACCGAGGTGACTATCCTCTTCTTCTCCGATCGGCGTTTCGAGCGAAATAGGCTCACGAGCGATCTTGAGGATCTTCCGCACCTTGTCCAACGGCAAATCCATCCGTTCGGCGATTTCTTCCGGCAAGGGTTCTCGCCCGAGTTTCTGCACGAGATGCCGAGATGTGCGGATCAATTTATTGATCGTTTCAATCATGTGCACCGGGATCCGGATCGTGCGCGCTTGATCGGCAATGGCCCGAGTGATCGCCTGGCGAATCCACCATGTCGCGTAGGTGCTGAACTTGTACCCGCGCCGATATTCAAACTTGTCCACCGCCTTCATGAGGCCGATATTACCTTCTTGAATCAAATCAAGAAATTGAAGACCACGGTTCGTATATTTCTTGGCAATGCTGACGACAAGCCGCAGGTTCGCCTCGACCAACTCCGCCTTCCCGCGCTTGACCTTTTCTTCCGCCACATCGAGATGTTTGACCGCATCCTTGATGTCTTCGGCCGGAACCAGCGCTTCTTCCGTTTCTAGCTGGCGCACTCGCGCCTTGGCAGTTTGATATACCTTGCGAATCTCCAGCAAGGCCTCCTCTGATACGCCGGTCTTCCGCTTAACCGCCATGAAATCCTGACGGCTCCGGCACATCTTTCTCAATAACTCGGCCCCGGCCTCGCCACCAACCCCGATCCGCCGTTGGCAACTCACCGCCTCCCGTTCAGCCACTCTGATTTGGACGGCGAGATCGCGGACCCGTTGCACCATGCGCTCTTTTAGCACCCCATGGAGGTTGACCGACTCGATCTTGTTCACCACCTGCTGACGAACAACTTCAAACTGTTTCTTGAATTTCTTCTGCTTGGCTGGATCATTCCCGAGATGCTTTCCCTTCTCCGCCAATGCCTTGAGCGCGAGCGACACTTTCCGGACCGAATTCAACGCGTCGAGGGTCTTGACTCGGAGCTCTTCGTAATCACGCTCGACCGGCTGCTGCTCTTCCTCAAAATCCTCTTCCGTCTCTTGCACCGGAACGATTTCGCGGACATCGATTTTTCCATTCTTCAGTTGATCCCGGAGCGCCAGGACGAACTCGATCGTCATCGGCATCCCGTAGATCACCGAGGCGATATCGAATTTTCCCTCTTCAATCCGTTTGGCGATCTCGATTTCACCCTCGCGGCTCAGGAGCGCGACGCTACCCATTTCCTTGAGGTAGAGCCGCACGGGATCGTCAGTTCGACTCAAGGCGCCTGGCGTCAGATCGATCGCCTTATCGTTCTCGTCGTCCGAATCCGACTCAGCCTCCTCACCCTCCTCACCGCCCTCGCCATCGCTCCGTTTCGAAGTCCGTTCTCCGTCCGTCGCTTCGACGATCTCGATGTCCATCTCACCGAACATCGCCATGATGCTGCCAAACTGATCGGATGAGACTACTTCAGCCGGCAAGGTGCTGTTGAGCTCGTCATACGTCAGGAAGCCTTTTTCCTTCCCGATTGAGATCAGCTTCTTCACCTCGCCCAATAACTCTTGTTTCGACATGACTACTCCTTCACCAAAGTCACCACGCCGGCGCTCAGCGTGCCGGCTTTCCGCATCCGTACTTCATTAATCTGCACGTTCAAGTTCCCCGCGTCATCCGTTCGGCCTTCACGTTCCGCCGCTTTCAGACGCTCAATCAGATCCCTCAGCACATATTCCGTCTGTTTACGATCGAGATTCTCCAAACAGGCCTGGATATGGGCCGGAATATCATCGAAATAATCCTCGCGCATGGATAACTCCGTCGCCAAGGCTCCACAGTCGGAATCATTCGCTGCCTCATCTAGGAGGGGTCTGAGACTGATCAGTCCCTCGCGATCCACATGCATGAGGGCCATCTCGACCAGCTTTCGTCCAGGCGTCAGGGTAAACGACTCCGGTTTCAGGCGACGCACGTCAGCAGGAGACAGTTTCCCCTGCAGCAACAGGAGCAACAGATCCCGTTCTTCAGGCAATCCTTTAAACAACGCCGTCAGAGAAATCCCCTGTGTAGACGCCATGCGTGGTGAGACCACACCCGATTTCGGCTGAGCTGACAGCGTCGGATAACGTTCGATCAGCCGAGCCTCGCTGATCTTCAGCCGTTCAGCAACGATCCTCATCCGCTCCTGCCGCTCGATCGGATGCTCGCTCTTCTGCAAGATACGCAAGACTTCGTCGACGCGTCGGATCCGGCTCTCAACTGAACCAGGATCGGCCTGGTCGATCGTGTGATTCAGCGCATAGTCCAACAGACTGGGCGCCACTGCTTCCAACTGAGTGAATCCATCTGCACCAGCCTTCCGAACAAACGTATCTGGATCCTCCCCTGCCGGCAGCGTGACGACTTTGACGCTTAAGCCACTGTTCACAAAAAGATCCAACCCTCGCAACGCTGCCCGCACACCGGCTGCATCCGGGTCAAAAAGTAATACGACCCGCTCGGCAAATCGCCGTAGAACTTGTACATGCTCAGCGGTTAGGGCTGTCCCCAAGGTCGCCACCGTATGGGTGAGCCCAACCTGGTGGAGTGCGATGGCGTCGAAATACCCTTCGACCACGATCACCGTCTTGGTTCGAACAATGGCTTCGCGCGCCTGATCAAAAGCAAATAGTGTCTGTCCCTTTTTGAATAGCGGCGTATCGGGAGAATTGAGATATTTGGGCATACCGTCGCCCAACACACGACCGCCGAATCCCACCACACGCTTGCGCAGGTCGGTAATGGTGAACATGAGCCGCCCATGGAACTTGTCGTAGTACCCACTGCCGTTTGTTCGTGGGGTGATAAGCCCAGCAGCCATGCTATCGCTCGCCGAAAACCCTTTTCGAGCAAGGAACTTGCCGAGCCCTTCCCAATCTGAAGAGGAGACACCAAGCCGGAACGTTTCCACGGTCGATTGTTGGATCCCTCGCTTGAGAAGGTACTCCCGAGCCGTTGCCCCAAGCTGAGGCTCGCGAAGATTCGCTTGAAACCACGTCAGCGCAGCTTGGTTCATCTCTTCAATGCGATGCGCCTGTCCGCGTTGCCCTCGCTCTGCAGGCGATTCCTCGACCGCGATCCCCACCTTATCGCCCAACTCACGCAACACTTCAGGGAAGGTCGCGCCAGTCATTTTACTCAAAAAAGCGAACACGTCCCCCCCGGCCTTACAACCGAAGCAATAAAACATTTGCTTGGTAGAACTGACCGAAAATGATGGGCTCTTTTCCTGATGAAAGGGGCACAATCCCACGAGATTCTGGCCGGCCCGCCTTAATGAGACATGCTGGCCCACGACATCTGCAATATCCACCCGATCTCGTATTCGATTCTTGATTTCGTCGGAAATCAGGCCTCGGCCCACGAGAGTCTCCACTCCTACATTCCCGTCGCGCACGACCTGACGAGCTGGGTACTAAGTAATCGGAATTATTGACCGGTCAGATTAACAGACGAGTGGAAAACCTGTCAATTCGTCGTCTTCTCTCAGCCTGGAGGCCAGCTCATCTGCCGTCCACCCATGACATGAAAATGAAGGTGGAACACGGTTTGTCCCCCGTCTCGTCCGGTGTTGGCCACCAAGCGGAACCCCGAACCGGCTAGCCCTTTGTCGTTCGCAACCTTCCTGCAAGTCAGGAGCAACCTCGCCAGTAATGGCTGGTCTATCTCGCCTAAGTCTTGAACAGACACCACATGGCGTTTCGGTATCACGAGCGTATGGACCGGTGCTTGAGGATTGATATCGTCAAAAGCCAGCGTGTCCGCATCCTCGTGCACCAACTTCGCCGGAATCTTCTTCTCCACAATCTTGCAAAACAGACAGTCGCTCATATCAACCTCTCCCACTCCTGATCGATCTCGCCGCTCACTCCACCAGCAGGCTATTTCTCCGGCCGTAGGCCGGATTTCCCAAATCTTCGCCCTAGCTCTTCATAAATGTCCTGCAAGGATACGCCATGGTACCCCAGCACCATCAGGGTGTGAAAAAAGAGGTCGGCCACCTCGTACACGATTTCCTCTTTCTTGCCACCTTTCGACGCCAACAACACCTCTCCCGCTTCTTCCGCGACCTTTTTCAGGATTTTGTCCTGCCCCCCCTCGAACAGCTTCGTCGTATAGGAGCCGGCCTGGGGATGGGAGCGGCGCTCGATGATTGTCCGAAGAACTCCCTCAAGAATTCCCCCCTGCGCATCCTCTGAACCTGATCCCACAGTCCCGCCCGATTCATCCAGGCGAGAAAAGAAGCAGGCCCGTTCACCGGTATGACAGGTGGGTCCGATTGGTTGAGCCTTGACCAGAATGGTGTCGCGGTCACAATCGACAAACAGTTCTCTCACGGAAAGCGTATGGCCAGACGTTTCCCCCTTCTCCCACAGCTTGTTTCTGGAGCGGCTCCAAAAATGCACTTTTCTGGTCGCAACCGTCTTGGTCAGCGCCTCTTGATTCATGTACCCGAGCATCAAAACCGTCCCATCGAGCCAGTCTTGCACCACAGCAGGAAGCAAGCCTTGCTCATCGAATTTGAATGAGTCACCCGTTGCCTGATTCATAGATTTACGCCAGCTGAGTACAACCGTCCGTCATACGGACCGGAACACCACGTTCCCTCAAATAGACCTTCGCTTGGGCGATCGTATAGGTTCGAAAATGGAAAATGGAAGCAGCCAAGACGGCGTCCGCTTTTCCTGCCACAAACCCATCGTACAAATGCTCCAACGTCCCCACCCCACCGGAGGCAATCACGGGAATCGACAGCGCACCAGACACTGCGGCGGTCAACCCAAGATCATATCCCGTTTGACGGCCATCCTGATCCATGCTGGTCAATAAAATCTCGCCGGCACCATACTGTTGCATCCGTCTGGCCCACTCAACCACGTCCAGTCCCGTTGGCGTGCGACCACCATGCGTGAAGATTTCCCATTGCGCTGGTGCGACAGATTTCGCATCGAGGGCGACGACGATACACTGCGTGCCAAATCGCTGGGCAGCTTCTCGAACAAACTCAGGCCGTTGCACCGCCGCAGTATTGATGCTGACCTTATCTGCTCCCGCGTTCAATAGGGCTCGAATATCCTCGGTCGTCCGCACCCCTCCACCGACCGTCACCGGCATAAAGACACGGGCCGCGGTCCGCTCAACCACATCCAGGATCGTCTTCCGGTTCTCATGCGAAGCGGTAATATCCAAAAAGCAGAGTTCGTCCGCCCCTTCGTGATCATAGCCCACCGCGGCTTCAACTGGGTCTCCGGCATCACGGAGATTGACAAAGCTCACCCCCTTGACCACGCGCCCCTCTTTGACATCGAGGCAGGGGATGATGCGTTTGGTCAACATGGAGACTCGTGAAACGTAAGGCGTAAAAAGTGAACGGTGTCCATCCAAAAATCGTCTCGGACCTTATCGCTTACCGAGCGCCGTTACTGCAGCTTGATAGTCGAGCTTCCCGTCATAGAGTGCTTTGCCCACGATGGCTCCTTCGATCCGAGACCCAAGCGAGCGCACCGCTAGAAGATCCTCAATCCGACTGATCCCCCCGGACGCGATCACGGGAAAAGCGGAGGACGCTGCGACGTCTTTCAATGCCGTGAGATTCGGCCCGTTCAACATCCCATCCCGTGCAATATCTGTATAGATGACCGCCCCGATTGCCAGTCCGCTGACCTCGTTCAGCAAATCGATCGCCTTCGTCTCCGACACCGCCGTCCACCCTTTCACCGCAACCTTGCCGTCGCGCGCATCCAGGCCGAGGACAATTAGTCGTGGAAACTCGTTACATGCCCGCTCGAGAAACGCTCGATCCGTGAGTGCCGCCGTCCCCAAGACCACGCGCGACACGCCCGCATTCAGATATCTTCGAACGGTTTCTATCGTCCGAATTCCACCGCCGACTTGGACATCGACAGTGACTGCTTTACGAACCGCCTCGATCTGAGGCAAATTCCTGGGCTCACCGCCGACCGCACCATTCAAATCAACGACATGAATCAGGCCCGCCCCACACTGTTGCCATTTTTGGGCAACAGCGACTACATCTTCCGAATAAATTGTCTCAGCCGCCATGTCGCCTTGGCGCAGTCGCACGCATCGCCCATCTTTCAGGTCAATTGCGGGAATGACGAACACGTTATCGCTCCTCTCCACTGCCGAACGGAAACTCTTTCAACACTTCATCGACGCCGTACTCTGCCAACTCAGCCGCGGTCACGAAGGACCATCGCTGCAGGAATCCCATGAGATCTTCTGTCATCGGCCGTTGCCGTTCATAATACCCACCAGCCCAGAGAACTTGCCCATCATTCGCAATGACCTTCGCCTGAAAACCGACTGTCGCCGGCGGATTGGCGCCGAGTCGACTGCCCACCCGCTCTTGATACATTGACACGAGACCGATCAATGCCGCATCTGCCTTGAGTCGTTTGGCCAAGGCTACGGCAGCCTGATCTGATCCTAGTTTGGCAAGGTCCGAATCGGCCAAGGAGGCTCGCACAGCCTCACCGGGAGGTATTACATTAAGTCCTCTCCAATTCCGAAGCCGTTTCCAGAATAATTCCGTCACCTGCTCTGCCGCGTATCCAGGCACAAGCATGGTCTTCGGGGCAGGAGGCGGTCCTTCCAACGGAACTCCCATCGAGATATCGAACCGCCGAATACTCTCCGGCGTGGGAATAACGAGATCATCATGACCGGACGACTGAGGAGTCATGATCGACGTAAACGGGATCAATGCAATGGAGCGAATGTGATATCGAGATAATTCAGGGGCTGATTTGGTGGCAACTTTCGACCCACTGCAGCCCACAGCCATCCCCGTGAATCCCACTACGATGATCGCGAACCCCATGCGGAATAGCGAGGGCACTTCTCTCACTTCCATCTCCCAAAATTCTGAATCAATTGTAGCCCGACTGCTTGACTCTTTTCCGGATGGAACTGGCAGGCCACCACATTGTCTTTCCAAATACTGGAGGTGAACGGAACGCCATAACTCGTCGTTGTAGCCGTGATCTGTCGATCGGCTGGATCCACAAAAAATGAATGGACGAAATACCAGTTGGCGCCATCAGCGATTCCCTCGAACAGCGGGCATGGCCGTTGGACATTGGCTTGATTCCATCCCATATGTGGGACCTTGAGCTGGTGTTCCTTGGGAAACGCTCGCACCCTCCCCGGGAAAAGAGCCAAGCCCTCATGGGTGCCGAATTCTTCACTTTCCGAAAACAGCAGTTGGAATCCCAAGCAGATTCCCAGGAATGGTTTCCCAGATCGAACTGCCGTCTTGATGGGTTCGACCAATTCGTATTGCCGTAGATTTGACATGCAATCTCCAAACGCCCCGACGCCCGGCAAAACCACATGGCTCGCGTTATGAATCATGCCTGCCTCACGGGTGATCACCGCCTGATGCCCCACCGCCTCAAAGGCTTTGGAGACACTGCGCAGATTTCCCATTCCATAATCGATGATGGCAATCATAGTTCTTCCCGATGGCAGGGAGCAGTAACAATACCGCAACTGAGACCATCCTGCTACTGGGATTCTTACCCAGTACGGGTCATCATGAGATTGGCTGGGTGGAGCTGCGCATATCGTGAACAGAGTTGTGGAGGAAGATTCTCTCTACCCGGACGTGCTGGACCACTGAACAGGGGCACACACCCCGAGTATCTGAACTGTGCATATCTTTCAGCTTGCCAGGTTAGATGACAGACGGCGAGAGACCTCAGCTGGGCATTACCCAGCGTGGGATGACACATGCCTTCCGTTGTTTAGACGATGGGCTGTATCAATCGAATTCTGCCCCTGAATAGCGGTTCGTCCCCACTTCCAGGCGGGTTTCACTACGAGATATTGAAGGACGGGTATCTTCTCCAAAACAAGTACGAATACGACCGATGTGAGATAGACTATAATTCCGAGAAACAACCCCCACAAGGGAACCTTACCTGACAATTTCCAAACAAAAGGGGTGATGGTATACATCACAAAGACATGCGCCACGTAGATTCCCAAGGTCAGGCGCCCCAGGAAAGGGAAGGGGGTCGACCGGCCCAGCTGAGGCTTTGCAAGCGCCAGCAGAAACATCCCCAGACTAAGGCATATGCCCCCCCCAAAGGCGTGTCCTTTAATAGCCGGCATCGAGCTATGGAACAACGCATTCATCACGACTCCTTCCATCAGAGCCAGGGCATAGCCTCCTAAGATCAAACTCCAGGCTACGGTGACTGAGAACTGCTCTCGTCGTTCTGCAAGCCACCCACCCAAGGCAATAAGCGGAATGGCAATAATCCATTGCCCAAGAGGGATAGGAGCATTGAGCAAATTCTTGGATGTGATTTCCTCTACAAGAATGAGCACATAAATACCTACGGCCAAGAGAGGTAGGTACCTTTGTAACCTGCCCACAGCCACCAGTGTCATGATAACCAAACCAAACATGAGCGCCGGAAGAAACCACAGATGCCATACCGGACGAATCCCCTCTATGAAGAGCCAGATGTGCTGAGTTTGCAACAAATGGATATTCTTCAGAGTCTCCGCCTGAACCGATTGCCATACCCCGTGATGAAGAACCTCAGCAGGCCAATCAGACGGCGTCACGATGTAAATGCACATCCAAACAAGAAGAATCCAAACTAATGGGGCGACATACCGACGGAACTGAGCAATAGGGTTCCCCTCGGTCAGCATCGATCGCTGAAAAAAATAGCCGGCCGTAATAAAAAAATACGGGACCCCTACCCACCAGACAAGGTAGCCATTCAGGACAACGAAAAAATTACCACCGGCGAGCTGTGAGAGACTTGACAGAAAGTGGCTATGCCAGAGAATCACCGCAAAAATAGCCACTACTCGAAAGCTTTCGACACTAGGCATGCGTGTCGAGACTTGCTCGCCGTTCCGACCGAACAGCTGAAGCGACTGGAGCGTGGCTCGCCAATTTTTCGTAGGGGACGAAACGGTGAGGCTACAGGATTGTTCCATCAGAAATCCCCTCCGTACTTGTCTGGTACGGAAGTCTAATTGTTCTCAAGATGGTACGAGTATCCCACTAAAGAGTAGGACGGCCTACCAGGGAATCCCTGAATAGGAGACGTGCAATACCTGAGGAAGTGAAAAGTGCAAACCAGGGGATCGTTAGAAAGGAGAAGTCTCAGGTCATAAGAGGTCCCAGCCCAGCAGAGCTGGCCACAACCAGACCATCGTAACTTATAGCCCTAGGACGAGTACTGTTCTACAAACGCCGTTAGCGAGATCGAACATGCGAACGGCTAGATGGACGAGGACGTTTGAATGGAGAGGATGGAAAGCTCAGAGGGGACCGCTGTGAAGCTGTGGCCCCTCAATTCTCAGCGGGACCACGGCCCTTGACCGAGCGACCTTTCCCTGATCACAGCAGACCTTTTGTCGACAGGACGTTTCCAGCGAGTCGTTCTTCCGGCATTGTGCCCTGATCCAGCGCCTTGGCGAGGGCCTTGAAGATAGCTTCCATGATGTGGTGAGGGTTGCGCCCATAAAGCAGATTGACGTGGAGATTCAGGCCCCCATGGGTGACGAAGGCCTGAAAAAAGTCTTCGAAAAGGCCAAGATCGAACGCTTTGATCTTCCGGTCTGGCAATGCCACATTGTAGACCAGAAACGGTCGGCCACTGAGATCAATGGTCACCTGGGCCAAGGTTTCGTCAAGCGGCGCCGAGGCAAACCCAAATCGCTTGATTCCCGCCTTTTCACCCAGCGCCTGGTGCAAGGCCTTCCCCATGACGATCCCAACATCTTCCACGGTATGATGTTCATCAATGTCGATGTCCCCTTTTGCCTGCACCGTGAGGTCGAAAAAGCCATGCTTGGCCAGGAGCTCCAACATGTGGTCAAAGAAGCGAATGCCGGTATCGATGGTCCCCTTGCCACTCCCGTCCAAGGTCCACTCGACACAAATGTCGGTTTCCTTGGTCGACCGCTGAACCTTCCCCCGGCGAGAAGCCCCCTCGTTCGTTTTCATGAAAACCTGCTCTGGGCCGACTTGGCGTGTGCATCAAATCCTTCGATCTGAGCAAGTCGGATCAAAGGGTCTTTAACTTTGGCCAATGCCTGCTTCGTATAGTATACGATGTTGCTGATCTTCACATAGTCATTGACGGACAGGGGGGAGAAAAACCGAGCAGTTCCACCGGTCGGTAACACATGGTTCGGCCCCGCGATATAGTCGGCAACCGACGGCGGTGTGTACCGCCCCAAGAACAACGCCCCAGCATGACGAACCTGCTCCAAATAATCAAAGGGATTATCCACTGAAAGCGTCAGGTGCTCTGCCGCAATTTCATTGGCCACCGCAATGGCTTCGTCCATCGTCGGAACGACGAACGCCACCGCATGCTGTGCGATCGACTTTGCGGCGATTTTCTCCCGTTGAAGCCCCTTTAACTGAGTCTCGACCATTTTCGAGACGTCTTTTGCCAATCGTTCCGATGTGGTGACGAGAAACACCTGCGCGTCTTCGTCATGCTCCGCTTCACAGAGCAGATCGGCAGCGACATGCGCAGGTTTCGCCTCATCATCAGCCACCACAAGGAGCTCGCTGGGCCCAGCGACCATGTCAATTCCTACGATGCCGTAGAGTAATCGTTTGGCCGTTGCCACATAAATATTCCCTGGTCCAACGATCTTATCGACCTTTTCGATGGTTTTTGTTCCATACGCAAGCGCCGCAATGGCCTGCACCCCGCCCACGCGATAAATCTCCGTCACCCCGGCAATGTCAGCCGCAACGAGCAAGTAAGGATTAATCCCATCCTTCTGTGGGGGCGTGGTCATCACAATACGCGAGACGCCGGCGACTTTTGCGGGAATCGCACACATGAGGACAGACGACGGGTAAACTGCTTTTCCACCAGGCACATAGACCCCGACCGCATCGATCGGTCCAATGACTTGTCCTAACGTGGCATCTCCATCCTGGTACATCCAGGTCTTCGTCCGTTGCCGCTCATGAAACGCGGTCACTCGTTCGGCGGCCAGCCGCAGCGCATCGCCTTCATCTTTCCTGATATGGAAGTAGGCGTTCTTGATTTCCTCGGGCGAGACTCGTACCGTTTCGGATTTCAGCGTCACCTTGTCAAATTGTGCCGTATAGCGAAAGACAGCTTTATCTCCACCTCGCTCAACTGCCTGCAAGATCGTGCGCACGCTCTTTTCAACCGCCGCACCGGTTACCCGCCCTCGCAGGGAGGCCTTCTTCAAGGTTGAAAGAAAGTTTCGATCGGCTTTCGTGACGATTTTCATGAACGAGCCATCTTTTTCTTGCGTGCCTGTGGAGTGATTGAACGACCGTTAACGGATGACGACCGCTGACCTGGGACCACGCCCCGGAGTTTCCGAATCAGCGTCATCAGCGGCTCGTGTTTTAGGCGGAGACTCGCCCGATTGACGATCAGACGAGCGGTCGATCGGGCAATCACTTCTACTTCCACCAGATCATGGGCCTTCAGAGTGCTGCCCGTTTCAACCAAATCGACAATTCGATCAGCTAACCCCACGACCGGCGCCAGCTCGATCGAACCATACAGCTTGATAATCTCGACCGGAACTCCACGCGCATTAAAATAGCGCTCACTGATCCGCGGGTACTTCGTCGCGATCCGAACTTTCGGCGACAGTCGAGCAGCTACCTCTTCTCCTTGGAGCGCGGCGACGGCGATTCTACACGCTCCGAATCCTAAATCCAATGGTTCGTATACGTCACTTTCTTGTTCCATCAAGACATCTTTTCCGACAACTCCGGCATCTGCCCCTCCGTATTCCACATACGTGGGCACATCGCTCGGACGGACGATCAGAAAGGTCATCTCATTTTCCGGACTGACAAAGATCAGCCGGCGGCTCTCCGCAGAAAGCCCAGCAATCCTGTAGCCAGCCCGTCGGAAAAGATCCAGCGCGGACTCCATGAGCTTTCCTTTTGATAGGGCAATCGTCAACATCAACCACCCTTAATGCACTTTTGCCGTCATCGGTCGGCGCTGGATGTCAGCACCCAAGGCTCGCAGTTTCTCTTCAAGGCGCTCATACCCTCTATCGAGGTGATAGACACGTTGAACCTGCGTCAGCCCCTCTGCCGCCAACCCCGCCACGATGAGCCCTGCACTCGCACGGAGGTCGGAGGCCATCACTGGAGCTCCGGCCAGAGCCTTACGCCCAGTCACCACCAGTCGATTCCCTTCCACCCGAATGTCGGCACCCATCCGCCGCAACTCTTCTACATGCATAAACCGACTCTCAAATACCGTCTCTGTGATGACGCTCGTCCCTTCCGCAAGACTCATCAGTGCCACCATCTGCGCCTGCATATCGGTCGGAAACCCAGGAAAGGGCAAGGTCTTCACATCGGTCCCTTTTAGGATACCCGGCACAGAAAGGCGCACCACATCTTGTTCTTCCTGGACATCAGCTCCAACTTCCCGCAATTTCATCAGAACCGCCTCAAGATGACTGGGGTGGCAATGCGTCACCGTGACCTCTCCGCGGGTCATAGCCCCTGCGGCTAGATAGGTTCCGGCTTCGATACGATCAGGGATGACGTCATGATCGCCACCGTGAAGTTGAGAGACCCCTTCAATCGTGATTACATCGGTTCCAGCCCCATGAATCCGCGCACCACGCTTGACGAGAAACTTGGCCAGATCCACAATTTCCGGCTCCTTGGCCGCATTCTCAAGCATCGTCACCCCGTCGGCGAGTGCCGCTGCCATCATGAGATTTTCCGTTCCCGTCACCGTCGGGGTATCGCAGTAAATACGTGCGCCTCTCAGTCGCTTCGCCTTGGCCGTGATATAACCATGCTCAATGGAAATCTCAGCTCCTAACTTTGCCAATCCTGCCAAATGCAGGTTCACAGGCCTGGAGCCAATCGCGCAGCCTCCTGGTAGAGAAACCTTGGCTTCACCGCAACGTGCCACCAACGGACCCAACACCAGAACTGAGGCCCGCATGGTCTTGACGAGATCATATGGCGCTTCTGTCGATACCACCATGTCGGCCTGAATGACCGCTCGGTTCCCCTCATGCGAGACCTTCGCCCCAAGGATCCCTAGAAGCTTTCCCATCGTCAGCACGTCAACGACCCTCGGCAGGTTCGTGATGACACATTCTCCACCGCTGAGAATGGTCGAGGCCAAAATAGGGAGCGCGGAGTTTTTAGCCCCGCTGATACGGACTTCTCCAACAAGCCGATTGCCTCCATTGATGAGAATCTCATCCATGATTCGGCGCCTCGCATGCACGCCGCGCAATGAACACACGTTCAATGCCTGCTTCGTCTTTGACGGTTTGAAGCCCCGTGTATCCTCCTGCGTCTTCCGCCACCCGTCGCACAAGAGACGCTTGCCCCAGACCAAGTTCCATGATCAACAACCCTCCTGGGACGAGGAATTCTTTCGAGTCACGGATCAATCGATCGTGGAATTCAATCCCTTGAAGCCCGGCCAACAGGGCACATCGTGGCTCATAATCCCTTACCTCCGGTTGCAAACCCGCCCAATCCGCTTCGGCAATGTACGGAGGATTGGAGATGATCGCATCCACAGCCCCTGCGACAGAGCAGTCTCTCAGCGGAGACAGAAGATCCCCTTCTCGCCAAATGATCTTGTCGCTGACGCCATGTCGTTCCGCGTTCCCTCTCGCAACGCTCAACGCGTCGTGCGAGCAGTCCAGCGCGAAAATGCGCATACCACTGAGGATGGTCGCCAGCGTCACGGCCACACAGCCGGAGCCGGTTCCGACATCAACCAGTACAGCACCCTCCGCAAATCCGCCCTCCCTCACGGTTTCTTGAATAAGGAGTTCTGTTTCCGGACGAGGGATCAACACTGCCGGAGTGACGGAAAAGTCGAGCCCACAAAACTCTTGCGAGCCCAAGATATACTGAAGCGGCTCTCGCGACTCCCGTCTGCGCACCATTGACATTACACGTGCGAGTTGCTCGGCCGTCACCAGTTGCTCAGACCGACTGGCCAACTCATGGTGCTTCATCTTCAAGGCATAGGCTAAAAGCCACCGCGCTTCCTGTGCAGCATTCGCAATCCCTGCCTGTTCCAGCCTGTGCTGCGCGTTAGCGAGTAGCTGACCGAGGGTCTGTATATCTGATAGTGCAGGACTCGTCACTGCTTATACCTTCGCAGTCTCGGTTTGCTGTTGTTGCGCCTTCAAGGCCTGGACGATATCGTCAAGATCACCTTCCATCACCAATTCTAACTTATGAAGCGTTACACCAACTCGATGATCCGTGACCCGATTCTGCGGGAAGTTATACGTTCGGATCTTCTCACTCCGTTCCCCGCTCCCCACCTGGGACTTCCTGCTCTGCGCAATCTCCGCCTCTTGTCTTTCCCGTTCAGCTTCGACGATCCTGGCACGCAAGGTTCGCATAGCCTTGGTCCGATTTTTGAGCTGAGACCGCTCATCTTGGCACGTGACCACCACACCAGTCGGCAAATGGGTAATTCGAACCGCCGAGTATGTCGTGTTGACACTCTGTCCACCAGCCCCAGATGAACAAAACGTATCGATCCGCAGGTCCTTCGGATCGATCTGCACATCGACCTCATCAACCTCTGGCATGACGGCCACCGTGACCGTAGACGTGTGAATGCGGCCACTCGCTTCAGTCACAGGCACGCGCTGCACTCGGTGCACACCGGCTTCATACTTAAACTGGCGGTAGGCTCCTTTGCCTTCAATTATGGCAACAATATTCTTATACCCGCCAATGCCTGTCTCAGACGCCTCCACCGTATCGACCTTCAGCCCTTTCTTCTCTGCAAACTTGGTGTACAGCCGAAAGAGCTCGCCGGCAAAGAGCGCCGCCTCATCCCCGCCAGTTCCAGCGCGGACTTCGAGTACTAGGTTCTTTTCATCCCGTGGATCTTTTGGGATCAAGAATTCCCTGACCTGCCCCTCGATCTCGGTCTGTCGCCGTTCCAACTCCATCCGTTCCTCGAACGCCATTTTTTGCAACTCACTCCCTACCGAGGAGTCACCGAGAATCTGCAGGGCGTCATCGAGTTGTTTGGCATTTTGCTGATACGCCTCAAAGAGTGTGACCACGGGTTCGAGGTCAGTCCGCTCCTTACTTAGCTTACGCAACAGCGTTGACTGACTGATAACAGACGGATCCATGAGCTGATCAGTCAGCTCATGAAATCGTGACGCAAGACTCTCCCACTTCTTGAGCAGTACGGCTTCCATCATCTCACCAGATAACACATCTCCCCGCTGGTCACAAAAAAAGGACCCTGCTTCGTGTGCGAAGCAGGGTCCTTTTCATACCCGCGTAGTGCGCTACTTGCCCTTCTTCGCGTACTTCTTTTTAAACCGCTCAACCCGTCCTTCTGTATCGACGATTTTCTGTGTCCCCGTGAAGAACGGATGGCAATTGGAGCAGATATCGACGCTGATGTCACCAATCGTTGTTCGGGTCTTGAACGAGTTACCACACGCGCAGTGAATGGTCGCCTCTCGATAGACTGGATGAATACCCTTCTGCATAACCTGCAACTCCTTACCGAATAATTACTAACCTATAAACCATCGCTCAGGGTGCACACTTTATCTGAAGACCGTATCAGATACAAGCGCATCCTTAGCGATTCATGGACTGCAGAAACTCTTGGTTGTTTTTGGTTCCGCCGATCTTGTCCATGAGAAATTCCATCGCTTCCATCGTACCCAATGGACTGAGGACCTTGCGCAGAATCCACATCTTGTTCAGCCGATCTTTATCCACCAACAACTCTTCTTTCCTCGTCCCAGACTGACTGATATCAATCGCTGGGAAGAGTCGCTTGTCGGCCAGACGGCGATCCAAGTGCACCTCCATATTGCCGGTTCCCTTGAATTCTTCGAAGATGACATCATCCATACGGCTACCGGTATCGACCAACGCCGTTGCCATAATCGTCAAGCTGCCGCCGTTTTCAATGTTTCGAGCCGCGCCAAAGAACCGTTTCGGCCGTTGCAGCGCATTAGAATCTAACCCCCCGGAGAGCACCTTTCCGCTGGGAGGTGCAATGGTATTGTAGGCACGAGCAAGCCGCGTGATGCTATCCAGTAAAATCACGACGTCTTTCTTATGCTCAACCAGACGCTTGGCTTTTTCTAACACCATTTCGGCAACTTGAGCATGCCGCTGAGCCGGCTCATCAAAGGTGGAACTAATGACTTCGGCCTTGACCTGGCGCTGCCAGTCAGTCACCTCTTCCGGTCGTTCGTCGATTAAGAGCACGATCAGCGTCACTTCCTTGTGGTTTTTGATGATCGCGCGGGCAATGGCCTGCAGCAACATCGTCTTCCCGGTACGAGGCGCGGCCACGATCAAACCGCGTTGCCCCTTGCCGATCGGAGTCGTCAAATCCATCACACGAGTGCAGTATTCCTCTCGGTCAAATTCCAGGTTGATCCGTTCCTCTGGGTACAATGGGGTCAGGTTGTCAAACAGGATCTTATCCCGTGCAACCTCAGGATCTTCGTAGTTGACCTTTTCCACCTTGAGCAACGCAAAGTACCGTTCACTCTCCTTAGGGGGACGGATTTGACCCGAGACGATGTCACCGGTACGAAGATTGAACCGCCGAATCTGCGACGGAGAGATATAAATGTCGTCAGGCCCTGGGAGATAATTAGAATCAGGCGCCCGAAGAAAGCCGAACCCGTCGGGTAATGTTTCCAATACGCCCTCTCCAAAGACCACCCCATTCTTTTCAGTTTGGGCCTGAAGGATCGCAAAAATGAGCTCCTGTTTTCTTAAGTTGGCAGCTCCTTCAATCTTCAGTTCTCTCGCCACATCATTCAGATCGGCGATGGATTTCTGCTTCAGTTCGGCAAGATGCATTACTTCCCCCCTAGCTACTGACATACGACTCCTCTCGAGCTTTGGCTCGGTTATCGTTTAATGGAAAAATTCGCGTAACCTGATTTGGGCCATGCAAACGTGTTCTTGTCTTTTGTGATCTACTTCTGGGTCTTGAGTCTGTTTTGGGTGGAAAAACCTGGGGAAGTCGGCTTGCTACTCGTGATGGAAGAATACCCTCGCTATCATTTTCATGCAATAAAACCTAGACATTGTTATTTGATTGCGCACCTGAACTCCACCGCACCGAATGCCGCTCAGGATTTAAATCGAGACAGGTTCCAGAATTGAATTATTCGATGGAGAGAGTCAATCCAACCAAAATACTAGTCAGATGATACCTATGCATCCACTACTTGTCAACTGGCATCTAGAATTTTTCGCCGGTTACGCACGTCACCATAAATCAACAGGCCATTCGTCCTGGGTTGTTCATACGATCAGAAGTATGCTACACAGAAATTACGGCTACCGTATGGCACATGGAGAAAACGAGATAACTCCGGAACGGGTCTTCTCCCTCTCAGAGGCGAATCACCTGATCCCTCAACTCCAGAAGCACCTCTCGACTGTTCAAGAAGGGAAAGAGGTGCTCGTAAGAACCCGAGAGGAAGTGAGTCGGGCTTCTGCCAACGCTGCTTTTGGAGGCGGCACGTCGGTGGGCAAACCGTATGTAAAAAGCCTTCTGGACATCAGCACTCATCTCCAAGCCATCCACGAGCTGGGCGTCGTCGTAAAGGACATTGACCTAGGGCTCTGCGACTTCCCACATATCCGAGAGGGCCGAGTCGTCTACCTGTGCTGGAAACTTGGTGAAAAAGAAATCCGCTGGTGGCACGAGGTCACCACCGGCTACAAAGATCGTTGTCCCATCGAAGAAGAACCTTCCGAAATCTGACTTTCTTTCTACCTCTCCGGATAACTATGCAGTTTGTCATCATTGGGCATGATGGGCCAGAGGGAGCAGCAAAGAGGAAAATGCATCGCGCCGCCCATCTCGTCAACCTTGAACGACTTGATAAACAAGGGCGTGTGATCCTCGCTGGCCCTCTAACCGACAAGACAGGAAGCTTGCTCGTCTTAGATTTTGACACAAGGGAGGAAGCCGAGGAGTTTGTGCGCCAAGACCCCTATACCATTCACGGCGTCTTCAAAAGTTTTGAAATTCATCCGTTTACGCAGGTCTTTCCCGCCCCTCACGAGTAATCCCCTTCAGCAGAATGCTTCCCCCAATTGTCCCCTGACTTCCCCTTTTGGGTGCGTTGTCTGGTTGCACAATCGAGCTGTATAGTTTGTGTATGAATTTTCAGCGAATACTGAGCCTCCCTTCTCTCATCACCATCTCCCTACTAGCGTTGTCCTATCCCGCATCCGCCTTGGAAACCGTTGTCGTAGCCGAAGGACATTATGTGATGGGAGATAGTGACACTCTTACTGCGGCAGAGGAGCGGGTACTCCAACGAGCTCAACGTAAGGCAGTGGAGGAAGCTGGGCTATACATTGAATCTACTTTCTTAGACCGGGAAAAAACCGAAGCTGGCACGAGCCTCCAGATAAGCTCGTTGGAGATTCGGACGTTCGCTGGGGCGATCACAAAAACTGAAATTCTTGAGTCTCGTCGCACCTTCGTAAATGACCGTCCTAACCTGTACGTCAGGATACGCGCAATCGTCGATCTCGATAGCCTAAAGTCAGCGGTTCGAAAATGGCACTCGGAACAGCACCGTGCGGAAGACTATCGTCGTCTTCAAAAAGAGAATGCCTCACTCAAGACCCAGCTTGAAACCCTCAGAACCTCGCCATCAGGGGTGCGAACCCTCATGATCGAACCAATCAGCCATACCACGAGACCTCAAGCCCAAGCTCGAACTTTTCTCAAAAAAGCGATGACGCTTCAAAACCTCCCACTAAAACTCGCGTTGACCTCTCGAGCAGCTGTGCTAGCCCCTGAATTTATCGATCCACTAATCCTTCGCGGTCAGACCTACCTGAGCCTCGTATCCGTTGCCTATTCAAACAAGAGAAGACTCAGCGAATTTTCAGAGTATGTCGACAGCGCCCGAATGGATTTTGACCGTGCACTCCTTATTGACCCCCACAACATCTGGGCCCTTCTCGGTAAAGGTGATGTCAATACCTGGCTAAATCGCCATCAGGAAGCTGTCCTGGCGTTCGAGCAAGCATTGGAATTGGACCCCTTCTTTGATCTCGCACGGCTCCGGCTGATCACCTTGTATACTGCCGAGGCCAAAAAACTAGTGGCCCTTGGACAATGGTCCTCCGCCCTTTCTGTCTTACAAAAAGGCCTCCCACCCCACCTACATGAGAGCTGGATTCCCTACCAAAAGGAATCATATTTTCTCAGAAGCACGATCTATCAACAGTTAAAGCAGCCAATCCTCGCAATCGATGACCTCAGCACCATCCTAAGAGTTGACCCATCAGATAAGCGCGCCTTGGAGGCAAGGGCCCAACTCTACCAAGATGTGATGCTAGGAGATTCTGCTAGAAACGACCTCTCTCAAGCCTGCACACTTGGATCAATCATGGCCTGCAATCAACTTCCATAGGACAACATTCCTGAGGCGGATCATTCTTCACTCCCAGAGTACAGCCCCCGAATGCTCTCACTGAACTTTCGTTGACAATCTAAACGATCGACACCTATAATGAACTGCCCTCGCTAAATGTATGTGCCCTCCAAATTTATGAATTACAGGGGCAAAGGACCTAAGTTATACAACCAACCAGTGCCCCGAAAGCTCCTTCGCGTGGGGCTTCTGTGGTCTTGCAGAGGGTGAGGAAAGAGCTTAAAGTGCTCAAGCGAACCACGTGCATAAAAAATGATATTTTTTCATAAACCTTTATTTTTATTCGGAGTGTAGGTTGCGATGAGTGACTATCGTGTGCTCCCAGGCCCCGAACACTTTCTTCCCCCGGCTGCAGCAAGTATGGGAATTCGCTTGCCCAATCCAGGAGAAGCTCATATTAATGGTGTCATCACTTCAGAAGATAAGGCCTATGAAGAGGCTGCCCGCCAATTTTTGATGGCCAAGGTTCCAACTATCTTCCCAGGACCACTCGTTCTCTGGGCGTGGAATGAGAAGGCTGCCAAGAAAGCCACGGCTGTTCGTCATCTCTTCAATACTCTGAAAGAATGCGTTCAGCCTGGGCAAAAACCGATGCTGATTCCTATGCCCGACTATCGCCCCAAATATCCCAAGATCAATCCCGAGGTTGAGATCAACCCCAATCACCCGAATTTGACAATCTGGCATAATAAAATTGATTGCTGCATGTTCATTGGTGTCCATTGCCACCAAGCCAATCTCTCGCTGAAGATCATTCGCGGAGGCACCGCCTGCTACACCATTGCCATGTGTGCTCAAGCGGGTCATGAAGATGCAATGCTCTCATTCCGCGATGCCTCAGTCGAGAAGCTCATGAAATTAGCCGATACGGTAAAACGATTGAAAGGGACCGTCCAACCACGGCTGACATCGGCCAAGAATGGGGCTTCAAGTTAAGTGCTTGCCCCTATGAACGTATGACAAGGAGGCTGAACTTATGGCAGATATACACTCAATAATTGGCACCAAGAATAAAAAGGGCCAGACCTATACAGATACCTGGAAAATGATGAACGAGGCGCCACGGACGCCTTCCTTCTATACGGGCAGCGAAGTCATCAAAGAAGCCATCCGTCGGGCAAGCTGCGATGTCATGATCGCCTACCCAATCACGCCGCAGAGTGAAGCTGCGGCATTAATCGGCGAATTATTCGCCGAAGGCTATATCGGAGACTACTTCCGTGGAGAGAGCGAGTTTGCCGTGATGTCGCAATGTGCAGGAGCTGCATTCGGTGGAGCCCGCGTGTTTACAACAACAGCAGGCCCTGGCACCATGCGAGCCATGGAAAATTTTCCGATGTGGTCTGGTGCCCGGTTGCCGATTCAAATGATTGTGACGTGTCGAGGGATCAACTCACCGCTGTCAATTCAACCGGATACTCTTGAAATTGCGTATCTTCTGAATACTGGTATGTTGGTGTGGCATGCGGAAACTGCTCAAGACTTTTTCGATTGGATCCTGAAGGGGTACATCGTGTCTGAAGAGCCTGATGTCCACCTCCCACTCGCTCTATGTTGTGACGGATTTTTTGTCACGCATACAAAGGACGTGGTGAACCTCACACCCGCGGACATGTGCCTTCCACCGTATGACCCCTATCGATCACCCGTGCCATGTATGGATATGGAATGTCCTCCCGTGCGCATGATGCGTGATCCGTTCGTGATGAAGAGCAACTACATCAGCTACGCAACACATGCCAGCTGGCAGCAGGAAATCTGGGCCGCTGTTGAACGTTCACGTAAGCACACGATCCATTGGTTGAATGGCCTGATCGATACGGAGAATACGGACGCGGACATCGTAATTGTGGCTTCAGGTACGGCTGTTTCACAAGGCCGTGAGGCCATCCGCATGCTGGAAGACGAAGGCGTGCGATGCGGCCTTGTAAAGGTGAAGGCACTCCGCCCGTGGCCCGAGGAAGAGATTCGACAGGCTACCAAGAACGCAAAACACATCTTTGTACCTGAGTTCAATGTGACCGGATGGCTGGCCAAAGAAATTCGCGCTACAGTTCCGAACTCCCAGCGTGTCCATGCGGGCCCGCACGTCTGCGGCGGAATGACCATGCCGCCAGAAATTATCGTATCGGAAATCAAGACCGCCCTAGGGATGAAAACCTTCTCCATGGCTGGTCGTGGAAGCTGAGATCCTTGGAATTCGAACCTGTGCGCCCTAACAAGCGATACTGAGGAGGATATATGAGTAAAGAGCGTATACAAATTTCCGAAGCCCTGTACGACATCATGCCGTCGGACTATCAAGACCTTGTGAAGAGTGCGACCTATGGCAAAGAAGATCGTGGCTGGAAAGATATCGGAACCTCAAAAGAACTGATTGAACAACACTCGTTATGTGCCGGATGTCCAGAATCCATGGCCTTCCGATACATTTTAGCTTCACTGCCAAACCCGGAAGATACGGTAATGGTCGGATCAACCGGCTGTACCAGTTTGGTCTTCCCGATGGTTGCCGTCCATAATATCCATTCGTTGTTCGGGAATCAGAATGCAATCGCATCCGGTCTAAAGCGTGCACTCAGCGTTCGATTCCCTGGCAGAGTAAAGGATGTCGTAGTCCTTGCCGGTGACGGAGCCACGGTCGACATCGGCCTGGACATGACCTTACAGGCCTGGTTCCGGCAGGAAAAGTTCACCACCATCTGCTTTGACAACGAACTCTACGCCAACACTGGTGGCCAGGAAAGCGGACTCATGCAAAAGGGATTCGTCGCAAAGATGGCGCCGGTTGGTAAGTTATTCGATAAGGTACGCTTGCCCGAGATTGCCCGCGAGTCCGGCTGCCATTATGTCGTCAATTGCACGGTCAGCAAGCCATCGCTTGTAGAAAAAGTCATCCGAAATGCAGTGCATGTGGCTCGAGAGATCGGCCCGACCTATCTCCAGCTTTATACGCCATGTATTCTTGAAATTGGCAAGAACAGCATGGAGGGGCTGCAGGAAATGCGCGATTCGGAAAAGCCAACTGAACGGTTTGCTTACAAGGAATACATCAGCGAACCAGCCAAACAATTGCTTGCGGAATTGGCAGCAAAAGATAAAGAGCGGAAAGCAGCCGCCAAGCAGCTGGCAGGACAAGCATCCGCATAGTTTAGACCGGAGGCAGACATGATTAAGAGACGATTGAATATCCGGATGTCAGGCTTGGGGGGACAGGGTGCGGTTACCGCAGCACATGTCTTGGCCATGGCTGCCAACCGAGACGGTAAGTTCTCCATCTCGAACCCGTTTTTCGGAGCCGAGAAACGCATGGCGCCGGCAGAGAGCTATTGCCGCATTGGCATTGAGAGAATCTATGACCGTGGCGAATTAGTCTTTCCCGATGTCATTCAGGTTTTTCATCCTCAAGTGATCACGATGGGGAAAAGTTACACCATGCCGTTTTACTCAGGTGTAAAGGAAGGCGGCGTCGTCATCATCAATTCCGCTCAGCCGCTACTGTCCAATGAAGATGTCGATCGGCTCAAGGACTTGAATGTCGCCGTGTTTTACATCGCTGGTACCGAGTTGGCCATCGAAGTGGCTGGCACTGAGCTGTCGACGAATATGGCGATGATCGGTTCCGTCTCAGGCATTACGAAATGTGTCTCAATGGAGGCCCTCGACGGTGCGCTCCAAGAGCGATTTGGAAAGAAATTTGTGGCCTCCGGAGGAACCGCATCCTTGGACGAAGCCATTAAGAAGAAATTTGCCAAGAAGGAAATGCTGTTAGCTAAGAACTTGGCTACCGTCAAAGCAGCCTATGAAATCGCTAGTGAATGGGCTGATAAGAACAAGATCGAGCTGCGCGTCGGCGATCCGGCCGTCGCAGCGTAAGAGAAGGAATCACATTGCATGTATAACGTCGCGCAAGTCATCGATGAAAAGTGCACGGCAAAAAAGGGTTGCCGGCTGTGTATCATGTACTGTCCTGAGGCGAACTGTCTGGACTTAAACTCCAACAAGATGGTGGCGGAAGTCGTCATCGACCGCTGTAAAGGTTGTGAACTCTGCGTCATCGTATGTGATGCAGCCAAGCACTTCGCCATCACCATGCAGGCCGTCAGTGCCACAGGCCAACTGATGACCAAAAAAGGTGAATCTGCAGCGTTAGGACAAGCCTACCAGGGCTGAACAATATCAGGTTGAATCAAAAACCCCATAGCGCTGACGCTATGGGGTTTTTTGTTGGTGGCTTGCAAGGTAGCTATATGGAACATGAAGATAACGTAATCAATGAGCTCCTGAGAGAGATCGCCGGACTGATCAATGAGTACCCTAGAGCTATTGAACGTCGAGCAGCAGTACTGGATGCCACAGGTAAAGACCCCGATCTTGTCGAAAAGCTCGTCAAGGCAGCTGACACCATGCGAGACAGTGGGAATCTCTACCTCACCTGGGCGAAACACTATGCTGCATTGGCAGAGGGCAATACAGATGCCTCCTCGGATGAAGACGAGACTGAGGACTTTGACGTTTAAAAAATCTCCTATTCTGCAAAATGTTTTGCTAGAATACGCCTTTCATTGAATGACGTTTCTGTTCCCCGGTAGCTCAGTTGGTAGAGCAGCCGGCTGTTAACCGGCTGGTCGCAGGTTCGAGTCCTGCCCGGGGAGCCAACGCTTCTCTTTTATTATAAACTGTCAGGCAAGTTGCCCCTCCACTCTTCAGAATAACGGCAGATCTTCCTGTTCTTCTTTCGCTTCACTGAAAGCCCATTAAATGGGTATTCATCGCGCTCTTACACCACTCTTCAGGACAATCTCGCAGATGTGATCAAGTCGCTCAATGTGCTCATACGCAGCCCAGGGATCCATGGCAACGGCACAGACTCCGTGATTGGCCTGTCCCACAATGTCGAACTCGAGCGTCCCATCTTTCCTCACTCCCAAACACTCCGCCGTCGTATCAGCCAACTCACGCGAGAGTGCCGGAAGAGCAGGAACGGTACGTCCTACCCGCGTGTAACGGGAAATTTCTGGAAACTCTGCACTGATGCCTTGCAAGTCGATCCCGGCATAGACGGCGGCCACCACATGCGTCGCATGGACATGCACCACAGTTCGTGTGCGCTTCGAGTCGCGCTGCAGATTCCAGTGCATCCAGAGTTCACCAGATGGTTTCTGTTGCTCATTGACCTTCGGTATCAGCAAACCGCTGACAGGATCCCTGACGATCTCCAATCGTAAAACATGCTCTGGATGCACAATCGTCTTGCGCCAACCGGAGGGGGTAATATATAAGTATCGCCCCTCCCGCTTTTTCATACTGATGTTGCCGTCTCTCGTCGTAATCCATCCTCTCTCATAACAACGCCGCATGACATCCCCGATAGCCGTCAGCATACTCCCTCCCTTAGAATAGTCACCTGAGCTCGCTACGTCGTACTTCGTGACACGTACATAGGATAACGCTAAGGCTACCCGCGTCGCATCCACTTCAAGAAGCAAGCGTACCATACGTGATACAATGATAAATCCCGCAATGATTGATCGTACCTCGTCCTTTCATCCTCCAATTCTTCTCAAAAACGCTCATCTCATGACCTTAATCCCCCGCTACCTGCCGCGAGAGACATCGCTCATAGCCTTACCACAGGAATCGCGACTCTTCTCCGTTGAACCACATTCACAGCTTCAAGGATTTTGTCATTGGCAAAACAACCGCAAGGCCTTTCCCACCGTTGTATTGGTCCATGGCTTGGAGGGATCCAGCGAATCGCGATATATGCGGGGGATCGCAGCCAAAGCCTTTCGTTCCGGGTTCAACGTGATCCGGCTCAATCAACGGACCTGTGGGGGGACAGAGCATCTGTCTCCGACCCTCTATAATAGCGGACTCAGTAGTGACTACCGCGCTATCCTGAAGGAACTCATTCACCACGATGGCCTTGATCGACTCTGGCTGGTCGGTTACTCCATGGGCGGAAACCTTGTGCTCAAAGCCGCCGGGGAGTTAGGACAGAGTGAACTAGCTCTGGCCGGGGTAGCTGCCGTATGCCCAAACATCAATCCGACCGTCTGCGCTCGTGCCCTGGAAGAACTGCGCAATTGGATTTATCACCGTCACTTCGTCACACAACTGAAAGAGCGCTTGCGACGAAAGGCTTCGTTATTCCCGGGGAAATGGGATCTCTCGCTCCTCGACAAGATCAGAACGATCAGCGAATTCGACGATGTGTATACCGCTCGTGACGGTGGCTACCTGGACGGCGCTGACTATTACGACCGGGCTGGATCACGACATGTGCTCAAGCAGATCGCGGTACCGACGCTGATCATCACGGCGCAGGATGACCCCTTTATTCCCTACTCAATGTTTACCGTACCGTCGATTCAGCAACACCCAAACATCCAAGTGGTCGCCCCTCGCTACGGAGGACATTGTGGTTTCTATCAAGGCAGACGCCCAAACGAAGATCCCTACTGGGCAGAAAACAGAATCGTGGACTTCTTACGTAGCATGCGACCAGACTAGTCCTAGACGGCATGGATCATACCTATTGATACAGCCCAACCCTCTCCAGACGCATCTTCCACATACGAAACAGCGATAGCCCACACGCAAATTTACCACTCCCCACCTCAAAAACCCCAGACAAAAACGGGCGCCAAGCATTGCACAAGAACGATTCAGACGATGATGGGTTCGAGGTGCGTTCGTACATCAGCAAGATATGTTTTAAACGGATCTGGCATGGGAAAAGGCGCTCGACCTCGAACTTGGAAAATCGACCAATTGATGACATAGGCTGGGAATAGCCCATCAGGGTTCCCTTGTTGATCTGGATGCGTCGGAGTCCCCCCTCCCAAGAGATGCTTGACCAGCGTGCTGCGCCCGTGGGCACGGGTATTCTTAGGAGCCTCATCCATCGCAATCCGAATCAGCGCATCCGTCGTCAAACGAGGAACTCTCCCTTCCTCCACGAGCCCATAGTAGAGTCCCTTCGCACGATTCAAGTTGTGATACTCTAAATCCAAACTCTTGAGCAGAGGATCGTTCCAATCCACCCCTTCCGCTTCTCTGAAACACTCCAGCAACCAGAGTTTTGATGCCCAATCCACACGGCCGACCAACTTCTCATAATCCCCACGTAAATCGCGAAGGACTGACGCCCATTGAGCAAGGACCCAATCAGTTTCCTCGTCCTGTCCCTGACAATGCCGCACAGCGCAATCAAGAAACTGTTCCTGAATATCAATCGCCGACATGGTTCGTTGGGACCGAAGCCGAATGACCCAGTTCCGCTCTTGGTCCTGGGAGATTTCTTGTAGTGCCTCAACCGGTTCGTCGATCTCTAACTCCTGAGGCGCATACCCTTCCTCAATAAGCTGCAACACCAAGCCAGTCGTACCCAGCTTCAGGGCTGTCGCATATTCAGCCATATTGGAATCGCCCAAGAGTAAATGGATTCGTCGATATTCATTGGGGTCAGCCAACGGCTCATCCCTCGTATTCACAATCGCCCGATTGTGCTGCACCCACTCAAAGAAATCATTGACGATATAGTCGCTCCGTTGGGAGATTTGAAACGGCAGGGTCGAATCACCTCGAACACCAACAGCCGTACGTGGGACAATCAGGCGGTCCATCTGGATCCAGGCATCCTGAGGGCCTGCCGCACCGACACGCCCTGCTCCGGTAAAGATCTGCCTTGTTATAAGAAACGTCACAAGCGGCGCCAATCCGCGCCTCGAAAAGGGGAACCGGCGAGAGACGAGATAATTTTCATGTGAGCCAAAGGTCGCATCCGTCTCATGATCAATGTTGTTTTTAATCAACGACACATGATCAGCAAAACCAAGATCTTCGATAGTCTGCTGTATCAAGAGGTCTCCGGCACGATCAGACGCCACAATGTCCGCCAGGGAGTGACATTCCGGCGAGGCATACTCCAAATGTCCCATATCCAGGTAGATCCGCCCGCCGTTGGTGAGAAATCCCCCGTTTCCAGGCGGCTCATCATGGCCCCGATGGTGCAGGTCGATCACCCCTCGACGCTGGACCTGGAACAGATGATCCCTCAGTTTATGGGCAACCCAGGCGGGGGAATGGTCCGGCCGGTCCTCATGGATCAAGAGTCCGTACTCGGTCTCCAAACCAAAAATACGATTCAACATGTGCTTACGTGAGAGCCTCCCTCAGATCCTCGGGAAGCAAGGTCTCGAACTCACGAGACCCAAGCGTCCGGTATTTGGAAGTTCCCGCCATATGGCGATCAAGCAGTGCACATTCGAGTGCTTTTTCCGTCATGCATTGGCGCACATGGCCGAACAGGGTCTGAGAGTCCATCACTGACTGGTCGGAATTTCCCTTCGCATCATCGTGATTCCCCTTGGTCTCATATGTCTGTCTCTGCGCTTGATCACCGACGGCCCAGGTGCGAATCGCAACATCCACCGCCTCTTTCAAGGACCGGCTCGACTGCTGTCGAAGATACTCCATCATCCGCTGCTCAACTGACGGCGTGGCCGCAAGGACCGCATACTGACTCTTCTCTTCGAACACTCCGTCGTAGTTGATCGTGAGGAAGCCGTCTTTCCCAGATTTCTGACTCAGCTCAGCCAGCAGAATCTTCACGATGAATGGGGCTTTCAACACCTCTTCAAACGCCTGTTTGACGACCGGCGCCATCCCGTACTTGACGAGGCGCCCCCCCGTGACATCGGACGCAGAGCGATTGAACCCTTCAACATGAGCCATCTCCAAGAGAGTGAAGCGCAGCCTCTCAAGATCGGCGGGATGGCCCATTCCACCGAAGGCAAGACGATCATAGATTTCATAGAGCTTGGGGGTGCCTTTACTCATCGTCATCAGGAGAATACCCTGATCACATGTCACCCCGACAACCGGGCTTCCTTGTACAAATTGCCCATCAAGGTACTGCCGGCGATTCCCAACTGCTTCGACCCACCGATAGGGTTCTTCGTACATAGCCTGGGGACCTTACCTGCCTTTCGATACGCTCGATTCAAACAACGAGCTGAGATGTGGATCTGTCATAGTCGTGACGCCATTGGAGGTAATTAGCTTCACAACCGGGTACAGTCCAACCTCTCGATTGACTCCACCGGTTGCGCTATCGAATTCGGCAGCGCTCGTGAGCAGTCGCAGCGCCTGAATAGTGGCCTGCTCTTCCGGCATTGCACCGAGCGGCTGTTCTCCCCAGGTGTTTAGATAGTGGAGAATGCCACGAATGGTTGGAGACCCAGATCCGGACACGGCATACTCAACTCCTTCAAATTCCGCACCAAGGATATCGTAGAAATAGATCTTTGCAGTCTCTTGCTCGGGATCGTATCCAGCAAAGATCGGCACGACAGCCCCTGTCCCCGCTAATGCTGCCGGAACATTTTCCTTCAGTAGCTTGGATAGCGCTCGGAGCTTGCCCTCAAAGCTGAGCTCCTGCAGTTGTGTGCGCCGATAGTACTTAAAGGAGTGTTCGAGAATGCGCGCCATCTCATACGCGGTTGCGGGAACCCCTGCGATAGCCATGACGCTATAGCGATCGATCTCCAAGACCTTGTCCGTACGATCGTACATCACCATATTGCCGGCCGTTGCACGACGATCCCCGGCCACCAGCACCCCGTCGCGATATTTGAACGCGAGAATCGTCGTGGCCATGGTCAAGGTCTGCCCGACTCCGGCTTGTCCCGCAATTCCCAATACGTATCCTTGATCCTTCAGGAGCTGATACAAGTCACCCTGCATTCTTAACCTCGTTAAACGTGAGGCGTAAAATGTGAACCGTGTCTGGTCGATAGTCCAGGAACCATCTTCCACCCTTCACGCCGCACTTCTTACGTTTCACAATCACTCTCCTGTCCGTTGCCGATATCGCTCCGCCTGCTTTGGATCGACCCTCCGCATCCGTTTCAGAAGGCTATCCTTGTCAGGTGATCCGGTTTCTGGACGGCGTGGTCCCCCTCCTTCATCTAGAGGACTGGGGGATTTTGGCATGGGATCAGTTGGTCCTTCTCGTCGTTCCGGTATCAGGCTGTAGGTCATATTTCCTTATCCTTTCTGGAAGTCCATGCGGTCAACGCATCGACCGGTGACTGAGCCTCCTTGAAGAGGCCGGCACATCGCATCACTTCTTGCGGATCGAAGAGATCGCACATATCGAGCGTACGAGATCGGAGCCCACCGTTAAACCGAACTTGCTCCCACTGAATCGACTGAATCTCCTCCGGAAATCGCTGCACGCAGAGGCCGCGTAATCCACCACGTGTGTCAGCCGGACCGTTTCGGATCGCCTCTTCGATCATCTCAGCCGATGTCAGCCGCCAGGCTTTCCTTTCTGCTTCCAATCCCATGTAGAGGCCCATCTCAGGATCGATATTGTGATATTCCAGATCCAAACTGGCCAGCCACGGGTCGTCCCATTCAAGGCGTTCTTCCCGCAGAAACGTTTCGAGCAACCACTGTTTCGTCACCCAATCCAACTTGCCAACCAACTGTTGCCGATTATGCGTCAGCAACTGTAACGTCTCACCCCATTCCTTCAAGACCCAATCGGATTCTCCGTCGCTCCCGGAGAACATTCTCGTTGCGGCTTCATAGTACTGTATTTGAATATCTACCGCGGCGATCGTGCGTCCATTGTGTCGCCTGACCACTGTTTGAAGGTCCGAATCACGTGAGATCTGTTTGACCGCTGCCACTGGGTGCTCCAATTCCAAATCAGGTACGGACCCTCGTGCGATCAAATCGAGGACGAGCTGTGTCGTTCCCACCTTGAGTGCTGTCGCATACTCGCACATATTGGCGTCACCGATGATGAGATGGAGCCGACGATAGCGTTGGCGATCCGCATGAGGCTCGTCTCGAGTATTGAGAATCGGGCGATTATGCATCGTATCGACGCCCAGCTCCGTCTCCATAAAATCGGCGCGCTGAGAAATTTGGTACGGCCCTGGAACATACCGCGACTCTTGCGCTTCCGTCCCCACCTTTCCGGCACCAGCCACCACCTGCCGACTCACCAGAAACGGCACTAGACCGGCAACCAGAGCAGAAAATGGAACGGCCCGAGCGACGAGGTAGTTGTCGTGGCATCCGTAACTATGGCCGTGAAAATCTGTGTTGTTCTTATAGAGCCGAACAGGTGTGCCACCAAGCGCCTTGTTACGCCGCTGAGCGGCACGATGCATAATCCGTTCTCCCGCTCGATCATGTGCCACCAAATCGCGAAGCGTTCGACATTCAGGTGTGGAGTATTCTGGATGCGTGTGATCGTTGTAGAATCGCGCACCGTTCGGCAAAACAAGATCGCTTTTCATCTCATGGAACGAGAAGGGGCGATGGGCATCACGCTGTGCAAACTCATCCTCCTCTCTATCCTGTTGTAAGCCTGAGACTCGAAACCCCCGTGCATCCTCATGAGGATCCTCACCAGCATAGTCCCAACGCCGTTCGAAGGACGCAGCCAGATGCGCCCGCACGAGTTCCATCGACTCAACAACCGGATCCATGTCCGGCACATCATCGCGGGTGATACCGTATTCAGTCTCGATGCCAAACAGACGCATAATTGGTCAGACGTGAACGGTGAAATGTAACACGAAGTATCGCATGATTTGGGCAACCCTTTGGGTTTCCACCTTTCACTTCTCACTATTCAGATCTTCAGATGATGTGATTCGTCAACCGTTCTTCTGCCTGACGGCCTCGTCGGAAGGATGAAATCCCGACCACTTGTTCTGGATGATGATCGAGCAATTTGAGCCACTCCTCGGCAGCATCGTCCGGCGGCAACATGTCACCCTCTCGGAATTCCTCCGACACAGCCAGCTGGAGATCCTCCTCCAACAATCCTGCCGGCTGCCCCGACTGAACCGTACGATCAATTGCTTTTTCCTTCGCTCGTTGAACGATGGAGGCCAGGATCGCCCCGCTGACAAGATCGCCCCGATACAGGACTGTGCTTTGGCCACTTCGGAGCTTGATCGAGAGCATACGAGTCTCGTCCGTTCGACGGAAGATCGACTCAATGAGGTCGTCGACGAGCGACACTACGACCTGCGCCGAATCACCACCACGATCCTGTACCAGCTGAAGATCGAGTGGAAGATCCGCCGTCAAATAGACCTTCAGAATTTCGGCTGCGGCCACCTTGTTTGGTCGGCTGACTTTGATTTTTCGATCGATTCGACCGGGACGCAGGACAGCCGGATCAATCAAGTCCGGACGATTGGAGGCCAGAATGATGACGACATCCTGCAACGACTCGATCCCATCCATTTCGCTACAAAACATCGGAACCAGCGTGTTGGAAATATTGAAGGAGCGCATGGCACGTCGCGTGCCTAAAATCGACTCCGCCTCGTCGATGAAGATAAACGGCAGAGCCCCCTCCTTCCGCCTCGCCCGAGCCTGCTCAAAGAGATCGCGGACCATCCGCTCGGACTCTCCAAGCCACATATTCAGAATTTCAGGTCCTTTGACATGAAGAAAGGCTCCGCTCGTGACTGGCGAGCGACGATTCTTGTCAGGTACCTGCCCTTGCAGTGATTCGCTGAGTTGCTTGGCCAAGCTACCGGCAGCGGCTTGCCCAATAAGGGTCTTACCGCAGCCAGGCGGTCCATAGAGTAGAAACCCCTTTGGCTGAGAAAACTTGAATCGTTCGAAGGTCTCCGCATGCAACAGGGGATATTCGATTGCCTTACGAATCGCAGCGATCGCCTCGTTCTGTCCTCCGATCTGCTCCCAGGTCACCGTAGGCGTTTCATCCAGGACATGACGACTGGCCTTCTGATCCACCAGCTTCTCAAGAGCAATACGGAGACTGGGATCGATACGAATCTGGTCCCCTGCCTTGAGATCAACTCCGATCAAATCCGTCGAACGCTGTAAAATCAACGACTGCCGGCCCATGTCCTGTTCAAACCGCAAGCGACCGTCCGGTAATGTTTCGGCCAGCTTCAAAATGGGCCCGTTCCGATCGTATCCCAGCGTCCGAATGACCGCATAGGCTTCATTGACCAAGATTTGGGTGCCGATCCGAAGGTCGGCCTCAGTCACGCGAGGATCCACATTGGTATAATACTCCGCCCCACCAACGACAATACGGGCGAGCCCCGCAGCCGGAATATCGAGCAATGTCCCGATACGATTGGCTGGAGCCGTCAGCTTCGCCACTACTTCACTAACCTTTTTGAACTCTACCTCACGTTGCTGCGCAGCGGCTTGAGACAGCATCACAGCATGGCGGAGCTTGTACAGCACCTTTTGCCGCGGATCGCCGTCCGAAAAAGACGCGAGACACTGTTCAATCAATTCGAGCGGATCCGTCCCAGTCTTCAGCGATGGCTCATCGCTCCGGTCTTGTGGGGCTTGCTGATCAAACGAACTGCGATCACTCATGAATACACCTTCACCATTCCCATCTGGGTGATCCTACCATACCGATGTGATGAATTGCCGTCTTGCTAGTTGACGGCCTGAAGCGTCACCGATATCTTCTCGCGCCGATTGCTGCGGAGAATTTCGACAGTGACTTGATCCCCAATCTTGTGCTCTTCCATCGCATCCATGAGATCGTCGATCGTCGTCACCGCTTTCCCGGCAACGGAGACCACAATGTCACCGAGCTGAATCTGTCCCATCCTCGTTTCGCGGGCCCCCTTGAGGCCAGCACGATCCCCTGCACCGCCGCGAGTCACTTTTCCGATGATGACGCCTTTGATTCCCCACCGCTTCGCCATCGCGTCCGGTACCAGTGAGACTCCAAGTCCAGGACGGATGAGCTTTCCGTGCTTGATGAGTTCAGGAACGATGCGGTTGACCGTATCGACGGGAACGGCAAACCCAATACCGGCATAGGCCCCACTCGGGCTTACGATCTGCGTATTGACTCCGATCAATCGACCGGCACTATCGAGCAAGGGCCCACCCGAATTGCCTGGATTGATCGCGGCATCAGTCTGGATCACCCCTTCAATCGTTCGATTGGACATCGATTTAATGGTCCGGCCCAAGGCGCTGACCACGCCCGTGGTCAAGGTATGGTCGAGGCCAAAGGGGTTTCCGATCGCAAGGACCTTTTGTCCCACACGCAAATCATGGGAGGAGCCGATTGCCATCGGCTCCAACTGCCCGTCCGACACGTGGATTTGCAACACGGCCAGATCGTGATCGGGATCGGCTCCCACCAACTTGGCCTGATGCTCACTTCGGTCCGCCAACGTCACCTTGATCGCATCCGCTCCATAAATGACATGAAAGTTCGTGACGAGGTGCCCATGCTTGTTCCACACAAACCCAGAGCCTGATCCCTGCGGCACCTCCATGACGTTGAGCGACCAGATGTCTTGTTGGATCGCGGTATTGGCGATAAACACCACGGACTTCGTCGCTCGCTCGAAGACCGTGATCGTCGCTCGTTCATCGACACCAAGCTCCACCGGGGAAGGCGTCACCGAGCGCGATCTTCCCTCAGGGCCCTCATAGATGGCACCCAGCGGCTTTCCCCAGTCCGCCGCATAGCCCGTCGAACTCAGTATGACAGGGAGAAGAAGTAGCCTGAGACATCCACGCACATTATTCACCCAACACCTGAAGAACCACCTCACGCATTCGCGCGCGCGTGTCAAAATCTACGAGGACAACCTGCTGCCAGGTTCCAAGCAGCAGGCCGCCGACGGCAAATGGGATAGTGACAGAAGGCCCTTGAAGTTGCCCGCGAAGATGACTATGACCGTTGTCTTCGCCAGGATTGATCGTATTATGGCGCCACTGGGAATCTGCCGGGATGAGGCGATCCCAAAAGGCATGCGTGTCGGCACGGATTCCTGGCTCATCCTCAATGATCATCACCGAGGCGGTAGTGTGCTTGACAAAGACCGTCACCGTTCCTGCTTGAAGCGTCGATGCGGTCACGGCTGCCACCACAGACTTTGTAATATTTTCGATCTGAGTCCCTCCGGCCATTTGAATGCTTAACATCACAGTGTGGACAGCCATCGGATACTCCTATATCGACAGACTACGGAGATACCGGCGATCATGTCTGGTCAGCGGTGCACCTCGCGCTGTCTCAAGAATCGAGTCAAACGCCCCTTCCGCCGTCAGCCCACGCACGGCACTCAAGACCTCACGACTCAGGATTCCTTCCTGCTCCAGCTTACCCAGGTAGGCAAACGCCTCCACCAAGCTCTCTTTGCTCCTGGCGTAGTAATCCCGTCCTCGGCGCTGGTTACTATACGCCTCGAACTGCTCGCAGGCGACAAGGATTTCAGCCAACTGCTTCACCCATGATTGTGCTCTGGCTAACCGTTCGGGATAATAGTAATACAGCATCACCTGTTGCATCCAAGGTTGCCAACTGACTCCCAGCTTTGTTAACGTCGGCTTCACCACGCGCAACCGTCTCGCCAGGCGCCTGGCATATCCCAACCTCATCTCAACCTGCTCGATGGCCCACCGATCCACGATCACACCGGCAGCCATAAGGTCCGTTCGATAGAGCGAGACAAATGCCTCTGTCTCCCGACCATATCGCGTAGTCGGATGAAGGGCTCGCCATTCACGAGGTCTCGTGGGAATGCCTCGTTGCTTGGCCCAAGACCAGATTGTGGCAAAGAGTCGTCGGTCCAGACCTGCGCGGCCGAGGTCGTGCAACAGACAGGCTACGTGATAGAGCCGAATCCGATCATCAGAATGCCCTAAGCGTATTGCGACTACGACACACATCTTCGCCGTCCGCACGGCATGGGGACGGTCATAGCCACGGATGATTCGATCACGGTGAAGGGGATGAGGATAGTCGTACAGATCCATCAAGGCGTTCGCGAGCAAGCGCGAAATCCCTGACGAGCGAAACCGGGAGAGGGCAGACCGTGCCATGCGTGATCGATGCACCTACAGAATGATGCGGATGCGAGCGAGAATATCGTCGAAAGGAAGAAGCTGTCAAGGCGACGACGAAGAGGAATCGGCTCGCTCAATGCTCCCTGGTCTGCTATGCTCAAATCGTACTCAATATCGAATGGTGACATGATGAATTGGTTCCGGCGATGCGGGCTCATCGTGATGACCCTCGTGACCATAGCCCCATGTAACACCTTCGCCACTGCCCCAGACCAGCTGACAGAGCTTACCGGGCAAGTCCACGTCCTGGTCACATTGAAAAGCCGCGATAACTTCTCCAGTGAATACCGCTACGACGTCAGCGTCAGAAATCTTTCGCCGGACACGATTACGAGCGATTCGTTGGTGATCGTGCTCGATAAGATCACCAACTTGGCGGGAGAGGATCACGAAGCGTTAACAGGGGAATCATTTCTGAAGCGATTCGATGTGCTAAGCCAAGACGGCCAGACGGGCGAAGGGAAACCCTACTTTCATGTCCCGGCTGGCTCTACGCCAGACCTCCTACCACAAACGAACAGCCTTCCCGTGAACGTACGAATCCGAAATCGAGACTATGTCGCGGTGTTTACTCCTTCGTTTAAGGTCTTCGGACAAAAGCGGGTGTTGCCCGACGCAAAACGTCCTGGTGGCGCAACCTCTGCTGAGAACCCTACGGAACTGGCTATAGCGGGAAACCGCAAGACGATCGATAGGCTGATTCAGCTGCTGATCAAGAAAGGGGTTCTGACGGAAGCAGAATGGAAGACGGTCAACAAGCCGTGAGTGATTCGAGTTGTCAAGCCTGTACAGGAACCTGGCCAGGCCCGGATCATTTCCTTGGGGATCTTGGATTATCCAAAGCCTATCTGCACGAGGACCAGTTTTTCCCTGGCTGGACGGTACTGATCTTTCATCGGCATGCCACTGAACTGTTCCAATTGACATCACCCGAACGTGCTCAGTTGATGGAAGAGGTCAGCCATGTCGCCAGTGCCTTGTCCGAAGTCTACCAAGCAAAGAAAATCAACTATGAGCTCCTAGGGAATCAGCTCCCCCACATCCATTGGCATGTGATCCCACGGCTGCCGGATGATCCGGCCCCACTGGAACCGGTGTGGCGAGTGTCGCATGACACCGTCCGTCTCACAGGATCGTCGCTTCACGACACCATCGATCGTGTGCGATCTGCTCTTCGGAAAAATAGGTAGCACCACAGTAGTGTCCGGAGATCACGTGAATAGATTCAACTGGTTACCGTTTGCGACAG
>CABVRZ010000012.1 GCA_902500775.1 uncultured Nitrospira sp.
GAGGTTACTCCATCACGTCGTCGCTGAAATTATGCACTGGCTACTTGAATCCGCGTCTCCAAAAAACTCACAAACCTAATCGTTTAAAAACACTTGTCGGCAAATGAATAATAACCAGCATGATTATCCGCCAGAACCACGGGGTGTAGATCGTGTCACACCTCCTGTCGACCGCGCGAAGAATGTCAGACGCGACCTTATCCGCAGTAGCCACGAGAACCTTGGGCAACAGCAGGCCCTGCGTCATTGGGGTGTCAACAAATCCTGGCTTGATAGTCAGGACGTGTACCCCCACTTTGAATAGTCTCGCCCGTAAACCGCTGCAGAATGCGCTTACAGCACTCTTGGCTGAACCATATAGATAATTTGACGGCCGCCCGCGGTCGCCAGCCACTGATGAAATAACTGCGATGGTGCCCTGGCCTTGGGCCTGCATACGACGAGCTACCTCTGTCAACAAGGCAATGACGTTGAGGCCATTGTTGGTGAACTCTCGCACTGCCAGTCCAGCATCTTCCGCGCACATCTTCTGGTCAGGCAGGCTTCCATGTGCGATCAGCACAATATCCACCTGCCCTAACGTCGCGTAACATACATCCAGCATGGCGGAATGTTGTTCGAACTGGTTCAGGTCAAGGACATGGCGATTTACTCTCGCCCCCCTTACTGCAAGGTCGTCGGAGACTTGACTGAGTTTTTCAGCACTTCGGGCTACTAAGAACAGGTGCGCACCCTGCTCCGCCCACAGTCTGGCGCACGCTGTTGCAATAGCAGATGTGGCACCTATGATCAGGATGTTTTTCATTACGCTGTGACTCTTTGCCAAAAATGCGACGTCAATGCTGGATCACGCAGGACTTCCAATCGCTCCCAGGCTGGATAGGCAGTACGGAAGTCCACCCCGAGCATATGCGCATCTTTCGCCGGATATAATCGCCCCGCTACCGTGCGCACGATGGCATCTAGCTTTTCAAAAAGCTTCGCCGTAGTCTCGCCCTGCTCAGGAAAATCGAGTGCCAGCGTTACCCCTGGCAACGGGAAGGAAAGCAAGCCCGGTGATTCTTTATGGCCAAACCGCTTTAGCACAGCCAGGAATGAACCCTGATGCTCCCTGGAAATCACCGTAAGCAACTCAGCTATTGCCCTCGCAGAATCGTTCTCCGGAATGGCGCACTGATACTGTTGAAATCCATGCGGGCCATAGATACGATTCCAGTTGAGAATACGATCAAGCGGGTAGAAAAAGGGCTCATAACTGATACAGCTCCTGTTCCGCCCTGGCTTGTGTGCACGGTAATACAGGGTATTGAATAACCGAAGGGAACCCCGGTTGATGAGTGACAATGGCGGAGTGACTGGCAGACTCCATCCGTGCTCATTGTAATACTCCAATCTTCCGTTGCCCGCATGGTCACCCACGATATACACCCCGCGACCGACCGAGTCCGCCTTGGCTAAACAGTCGATCCATGCGACTGCGTATTCATGCGCAGGGTCTAACTCTGCTGACAGTGCGAAAAACTCATCGAGCGAGTTAAAGCGAATATGAATCGTCTCGATCAGACTTGAACGAATAGGCATTAATTGCAATTCAACCCACTCAAGGATACCGGTAAGCCCAAGACCACCAATGGTCGCAGTATAGAGTTCAGCGTTCTGCTCCGGCGAGCAGATCAGCGCTGGAGTATCACTGCGCGCGAGACCAAATCGTCGAACATGGCCGCCAAACGTACCTCGCATGTGGTGATTCTTGCCATGCACATCATTGGCAACAGCTCCTCCCAGTGTGACATATTTTGTTCCTGGGGTTACCGGTAAAAACCACCCATTGGGAATCGCAACCCGAAGGACTTCATCCAGACTGACACCTGCTTCAGCGGTGATGACGCCAGTTGTCCAATCGGCCTGGATGAATCGATCCAGCGAGCGCATGTACAGAACATGGTTCGACGCAGACAAACAGCTGTCACCATAACTTCGCCCATTGCCAAAAGGGAGCGTACAGCCGTGAGCTTTGGTCACCTGGATGAGCCTGGCGTGCAGATCACCCCGCCACGTGTTGCCATGAGGCGTTTGTGCGTAGCGAGGGTAGCGTCCCCAAGACGTAAGCAGGGCCGAAGTCATGTTGCAGCCCAGAAAATCGCACCAAACAGCATCCCCACCAGCAGGCTAACGCGATCCTTGATCGCAAACACCACGGGGTCGTCGTGCATGTGGCCTCGATGGGTAAGCAACCAAATACGGCTTACCCAAAAAAGGAGCAGCGGACATGCCAACCAAATCACTTGCGGGTGATGATAAAGCACAACAGTGTTTGGGTCCTGAATATAAAGCGCCAATACCATGATTGAGAGGTAACCAGCAGACCCGCCAAGCGAAGAAATCATTTCAAGGTCATCCGGGTAATAACCACGGCCGCCAGTTTTTTCCGTTTCACCCTTGTTTCTGGCCTCCTTAAGCTCAGCATACCTTTTAACCAGAGCCAGACTCAGGAATATGAACATGGAGAAGGCCAGCATCCAGAACGTGAGCACCCCGCCAAACACGAACGTACCGGCAACGACCCTCAACGTATACAGCAGCGCTAAGACAACGACATCCACCATTATGAGGCGTTTAAGCCAAATAGAATAAACCAAGGTGAGCACGTAATAGACCGCCAGCGACGCCGTAAACTCCCAGGGAAGCAACCACAATGCCCCCACAAAGGCGGACAAGAATAAGACCGGAATCGCGAGTAACCCGGACTTGATTGACACATGCCCAGACGCAAAGGGTCGGTGGCGCTTACTTGGATGACGGCGGTCATCTGGCAGGTCCAGCACGTCATTCAGCAAATACACGCTGGAGGCACACAACCCAAAGAAGAGGAAGGCCGCTAGCCCATTGAGTAGCAATTCTGGCCGGCCAACTTGATGGCTAGCCAACAGTGGCACAAAGATCAGTAGATTTTTGATCCACTGATGAAACCGCATCCCTTTAATCCATAGTCTCACTCTTTCGCGGGGCGCATCAAAAACACCCTCAACATTCCCCAACGCTTTGGCCTTCACTACAACCCCCGGCGCGGGATTAACCACATACGCCCTCCTGGCAGCAGCCCACACGACGAGATCATCATGAGAGTTACCAACGTAGTCGAAACCTTTTTCACCAAACTGTTCGATCAAACGATCTCGCTTGTTCCTACCTGAAAGATTCGTCTCCTTATTCGTCGCGATAACCCGATCAAAAATACCGAGATGTGTAGCGATCTGTTCTGCATAGAGTCGATGAGTGGCGGTTGCCAAAACAATTTCCCGACCTTTACGACGCTCCTCTTCTATAAATTCAACTAGCTGTGCATTATACGGCAAGGTGGTTACATCAACTTCAACCTTGAGAGCAAGCTGTTCTTTCAATTGAGCCTTTCCACATGAGACCAGCCAGCCCAGCAGAGAGAACACCTTGAATGGTTCGGCTCGCGCAAAGGCAACACCCGACTCTATGAGCAGATCAGAATTGAGCAAGGTGCCGTCAAGGTCAATAACCAGAGGACAGAGACTCAAAACAACTTCTCCACTGTTATCGCAGTTCGCTCGGCAAGAAAATCATTCACATCACTCCGCGCCATCATTCCCGTCCATTGCTTGGAAGCAGAATCTGGCAATCACTCACCCGCTCTACACGCCAACCCGATTCTCGTGTAACACGTGCATCGACATCAGCCTCATTGGGAAAACCGCCACTCGACGGACAAACCACAATCGCCCCTAGCGAGAGTGACCCCAAATAAGCCCCTGGGTGCTCCCAGGTATTTCTATACTCAAGAAACCACACAGGCGATGTCATGGTCCTCCGTTGTGACAGAAACGCGACCTCACTGCTCCAGTCCTGGCCAAAAATAACGAGCCCACTGTCAGCCGGAGTGTGTTCACGCAGATAACTTGCAATCGCATGAGCCTTAACTGAGCGTGGATCAGATTCGTGCAATGAACGCGCCATCCCAGTTCCATAGATCGCATTGAACTCGGTAATATTCGCCAACATAACCATCATCGTCACTGCAGGCACGAGCAGCGTCTTCCCTGAAATATTCACAAGCCATCCACCAATCACGATCGATACCGCTGCACTCAGAAATGCGACGCAGGCGACCTGGTAATAGTCATGAATAAAATGCAAATTTGTGAAAATCCCAATAGGCAATAAAAACAAGGCTACGGCGGCAAAGGATAGCCATGCGAAGCGGCGATGCCGCCCCCCAACTATCCAAGGCAAAATCAATACCATCGAATTTATGATTCCACCGACATTCCGTCCCATCAATCGTTCCCAAACCACTAATCGCCACGTGTTGAAGTCCAACCGTTGCCCCAGCGTACCGAAATTCCACTGAACGAGCGCGTGGGAAGTAAGCCCTGCTCCAAGCGGATTCTCCATCTTGACCGTATCGGTATAATGAGCCCACACAGCTCCGATAGCTAACGGAATGCTCATGGTCGCAATTGGAAGCGCCAGCTGTTGCAAAGCTTGACAGCCAACCCCCTTTTCGCGGACAGTAATAGCAACGGCTGCTAGCAGAAGGAACAGCAACACCGGCCCGCATGTTGTTGCCTTTTGCAAAATGCCCAAAGAGGCAAAACCAACAAAGAGAGCTGGGCTTTGCCATCCACCGTCTCGCCTGATTAAATCCATTGCATAGGGTATGCAGGCTAAGGTGAAAAACACCGCCGTTGTCTCGATCATAAAAGTCCGTCCCCAAAACACACTTAGCGGGGAAGTCCACATCACTGCACAAAATACCCAAGGCACACTATCAGGCAACGTTAACCGCCGACTGATCGCAAAAACCGGCCACGCACAACCTACGAGAAACGCAAAACTGACCACACGCCCCACAGCCACAAGGTCCAAGCTGGTGACGGCAGACACTGCCGCAACTATCATTTGGTAGATTGGGAATTCAAAAGGAATGGACCAAGGGAAACCAGCGACAGGAGTCTGATACGCAAGCATCCATCCTTCTTTCAAGATCCAATACGCTGTCAAAGCGGTTTGGGCTTGTCGAAAAGCATGGGGCTCTACGATAGGTTGCTGGATGTACCGGAATGTTATGAAGGCGGAGAAAACAAGCGCCGCAATTGCCAAGGAACGGAGTGAAGCGGTCCATACCATTGGACTACCAATTTTCTGGATATAATCGTTCTTTATAAATGCCGTGAAGATAGAACCCAAAGTGATTCTAGCTTCTATTTCCCTAAGATAGCTGCCTTGCCTCATGACATCGCACTCTAACGCACTAGAATCCTACGATCATTGTCACAAACAAAGGCAGCATCCACGAATTTCATTATTAGGCTCAAGACATAATCACCAGCTGGAAGATCATTCAAGTTTACATTTGCCTCAAATCCTGATGCAACCAAGGCTTCCGGGGCGCCGAAATAATCTCTAACATCGCTCCTGGCTAACCCGGTGCGGGAAAGGGCAAAATAGTTTGTATCGTCTTTTCCTGCAAATCGCATTATGACGGAGTCTGGCAACCTTCTTTGTTCTAGATCCAACGCCCAGCCCACTAACAGCACAGTCGACTTTTTACTTAAGCTATACGCCGCAGCCGTGAGAGGCGTCCCGTTGATATACTCAATGTTGCATTTCCCACCGGGACTCCATTGATCACCCGACACCCCAAACGGCGTGGGATCTTCAACAGCCTTGGTGACTTCCAATTTGGGCTTCGACTGTGAATCAGAGGGGGTTACTTTGACCGGGCTATCTGCAAACCACGCAGCCAACACGAGGGCTAACGCGACCCAATACACTTGCCTAATATTCAATAGCCAACCGCTTTCCGCATTTCATTCCAGGCAACTCAATCATTCGGAATGAAATAGTGGCCGCAAGACCAACGCACGCAATAGTCACCGCAGTACATGCAAGGAAGTTCCCTAAACCTCCACCGAGGTGCTGTCCAATTTTTGAGTAAACATCGAGCAACAAAATGATGATTAGCGGATGGAGCAAATAGAAACTGAAGCTAACCCGCCCTATTCCCGTCGTGATACGATTAACAAATACTTTGGTTGGCCAAAAGCACATGGCAAGAATAAGTCCCATGAACATCATGCTCCAAATATAGAGATCCAATCGAACTCCTTTCGCAGAAACCAGCAGAGCATAAACAGATGGTTCATATACAACCGCCACAATTGCAGCAAATGTTGTCACAAATAGTGCGAGACCTAACCTGACGTTTTGGGCAAACCCAGTTTGCCTCCAGATAAGATACGCCAATACTCCAGACAGAAAGGTTGGCAGATGGGTAATAATGTTCAAATACGCATAGGAACCGACATTCATAGCGCTCGCAGCGGAAAAGAATGAAGATGACACCAGAATTGCGAGTGTCACTGCGAGTATCCCTGCACGCACACTGTTTACGAGGGCTGCAATGACCGGGAACAGCAAATAAAAGAGCATCTCAACCCCAATCGACCAGCCAGCCCACACGATACTTTCATGCTTCCCCGGAACCAGCCCGAAAAGCAGAGAGACATTAATGACCACATCATGAAAGGATACTGGGACGCTGCCCCACTTCAGCCTGGATACGACGAGCCAGACCGCGATCATTGTGTAGAACAATGGTGCGATACGGAAATATCGTCTGATATAGAAGCGCATCATCTGCGACCGATCATTCAATTTATCGAGATACCCGTAACCGAGCACAAATCCACTCAGAGCATAAAACAATGGCACACCATTACCAAAATGTAGCTTGATGACATTCAGATAGTCGGGAAGATGCATGTTCGGCAACATTACCATATGGTAAATGACTATCATGAATGCCGCCAGCGCGCGCAAAGCCTCGACGCTCTCTAAGCGCACCCCATCCCTCCGGGGCTTGTCGGCAGCCTCATTTGATTCCTGCATTATTCTTTGCACCAGTAGTGTCCGGAAACAAGGGAACCCCTATTGCTAAGAACCAATACCAGAGCGCCATTGGCGCAATAACCAACGTGCCTCCGATTTGAACTTGGAGAGAAAACCGACCCCACCAAGAATCAATGAGTTACGGCCGAACAAATAACTTTTTCCGATTTAACCGGACGCTACTGTCTTTGCACACAGAATCAGAGCTTATTTCTGCTCTTTGCTGATCTCTTTCTTTCGGAAAAACATAATCGGGTGGGTCTGTCTTGTGGGGTTAAAGAGAAATTTCTGTAATATAAATTGCTTCGCGTAGGCGGTGCGGGCATATCCCTCAGGGATGAATGTCTCACCATAAAACTCAGCGGTCATGGCTCCCCCGCCATTTACACCTTGCTTGTTCGAGTGGACAAACTCCTCCCGATCGTACCTGGCTCGAGCATCACCAAAATCATCAAACATCGTTGAGAGTGCCCGCAAGTATCCAGAGTGGCCTTTGTCCCTGAGCGATTCACAGAAGTCAAAGAACGGCCGTCCGCGCGTTGTCAGCGCAATCATTCCGCCAGGTGCCAGAACGCGGTGAAACTCCCCCATCCAGCGGAAGCATGCCTCCTCGGACAAATGCGAAAATACGCTATACCCCACGATAAAATTAAACTTGCCGTCAGGAATAGTTGTCGGAGGAAACGGAGTCGTTACATGAAAATTGTTACTTCCAAAGGTTTCCCTACAAATTGCAACAAAATCCTCCATTACATCCAGTCCGTGGATGTTTTCCAACGGTAACTCCTTCAAGAAGAACCTCGCGATTCGTCCCCAGCCTATACCATAATCCAGCAATTGATGGTGTGGCTCAATCGCCGATCCTAAGACTTTGAAGTTTTCAACACAGTCCTGGTAAAAGATAAATGCTTCTCTAAGCGTAGCAACTCCTGCCTGACCTGTTGTATTGATCTGAATCTGGTCAGAGGGGAATTTAGGCAACGGCTTGCCATCCACAGTGACAGGTGGCTTCAAATAACTGCGACTTACGGCCTTGAACCATTCATCTTGCGTCAACTTCCGTTCTCTCAGGCTTTTAATAAGCTTCTGCAATAGTTTCATCTTCGCCTTATCATGTCTTCTTGCGGAACAAAGAACAGTGGGACTCTCCGCAAGGCATGCTAGTTCATGTCATGTTTTTAGCGGTTTGACCAAGCCCGATGAATGCTTTCCAAGCATCTCAGTTGCTGTGGAGGAAAACCCAAGACCAAATTGTCTAGAGAGGTGCTCGATATATTTTCTTGCTGCATCCACCTTTTCCTGAGGAACCTCAAACTCCTGGGCGACAAGTGCTTGCACTCGTTGAATCTCGTCAAGCTGGGTCTTATTACGATTTCCTATAGTCACCCCGAGAGAGTGCCGCCGGTGTTGGTTTAGAGGCGCAGGCGAGAATGCGATTTTCCCCCTTTTCAACATCAATATGTAGACCAGCCAGTCACCCGCTACCCGATACGCGCGGATGAGGTCAATATTGTCGTCCAAGATAGAATTCAGGCGGCTCCTCTCAAATACAACGCCACTCACATTGGGTATGGTGTTTTTTATACTGAGCGCTTCAGCCACCTCCTCTCTCCCCCCGTTTATGAAAGGAGTAAGCCAGCGCTTTGCATCAATATCTGCAACATAGGGTAGATAATTGTTTGCCAGTACTTGTCCGTCTTCATCTATCTGTTTGCTTTCACAATAACTCAGAACAACCTCCGGATCCTCAAATCCATTCACAACTTCAGTCAAGAAGGCAGGACTACAGCTGTCATCAGCCTCTGCTATCCAAACATGAGTACCGCGGGCTTGTTCAACACCCCTTTTCCATTGACTAAAGACAGATCCCGAGTTCTCTTTATTTACAATTACCTTATAGTCTATGGATTGCGCTTCAAGAATATCTCTCGCAACTTTCACACTATGGTCATTTGAACAGTCATCGAGGAAAATGATCTCAAACACCGGGTAACGCTGAGCAGTAATGCTTGAAATCCGCTCCTGAAGGTAGTGTGCGTAATTAAAGCTAGGAACCACAACCGAGACACGCTTCATCTCTATCCCGACCAGATCAAGCAAATCATAAACATAGTGCCGGAATGAAAAGCGCTCATTGATAACTTTGGCACCATGCAGCCCCAACATTTCACGTTCATGTGATGTTGTGAGAATATGGCTGATCGCGTCGGCAAAGGCCGCCGCATCTTCTTTCGCAACCAATTGACCGCACCCCTCCTTCAATAGCCCGATAAAGCCGCCCGCCCCTTCAAACCCTACGACAGGCACCTCGGCATCGAGCGCTTCAAGGACCACAGATGGAAATGGATCTTCTCGCGAAGTGAGCGCGAAGACATCCGCACCGCCATAGAAAAGGTCCGTATCCGACTGTAACCCGGGGAAAATGAACCGATCCTTCTTCTCAGGGAACTCGGACAGCTTTTCGCCAACCTCACGACTCATTGTCTCTTCCCAATGGCCAATCCATACCCAGCGGGCGTGGGGTACGCGTTGCGCCATCTTCAGCCCGGCTTCGACAAACAAATCAATTCCCTTGCGACGGTCCGCGTAGCCAACGCCCAGCACAATCTGGGTATCCTGTGGAAGCCCTAGTTTTTGGCGCAGATTTTTGCGATCAGCCGCACGATCCGATAATTTGCTTCTCCGCTTATAGAGTCCTTGCGGACGGATCACAAACTTCGATACGTCCGCGGATGCAACTTCCTTAAAAGACGTTGCGACTTCTTCAGCTGCAAATACAATTCGTGTTGCGTGCGTGGCAATGGATTTTGCGTGCCCATGTAAGCTAAGCTGATCTAGAACACCTCGCAACTCGTGGATCAGTGCAATACATTTAATCCCATTGGTTGCTAGTGTTTCGAGGAAATAGCCGGAGGCGGTCGTATTGACCAAGGCTGCGCGATGCCCCTCTTCATAAAGCCTCCTGGCAAGTGCGATTGCCTCTGGCCCACGCACATCTACCCTGGCCAGATCATGCACGGTTGCCCATTTGGCATATTCCGTTTTCAGGGGACCGTCTCCCAAGCAAATCATGTCGACATGGAACCCAAACCCGTGTCTCAGTGTCTTTGCCAGATTGAAGGAGAGAAGCTGCGCGCCATGAGGGTAGGCGTCGTGAGCAACCAAGACGATTTTTCTGCCTTCTTCATTCAGACCATCTTTATCGCCGCTCAACGCGTTCCTCGTAGCCTGTAAGTAGGCATAGCCGTAACGAGCGTCCGGCTCCAAATAAGCTCCTTCGGCCCATTCGTTCCAGGCGTTCACGAAGATCAATCGTTCATCCTGCGTGGCAAATCGTTTCTCGGTGTCCTGAATGGCGTTTTTCAGCCAACGCTTATAAAGCGACGGTGTGCTGTGTAGAAACACGGTGCTTCGGTTTTTTCGTCGCGCAGTGTTGTCCCAAGCTGGGCATACACCGCGAAAGAGCCTATATTGAGGGTGCTGATATTTCTCACTTCGCGCGGCAAGCACGCGCCAATCGTACGCTACACCGCGAAACCTCCTCTCAGGAGAGGTGACAGTATTAGTAATATTGGGCAGTACGGAATTGTTCGGGGGAAACTCAATGGCGGCATCAAACCCATATTGGCTGGGATCTAGGGTCTCGAAAGACTGAGTATAGGCTAGATAAATTTCCCCCACACCATTGTCCCTACACCAGCCGCGCCAACGCTGAGCCGTTTCTTTTGCCGATGCCAGAAGGCTAGGGCGATACACAAGAAGGAGCGGTTTCCCACCGATCCGGATATAGCGAGTATCGCACATATAGCGTGAAACGTACCGAATGAAAGCCACATCATCTTCAGGTGAGTGTTGCTGCGCAATGAGGATTTCGCTATCTAGGCCGTCCCACCGGCGGCTCCAATTCTCGTTTGCCCAACACAAGCAGAAGGGAAGATCCAGTCTCCTGTCATTCAGGTAATTTTCTATTGGCTTTTCCAGTAAACGCTTTCCGCCAAACCAATAAAAATAGAAGCAGAACCCCCCAATGCCATAAAGTTTTGCGAGTTCCACTTGCCGACGTTGCACAGCAGGGTTGAGCAAGTTGTAATAACCAAGTTCGCCGTGCACACGCGGTTGATAGTGTCCAGCAAACTGAGGCATTGCGGGCTGCACGTTTGTCCACTCCGTGAACCCCTCGCCCCACCAGGCATCATTCTCTGGAATGGGATGATACTGCGGAAGATAGAAACAGATGACTCTTGCCGGTTTGCTCTTCAGCGGCGTTGCTTGTAGGAGTGGTATATATGTGGCATTAGTGAAAAATGACTGTTCCAATTTAGACAGGTCAGTCCCTGAGCTGTCGTCATACGCTCCATTCCAAATTTTCCAGGTTTGATATGCATTAGACCAGCTAAACAAGAATGGAAGGCGGCTGAAGAGATAGCTTTTGAGCTTTTGCTTTCTGTAGACGGATAATGGAAGACTGCGCCATACGATTCGCGATTGATCTGAAATGTTACGGCGAACTATGTTGGGTAAGCCCGCGCTAAAACTCCCACGAAAATCTCTTAACGGCTTGGTCCAGCGCCAGGATTTACTGCTTAGAATCTGAGCGATCTGTTCCTCCCGTTCCGCCAGCGCCTGATTCAAACTCGCAATCTGCCCCTCCCGTTCCGCCAGCGCCTGATTCAAACTCGCAATCTGCCCCTCCCGTTCCGCCAGCGCCTGATTCAAACTCGCAATCTGCCCCTCCCGTGGAGCTGCAACTTCTTCTGCTATATACCTCTCTTGATCTAGATATCTCTGCAACAAATTCGGTGTATATGCTCCAAGTGGTAACGGTGTCAGATCGACGGCCCCAGAAAGCGCCTTGTTGAGGTGATTGATGGAGTAGTACTGTTCGTAGTGCCTCCTGGCGAGGAGTGCCTGTTGTGCCAGCTTGTCCGGAGTTAGCCTTTGTAAAAACTCATAGAGTTCCGACACAGTTTTCCATTTGAATGCCTCAGGGTAGACTAAATCACTGCCACCATGAAACCTGGACAAATAGCTCTCATGCACTACCATAGGAGTAGCTGATCCCATCACCTCAACACCAGCTAGTCCGCCGCCCAAGGGGAATGAGCTTATATAGAGATCAACTCGTTGTTCGATGATCGTATGCCATAGACTCTGAACCCAAGGGATCAATACAAAGCGCTCTTTTGCAATCCCACGCTTTTCAAGCCCATCATGAATCACCTGCATAGCTCTTGAAGACAACGCTCCAACATGGATGTGCACACCTCCAGTCACTTTAAGGAGATTCGGCACTTCTTCAGGGTAGCTATATCGATAGTGTCGCTCGAATTTTCCACTATTGCCGGAACTACATGTTCTTAACATCCCCTCGCTGAGGAATAAGAGACTTGATGGGCGAGGTCCGCTGTCTTTAAATGCCAGAGGCCAATAGATATTGTGGTCAATGCCTAGTTTGTTGCGGCAGTTGAAAAAGCCAAGATTGTGTGGATCAACATGAACCACCGATGTCAAAAAGACACCAAGACATAACTGATGGTCGGCATGATGGTAGAAAATAACTTCTGAGTTTAGCTTCGGCTGAGTGACGGCAATTGCCACGGCGTCCTGGTGATGATTGAATAAGAACGTTCTTGATGGACCTAAAGATACAAGCCTTCCCCTTAGCCATTTCAGTTTATCCAATAGTGTTGTTTTTGGAGCACATTCTATAGAAACTCTTAAACCTGCAAATCTCTCACAAATAGACTGGTAATCAGCGCGTCTGAATATATCCGTTAATAGAATCTTATGATTTCTTTCGGGCTGGGCGCCAATGATCTGCTCAATAACAGCGGTGTGCCCCCCCTCACGGTACAACTCTGTAGCGACGAAGACATCAAGATTCCTATCGACGCGCCCTTCCCCCTCCTGAACTTTCTGCTCGCTTCTCCACACTTCCAATCCAATGCGTTCACACAGGTTATCAAGGCACTTAGAACCAAATACGTTTGCAAGGGACAACTCACTTCTCAACACGTCTGTCACAAAATCACAGATCAAGTTTAATGCAACATCAAAGTCTTGTTCTTGTATTCGTTGCAAGACTTCGCTCTCGAGATCTGAAACAAACTTGTACATCTTAAGTTCTTCCGCGAGTACGGACCGATTAATCAAACATATTCGGTGGCATCCCTTAAAGCTCTAACAACCCAATTAACCTGGCTCTCACTCAGGTGTGGCCCCATCGGCAAACTTACTACTTCCCGAGCAAGTCTCTCAGTAATTGCCAGATGGCCATAAGATTGATTGTGAGCAACATATGCCTGTGATAAGTGGGGTGGGACTGGGTAGTGGATCAACGTTTCGACACCCGCCCGAAACAACGCTTCCATTAACTTCTCTCGCTTAGCATGGCGTACAACGTACAAATGCCAGACCGGCTCCGAAACACTATCGGCCAGAGATATCTCCAGAAGTCTTTCCATCGAGAGAGACTTATAGTATTGATTAGCAATTCTTCTTCTGCGCGAATTCCATTCATCAAGTTTTGAAAGCTTGACTCTGAGCAGCGCAGCTTGGAGTTCATCCAACCTTGAATTGAACCCTATGCGCTCATTGATGTATTTCTCGCGTGAGCCGTAATTTCTCAATAACCGTATCCTATCGGCTAGCGTGGTGTCATTAGTTGTGACCGCGCCACCATCCCCTACAGCTCCCAGATTCTTAGTGGGATAAAAACTAAACGCGGCTGCATCGCCAAGCGAGCCTACTCGGCGCCCCTTGTATCGTGCTCCATGAGCCTGGGCAGCATCCTCGATAAGTAAGAGATGATGCTTGCGAGCTACTTGCGCAAGCGCATCCATATCGGCAGGTCTGCCATATAAATGGACAGCAAGAATGGCCTTAGTGTTCGGCGCAACGGCAGCTTCGACGCAGCATGGATCAATATTGTAACTTAGTTCATCAGGCTCTACTGGTATGATCTCAGCACCGACATGCGTAACCGCAAGCCAAGTTGCTATATAGGTATTCGCGGGAACAATAACGCTGTCCCCCGGACCAATCCCATAGGCTCGAAGTGTCAGAGCGATAGCATCGAGACCATTCCCAACACCGATACAATGCTTGACACTGCAATAGGCGGAAAATTCTGCTTCAAAAGATTCCAGTTCCGGCCCAAGAATATAGCAACCTGAATCCAGAACTCTCCGATATGCTTCCACCATCTCGTCTTTGAGTTCTTGGTGGGCAGCCGTTAGGTCTACAAATGGAACTCTCACGTCGACTTTCTGATGAAACTTAAAAACGCTTCATGTGTCCGGAGATAGTCTGATTCATCGTAGCAGTCGGAAGCAAGGGCCATACACACTGCACCCGAAGAGAAGTTGTCAATCTCACGCCATAACAGGTTCGGGATATAGAGACCGATATAGGATCTATTCAAGTGATATTTTTGGCGAACAGTTCCATTGTCGAGGGTAACATCAAAGCTTCCTGACATGGCAATCAATAACTGCTCGAGCGTTTTATGGGCGTGTCCTGCTCGAGACTCTCCCCCTGGAACGTCGTACAGGTAATACACTCGCTTAATATCAAATGGGATGTGACGTCCCCCCTCGACAAATGTTAAATTTCCGCGAGGATCATGAATCTTTGGCAGCTCGATAATTCGGCACCCCTGAATTGACGATGGTGGGCTCATGGAGATTTTCTCGTAACAGTTGCCGGTTTGTTAAGTATGCGGCAATACAATAGAGTCTATCGACGGGACTACCAGTGCGCCCTTCAACGTTCCAAGATAATCCTCGCAACGTAATCCATTTGCAACCAGGACGATATTGCAACTCAAAGCCTGGGCAGCCTCCCAATCAGCCTCGGTATCGCCAATCCACAAAGAATGCTCCCCCAGCCTTTCATCATGATATATCTTTAAAACCTCACCAGCTTTACTTCCGTTGATAGGATCGCAAACCACTACGGTATTGAAGATGGGATATAACCCCAGCAGTTTTAATTGGTCTTCAAGGGCTTGCTTGCTTCTCCGCATCGTTACCAGAACCAGTTCTAGCCGCTGTTCCTTCCAACCATGCAAGCATTCGGCTGCGCCATCCTGCACTTCATCCAATACTAGCGCTCCTGGAGACTCAATCAATAGCAACCACGCCGCAAGAAAGTCAGCATAAATCCCTTCCGCACCCGACAAACGCAATAAAGCTTTGCGATCGATCTGGGCCCTTTTCTTTCCCCAATATTCGTCGATTCCGATAGGTACATAGCCAGATCTTTCAAGAATGCTTCGATAACAAAAATAGTGCCTTTTCTTGCCATCCAGCACCGGGCCATCCAAATCCACAAAAATACGTTCGATGCCATTCATGTAGCGCACACGGCATATATTTCCGCCGCATACCCGGGGAAATCCTTACCCAACTCGTAAAATCCTTGGATCATTTCTTCAGACCAATGTTCCTGTATTTGTCTGTTGGACAACGGCTTAAAATACACTCCACCCATTTCAAGAACTCTAAGCCCGCACTTTTCGATATCAGCCCGGAATGTATCGAGCGTATAAACCCGACGATGCCCTAAAGAATGGTCTCGCGCGTTTAATTGGCAGGCATGATCGAGCAACCCCATCTTCACGGCAACCAATCGATGAATCGAATTTCCATTGGGCACCCCCAAAAACAATTTTCCACCCGGGGCCAGCCATTTTTTGACGCGGTTCAGCAAGCCGATTGGATCACCGACATGCTCCAAAATGTGTTCCAACACGATCGAGTCAAACAAGGATTGCGGCTGAAAATCTTCAAACAGCGAATGCACCTTCACCAAATTCACGCGATCAGGAATCTGAGCCAGCAAATCCGCAGCCCCCTCAACTATCGTTAACTGGTCGAAATCATCAATCAGGAATTGGGTCATCTCCCCTTCCGCAGGCCCCAATTCAAGCCCCCGAGATCCGACCAGTTTAGGTTTGATGGTTTCATACCGGAACCGGATCAACCGCTTATCAAAATCTAGCTGCTCTTTCAAATACCAATCGGACACAGACTCAACCCTTTTCTGCTCATTGCCACTCATTTACTGAACCCTGAATGCAGCGACTTCTGCGGCAAGGCCTTCGTCCAAACTCGTCATCGTCCAACTTCCAAGCGATCTTGTCATCAGCTGATTATCAAATCGCATCGAACTACCATTTGGCTTATCAAGCAACAATTCGATTTCTTTGTCACTCCCAACCAAGCGAATTAGATGACGTGCGATCATTTTGACCGTAGTCGATTTCCCATGGACAATATTGGTGGGCTCAAGATTACCTTGAACGAGCGCCGCTCTGATTGTCGCCTCAACTACATCGCCAACATAAAGGTAATCGCGCAACGCACTTCCGTCCCCATAAATAATGGGGGCCTTGCCTGCCAGCAGATTACGAATGATCATCGGGATAAGCTTTCCATACCGTTCCTCACCCGGCCCAAAAATATGGCCATAGCGAAGGATTGCATAGTTGTTGCCGGTATCTTCCGCCCACGCAGAAATCAAGTGCTCACAAAATAGTTTGGATGAACCATAGAGAGTGCTTGGTCTTACTGGCGAGCGCTCAGTTAAGACTTCTTCATTTTGTAACTGAGCATAAACGTCAATCGTGCTTGAAAAAATAAGCTTTTGGATCTTTCCTGGTAAACTCTGAAGCAGCGCATGCGTTCCCAGTACATTGTCCTCAATGGCGTTGCTGATTCGGTTGGCTTCGGCAGCTAGTCTTGGAATGAACGCACCCAGATGAAAAACATAGTCTATATGGCCAATGTCTCGGGATTGCCAGTAATCCGGTGTCAGCCGCGCTAATTCACCTTTCAGCCAAATCACATCTTGCCGCGTCGATTGCCGAGGTTGGGTTGAAAACAACAACAGCTTTACTCGGGCGACTTCGGAAAGTCTCGTCACCAGATGTGCGCCAATAAACCCATTTGCACCCGTTACCAGAATAACCTTTCCCGCTAGCTCGTTCATGGCCCCATTAGTGCCATTGCTTCAAGCTGATCGCGCGTCGTCAACACTGGTTCTACATCCATTCCACGAATCCAGACCAATCCATCGGGCAGGGGATTGGTACGCTTATCCAGGCTTACGAAGTTTCCATCAAGCGCGATATTACAATAGATTTTCGGCAGGTTAAGTCCCGCCCTGGTAAAAAAATAATGTGTGGTGAAGAAGCGGCCAATATTGATTTCGGTTAGATTAGGAATACCGGACTTGTCATAAGTCATATCAACCCCAAAAATGCCGTGCGGCTTGGAGTCAATAGCAAAAATGGCATCCTGTGCAATACGATCTACCCTATCATTTGAATACGTTTCACTCACACCGGTAATTCCCGTCACGCCAGACACCGTTCGATTGCCAAAATTCCAACTGAGGCGCCTGCGAGATTGAGCAACCACAAGTTCACCGTCGTGCCAAATAGAAAGCCAGGTTACGGAATCTTTGGTTAGCAGCTCAGACGCGGTAAACTCCCCCCACCCAGCAAAGCGATCGATCCAGACTTTGGCAAAGTCATAATTATTTGCCGGAAGAGCACCACACCCACCAGCACCCTCAATCGCCCGTACCCAAATGGTATCGCCATACCGGTCAAAGGCTTTTTTCAAATCATCTGGTCCGTGCAGCAACATTGTTTTGGGAACGGGCAAGCCGACACGCTCCCAAATTGCGTAAGACTTTTCCTTATTGACACAATTTTCAATTGTCTCGGCTGCCGGCAAATAGTATTTCACACCTGAAGATACAACCTGTTCGCGTAGCCGCGAAACTGCCCTGACTTCAAAATCATTTTGTACATGAATAAAATCTGGCCTGACCTTCAGCAACATCCGCAACAGCGCGTCAGGATACGCAAGGTCTACAGCCGCCGGAACCGGATACCTTTCGTCGACATCAGCAAGAAATAGATCAGAAACTTCAGAGGATGTTCCGATCAGATAGTCCCCTCTGCCAGACTCCCTGAGCGATCTGATAAAACCATTTGAAGGTGCGCCTCCCGCACCACCAATTTGAATTTTTGCCATCGCTGTCTTTCTATATCCGCAGGCTTTCTTTCCAGTAAGTGGCACGCATGTGGGTTTTCTGGCAGGATCCATTATAGAATGCCGATGACAAAGTCAAGATACAGAGGATGGCCGATTATGGCGATCATAGAGGAAGGGAAAGCAGGTCGTTGCGCACTAGCAAAAGCCGCTGGACCCGATCCCACGAACTTTCTAGCGGCGGCCTCGGTTCATGTGCCTATCCTTGCAGACTGTCCTTCGTCCGCGACAGAAAGCACGTCAAACTGGACGGGAGTCTTGACGAACGCAGGGAACAAATGAAGTGCATCGGCTGGCCAAACGCTCCTGAAAACCAGGGCGTTCTCCACTACTTCCAGGAATATGTGTTGCTTGTTCCTCACCACAGGCAATTCGATAGCGGCAACTAGCGTGTAGCCGTCGGCACGCAAAGCATTCTTCCCTCTGATACTGAATATGAGCGTGTCCCCTGCTTTTGCCGGCTGAGGTGCTACTGCTGGGTCAGACGTCGACATCGTGCCAACCAGCATTTGCCCCTTCAGATCACGCATTGAATACCCCCAGGCAACTTGAGGGAGATCTGCGTTGACGCGTACGGCGATTTGGACCTGAAAGGGCTCATCCACTTCCAGTTGATCTGTGGGACTTCCCTTCCTACCCAAAAGCTTCACATCGAGAATGGTAACACGCCCATCCCCATAACGATTTGCTAGAGGGCCAAAGTCTACTGGCGCATCAGTCTTCACAACAACATCAGATTTGTTAGGTTGTTTCTCTGTGCACGATGACTGACCATCATCTGCAATAGAAAGGTTTTCACCTACGGCAGGATTTTCAGAATTAAGGGCAGCATTGATTTCCATGTGACTCCGTAAAACATATAAGCCTGTCACATCCGCCACCTTACCATAGCTAATAGACCGTCCTGCCTCAAGATACAGACATCTATTACACAAGGCTTTTACAGCGCTCACATCATGGCTTACGAATATGACCGTTGTCCCAACCTCCATCAGCCTACGAATGCGGCCCATACATTTTGCCTGAAATGCGATGTCGCCAACCGCCAGTGCCTCATCGACTATTAAAATATCAGGGAATGTACTGACAGCCGCGGCAAACGCCAGCCGAACATACATCCCACTCGAATACATTTTCACTGGCTGTTCAATAAATTCTCCGATATCGGCAAACGCTGCAATGGCATCGAAGCGAGCGTTGAGTTCTTGCCTACTCAACCCCAGCAACGCGCCATTCATGTAGACATTTTCCCGACCAGTAAATTCAGGGTTGAAACCTGCGCCAAGTTCTAAGAGCGCAGCAACGCGGCCGTTGGTTTCTACCGTACCGTATGTTGGAGCTAATATCCCGCAGATAAGCTGCAGAAGCGTCGATTTGCCTGATCCGTTGCGCCCGATAATCCCGACCGTTTCACCCTTTTTCACCTCGAAGGACACATCCCGCAGGGCCCAGAATTCTCTGGCGTAGGTCTTGGGTTCCATGCCCATCAATCGCTGCAGGCGTGGATAGATCGCGTGCTTCAACCGATCTTCTGGTCGGTCGTAGAGCTGGTAACACTTGCTTAAGTTCTGAACGCGAATGGCCATATCACCAGCTGTTCGTTGGATCTGGACTCCTCCATCCCCGGTATCCATTTCATGCGAGGAAATTGAGGATTCTTTCATGAGACTCTCAGAGGACATCAGCAAACCCTTTTCTAGTCTTCTGAAACCACCAGAACCCCGCCCAGGCAATCGTTATACTGGCTATGAAAGAGAGTCCCCAGCCTACCCAATCCAACATTCTTCCCCATATAAGGACGTTCCGTGCTTCCTCGATGACAAAGGTAAGTGGATTGAGCAACAGCCATCCCTGGTACTCCTTCGGGAGGATGGACACGGGATAGAACACCGGTGATAGAAACAGCAGGACCGTGGTGATGATCCCCGTGGTCTGAGCAATGTCGCGAACAAACACTCCCGTGGCAGACAGAATCCAGGCAAACCCCATCGTGGCAATCAGTAGCGGTAGGACAACCAGCGGAAAAAGGACCGCAGTCCAGGGCAACGAGAAGTTCAACATAAGTTGCGCGATCAGCAGCACCACCAAGCTGATCGTAGCATGAAACAAAGCTGAGCCCATGGCAACCCACGGCAGAATCTCCAGCGGGAACAGCACCTTCTTGACGTAATTCACGTTGGAGAGAATAAGGCCTGGGGCGCGATTGACACATTCGGCGAACAAACCGTGCACGATCATGCCCACAAAGAGAATGATGGCGAAACTGGCCTTACTTTCCTCGCCCGCGCCCCCCCAGCGAGCCTTGAACACGACGGAAAAGACGAATGTATAGACCACCAGCATGAGCACGGGATTGAAGAAAGACCAGGCGATCCCCATGACTGAACCGCGGTACCGCCCAATGACTTCCCGCTTGCTCATTTGCACAATAAGGAAACGATTGCGCCAAAGGCTGGCGACAATTTCTTTGGGCGACGTAGAGAAATGTTGCATCAGGGAAAGAGTGAGGCTGCGGCAAACATGTGACCTTGTTGATCTTTAGCCGAAAGAATAGGTTCGCCCTCAATCGGCCACGTGATAGCCAAATCGGGATCATCCCATCGGATACACCGCTCAAGCTCCGGCGCATAGTACTCCGTCGTCTTGTACAGCACGTCGGCTTGCTCTGACAAAACGACGAACCCGTGAGCAAAGCCGGAAGGAACCCAGAGTTGTCTCTTATTTTCGGCGGAGAGTCTTTCCCCTATCCAATGTCCGAACGTCGGCGAGTGCTTTCGGATATCGACGGCGACGTCGTAGATTTCTCCAGCCAAGACCCGCACCAACTTTCCCTGTGCCTTTGGGGGAAGCTGGTAATGCAGTCCTCTCAGAACCCCTCTGACGGAGCTGGTTTGATTATCTTGCACAAACACTGCTTGCTGATCAGTCGCTTCTTCAAAGAGCTGCTGACGGAATGACTCATAGAACATGCCTCGTTCATCTAAAAAAATCTTTGGCTCAAACAAGACCAGATCTGGAATCACTAATTTCGTCACTCTCATGAACTCTGTCCATCTTTGACAACCTGCAGGAGGTACGCTCCATAGCCGCTTGTTCTGAATTTTGAGGCAAGACGCTCCAATTGCACTACATCAATCCACTGTTGTTTAAACGCCACTTCCTCCGGACAGGCGACTTTTAACCCCTGACGGTTTTCCAGCGTGGCAATAAACTGGCTCGCTTCAAGCAGTGACTCATGAGTACCGGTATCCAGCCATGCATATCCACGCCCCATAAGTTCAACGTTCAAGGAGCCCTGCTCCAGATACAAGCGATTCAGATCAGTGATTTCCAATTCACCTCGAGCTGACGGTTTCAGTCTCTTTGCAAACTCAACCACTTGCTGGTCGTAGAAATAGAGCCCTGTCACAGCATAGCTGGATTTTGGTTGTTTAGGTTTTTCCTCCAGCGCTAAGACCTTGCCGTGCGCATCAAACTCAACGACTCCATACCGTTCAGGATCGTGCACATGATAGGCAAAGATACTGGCCCCGTCAGAGCGAGCCATAGCATTGCCCAACAAGCGGTCAAAGTCATGACCATAAAAGATATTATCTCCTAAAACCAGGGCAGTAAGATCTTGGCCGATGAACGACTCACCAATAAGAAAGGCTTGAGCTAACCCATCGGGTGCGGGTTGCACCGCATAGCGAAGACTCACTCCCCATTGATTGCCGTCTCCAAGCAGTTGCTCAAATCGTGGTGTGTCCTGGGGCGTCGAGATGATGAGAATGTCCCGAATACCAGCCAGCATCAAAGTACTGAGCGGGTAATAGATCATCGGCTTATCGAATACCGGCAACAGCTGCTTGCTGATAGTCAGTGTCGCCGGGTACAGTCGTGTTCCAGATCCGCCGGCGAGGATCATTCCTTTCCGTGTGCTCATGATTTCCTCAGAATTTGTTGCAGGATATGTCGGATCCCGCTCTGCCAATCGGGCAACTCCAGGTCAAATGTCTCACGAAGCTTGCTGGTGTCCAGCCGTGAATTTGTGGGGCGTGCCGCGGCCGTTGGATATTCTGACGAGGGAATCCCCAGAATGCCATCTGGTGCGAGCTTGAGCACTCTACCAGCCGCACGAGCTTCCGACACAACCAACCGCGCATACTCACACCACGTTGTCTCGCCGCCTGCGACCAAATGGTATAAACCAAACGGGAAACGATCGTCCCCTTCACGCTGCCGTTGCCGGGCTAACTGAGCCGTCACATCAGCCAACAACGCTGCCGACGTCGGAGCGCCATGCTGATCGGCTACCACATTTAATTGTTCCCGTTCGAGAGCCAAGCGCAAGATCGTTTTCGCAAAATTATTTCCATGGGCTCCGACTACCCAGCTCGTACGAAAGATCAGGTACCGCGCTCCGCTTTGCTGCAGCGCCATCTCACCATCTCGTTTGGTACGGCCATACACGCTCAGTGGGTTGGTGGGATCTTCTTCTGTATAGAAACCCGCTTTTCGGCCATCAAATACATAGTCAGTGGAATAATGCACAACCCATGCCCCTAGCTTCACAGATTCTTCTCCAAGAACTCTAGGCGCAACTGCATTTACCGCTTGCGCTAACTCGGGCTCAGATTCCGCTTTGTCTACTGCAGTGTAGGCTGCGGCATTCACAATCAGACCAGGGTGGTATGATCGAACGAGGGCACGGATAGCGGACGCATCAACCAAATCACACTCAGCGTAGTCCACAGCACAAATCGTACCCAATGGAGCAAGCGCACGTTGTAGCTCGAAACCAACTTGGCCGTGCTTTCCCAGTAGGAGTATTCTCATCGTGCTCAAGCGCCGTACTGCCTACTCATCCAGGTCCGATAGGCACCGGTAGTCACATTGGCCAACCAACGCTGGTTATTGAGATACCACGTAATCGATTTGCGAAGACCTGTTTCAAAAGTTTCTTGAGGTTTCCAGCCCAGCTCACGTTCCAGTTTTCTGGCGTCGATGGCGTATCGACGATCATGACCTGGGCGATCTTTGACAAACGTGACTTGTGATGTGTAGGAACGTCCATCAGCCAGAGGCCGCAGGTCGTCCAGAAGGGCACAGAGCGTCTGCACCACCTTCACGTTGGCTTGTTCGCTCGAACCGCCGATGTTATAGGTTTCCCCCACCATGCCACCTTGAAGCACAAGACAAATGGCTCGGCAGTGATCCTTGACGTACAACCAGTCGCGTACTTGCAATCCATCTCCATACATAGGAAGCGGTTTCCCTCCCAGCGCGTTTACGATGCAGAGCGGGATGAGCTTTTCAGGAAATTGATACGGACCATAGTTATTGGAACAATTGGTCGTCAGAACCGGAAGGCCGTAGGTATGGTGATAGGCTCGTACGAGATGATCGCTGGCTGCCTTGCTGGCCGAATAGGGACTGTTGGGTTCATAGCGATGCGCTTCACTAAAGGCGGGTGCACCGTTCATTAATGAACCATACACTTCATCGGTGGAGACGTGCAAAAACCGAAAGCGTCCTTTGGCAGCTCCGTCCAACCCCTCCCAATACGCGCGCACCGATTCCAACAAGTGAAAGGTTCCGACAACATTGGTCTGGATGAATTCACTCGGCCCATGAATGGATCGATCAACATGGCTTTCTGCGGCAAAATTAATGACCGCGCGCGGATGATGCTCCGTCAATAATTTACCGACGAGCGCGGCATCACCGATATCACCCCGCACAAAGATATGCCGCACATCATGTTCGAGGCTGACAAGATTCTCGAGATTGCCCGCGTACGTGAGCTTATCAAGATTGATGACGGGCTCGTCGTGCTGCAGCAACCAATCGAGCACAAAATTGGCTCCAATAAATCCCGCCCCACCGGTGACTAGAATACTCATCTCACTATTGAGACCCTTCTGTACCGCACCCGATCAAGCCATCAGGAGGCCGAACAGGGCCTATGACGATACATGTTGAGGGAAGATAGGTTGGAAACTCGGCACCAGTCGTTTGAGGTCCTGAAGCAGCTCGTCCTCATCACATTGAGGGAGATTCGTCTGCAACATCTCCAGCCACTGATCCAGCTCGCCGACAGAAATCGGGGCCCCACTCGCTCGATAGATTTTCGCATGGGCCGTGGGTGCAGCTTGTTCCTGTTCCTCAAAGAGCTCTTCGTACATCTTTTCTCCTGGCCGCAGACCGGTATAGACAATCTCAACATCTTTCCCGGGAACGAGACCCGCCAAGACGATCATGTTCCTGGCCAAATCAGCGACCTTGATTTGCTCTCCCATATCGAGGACAAAGACTTCCCCGCCACGCCCCATCGCAGTGGCTTGGAGAACCAGCTGCACCGCTTCGGGGATCGTCATAAAAAACCGTTTGATCTCCGGATGGGTGACGGTCACCGGACCGCCTTTGCGAATCTGTTCGGTGAACAGAGGAACCACACTCCCGTTGCTGCCCAGCACATTCCCGAACCGCACCACCGTAAACTTCGTGAGGCCGGGACTATTGAACTCCTGCATCATATGCTCGGCAATGCGCTTGGTCACTCCCATCACGCTCGATGGATTAACTGCCTTATCCGTGGAAATCAGGACAAAACGACCAACGCCGGTCTTTACAGCAGCTTCAGCAACCACACGAGTACCCATGATATTGTTGCGGATCGCTTCTTTCGGGTTCAATTCCATCAGCGGGACATGCTTGTGTGCGGCAGCATGAAACACAACATCAGGCGCAGTCTGGCGAAACACTTCCGCAACGCGATCTGGTACAGTCACATCCCCAATGATGGGGACGATCTTTACCATCGGAAAGGCCGTGCATAACTCCAGCAGAAGAGAATGCAGCGCATTCTCGTAACGCTCAAACAGGACCAGTGCCTGAGGCTTGTGCTGGGCAATCTGCCGGCAGAGCTCCGATCCGATCGAACCACCTGCCCCAGTCACCAGGAGCGTTTTCCCACTGATATGGGGGGATAACGCTTGAGAATCCGTCCGAATCGGTTCACGTTGAAGAAGATCATCGACACTCATGGCCCGTACCTGTTGCAGAGAGACAGGATCACCGAGCAATTGTTTCACATCGGGTAATGTCTTGATCGGCACTGAGCAGCCTTCTGACGCCACGAGAATCTTTTGCTTCACCGTCGTGGAACCCGAAGGAATGGCCACGACGATCTCGTCGACCTTCAACCGCTCAGCAGCCTTTTTGATATCCGTAATGGCTCCTACGACAGGAATCCCATGAATGCGCATCTTGCGCTTGATCGGATCATCATCGACAAACCCCACCGGGCAGCAGTGATAATTGGCGTCGTACAGCATGTCTCTTACTAACAGCTCGCCCGCATGTCCTGCGCCCACGATCAACACACGTCGTGCGCTCGGATCGAATACCTGAATCCACTCCCGGAACCCCCGCACCGCCAGTCGGATACCTGCTAAATACAGCGCCGTCAACAGACCGGTTAGAATGATGACCGATCGAGGATACTGCGTCACACCGCCAAGTTGATGGACCACCCCATAAAACACCGCGGCGCTGCTCAGGGTGGCGAGCAAGATTCTCCAGAGATCGCGAAGATCGACATACCTCCAGAGTCCTCGCTGAATTCCGAACAGCCACAAGCCAATACCGTACAACAGCAGCACAGCAGGCATAAAATCCCACATGATCTTCCGATATTCCGGAGGAAGATCCGCGTCGAATCGCAGCGCAAAGGCGGTCAAGTTCGCCGCACAAATCAGAAGGAGTTGTGTGCCGATGACGAGAATCGACCGGCAACCGAGTACCCGCGATCCAAACCGTCTCGTGAGAAAATGGAACAGCTGTACAGCTGACTGTTTCATACGTTGATCGGCACTGCGACGTTGATTCCCCGTTCTCGGAGCATGGCATTGGCAGCCTGGATGACCCGATGCACAGGCAGTCGTTGAAGGCACTCACTGAGGCTCTTCACGTGATGATCACATCCTTCGGCAAGGCACGGCACACAGTCCCCTTCGCCCTGCAGCAAAAACACATTTCCCTGCCGCTGCGATCCTTGCTTGTCCCATGGGCTCTGTGTGGTTGAAGAAAAGTTCTTCGGCCATGGCCCCCACTTGACTGGATTTGAAGGACCAAACAGCACAACGGACGGCACGCCGACGGCGGCGGCCATGTGGCTGACGGCCGTATCCGTTCCAACATACAGCGCTGCACGACTTAAGAGATAGCCAAGCCCCGGTAACGTCACCCGGCCAATCAAATTGACGGCCTTGGGTAACCCATGGATGATCTGGTCACAATACGGCTGCTCGGTCGATTCTATTCCGGTCACAACAACGGTCATCCCACGATCACTCAACCACCGTCCAAGCTCGAGCCACCCATCAACCGTCCAGGTCTTGTAGGCAAACTTTGGTGAGACATGCAACACGGCATAGGGCTGCGCACGCTGGATATCAGGGAACAAAGTACGAACAGATTGCGCCTCCTCGTCCCTCCAGCTCACTACAGGAGTAGCAAATGGCGTGATGCCCAATGGGGCAAGCAGTCGGAGATTCATGGCAACCGTATGGGTATGAAGATTGTCAAATGGGACCCAGTGATTCAGCAACCTCCGCTTCCACCAGGATTTTTGGTCAGGCAACAGTGTCCCAACACAATACCGTCCTGCTACCCAGGCATGAAACGTTGGACGATCCCCCGCAAGAACCGACACCGCGACATCGTAGCGCCGCCATAGCGAACGCAGCAAGGCGAGATGGGGACGGATCGCCGGACGTTCGGCGATCGTCCAGGTACGACGGATATCAGGATTTGCGACGATAGCCTCCTGCGTTCCCTCGAACACCAACATGTCGATTGACAGATTCGGAATGGCAGCTTTGAGCGAGCGTACGACCGGCGTGGCTAAGAGTACATCTCCGATTCGGCGCGTGCACACGACCAAGACACTGTGCAAGTCTCGGTTCATTTCGCGATCTTGTGCGATGTGACAGGAAGACTGCCCGTCGGCATCATGAAGTGCCATGCTGATCAAGTCCGACAGCGGACCGGATGGTCGTCGACCGCAACAGATCGTCAAGACGTTGCTGATTTTCCTGAAGATCCCGACGATCTCGCTCCGGGTGCCACAAGTGAAAGACCGGCGCAGCAAATCGCGCATTCTTGTGTTTGATCCCGGCATGCAACAGACGAATCACGAGATCCGAATCTTCGAGCGCCCACCCTTGGTTTGACTCATCAAGCCCATTCACACGAATCAGATCCGTTCGCCACACAGAAAGATTACAGGTCTTGATTCCCTTCCAGCGGTGGGGTGCCCATTTGCGAAACGGTCCATTCGGCAGCGCGAGCAGCGGTGCGAGACGGTTCACATCGCGCCGCGCCCAGGACTGCACCCACTGAAACAGTGTCCAATTATGAATCGGAATCTGCTCCCTTAGTACGCGGTTCGTAAAGTCCGCGGTAAGCAGCAGACGGTTGGCCCCTAGGAAAAACCCTGGTTCGGCAAGCTCTTTATGAATCCTGACAAAATGACGAGATGGAACGCAGTCTCCATCGGTAAAGATAATGTAATCAGCGTGTGTTGAAGCAATCGCACGATTACGGATGGCAGCAGGTCGGCATCCCCGATCCTCCTGCCACACGTGCAAGAGCGGAAACCTTCCGCGCTCTGCAAAGTCCCGGACTACGGCCGCGGTCTCCTCCGTCGACCCATCATCGGCGACGAGGAGTTCAAAGTGACGGTCAAGTTGTGCATCATACCCTTCCAACACAGCGGCCAGTGCATCGGGCCGATTGTATGTCGTCACGATAACGGCGGTTTTCATTGTTGTGGAGCATCAGGTCTGCGAAGCACAGGCTGTGTCGGAATCGGCCAACCCTCCTGAGTTTCGTACCGTTTCGCATACCGATAAAACGTGCCTTCAAAATTTCCGAAGGCAATGACAAACCCAGCCCAGCCATCGAACATCCCTCGCTTGGCTACATAATGTTTAAGGAATGCCCAGAGACCGTGCCACAACGCCGATCCCATCGACACACGTCGATCAACAAGTTTGAGCGCCCCAAGCGATGAATAACGATTGGCTTTTCTCACAACCTCTTCAAAGTCCCTGAACGGGATCTGCCATATCGCCTGCTCCAGGCGGCCGATCGGCTTGTCGGTCAACAATTCATAACCTTCGTGAACAGGGGATTCCGCATACTTCATGGCCCCTTTTCGAAACAATTGCGGTTGGCGATAATTCGGATACCAGCCGGAATGTCTGATCCAACGCCCCATGAAGTAATTCCGCCTGGGGACAAGGTATGCGTCGTGTGCTGGGGAGCCAGCGAGGGTCCGGAGAATTTCATCGCGGACTTCTGGCGTGCACTGTTCATCAGTATCGAGGCTAAAAATCCATTCATGCGTACAGGCTTGGATCGCCTGATTTCGCAAATAACCGAATCCCTGAAACGGGATCTGGACGATGCGGGCTCCTAAATCTTGTGCGATTCGATCGGTTCCGTCCGTACTCGCTGAATCAGCCACGATGATTTCGTCTGCCCAGAGTACACTATTGATGGCCGTGGCAATCTTTTTGGCCTCGTTATAGGCAATGATATATACCGAAAGACTCATGTCTTGGTCCCAAGCTCTGCTTCGTTCCCGAAATACAGCAATCCGGAGAGCCAGCAATACAGCAGCTTTTCAGTATGATCAACGAGAAAGGGGTTAAAAAGGCATCCAAGCGCAATCGTCACCACCACCCCTCGAGCAAGCAACCCATAGAGCGCGTCACCCGCAAGAGATGCCGATCGCCACTGTTGGACAAACAACCAGAGTAGTAAGCCAAGTCCAACAATACCAACTTGTACCAGAATAAACAGATATTGATTGTGTGGATGGGGAGGGACGTCAAGACCAGCCTGTTCGGCACGCGCCCGATAGGTTTGAACAAACCCTCCGGTTCCAACTCCCATCAGCGGATGGTCCTGAATGATCTCGACCGTATGATAGAAGTATTCCAGACGCCAGCCTATCGGATCACCCACGACCGCCACCTTGGGATTCCATTGGGTAACGCTAGAGGTGGCAAGACTCACACGTTCGTGGAATCTAGGCGATACTTGGTACGCGATCGAAAAGGACACACTTAATGCCACAACCCCTGCGAGGATTCCTCTCCAGCCCAGGGCCATGTAAAAACCGAGGATGGCGAGTCCGGCAAGCACCACATACCCTGTTCGGCCTTGCACCATCAAAAGGACATTGCTCGCGGCCAAAACTGAGGCAGTCCCCCATCCCCATCGCACCCACCGATCTGATGATTTCCAAGCCAACACGGCAAAGAGCAATGCACCGAATGCCATTAACACGTTGTGCGTCGTATGTTTCTTGAATACACAGGAGTCTAATGAATCACAACCAAGCGACGCACTGAATGGGAGCGAGCCTCCGGCAAGCACCCCGAGGGATAAGAACAACGTCAGAACGAGAGAGGCTGCCAGCGCTACCAGTGCTCGATTTCGAGCCTGTACGGTAATCGCCATCGAAATCAATACAGGAATGAGCAGGAGATCTGCATACTTCTTTATCGCCAGCGCTCGCTCCTGCACTGATCCTCCCCCCCACAGAGTTCCTAGCAAAAGCCATCCAAACAACAATAGGACGCTCATTGCTACAGGACTCGTGGTGATTCGGCGAAGCCGCTCCTTCCACTCTCCACTCGCAAGCCAACACACGACCAGTAGCACGACAAGAATACTATCCGCCACAACCCAAATCGGTATTGTGAAGCCAAGCGCGATTGTGGCCCAACCTGCCACACGCCTTGCCTCGACCTGTAGTCTCTCCCTTGAACAGAAAGACGATTCAAGACTCATCTCCATCCCCTAACGCTCTTCCTGTCTGGTTGTGGCGGATTTGTTTTACTCACCAGCCTCTCACGCAACGGGATACGGGCCGACTGCTAAGACACAATTTTGCCAGTGTAAGGAACGACGCAATTACTGAGCAGGTCGTCAAATAGTGCATGTTCTATCCGCTGATTCATCATGAAATAGACTATTTCTGAGTCTCTGATCCAAATAGGTACGCACTATTTAGTGGTCAGCTCAGTAACCGATCACGCTCGTCATTTCAAGCCCCACAAGATACTCAGTCGGCTCTCTAACAAACGAAGAAGGGAATCGCAGGTCTCACCGCTGAGGAAAACGAGAACCAAGTTGAAAGAATTTTCACCACATCCTGCTAGACTTTGACTGTCTCCTGCACGGAATCTTGCATAGGCGCAGTTGGCACATCTTGATTCATGACTAGAGGAGAATGAATCAGGGGAATGGGTTTTGCTCTCCGCTCTACGACCCGCACAAGTTGCCCCAGTGCGAAAAACATAACCACCCACGTCACAAGAATGATCAGTCGCCATGTTTCGTTTGCGTGATGGTAGAGGACAGCTAAACCTCCACAGAAGATCATCACGGCGTATTCCGCCAATACGGTTCGACGATGACTCCAACCGCTTAACACCACCCGCTGATAATAGTGCTCTCGATGTGCTTCCCAGATCTTCTGTCTGCGGAATGCCCGATGGGTCAAGGTCACTGTCGCATCCAGAATGAATGGGGAAAAGATCATGATCGGGACCCATATCTCAAACACTCTTTCGCGAACCCCAAGGATCATTAAGGTCCCGGCCAAAAACCCGATCGTAATGCTCCCCGCATCCCCCATAAAGATGCGCGCAGGTGGAAAATTATGTAGAAGAAATCCTAGCGCACCCATCGCCACAAATATCGTGATAATGAGCATGACCGGGAATTGGGCCTGCCAGCCAAAATAGGCCAGGAAACTGAACCCAATAAACGTCATTCCGCCTGCAAAGCCATCCATGCCGTCCATAAAGTTATAGAGATTGGCCATCCAGATCAGCAGTAAGACGCTTACAGGGATTGCCGCCAACCCAAGCTGAATCGTTGGCCCTCCAGGGATTGGAATGGATGACAATGTCAGCCCAACACCGCCAATAATGATACACGCCGCGGCGGCTTGCACGCCTAAGCGGAGACTGGCGGGAAGCCCCATACAGTCGTCGACAAAGGACACCACAAAAATGAGGAGCATCGATGCCACAATCCAGACACTTCCCGAGGCTATACCTTTCGGAAACACAGGTTTTGAGGATTGGATAATTGCCAACAGACTGGCAGCCAGGATGAGACTGATCATCACGCTGCCAACGACAGCTAACCCTCCGGTCTGGGGAGTCGGCCTTGCATGTAATGTCCGTTCGTTTGGATGTGCGAGAATAGAGAGGAATGACTTTGGCGAACACAAGCTCTTTGTGAGCCACCAGGAAGACACGAAGGCCAAGACTGCAGGGAGAACAAGCATCATCATGTGTATTGTTGCACGGCTACCCAATCAGACGGTCATCGGCAAAGAGGGACGGCATGACCGCTGCCGTCTCATCACAACTCCATTGAGCTGGATCAATTAGCATTACGTAGAAACCCAATATACCATTACTCGCCATCTTGAGGAAATGGCAAAAGAAACTCCCCTCTACCTCTGGGGACAAGAGAGTCACTCCACAAGATGCTAGCACGAACCTGCACCAATCGAATGGCGATAAAACGTGATCAACTCGGGAACTGTCTTCTCAAATGAATACAGAGGTTGATAGCCTAAATCCTGCGTGATAGCACGCGGGATTGTACCAAGCAGTACCAATCAACTTCGTTAATTGATCGGTCGAAAAGGGGGCATATTTCTTGGTGATAACTTGGAACAGATCACCGCACCGTGCACCCACCTTGAGAACCCAGAGAGGGATCCGCCATCGGGGAGGTGTTTTCCTAAATCCAGCTCGCAAACCGTCATAGAGGTCGGTCATGTAATACGGGTTGCAATCGGCGACACTGTATGCCGCTCGGTGAAAACATGGCGCACCAAGACATAGCAGCACCGCCTGTACGGAGTTTTCGACTTGCTAGAGACTTCGCATTGCCGAGAGACAAGGCAAGACAGGAAACCGTTCGCGGTTGATCGCATCCATCATCCTCTTGAGATCACCGTTCCGGGTCAGGCTATAGACTATGGGGAGCCGAAGCGAGACCACTGTAAACCCATGCTGCCTAGCCTACTCTGCCACAAGTTGCTCAGCTCGTAATATTGACCAACCATAGCGAGTCTGTGGGTCGAGGGGCTGTGTCTCATCGACACAACCCTTCGTCTCTTCTCCGAGGACCTTAACGGAACTCACGAATATGACCTGACTGACACCGGATTCCGCATCGGCATCAAGAACATGTTCTGTGCTTTTGACATTGACGGTTTCACAGTCCTGGTCCACATGGTGACGACCGATCGCATGAACCCCGGCTGCAAGATGCACAATGACCTGACATCCGTTTATGACCTCTCGAAACCTCCTAGGGTCACAGATGCCTGCCACGGCAGTTTCGAGTTCCGGTATACGTGGCTCGTATGGTTTTGTGTCATGAAGGACAACCCGAATGTTGTGTTCTAATGCACTGAGTTTTCTGACAAGGGCTACCCCCAAGAATCCGGCAGCTCCTGTGACCAGGATTCACATGTTTCCAAAACCAGGCCCCTATAGGCTTGCCCCGTGCACGAATGTCTTCCTTGACAGAGAATCCTTAGCAGTTCCCTGAAGCAACTCACGATATAAGGCCAACGTTTGCTCGTTCACAACTGCAGCAGAAAACTCTTTGACCGCGATGTTCCTCCCGCTGCGACCAAGCTCCTCTCTGAGCCCTTCATTTTTCAGCAGTGTAGTGATCGAGTCGGCTATTGCGCTAGCGTCCTTGGGAGGAACCAACATCCCATTAACACCATGGCGCACAACATCTCGGCAACCCGGGACATCCGTGGCGACGATGGCCTTCCCACAGGCCGCTGCCTCCAAAAGCACTTTTGGTAGGCCTTCCCGATAGGAAGGCAAAACCACAAGCGCCGCCTCGGCATAGACAGCCGACATGTCGTCCCGATGTCCCCACCACTCGACAGCTCCTTCAGCCATCCATCGAGCTAATTGTTCCCGCCCTATGTCGGCTGGATTATCTTCATCACAACGACCGACGAGCACAAACCGGGCATCCACTCCTCTTCCCTTGAGCATGCGTGCCGCCTGCACAAACTCTCCAACACCCTTGTCCCACAGCATCCGGGCCGGTAACACGACCAGCGGAATCCCTGGAGGAGACGGCTTGACCGAGAATGCATTGATATCGATCCCTGACCCGGCGATGACACGTGTGTGCGACGTTCGGACGGTACCTGCCTGAACCAACTCATCGCGATCCGCCTCGTTTTGGAACAGAACAGTCGAGCCACTCCTTCCAATGGCCGACCGTAACGCTGCTGTCAGGACCCTATGCAGCCCCCCTTGTTGGCGTTCGGAATTCGCAAACAGATACCCAAGGCCAGCAAATGCATTGAGGATAGCCGGCACCCGGACCACCCAGGCCGCCAGGGATCCGTAGAGGATTGGTTTCATCGCCACATGATGAACCAAATGCGGACGAACACGTCCATAGACGCTGATCAATTCCGTGACGGCGCCCAACTCTCGAATGGGGTTCCGACTCCTCCGGAACAGCGAGATCGGGACCAAGTGAAACCCTTCTCCCTGAATCTGTTTCCCATGATCCGTCACGCGGGTGGCGATCGTCACGTCGAACCCCGCATCTCGCGCAGCACGAGCCAGATCCAGACGGTGAGACCAGAAATACCAGTCTTCAGTGATAAGGTACAGCAGTCGCGGGCGACCGGTCATGATTCCTTAACCAGGCTTGAAACATCAGCACATTCCACAACCAGTGTTGCCAGTTCCGTTGGCCCGACAAGTGCTCCTCCCATTTTCGCCGAACCAGCGCCGGAGAGACGTACCCTTCCTGATGAAGACGGTGTTCGCTCAGCAACTCTTCAGCCCAATCGCGCAAGGCACCTCGTAGCCATGCATCGAGCGGGATCCCAAACCCCATCTTCGGACGCTCGATCAACGCAGGCGGCACATACCGCTCAAGCACCTGCCGCACAAGCCATTTCCCTTGTCCATTGCGGATTTTCAAATGCAGGGGTAGCCTCCAGGCAAACTCTACGACACGATGGTCGAGAAACGGGATTCGCGTTTCCAAGCTCACTGCCATCGCCGCACGATCCACCTTGGTCAGAATATCGTCCATGAGATAGCCAACAAGATCATGAAACATCATGCTCTCGCTGAAATCTTGTCGCTCCAACCTGGCAGCCTGCTCATCCGCCCAGATCGGACATTCCTCCGCACCGATGACCAATGATCCAGAGTCTCGATGTTGAGACACCAGTCGTCGATAGAGATCATCGGGGCTGGCGACATCAATCACCTGGGCCAGCTTGTGGATTTTATCGCCCAGCGCGGACATCTGGAAACGGTTCGGCAACACTGTCCGCATCGCCAGTCCTACTCGATTCCACCACTCAGGTGGGTAGAGGGTCAGCACACGTCCTATCAACCGGCGCATCCCCACCGGCAGCGTCCCGATCCGATCCCAGATGGATCGCGCCCAAAAATAACGGTTGTAGCCGCCGAACAATTCATCGCCGCCATCGCCGGACAGCGACACGGTGACCTGCCGGCGCGCCAATTTCGCCACCAGATGCGTGGGAATTCCGGACGAATCGCCGAACGGTTCATCATAGATGGTCGGTAACTGCGGAATGACGGCCAGCGCATCGTCCGGTGTGACATACAATTCGGTATGATCGGTGCCGAGATGCGCTGCAACCTCCCTCGCATGTTTCGCCTCATCGTAGTCACCTTCGGCAAAACCAATAGAAAAAGTTTTTACCGGCCTGGTTGACTGCGCCTGCATCAGTGCCACGATCGTGGACGAATCGATACCGCCCGAGAGGAACGCGCCAAGCGGCACATCCGCAACCATTTGCCCCTTGATTGCTGTACTCAACAGCCGGTTCAGCTCCTCGACAGCCATCCCATCATCCCAGTCAGCCCGGCGCTCCTGTGCGGCAACCGCTAGTGCAGACCAATACGATTGAGGTTGTGGCCAATGTCCGGCTGAATCGGCAGGCGAGATGCCGAGGTAGGTGCCAGGAAGAAGTTTCCGTATACCGAGATAGATCGAGTGCGGTGCAGGCACATAGGCATAACGCATGTAACAGGCCAACGCGCTTCGATCGATCTCAAAACTCGAATTCGAGTGAACCTCCAACGATTTCAGTTCCGAGCCAAACAGAAAAGATCCTTGCCACCATCCGTAATACAGCGGTTTCTCTCCGACCCGGTCGCGAGCCAGTACCAACCGTTGCTCAACCCTATCCCACAAGGCCAAGGCGAACATGCCGACGCTCGCCTGAAGAGTTTTTTCGACCCCCCAGATCTCGAAAGCCGCCAGAAGTGTCTCCGTGTCGGAGTGACCACGCCAGGATCTGTGTGGGAGCTGCACACGCATGTCTAGGTGGTTGTAGATTTCACCATTGAACGCAAGAACATATCGACCAGAAGTCGAGGTCATCGGCTGATGACCGGCAGGCGACAGATCAAGAATCGACAAGCGGGTATGCCCGATACCCAGGCCAACAGATGGTTCACACCACACATCTGAATCGTCCGGTCCTCGATAACGAATCGCCCCGATCATCTCGGACACGACCCGGCTGAGATCCGATTCCTTATACTTTAAGATACCGGCAAGCCCACACATCGTGTTGTACGGGTACCAAATGAAAGGCGGTTGACTACGTCACGAATCGGCTTGTTCGGATACTGAGCGGCTCCAGATTGCTTCCCACTCAACCCGAACTGACTGATCTGCAGAAAGATACGACCTGCGTGATTTTTCCCCGACTGTTCCGGCCAGGTCAAACAGGAAATCTCGCGCGAGCGCAATACTATGGATCCCGATGCCCCTCACCGCATGAACCAACGAACCGAGATCGTCCATATCGGCCAGAAGCCGACGGCAGTACGCAACACGTCCCCTCGCCGATTTCTGCACAGATATGTGTTCTATCCGATATCCAAGCAAGCATTCCGGAAGAGAAGCAAAGCGACTCTTCCGATAGGTCCGAAGGAGTAACTCCTGATCTTGTCCCTTCGTCAATCGTTCATCGTATCGCTCATTCATAAACCAAGACCGTTTCCCCATCCAGGTCGGATGGGCAAGTGGAAACCCCCACCACGGCCGCCGACAAATGTCTTCGTGGTTGATCGCCCTCGGATAGAGCCCGACGACCTCCCCTTTCCGTTTGAACAAGACGGCTCCATGCCCCACCAGGTCGACGATGGGGTGAGATTCAAGATAATCGACCTGTCGGGTAAACCGCTCAGGATAGGCAATATCGTCGGCATCCATACGAGCGATATACTTTCCTCGTGCGGAACTGACCGCCTGGTTGAGTCTCACGGCCAGGCCTCCTTGTTCTGTTTCTTCAATGACACGAATGCGTGAATCTTGGAAGCGACGGCAAATGCTACCGGTTTTGTCCGTTGATGCATCATTCACGAGAATCAGTTCCCAGTCAGGAAACGTCTGCCAGAGAATCGAGCGAATCGCCGCAGAGACCGTGCTGGCTCCGTCATGCACCGACATGGCCACTGAAACCAAGGGTTCCGGCACAGTCAGCTTTCTCGATAAAAGAGTCGCCCTGGCCACCCGGCAGCACGATAGGTCCAGGCTCCTCGAAGACGCCAAGATAGCTCGAAAGCCAACCGACGCGCTGCTCGCGGGCCCCGCTGTCTTCCCCAGATAATGGATCCCACATTAATCAACAACGATCGAACCATCTTGAGCATTGGACTCAAACGGTGGCCATCGGCTACGACCTCAAACAGAGACCACCCAATCGGCACGCGAGATCGATTCTTGACCCGTTCGGTAAGCTCTTTGAGCATGTCATCAAAACGGCGATCGTAGGTGTGCTCACGTCGCACTCGTGCAAACCCCTTTTGCGCGACCTGGTCCCGATGATCGGGACTGGCAAGAAGGGTCTTGACCTCTCGAACCAGTTCGTCTTCCCCCTCGAACGACCGGATTTCTTCTCCGAGACGAAAATATCGCTCCAGATTTGGAGCCCTCTCTGTCAAGAGACACCCTCCGTAACCTGGCACTTCGAATACACGGGCCTTGATCTGTCGACCGGACACGCCTTGAGTATTCCCATGCGCCCCTTCACTGAAATTCAAACTCACCTGTGATGCTCGGACAATCTCGCCGACCCGCTTGGCCTCAACCGTCCCTTCGGGCCAACCATGGCCGAAACAGGCAACATCGATCCCTTCCTGACGGAGCTTTTCGATCATGGCGGGGCGCTTCCCATATGCCGCGCCGACGAAGCTCACCTCATACCGGCATAACGCTGCAGCAACCGGTGGCGCCAGCGTTTCGGCATTAGCAGCCCACTGTGATACATACACGGTCCCGATCCCATCGCGATGATACCGGTCCACCAGCTCTGGATATGTAGTCACATAGCGATCAAACTCTCTACCGATCAACCTAGAGAACATTGAGTACTTCCATGAATCGTCGGTTGACCAGTTGATGATGGAGATCCCGCTGCTCCGGATCAGCCGGATAGTTTCAATCCACACCTCGTATTGCATCAGTACACAGAAGACGACGTCGGGTGCTGTTTCTTCTACCCGTTTCAGCAACGCACGATTAAGCTCGGCGAAACTTGCGTACGGCTCGCGTGAAAACGATTCAAAGAACGTCACGTGATGTCCGAGTCGCCTCAACGCCGGCAGAAAATTCGCGTGCTCGACTCCTTCCCCACGCGAAGGATCGCCGTAGGCATGTTCCCCCATCACGCACAGAATCTTCATGGGTTACGTCGACCGAGTACGCCGCGCAGTGACATGGTAGCCGACGGTAAAGCGCCGCTCGCGATCGAATTGATCCAACCAGGCGCATAAGAGCGGCACAACCAGGCCAAGGAGAGGTGCCAGGACAACCCACAAGGGCAACCAGAAAAGCCAAGTTTTTGCTGGGAGCATGGTACTCCACGGGCTCGTCGTCCGAATGAACCGCAACGACTCCTGGCCAAAAAATCGAACCGAGCCTTCATTTGGCTCAATCGTGATTTCCTCAAATCCCGCAGCTGTCAGAAACCGCTCGTACCACCAGGGCGTGTATCCGCCATAGAAATGGTACGGCTCTTGATGAATCCCCGACCCTAATGGTGCAGTCAAAATCAATGTCCCACCGGGCTGTAGAATCCTGGCCAACTCTTGTACGACCTTAATCGGTTCGGGATGATGTTCCAGCGCTTCGGTACACAGGACCGCGTCAAAGCTGCTCTCAGGAACAGGGATGGAAGCCAGGTCCGACACATAGTCGATGTGCCCATAGCCGCCGTGGCGCAATTGCCCGGCTTGCAACGGCTGCAAATCTTGAGAGCGGTATTCACAGTGAGAAAAGAGATTGCGATAGGGGCAAGATCCCGCTCCCACATCGAGCAGCTTCGTCCCAGTCTTCAACCTCGAAGCCTGTTGTGCAATCCAACGGTCACGCAACACGACGTTGTAGGAGAATAGGTCGCTCTTAGCAAACCAGGTACGAAGCCCGCTATTCACGTGTCTTCACGAATTCAAAGCAACCGCATCCATAATCGAGAGGATCCGCCGCATCGGGCGAGACCTCCTCGTGAAACTGTCCGGCATCGTCGACGAGAGAAAACGACTTAAGCTCCAACCCCTGAAAGAGCCCCCGAACCGTATCTACCCCGAACACCCGATGGGCATTGAAACAAACCCGCTCTCGGCCGACCGGCGCCGATAGAAATAGCCAACCGCCAGGCTGTAAGACTCTCACCAATTCAGCGGCAGCACGCCGGCTCCCCTGCGGGTCCAGCGGATCGCCATACCGACCCAATCCGATGTGCTCGATCACATGGAGGCAGGACAATGACGGGACAACACCGCTGGCGAAGGGAAGCTGGGTTGCGGTCCCTCCGATACACTGGAGCCCCGGCAGATGCACCGGAAGCGGACGATAATCCAAGAATGCAATGGGCACCGTTGCAGACAGTACGCTAACCATTGCGACACTCGATCCGACGTCTACGTGAAGCGAAGGCTTCCTCGCAGACAGACGTCGGGCCAACCAGGCGCCCTGGTAAAAGTAATGCGGATCGAACGGCGTTTTGGTCACTCGATCCAGCAAACACGGAAATGTGTCGCGCCAGTGGACCGATTGGCCCTGCGCTGACCTCCGAAAGTGTTTGAGATCGCACACAAATTGCGGAAGGAGCGCAAGAGCGGCAATGGGACGAGGGTCGACGAATGGGAGAACCCACTGACGGATAAATTGTCTCAAACTGAGGGCCATGCTATCCGAACGAAGATTGGTTGCTCTAGGTGGTCATCGTTATTCAGCGGAAAAGAGATTCGAGGTCCAACTTGTTGACAAAACCAGCTATGGCAGTAACCACCTAACACCTTCCTCTCAACTGGCCAGATATTGACCTTCCCCTCGTTCCACAAATATGAAGCTGTGCGTTGTTGTGATTGTAGTGTCTCCTCTTGCCAAAATATCCTCGATATCGTTCTTTGCGACGGGCAGCCTCCTAGCATCTGCAGTCCACGATTCATATCCATGATCCCAAAACATCTGAAACGTATCCGTGAGGGTAGGATTAATCCCTTTCCCGCCAGGCACATGCTCGGTGGCAGAGATTTCTACCATCCATCTCGGCTTCGGCGTTTGCCGCAATAGTTTGTGAGCCCCCTTAAGCACACCATATTCAGCGCCTTCCACGTCGATAATGACTAAACATTGCTTTCCAGAGAGCCGTTCACCAAGAATTGTATCGAGGGTCGACACTGGAATCACTCTCTTATACATCTCAACCGTATTGGCCCAACCCTTAATCAATGATGCTCCGGTGCCACCTCCGAATATTTCGATGAGTCCTGTTTTATCACTGATAGCCAGCGGAAACACTTCGGCATTGTTGGTCCAGCCATTCGACCACAGATTCTTATACAGGTAGGCCAGGTTGAGATCGATAGGTTCGAACGCAATAACGTGCCTGCCATGTTTCAGAGCGATGCAGCAGTAATACCCGATATTGGCCCCGACATTGATGCACACGTCGGTATCTCGAAGAAGATGCCTTACCAGCTCCACTTCTTCTATTTCAAATTCACCTCGTTCCATCTCCTCGTTACCCAGAAAAAAGAATCCCATTGGATGTTTTCTCGGTACCTCACCGAGCAGACGTGCGTCACGCAGAGATCGATAGGTAAGCGCAAGTCGTGGGAATCGCTCCACAACCGGTTTGACAGCTTCGAGGATGGCTCGGCTGAGCGGCATACGAGGCACCAGATCAGACACGAATGGACCCTTGAAGTTCAGATGGGGAGCAGCCTCTTTCGGGCAATACAGTGCATATACGAAGGCAACAGCTGACTGCAAGAAACTGGTCTGAGCAAACCCTTGACACCCTAGACGCCCATCAACACTCTGCTCGGCGCCGCCATAGGCCAGACACAACATGGCCGGCGGCAACGGGACGTGAAGGTCAAAGATCGATCGGTTGATGAACTCCTACACTCTCCCAGTGATGCCGCGCATGCTTGGAATGTTCGCGAAGAGGACATCTTCCGATTTAACAAACCTGGCCAGAGCCCCAGGACTTCGCTGATATCCGTAATAAGCTCAACCAGCCCGAACGATACGAGGACATCGAACCTCTCCAGCAATGCGCCGGTGGGGTGAAACAAGTCTCCACAATATGCTTCCCCCTCGCTGCTCACGGTCCAAGATACGACGCACTTGGTCACACCCATCGGGGAGTACTCGATTCCCCAGTCTCAAACCCGAACACCTTGTTGAACATCGGCAAGATCGTCGAGCACCCGCAACCCACCTCAACCAGACTGAGCCATTCGAACTTTTTGAACGTCTGCACACACAAGGCGCTATGGGGCGGATCCGATACGCTGGCTCGACGATAAGTTGGAGTGAAGACGCAACCGTATACTGAGCATCAGGACCCCCTGCACATACATGTGGGACGCAATCATGCGCGGATGAGACTCACACCATACCCATACTTCATCGTCATACCGATAAAGGTGCTCATGAGTACAAGATACATGAGACCATAGGCTAGAGGAATCCCATGAATACCCCACTGACCAGGCAACACAGCCAACGCCAAGATGAGCGTCACAACAGCCAAGCCGTAGCCGATTGAGACTTGCAGAATTTTCCCACGAGTTTGGAGAATATTTTCAAAGACCGAAGCCACTAGATAGAACAGCGAGCTCGGGAGCAACCATTGAACTAAAGAAAACGAATTCGCCGCAAAGGCCGGTGAAATCCACCAACTGATCAGATCCTCAGCAAAAATGGTGAGAGGGACGTAGTACAATGTGAATACAACCAGTACGGCCCCCAAAGAAACATGGATAAGCGAGCCGGTCTTGATGCCACGAACCTCACGACGAAGCAAAACCGTATACAGGCTTCCATTCACCGCCCACACGAGAAAGAAGGCCCTGACATGTAAATCCGACGCAACTGAATATTCCGCCAGCGCATCCAAGGAGAGAAAACGGCTGATATATATCTTGTCCGCGCTTCCGATCATCATGCCAGAAACGAGCGCTAGCATCCCTGGTAGCCCAAAACTGACATTGAAGGCCAACTCTTTTCGCACAAATCTTGGGGTTATCCAACGAAATCCCCCGAACAGCTTTGCTGCTAAGAACAGATCTATAACTAATTTGCTGGCCGATCCAGCCACAGTGATAAATACAAGACATTCCAGCCTTCCACCGGCCATCACTGTGATGACCATTGCACCAGATCTAACTACGTCCAAGAACATACGTGAGAAATTAACCCACGCCACTCGATTGTGGGCCTGCATGATCGCAATACAGGGCGTACTCAATACAGAGAACGCCATTCCTACTCCGATCCATTGGAATAACTCCGAGTATTGACGTGTATTGAGGAGCATGGCTGAGATATAGCTTCCTCCGAAAAACATCCCAAATCCAATCAGCAAGGCAAGGGCACAATAGTAAGGCACCGAACACTGTACCAACGAGTGAGCTCGACGACTTCCACGAGCGATCGCACGGCCAAGACGGAAATTCAACGAGTAGCCCATTCCAAGATCCAGTACATGAGGATAGGCATATAGCAGAAACAACATCATCACCACGCCGTACGCCTGCTCTCCAACACGATTAAGGAAGTAGGGCAGCGCCATGGCAAAGAGCGCAAGGGAAATCCCCCTGGACACGAAGAACGATGTGAAATTTAAAACATGCTCTCGCTTGTCGACCACGAGGCTGAGAAGATGTCTCGACCACTGTTTCATAAGGTGTGGTCTCACGGCGATTTCAGAAAGAGGCATTTCAAGACTCCGACTGACCGTCACCCGCAGAGCAAGCCGGTCAATACAGCGGGAATGTCTCGATATCCTGCCTAACGCTATCCCACGTGTTATCGCTACTCGCAACAAACAGGCAGATTCCTTCGCTCTTCACACAGAGACGGCTTCCTTCACAGTCCCGATCAATCCGTATCACTTCTGCCTTATGTTCACTGATTATCCGCTTCTCCACTGTCTCGGTGATTGCACAAAACCGTCCACTGCACAGGCCGTCTCTGCAACTAATCGATCAATACTTTACTGGCGATGATTCTGACACGCGCGTGGTTTCCCATTATCAGCTCTCTTTTATGGGTGTCCAAGCTCAGAAGCTGGAGCCTCTCTCCTAAATTTCTTTTGCTTCCCTCGGTTCGACGATCAATCCCGCGTTACCGATAAGTTCTTTCGCATCTCCGACACCGGACACGACATCGAGCGTTTCACATGCCGTCGCTTTGCCAATGACGTTCGAGAATTCTTCGCCGAACCTTGACAAAGAAGTCAGGATATCCAATGCGTTATAGATGACTTCATATCGTCCCTACCGAGGACCCATAGTATCCATTGCTCCGAACAAAGTTGCTTGCTCAGACGGACAAATGATTGTCGATAATCGGATAGCTCATCCCCTACGCACACGAACCGCACATCCGACCGTTTCTTTTTCGGCAATGCAGCAGCCTGAAGAAACACCCTTAGCCCGTCATGGAATCGAGCTGTCCAACCAAGGCGGCCACATACTCCTATGCGGCGATCCCCCACTCGGTGCAACGCCACGCGCAAGCTGCCACGTAGTCCCGGCCGATATGGGAATTGCCAATGATTAAAATCAGCGACGTACGAGAGTCGGCATTCGAGTCAATACAGAAACTGGTGAAACCACTCGTAAGGCCCCAACTCCATGTTCGATGTACGCACCTCCAGGCCACCTTCATACCAGGGCAACGCCACCTCATCTCCACGGCAAGGAATAGCCCGCATCTAGATAGCCATGCAGGATAGCCAGCCGACTTTCCCAAACGAAACTGGGCAACCGTGGAACGCAACACACGGACGGTCTCAACTTATACAAAGGGTTTGCTTACACGCCCACCACATCGCTGACACTGATTTCGACCGCTGCCGCTTGTTGAATGAGATGTACGCCGATGACCAGCCGATGTCGTTTTTCTTTCCGTAGGAGGATCCCTTGCACTCCCTGGAGGGGGCCACGAACAACTTCTACCCTCATCCCTTCATGGAGATACGGATGCGGGTCATAGGGAAGAACGCTGATCATCAGACGCCGCAATGCCTCAATCTCTGAATCTGGAATCGGTTCAGGCTGACTTCCATGACCGACGATCTCGACCACACCGTTGGTCTTTTGTACGGGAACCTTTTCTCGCTGAGAAAACCGCGCAAAACAATAGCCGGAAAACAGCGGCACCTCGATTTCTTTTTTCCGGTCTTTCCACTGGCTCAGCCGTTTGACGGTCGGAAGCAACGGCTCGATTCCCTGCTTCCCCAACTGATCTCGCACCACTTTCTCATGACGAGATTTCGTTCGTACTGCATACCAATGGGAATTGTCAGACGGAACCGTCTGGTCTTTTTGATCTATCTGACTTGACTGGTTTGCTTGATCAGGTTTCATAGGACAACCAGAAGATCGTTTTCGACACAGCTTCGCCCTCTCACTTACAGTGAATAAAAATTCGTCGTGTTGCGCACTTACACCGAGGACGTCAGCGCGATAATTTTGCTGTCTGGAACCTGCTGATGTTCCAGTTTCGTTCGCAGTCCAGCGCTCTGATCAGCGTTTGCCAGCAACACCGCGTCAAACTCCCACTCCTGCAATATGTCCGACGACCAGACTGGATAAGACAGAAACGATTCCTGCGGGCGATCATCCACAAATCCAACCAAGGTCATCCGCATCTCACGGAGTGACAGATAGACCATCTCCGCAAGGTCATTGGTGCCGTAAATGACGACTCGTTTCATTCCATTTTCAGCCATGTGAGACAGCGATTCTCGTAGCCGCGCACGCATATCGCGGTAATGAGACAGTGAGTACTCCATGTGTAGAGCGGCCAGCCTCGATTTTTCGGCAACCCCTTGTGGCGTCAACATGTATCGAATACGGTGGGAAGGGGTCGTGGTCACTGTGATGTATCCGTTCCGCACCAATCGTTTCAAGTACAGATTCGTAAGCCCCAAGGCGACTCCAAGTTTTGCCGCAAGGGATCGCTGCGTGACCCCGCCATCTCGCTCCACCTCAGAGAGTAAGAGCAGATCTCGTTGGCCTTGAAGATTCATAGAGTTATAACTAGTTAGCTATTCGTTCAGGATATGAACATATACGAACAAGGGAGTCAAGGCCACGACTGTGAACCAATCGCGCCCTCACCCGATACTCGCCCTCAAATGTGGTGGACGACGAGAGTAGATGCTCTAGCTGTCACCTGCCGAATAACAGTCATGACCTTGTCAACCGTCAACCGATCAAGACAATCCCAATACGAACAGGCTTCACCGATACATTTGTCACAGGTCGGCACATCCGGACGTAACAGGACTCCTGTTCCAAGCGGCTTCCATCTCACAGGCAAATTGTTTCGTCGAGGATCAAACAGACTGACCGTGGGAATGCCCAACGCAGCCGCCATGTGGGCTGGTCCTGTAGCTCCAGAAACGACCACATGGGCATTGGCAATCACGGCCATGAGTTGGCGGAGTGACAGCCGGCCCATGCCGTTCTTGATCATCATGGTGGAACTCTGCGGAGCGGATAGGATGTATGGCTCGAACTGTCTCCTTTCCGACTCGTTGCCGGTCAACATGACGCCATAACCGGCTTGCACCAACTGCACAGCCAAATCCAGGTAATACTCTGGCCGCCAGCGGCGTGCTGAGAAGCCCCCAGGATGAACCACGACTCGTGGGCTCGGCAGATTCGCCCAGCAGGATACTCCACTGCTTCGCTCCTGTTCCGTCATGGACAGCATTGGAGGTTGAACCTTTCGTGGATTCAAGCCCAGTCCTCTCAGCATCTCGACGTTATACTCTGATTCATGCTTAGAAAACTCACTGCGATGTTCGTAGATCCGTCGATTCGCCAAGAGACTATACCAACGATAGCCCGTCGCGACTCGAATCGGTACCCGTGCCAGCCAAGCCGCCCACATCAAACGGCGAAACGGTTTGAGAAACACGGCCACCTCGATCCCCTTCGAAAAAGCACGACGCAGTTCCCCCAGTGAATCTGTTAACCGAATGGTTCGAACCTCAGCCACGTCAGGATGCTGATCGAGCAGCGGCGCTACTGTGGGACTGGTCAAGAAGCTGACTCTGACGCCCGGCACAAGTTGCCGGAGCTGTGTCGCCACCGGAAGCGAGAGAAGCACATCGCCAATACCGTCAGGACGAACGATCAAGACGTTCAGTGACATGGGGCGTGAGCCGTCAACCTGGGCCGAAGGGCATCAACCACGTGGGCCGGTGTAATGAGATGGAGACATTCCAATTCAGGAACGTGTCGACAGACGCGACTGAAACAGGGACTGCATGGGACCCGACCGTTCAAGACCTGATGCCCATCGCCATACGGTCCGGTCCGAATCGCGCTCGTCGGTCCAAACATCGCGACGACTGGAACCCCCAATGCCGCCGCAATATGCATCGGCCCGGAGTCGTTGGTCACCATGGCAGATGCTGATGAAAGCAGTGTCGGCAAACATCCCAATGGGATTTCCCCACATAGATCGATAAATGGACTCGCCGTCAGAGCCCTGAGCTGATTCGTGTCACGACGCTCATCCGAACTTCCTATGATCACGATCGGATCAAGCTGCGACTCATGCAGTTGATCTACGACCGCCGCAAACGCCGTCAACGGCCATCGTTTCGTCGGCCACCGTGCCCCGATACTCATCGCAATCCACGGCCGATCGACCGCAAACCCGTGACGATGGCAGATCGCACGCACCGTTGCGACATCCTCGTCCAAGAGCTTGAATTGAAATCGAGGTTTTTTAGGAGGCCCTACTCCTAAAGCACCCATGATGGAGAGATATCGATCGACCGCATGAACGTTAGGGTCTTGGATCTGAACACGGTTGGTATAGAACCAGGGGCTTCCTTCTCGTCCGTTCGCAAACCCAACTCGTGTCGGTGCCCCACTGAGCCACGCTAAGACACCACTTCGAAACAGCCCTTGCACATCGAGCGCGAGGTCAAACTGCTCAGCCCTGAGCGCCGCCCCCTCCCGCACCCAACTCCGCACCGTCATGTCGACCGGCCAGACACGATCAACTCCCTCCGCTCGCTTGACGAGCTCCGCCCATTGGCGCTTTACCAACCACGTCAGGTGAACCCCGGGCCACTGCGCTTTGATCGCCGACACCAAGGGAAATGTATGAACGATATCTCCCAGAGAACTCGGTTTGATCAGAAGAATACGGACGGTATCCCATAGGACAACGGGTGAGACCTCGAACGATTTCACAGGTGACACTGGACAACCTTCCGCCTACTCAGCCAGGGCAGCCTCTGGACATTGAGTCAACATGGAGGGCCCTCATCCGCGCAGAGACTTCCTCCTTGTTTCATGAACATCGTAGAGAATGGGTCTGCACAGAGGGAGCATAGAGCGCATCGAGTATCGCCCTCCCGCTTCCCAGAGCTGCCGTTTCGCGCTGCTCCTTGAGTGAGCGACAGAGGCGTTGCCAGGCACGCACGTAGGGAGATGGGCTGAGGTGATGCCGCAGAACCGTGTGTTGACGCACAATTCTCGAGATCCACTCACAATTTCCAGGAATCATGGCGGAGAAATGATCGGCTATTGGAGGCTCCTTTTGAGTGAAAAACATCGTGATGTTCCCACCATCCTGTGAGATGAGATGGGAAGTCTCGTATAACCCCTGCTTTGTAGCCAATCTGCGCAATGACACAACATTGAAATTGTAGAGATGAGCTTCGTGAAACGTGCTGCCAGGGGCCTGACAGATTGCCTCTACATTCGGAACCTCGACAACAAGGACCCCCTCGGGTTTTAACCAGGAACGAAGGCGTGCCAGAATGAAACCAGGATCTTCCGTATGCTCAAGCACATGCCAAATGGTTATGAGATCGAATAAGGCCGGAGCAAATGTCGCGTCTTGCACGAACCCAACTTGAACCGTCAACCCATACTGTTGGATCGAATGGTCAGCATACCCTCGATTCGGCTCAATCCCATTCACAGCATGCCCCAGCGATTGGAGCAAATAGGCGAACTCTCCTCCTCCTGTGCCAACATCCAGTATGGTGTTCCGACTCGACAACAACGGCTCGATCTTTGTAAACCGTGACAGAGCGACCTTACCCGCACGCAACACATGTTTGGGCTTTGGACTGTAGGTATTCTTATACGCGAGACGATACTGTTCTTCATAAAACTGTCTGGCGTTATGGGGGCGCGGATCTGACCAGACAAGCCCACAGGCGTGACAAATGACGGTCCGTAACGGGTTCCCGTTTCGACTCCTGCTTGATAGAATCGAAATCTCGGTTCCACCACAGAGATTACAAGGGATGGAACTTCCATTCGCATCCAGGCTCACTGCCATCACCATTTCTTCATAAGCGGCACAACCCCGAGAACATTGTCTGCTGCCCGATCACCTTACTCCCGCTCATGAGCCAACACAAGACCGGTCCAGACGAAACGCACTGCCCTCATGAGACATTCATGGACGCAGGACCTGGCGCTCGTGCATCGGTACAGATCCCCTCCTCACATCGGACAGCACCCAGTCCACAGCTTCGGGAAGGGAGGCGGCAATCTGATCTGGAACCCGATGAGATTCCGTCAAACCCTCCACGTCTTGCTGTCGAGTTACCCCGGTGGTCACCAAGACACTTCGTACCCCCACTCGTTTGGCTAATTCGATATCACGCAGATGATCACCGATCATATACGCCCGCTCCAGATCCACCCCCTGTTCTTGGACCGCCTGATCAATCATCCCACGGTTTGGCTTTCGACACCCGCACCCGTCATCCGGATGATGTGGACAAAAGTAGATGCCGTCAAGCGTCACACCAACCCGATCGAGCAAACGCGCGAGCTTTTTATGGATGGCCTCAAGAGTATGGCGCGAGAGAATTCCTCGTGCGATACCCGATTGATTCGTTACGAGGATCAATCGGGCACCGGCCAGTTTCAAGCGTGCGAGCGCCTGCGCCACTCCAGGGAACAACTCGAACTGGTCTGGGGACTTGATGTACCCAGGGTCAGGATTGAGCGTGCCATCGCGATCAAGAAAGATGGTGTAGCCTTCCAAGACCCTGCCGGACCTGAGGCCTGAGGTCTGAGGCACAGATGAGTTATTCTCCCCCGGCCTCTCACCCCTTACCCTTAACCCGCTCACTTGTTGTACCGCCACATCGTACACTCGGTCGGCTGAGATGCGGGTCATGCACCGATGATCGATCGGGCATTCCCGAAGCAGACACGGGGCACAATCAACGGGCTCTCGAACCACCGACCGCTCCTGACCATAGGGAGCCGTAGTACTCGAATCCGTCGGACCGAATACCGCAACAACCGGCACACCGCATGCAGCTGCCACATGCATCGGCCCCGTATCATTGGTAATGAGTAGGCGACATCGCATCACCACCGCCATCAATTCTCGAATGGTTGTAGCACCTGACAACACCACGGAGCGCCCATTGATTCGTGATGCGATATCCTTGCCCAGGGACTCTTCACCCTTCGCTCCAAGAATGACCACAACCACTGGTCGACCCTCGTCATGACCTATTTGTTCCGCAAGTCGGCTGGCGACTTCGGCAAACCGCTCAGGCAGCCATCGCTTTGCACGACCATAGGTCGACCCCGGATTAATACCGATCAGGATCTCCGACCGACTGCTCCCAAGGATATTAAGCCTCACCTCCAACTCGTGACTCTCCTCCGCCGTCACGTGGAGCGTCGGGAGTGGCGCACTCCCAGACAAGCCTAAGGGCTTCAACAAATTCCAGTAGTACTCGACTTGATGAAGCGATTGGCGACGCTCAGGCACGATAACAGGCTTGGTCAAGAAAAAGTCTCGCCCATCGGTTGCATAGCCATACCGCTGCGGGATCCCCGCAAGCCATGCAATAAAGGCCGCCTCAAACGCGTTCTGAAACAGCACGGCGAGGTCAAAGCCATGGCGCCGTAATAGACCGGCAAGAGCCCACTTCCCTGAGATCCCGGCATGAACCCCCTTGTCTTCATAGATCAGTACCCGATTCAGCTCTGGAGCGGCGCGGAACAGCTCGGCAACGACCGATTTAGCCAGCATCGTGACTTCGGCGCCCGGGAATAGAGACCTCAGGCCTCGAAGGGCAGGCTCGCACATCACGGCATCACCGATCCAATTTGGCGCTCGCACTAGGATGTTTTTTGGTGGTTCCCTACGCACGTGCCCCCAACGCCGCTTGATCTGGTAGCGGTGAATCGATCAGCCGTCGAAGCGACGCTTCTCCGCGGGTAATTTTTGCCTGGAGGCGAAGTGCCCACCAGGGATCATTGGGCCCAAGGAGGGAAGAGAGCTTTCCAGCATCCTTTTCAGTCGTCAGGATGAAATCGACTCCGTTGGCCTTCGCATTGGCATGGATATGCTGGACATCGTGATGGCTATAGCCATGATGATCAGCAAACGCTGTCTCGCCGACGACCTCAACCCCGATGGACTCAGCCGACAGGCGGAACGATGGACTGTTTCCGATGCCGCTCACAAGCCACGCCCTTTTCGTCCGACCCCACTCCAGCGACTGTCGTTCCTGCGAAACTACAGCCACAACACACTCCGGTGTAAATACCACTTCAATCACATCACCTGATGGATAACCGACCGCCTGTAAACGGTCGTACACCGCCTTGAGATCCGATTGAGAATCAGCCCGTGTAATCGCAACTGCGCTGGCGCGCGCCAACTCGCTGAGCGGTTCCCGCAATCGTCCCGCCGGCAGCAACGCATCGAGACCCGTCGCGTCGGTGGCATCCAGTAACACGAGATCGACATCCCGTTGAAGCGCACGATGCTGAAAACCATCATCGAGGACGATGCAGTCGGCCGGGTACTGGCCCAACACCCATCGACCGAGCAAGACCCGATCGGCCCCCACCGCCACGATAGCCTTCGGGCAACGCTGCGCGATAAAATGGGGCTCATCACCAGCCTCAGATGGACCAACCAACACCCGTGATCCGTCAGAGACGAGAAGATGCGGGGCGGTGCTTGTCCGTCTGTATCCTCGGCTCAATACAGCGACTCGGAGCCCCTTGGCGAGCAGCCATTCCGTCACGAGAATGACCATCGGAGTTTTGCCCGTCCCTCCGACGGTCAAATTCCCCACGCTGATCACCCGACATGGTAACCGTGTGGATGCCCACCACCCTCTACGATAACACCAGAGACGGAAACGGATGATCAGGCCATAGAACCATGCGACCCAGCCCAGCTCTGTCCGAACCGGCTGTCCTGGGTTCAACCATGCCATCTTAAGGTCTTGCCATGGCCGGCCCTGGCCCCGCCGCGATCGTCTGCTTCGAACGCGACGGCTCAGTTGTTAGATATGATTCAATAAACTCGAGACTGCGCCTCAAAGCACCCTGATTGTCCGACACAACTCGCTTTGCAGACTGTCCCACCCGTTCACGAACGTCAGGCCGACTCAACCATTCCTGCAAGGAGTGGACGAGGTCATCCACTCCCATTACTCGATGCCCCCCTCCGGCCTCCTGGAGAAGAACCGCAACTTCGGCACAATGGTCCGTATAGGGGCCAAAGAGGACCGGGGTCCCCCAGACGGCCGGTTCCAACAAGTTGTGTCCTCCTATGGGCACCAATGTCCCCCCCACGAAGGCCACAACGGCTTCTCGATACGCACAAGCAAGCTCGCCTCTTGTATCCAGAATGATCACGCGAGGGCCTTCTTGCTTTTCTCGAATCATGCTCCTTCGTTGGACAGTAAACCCCGCCTCTCGAAACATCGCTTCGACTTTCTCCGCCCGTTCGATATGGCGCGGGGCCACCATCAGCACCGTCGCGGGATGCGCCTTGATAATCTGTGCATAGGCCGAAGCCAGGAGTTCTTCTTCACCAGCATGAGTGCTGCCGGCAAGAATCAATTGTTCGTTCCCACCGAGTCCAAAACTCCCGCGCAAATCTTCCTCGGGACGCACCTCCGGAAGTGGTTGATCAAATTTGATATTACCGGTCACATGCGCGCGAGACGACTCTGCGCCCAACGTCACAATGCGCTGTCGGTCTCGGTCTGATTGCATCAAACAGAGCGTCAGTGTTCGAAGAACCGTTCTATAAAATGAGCGAAGGATGGGTACATCCTGACGCCCAAATGAGCGAGAAGACAGCCGGCCGTTCACAAGGATAGAGGGCGCACCGTGATCATGCAACGCCCACAAGAGGTTGGGCCACAACTCGGTCTCGACAAACAGGTACAGGATCGGCTGCAGATGACGGATCATCCGCCCCACCGCCCATGGGAAATCAAGAGGTGCATACCGGTGTTCGGCAACACCTTTTAGCCGCTGTTCGACCGCCTCACGGCCGGTTTCGGTCACCGTCGTGACGATATAGCGAAACTCCGGATGGCGATCGTGCAATGCCTTGACCAACGGCGAAGCAGCAACTACTTCACCGAGTGACACGGCATGAATCCACACCAGCGGTCGAGACAGTTGGGTCCCGTCAGAAACAGGCATCTGCCAACCCATGCGCTGTAGAAAACCAGGACGGCAGCGTGGCTTGGCAAGGAGAACACCCAGGATTACGGGCGATGCGAGAAGAAGACCAATGTTATAGAGAAGCTTCCACATGGGAACGAAGTTAGACGCAAGAGGTCAAAGATGAAACGCCCTGCTAAATTCCTGAGCCTCCTATGCTTCACATCTCACTGTTCACGCTTCACATCTTCTTCTGCCTGATCCGTCAACTGATTGAGGGCTGTCTCAAGCTCCATCCGAAGCGTTTCAAGCATGCCAGCATCAGCCTCGCGCGTGACCCAGAGCGGTCTTCCATAGAGGAAGAGGCCTCTGGAGAATGGGTACGGGACCATGAAGCGGTCCCAGCTCGCAAAGAGTTTTTTTTTGAGCACGCAAAGATCATCGGCACGATGGGAAGCCCGCTGGCCTTGGCCAATTGGATCACCCCGAGCTTGGCCACCTGCCGAGGTCCCTTCGGACCATCAGGGGTCACGGCGATATCCTGACCCGATCGGCCGAGTTTGATCAACGCGCGCAACGCTCCAGCCCCTCCTCGCGTGCTGGAGCCACGCACCGCCTGGTGACCGAATCGAGCCACGATGCGTGCGATAATTTCACCGTCACCATGCTGGCTGATGAGCGCATGCGTACCCGCTCCTCGGTAGCCGAACAGCATCAGCAACTGCTGTCCATGCCAAAATGCCAGAATCGCGTGGTGCCCAGTTTGGTGCAAAGCATCCAGCGCTTCGTGGCCACGCGTTTCATACCGCATCGACCAGGCGACTCCACGCATGAGCGTAGCTGCGACCGGAGGCAACACCGAAAGCTTCAACCATTTCACCAAGGGCGAATGTTTCATCAGTTCAGCGCGTCAACTCTTCGGATTGGAACTGCAACGCATGTAAACGGCGATACACACCGCCCAGCCTAAGCAATTCGTCATGGGAGCCGACTTCCACAATTGTGCCTCGCTCCAAGACGACGATACGATCCGCATTCTGAATCGTCGACAGCCGATGGGCAATCACCACGGTCGTTCGATTCTTCATTAAATTGGCCAACGCCAACTGCACAATTCGTTCAGACTCGGTGTCCAGTGCGGAGGTCGCTTCGTCCAAAATAAGCAGTGGAGGGTCCCGCAAAAGGGCTCTGGCAATCGCCAACCGTTGCCGTTCACCACCCGATAGCTTGAGCCCTCGTTCCCCAATGACCGTATCGTACCCATTCGGCAGCCGAAGAATAAAGTCATGGGCATAGGCCAGCTTTGACACCTGTTCGATCTCAGCGTGGCCGGCGCCGGACCTGCCGAATGCGATGTTGCTTCGGACGGTCTCATCGAATAAGAACACGTCTTGCGAAACGATTCCGATATGTGCACGCAGCGAGCGTAGCTCGTACGACGTGATGGGAACGCCATCCAAGAGAATGCGCCCCGCCGTCGGCTCATAAAAACGGGGCAACAAACTGACCAGGCTCGTCTTCCCACTTCCGCTGCTTCCGACCAGCGCAATCACTTCGCCCGGTCGAATCACGAGATCGATATCGGTCAGCGCAGGGATCGTGTGATTCTCATACCGCAGAGAGACGTTCTGAAATTCAATGGCCCGATTGATCCCGACCAGCGGCGCGGTGCCGCTATTTTGCGCGTACTCGGACTTGAGGTCCAACACATCAAAGACTCGTTCGGCGGCCGCCAGTGCTTGCTGAACCAAGTTATTCGACCCCGATAATTTCCGAATCGGGGTATAGGCCATGAACAGCGCCGCCATGAACGAGAAAAAAGCGCCAGGGGTCATCGTATCGTGAATGACCAAATAGCCGCCGTACCAAATAATGGCTGCGACGCCGATCACCCCGATGATTTCCATCTGAGAATGACCCAGCGACCAAACCTGATTACTTTTCAACGTGGTCGACAGCACCTTACGGTTTCGCTCCTCGAATCGCTCTGCCTCGGCTTCTTCCCGCCCGAACGCTTTCACCATTCTGATACCGGACAGCATCTCCTGAAGTGCGGAAGACAGATCACCCAGTTGCTCTTGTCCACTGGTGGCCAGTCGCTTCAATCGCTTACCGACCCGCACCATACTCAACGCCGAGAGCGGGATCACGATCAGCGAGAGCCCCGCCAACCGCCAATTCTGATACAGGATGACGCCGATCATGGCGACAAACGTGAGCCCATTCTGGAAAATGTCCTTGATGACGCTCGACGCGGCGTTGGCCATCATCCCCACATCGTTGACGACTCGAGAAACCAAGCGACCGGATGTGTTCGTATCGTGAAAGCCGACCGAGAGTCGCATGAGTTGTTGAAACAATTCCTGTCGGATATCGGCCACAACTCGATTGCCGACATAGGCCATGAGATAGCCCACCCCATAACTGAACAACGCCTTCAATGTGGCCACGCCAAAGAGGACTAATGGCAGGACCAGCAACATCTGCTCGTCTTTTTGGATAAAGATATCGTCCAATACCGGCCGAGCGAGCCATGCATAGGCCCCACTCAGGAGTGCCACCATACCTGAACAGACAAAGGCCGCCAGAAACCGCGTCCGATACGGTTTCACATACCCCATCAGCCGTTTAAATCGCTCTACGCCCGACATGCTGTCAACACCACCTCTGCCGCTCTACCTGATGCGCCAGGTTCACCGAGTGCTTCTCGTACCTGTGCCAAGTTTCGCTTCATTTCCGCATAGACTCCTGGATCTTCCAAAATCCGCAGCGTCTCTTCGTAGATCCGCTGACCGTTGGCCTCACCCTGTAACAACTCCGGAACAACGGATCGACCGGCCACCAGATTCACAAGCCCGATCCATTTGACTCGCTTAAAGAAGCTTGCGATCCACCACTCCAGTGCACTAATTTGATAGAGTAGCACCATAGGGGTCCCTACCACCGCAGCTTGCAATATTGCCGTACCCGACTTGACCAATGCAAAATCGGAAACCGCCAGCACTTCGCTGGTCTGCTCCTTTATAATAGTGACCGGCACCCGATTCTGTTGGAGGAACGGCTGCAGCAGATTATCCCGAATTGTGGAGGCTTGTGCCAGGAGAAACTTCGTTCCCGGTCTCTGCCTGGCCAATTTCTCTGCTGCTGCGAGTAGGATCGGCAGCAGAACCTGCACTTCGTGCGTTCGACTTCCTGGTAATAAGGCAATGACACGCTCATCTTCAGAGAAGCTGAACCTCCTGCGTAGCGTCGCCCGATCGTAGGTCCCACCGACTGCGTCCAGTATGGGATGGCCGACAAACGTGCATCGCATACCCGCTTTCTCAAAGAGAGGTGTTTCAAAAGGCAGGATCACCAACAGCTGATCGACTCGTTTCTTAATCCAGTACATCCGCCAAGGGCCCCAGGCCCAGATCTGCGGCGCAATATAATAGAACACGCGTAACCCAGCATCTTTGGCAAAATAGGCGTACCGTAGATTTAATCCGGGGTTATCGACAAAGATGACCGCATCCCATGGCTCCGACCTGAACAGTCGCCGCATGAAGAAAAATCGCCGAACGATTGCCACCAACGCCAAAGGTCCGACCATGCCCATCACGTCGAATTGCCCCATCGTACAAACTAATTGCACGCCAGCTGCCTCCATTGCTGCCCCGCCGATCCCAGCTAGCGAGACCTGAGGATCTTTGGCCTTGAGGGCCTTGGCAAGATTCGCCCCATGGAGATCACCCGAGGCTTCGCCCGTTACAATTAGAATGCGTGCCATGATGGCCTATCAAGCATGGTCAATACGATTCAAATGGTTGGATGAGTCCAGCCGACAGAACCTGATCTCACTGATTCCGCTAAGGATACCCAAGCCGTTTCTGTTACCCCGCCACCTTCATCGCAGCCATCACGCGATGAGCCAGCTCCACTGCGGCTGCTCCATCTTCGCCGGACACGACAGGACGGGATTGCTCACGAATGGCACTGAGAAACGACTCAAGCTGCAATTTGAGAGGCTCTGCATCGCCGGCTTGAATCTCCTCCATGACCATCGTCGCTTTTCCGCCAGACGCAACCGATTTGCGCGCGACCACTCCGCGCCGGGACTGAAAATCGATCGTGATACACCCCTCTGGTTGGAACACGCGCCATTGGCGCATCGCCTTTGGTGAGATTCGACTGGCGGTCAACTGTGCCACACACCCTTCCTTAAACTGAATGCGCACATTCGCAACATCGTTGGTCGAAGAAAGCAGAACCCCACCCGTAGCCCAGACCGTCTCGACGGGACCAGGGTTGTACGAAAGCACGAGATCAATGTCATGAATCATAAGATCGAGCACGACGTCGACATCGGTGCCCCGCTCACCATACGTGCTCAATCGATGACATTCGAAGAAGATTGGAGCGTGCACATGAGGCCGCATCAACGGCATGATGGGATTGAACCGCTCACTATGCCCCACTTGCAATGTACAACCCTGCCGGCTGGCCAATCCCACAAGTTCCTGTGCCTCACTTGACAACACCGAGATCGGCTTTTCGACAAGGACATGTTTTCCCGCTTTGAGACAGCCCTTCGCGACAGAATAATGACCGGAGGTAGGCACGGCAATACTGACGACATCAACCTGCTGCAGAAAATCCGGCAGGCTACGGAAGACTTGTGCATGGTATTTCTGAGCGATCACCGAGGCCCGTTCGCTGTCTTGATCCAAGACACCAACTAGCGTCGCATCCGGAGATGAGGCATAAAGACGTGCGTGATGTTGTCCGAGATGTCCGACCCCGATTACACCGGCACGAAGTTTGGTCATATCTTGTATTGGATCGTCTTGGAGAGACCGCAACCCAACGAAGGATTGCCTTTCTGAACTCAACCGATCAACGTGATCGTCACATGCTGACGATCAGACGGACGCTGTCGGCGTCGCAGTCGACTCTACCTCGCGCGCCACGCCAACAACGGCGATTCCTGCATCCTCTGCATCACGAAGGAGCACCTCTCGATCCAGCATCACCGACCGACCTGCCTCAACTGCAAGCACGGACGCCTTAACGGAGCGCATCACCTCAATAGTTCGAGGCCCGACAGCCGGCAAATCAAATCGGAGATCTTGTTGCGGCTTGCACCGTTTCACGACCACCACGCCATCCTTGGCGAGTGTGCCTCCACGCTTGATCGCCTCATCGGTCCCTTCAACCGCTTCGACAGCCACGATTGTGCGATCCTTGACGACCACGCATTGACCGATATCGAGACGCCCGGTCTCTCTCGCGATATCCCACCCATACCGGATATCGCCCCATTCTTTTTTTGTCGGCTGGCGAGAGGTTAATGAGCCTTCCGTGACCAAAATTCCGTCAAGGCCGAACGTCGACTCACAGATCGTAATACCATCTTTTTCGAGTTCTGCCGCCAACGCGCGAAGAATGTCATCATCCTTCCAGAGAACCAATTTCGCCGCCAAGGCCAACACGCGAAAATCAGGACGGGCCTTGCTATAGATGTGTGTCTTCTTCACGCCTCCCAACATCACCACATTGCGCACACCATCGTCCTTAAAGGCGTGAACCAGTTTATTGAGTTGACCGATCTTGACCCAATGAATCCGGTCGACGTGCTGTTCGAGCTCAGACTCCGTTTCGCCTTCGTGAGCCACGGCAAATACCTGTAGCCCCATCTTGCGAGCGTTATCGGCAAAGATGATCGGAAATCGCCCGTTCCCGGCAATAATCCCGATTCGACCGTCTGGTATCGAGAGAGACGATGTCATAGCCGTTCGCGTTACACTTCCGGATTGAACTCGGTATCGGGGCTTGCCGCCCGCGACATGCCGCGTTTGGTCCCCCCCATAAACGTGAGAATCTTCGCCACATCCTCTTGTCCCTTGAACTCCTTCTTCGCCAACTTGATCGCCTCTGCCGTTCGATGGCCCGCTCGAAAGAGCAGATCAAACGCTTTCCTCAACACAACAATGCGGTCCGCAGAGAAACCATGTCGCTGCAAACCGACCGTATTGAGACCGTACAGATGCGCACGATATCCACCGGCTGCGAACGTAAAGGGAGGAATATCCTGACCGATCGCACAACACCCTCCAACCATGACGTAGTCTCCGATGCGGACAAACTGAAGTACCCCGGTTAAACCACCAATGACGGAGTGATCCCCGATAGTAATGTGTCCGGCCAAGGTTGCCGCATTGGCCATAATAATATGGTTGCCGAGCCGGCAATCATGTGCCACATGGACATAGGCCATCAGAATGCCCTTGGACCCAAGAGAGGTCACTCCACCCCCTTGGACGGTTCCCCGGTTGATCGTGACATACTCACGGATCACGTTGTCATGGCCAATGATAACCTTCGTCGGCTCCCCCTTATACGCCAGGTGCTGAGGAGGCCCTCCGATGGAGGCGAAGGGGTGCACTTCGTTCCGCGCCCCAATCTCTGTCCAGCCATCAATGATCACGTGAGAGAAAAGACGACTCCCCTTTCCAATAGTCACGTGTTCGCCAACGACACAGAACGGCCCGATTTCGACATCCGTATCGAGCGTGGCCTTGGGATGGACGACAGCTGTTGGATGTATATTCACACCTTCCCCCTTTAAGATACGTCAGTCGTCACCGGCGGCGCTTCAATCACGAGTCTACCCTGTGCCGCTATCCGCCCTTGCGGCGTGGAGGTGACACGTGACGAAGAGTTATGACTGCGTTTCGGTCTTTTCTTCCATCACCATCGCTGTCATCACGGCCTCGCACACGACCTCATTGTCCACAAATGCCTTCCCCTCCATCTTCCAGAATGGTGGACGCTTCTTGAGTACGGCGATCTCCAACCGAAGCTGATCACCCGGAACGACCGGTTTCCGAAACTTAGCTTCCTCCACCCCCGTCAAATACAGGAGGGTTTTGCCGACCGTCCCTCCCGACTTGAAGACCAGCACGCCACCCACCTGCGCCATGGCCTCGATAATCAACACCCCTGGCATGACTGGGCGCCCCGGAAAATGCCCCTGAAAGAACGGTTCATTGACCGTCACATTCTTGATCCCGATGATCCGTTTCTGTGGTTCAAACTCCTTCACCCGATCTACCAACAGGAAGGGGTACCGGTGGGGAAGTAACGCTTGAATTTCAGCCTGCTCGACCGATTCCATGGACCTGCCTCCTCTCTGCCCTGAGCTAAGGGTTTTGCCGATCAAATTCCTTGACGACCGACTCCGTCACATCCAACGCCGCCTGATGATAGAGCACGATACGGAGCACCGAGTCATTGCCCTTGTCGAGAATGGCCGCGTAACCCTCTTTTTGAGCGACGGCTTGCGCGGCTACCGAGATCTTTCGTGAGTATTCCGCGACCATTTCACCGCGCTTCTGTTGAACCTCACGATTGAACTCTTGTACTCGATGCTGATAGGCCTCCACCTTTCCCCGCAGCTGTTCCTCTTTCTCTTGCCGGACCGAGTCGGCGAGCTTCGTATTGGGATCTTCCAAGGATTGCTGCAACTCCTTGAGCTCCTTCTCATCAGAATCGATAATATTCTGTCTGGTCTTGGTGTAGCGATCCATCTCCTCCAATGCGGCCTTCCCCGTCTTACTTCGTTCAAAGACACGCTGTTGATCCATCACCCCTACCCGAGCCGAGTCGCCCGCATACAACGGCGCCGCCCATTGAGTCGCGCACCACAGAACGCCCAGCATAATCATTGTCGTACGATTCATCATGATCTACCTCCCGCAGACACTCATGGATATTCGCGGTTGAACTCTTCGATCACTTGGTTTGAAATATCCAACCCATCTTCATGGTAGATGGTTGGACCACCCTTACTCCTATCCACCACCACCTGCAACCCCAAACGTTTCGCCACTTTGCCAACCACCGCTTCGACCTTATCGCGAAACCCTTCCAGAACATCCTTTTGTTTTTCTTGAACCTCACGATTCAATTCCGCAGCCTTCTGTTGATACTCCTGCATGCGTCGACGAAATTGTTCCTCACGCTCCCGTTTCGCCGTAGGGCTTAGGATGGACGCCTGTCGTGCGAAGTCCTCCTCCATCCGCCGCAGCTCACGCTCCTCTGACTCCATCAAGGCTTGTCGATTCTTGGAGAACGAAGCCAGATTGTCCTTCGCCCGCTTCCCGACATTCGTTTCGTTCAACAGGCGCTGCGCATTGATCACCGCAATCTTCCCCTCGATCTTGACAGCCGTCCCCGCGCAACCGCCGACCAGCCACGTTAATCCCATTAGCAGAAACATCCACCTGATCCGTGAAACTCCATCCCAAGACCACTTCCCGTTCATCAGTCCACCTACCACCAGAATACTCCGTTTAGAACAAGGTCCCGATCGTAAACTCGAACACACCGAACCGCTCGCCGGTTTTTTTATCAAGATTGATGCCATACGCAACACGTAGTGGGCCAAACGGGGATATCCACCGTCCTTCCAGACCGGCCGCAGGCCGTAGATTGATCGACAGCGGTTCGTCGTCATCAAACCCTTTGCCGTAATCGAAGAAGAGCACGCCGTTCAATTTTGCTTCAGCAGAGATCGTAAAGATCAACTCACTGCTGAAGATCACCTGTTTGGCGGCACCAAATGGAGCATGGGTGGTTGGGACCGTGGGACCAGCCCGGCCGAAGGAAAACCCGCGCATGGTATTAATGCCACCCACAAAGAATCGCTCGCTCAACGGAATCTGCGTCCCCCCGAGTGCTCGAACTTCGCCAAAACGCGCACGCAATGATATCCGCAGGTCGTACGGAAGCGGCGTCACCTTGATGACGTCTGCATAATACTTAATGAAGTTGTTGGTGCCTCCCATCAATGGCGTGCCGACATCAAACCCACCGCCGATTCGCCACCCGGTTCTGGGATCGATGTAGTAGTCTCTGGTATCGCGATAGAGTGCGAATCGAAATCCCGTTGACGACCGTGTGCCTAACTGACGACAGACAATGGGTACCAAATCAGGACAAATACCGAATTGCGGATCTTTGTACGTAATTTCCTCTCCAAAGATACTGACACTCCCCGTCACATACTCCGACAGCCAACGACCGAGTGTGATATTTCCACCGGTGCGATTCTCAAAATAGGCAAGGTAATTCGTCTGACTGCGATATCCGTCAATCTGAAGCGACGTCAACGAATCATAGAGATACGGATTCCGGAAGGTGATGGACCCGAGACTGCGGCGCTGCCCCAGCTGTCCACGGATGCGACCGAGATACCCGTACCCGCCCAAATTCCCTTGCGTGATGTCGGCAATCGCTACAAGTCGGTCTAAGGTACTAAAGCCCCCTCCGAGACTGAACATACCGGTCGGCTTCTCCTTGACTCGCACGTTCAGATCTACTTTATCTGGCGCCACCTGGTTCGGCAGAATCTCCACCGTCTCGAAGAAATTCAGGTTGTTCAACCGCTGGAAACTGCGTTTCAGTGAGGCGGTATCGATCACATCTTGTTCATCAACCCGAATCTCGCGCCGGATGACGTTGTCCCGAGTCTTGTCATTCCCATAGATATTGATTTGCCGGATGCGCATCATCTCACCTTCTTTGACGTTCAGGATGATGCTGACCGTCCGTTCGTCATTGTTCGGATTGACGCCCGGCACCACCTCGGCAAAGGAATACCCCTTGCTTCCATACAAATCCGTCAACCGCGTTATCTCATCCCTGATTTTCGCCCGTTGAAAGATTTCACCTTCTTTGATCTTCAACCCGGCGCGAAGTTCGGGGTCCTCGAACAGCGTATGGCCACGGAACCCGATTTCCCCGACCGTGAATGGTTCCCCTTCGGAAATCGAGTACGTAACAGTGAACCACTTCTTGTCTTCGGTCAATTCGACTGACGGTTGGCCGACTCGAGCGTTGAAATACCCCTTGTTCAATAAGACCTCTCGAATCCGCTCAATATCATTCCCCATCTCTTCACGTTTGAGCACCCCTGCGTCAGAGAAAAAGGAGGGAAGCTTCAACTGCGTCATCATCCCATACCATGGAATCCATTCCCTGGTTGCCATGACATTGAGCAACTCCGCCTTGCTCGCTCCGGTCAACCCTTCAAATATGACCGCCTTGACTCTCGCCTTGTCCCCCTCGGTCACATGAAAGATAAGGCGCATCCGATCTTCATCGATAGCCTGAATCACCGGGACGACTTGCGCGCTGTAGTATCCGTCCTGCTGGTAGGCGAGACGCAACCGCTCGGCACTTTCTTTCACTTGTTGTTGATCCAGAAATGTCTGACTCTTAATGGTCGTTTTTTCCTTCAGCTTCTCGTCACTCAGATGCTCGTTCCCGTCAAAGGCAACCTCGCTGATGAAGGGTTTTTCGCGCACGACAAACGTGACCGCCACCCCAGCTGCCACTGACTCGGTTTCCACCTGCACATCCTCAAAAAATCCCGTGTCGTACAGAATCCGAATTTGGCCACGCACATGTTCGGATGTATAAGGATCATCCGGCTTGAGGGTGAGGCGACCAACAATAGCCGAGACCTCAATCCGCTTGACTCCCCGGATGTCGATCGAAGCCACCTTGGACTCACCCCCCTGCTGCCCATAGACATCGAGCCCCCCCCAGAAGACAGAAACCACCAGTGCCACGACCACAAGTGATCGGGATCTATAAACAGCATGCCCGGTCACCAATGAGGATTCCTCTGATGCACGATAGAGGTGGACGGTAGGGACAACATCATCACAATGCGTTTTGTACGATACGCAAAAACCTAGAATTCTTGATCGCGCACAGACCCCAGACACATCCCCGCTTGGCCCCGTTCCTACGGAAAACCCAGCGTGAGACCGCTCTCAGGTGTGCCCGTTCGCATGACACAGACTTGCAAAACTCCCGGATTATATTGAGGTTGCCACACATTGTAAAGCAGCGATCGTGGCCCTACTTAAGAGCTTCACCACCTCCCGACACGGCGGATTGATCGAACCCATACACCAATATTACCCACCGCCCCTGCAACCTGATTCCGATCGATTCCCCCGCGACCACACAACCGATGCGCACGTGCTTTATGGGGAGTGCTGGCCGAATACAGACGACCCATTACGGAATGCTGCAGGCCATGGCCCAAACCGAAACAAGAACTCGACCATCCCCGCAGAACAACAAATCCTGACGAATCGTCCGCGATCATCCGATGCTTCAAGTACACCTCGTGCAATCACTTCGTCTGTTTCTTGACTTCGTTCATTCCATCACATACTATCCTCACATGTCTCGCCTCGCAGTCAGAAAAGCCGTCATCCCTGCAGCCGGTCTAGGAACTCGATTCCTTCCCGCGACTAAAGCCTCTCCTAAGGAGATGTTGCCGCTGGTCGACAAGCCGCTCATTCAATATACCGTCGAAGAAGCAGTGGCCTCAGGCATCGAAGACATTATTGTGATTACGGGGCGTGGAAAGCGTGCTATTGAAGACCACTTTGATCGTTCCGTGGAGTTAGAAGAAAATTTAAAGGGAACCGGAAAAAGCCAAGTCCTTCATCAGATTCGACAGATTTCCAACCTCGCGAACTTCTGTTATGTCCGCCAGTCAGAGGCACTGGGTTTGGGGCATGCCGTCCTGTGTGCCCAACACCTGATCGGAGACGAACCATTCGCCGTGATTCTGGGGGACGAAATTATCGACGCGGATGTGCCGGGACTCGCTCAATTAATCCACGTCTATAAAAAACGGCACGGGGCAGTCCTTGGAGTACAGGATGTTCCGAAGGCGGATGTCAGCCGATACGGCATCGTCACTCCGAAACGCCTCTCGCACGGGTTGCATCGAGTCGAGGATTTGGTTGAAAAACCATCGCCTACTGATGCGCCTTCTACGCTCGCGGTGATCGGTCGCTATGTCCTTCCTCCGGAAATCTTTCCTATCCTGAGAAAAACAGCCCCAGGAAAGAATGGAGAAATTCAGTTGACCGATGCGCTCAAGACACTGGCAAAAAAATCTCCGATGTATGCGCTTGAGGTCGAGGGTCAGCGCCACGACGCTGGAGACAAGCTGGGCTTTTTGATCGCCACCGTGGAGTTTGCCTTAAAGAACCCGGCATTGGGAGCAGAATTCCGCGACTACCTCTCGACCAGAACGCACACCACATCGAATACTCGTCGCGGATGATCCTGTCGGTCCTGATGGGGAGTCTCTCACAAGGACTTCGGTAATACCGACTTCTGAACGAGACTGGACCGTGAACGGATTGTTCGCTCAACACATCGCACAATCTCAATTGACTCTTCTTCCTGAACGCGACGTACTAGAATGGAGTGAGCAGGTCGGCCCGCATACATGAAAGCGGTAACAGGCCCCGGTGCATTGAACTGAGGTTCCAGATGAAGATCAACAGGACAGCCCATTAATATTATGACTGACCCAAACGAGCAAGATATCCAGCCCCCCCAAAACATTGAGGTCCCCAGCCAGCTCCCGATGTTGCCGGTCCGAGACATTGTCGTCTTTCCGTACATGGTCCTTCCCTTGTTCGTTGGACGCGACATGTCGATCAAGGCCATCGAAGCCGCCTTGGCTGGCAACCGGATGATTTTCCTGGCTACGCAGAAAGCGCTGGATGTCGAGAACCCGACCCCAAAGGATATTCACACGGTTGGAACTGTCGGCATCATCATGCGGATGTTGAAGCTGCCGGATGAACGTATCAAAATCTTGGTGCAAGGCATCGCCAAAGCCAAAATTAATAAATACATTCAGACCGACCCCTATTACTCCGTTCGAATCGACAAAGTCAGCGACACAAAGCCAGCAGCCACACCGCTCGAAGCCGAAGCCGTGATGCGGACCGTGAAGGAACAGATCGAGCGCATCGTCAGCTTAGGCAAGATCCTGATCCCCGATGTCATGGTGGTCATTGAAAATCTCGAAGAGCCTGGTCGTTTGGCTGACATGGTCGCCTCCAATCTCGGCCTCAAAGTCGATATCACCCAAGCCGTCCTGGAAGTTGCCGACCCAATTCAGCGACTTCGCCAGGTGAGCGACATTCTTGGGAAAGAAATCGAAGTCCTCTCGATGCAGCAGAAGATCCAGGCACAGGCTAAAGGCGAGATGGATAAGACGCAGCGCGAATACTTTCTTCGGGAACAGCTGAAAGCGATTCAGAAGGAGTTGGGGGAGCTGGATGAACGCGCAGAGGAAATTACTGAATTCCGCAAGCGCATCAAAGACGCCAAAATGCCCGAGAAGGTTCTGAAAGAAGCTGAAAAACAGCTGAAGCGTCTTGAGAAAATGCATCCAGACACCGCCGAGTCTGCCACCGTTCGAACCTATCTGGAGTGGATGGTCGAATTGCCATGGTCGAAACGGTCGAAAGACAATCTTGAGCTGAAAGCGGCGGCCAAGGTCCTCAACCAAGACCACTACGACCTTGAAAAGGTCAAAGAACGTATCCTGGAATATCTGGCAGTCCGAAAACTCAAAGAGAAGATGAAGGGGCCAATCCTGTGCTTCGTTGGACCCCCTGGAGTCGGGAAAACCTCCTTGGGTAAATCGATTGCCAAAGCCTTGGGTCGCGAATTCGTCCGGATCAGTTTGGGCGGTGTGCGGGACGAGGCTGAAATCCGCGGCCACCGCCGAACCTACGTCGGTGCCTTGCCCGGCCGTCTTATCCAAGGCATGAAGCAGGCCGGAACTAGCAATCCCGTGTTCATGCTGGACGAGGTCGACAAGGTCGGAATGGATTTCCGAGGGGATCCCTCTGCCGCCTTACTCGAGGTGCTCGACCCTGAACAGAACACAGCCTTCACCGACCACTACCTCGGGGTCCCTTTCGACCTGACCGAAGTCATGTTCATCACCACAGCGAATTTGATCGATCCGATTTTGCCGGCACTACGCGATCGGATGGAGGTGATCGAAATCCCGGGGTACACCGAAGAAGAAAAACTTGGTATCGCACAGCGGTATCTGATCCCGCGCCAGCTCGAGGAACACGGCATCACAAGCAAACATGTGCAGCTCACGGAACCTGCCATCAGACAAATAATCTCGCACTACACGAGAGAAGCCGGGGTCCGGAATCTCGAGCGCGAGATCGCAAACGTAATGCGTAAGGTAGCCAAGAAAGTGGCCGAGGGCAAGGGGCAAGGATTCTCTATCGATCCATCAAACCTCAATAAATACCTCGGTGTCTCAAAGTACGTTCCGGAGGCCGAGCTCGAACAAGACGAAACTGGTGTCGCCACTGGTCTGGCCTGGACTGAGGCGGGTGGCGATGTACTGTACATCGAGGCGACCGTCATGAAAGGTAAAGGCCAGTTGACTCTCACCGGTCACCTGGGTGATGTCATGAAGGAATCTGCACAAGCCGCGCTCAGTTACGTCCGATCACGTGAAACCACCCTGCACCTCAATCCCAGAGTCTTCAGTAAACAGGACCTCCATATCCATGTCCCGGCTGGAGCTATCCCCAAGGACGGACCATCCGCTGGCATCACAATGGCTACAGCTATCGCCTCGGCCTTCTCTGGCATTCCCACAAGACGGGATCTGGCCATGACCGGAGAGATTACCTTGCGCGGCCGCGTCCTACCCATCGGAGGGCTCAAAGAAAAGATTTTGGCGGCCAAACGGGCCAAGCTCACGACTGTCATCCTGCCTCGTCGGAACAAAAAGGATCTTGAAGAAATTCCGAAACACCTGCTGAAAGGTATTCAGTTGGCGTTTGTTGATACCATGGATGACGTCATGAAGATCGCGCTTCGCCGTCGTGGGAAAATGCCACCAGCATCGAAACGACAACCAGCCCCTCCGGCACCAGCCCGCGTCCGTCCTCTACGGCCCGGCAAAGGACGACGGTCTCACGAGCTCCCAGCCACGATGAAGGCCGACCGGATCCCGGCACAGCCATAGGATCGCCTTGTGGCCAATCGCAAGGCCAAGTCAGCCATTCAGGAATTCCCTCTGATCCGGGGGCTCTCCCGCCGGTTCGCTCGCCACGCGCCAGGGCTTGTCCAGGGCATCGGCGACGATGCCGCGGTCATTGAACCTACGGAACAGACCTGGTGGCATGTCACAACTGACCTGCTCGCGGAAGGAATCCATTTCAACTTCAAATCTGCGGCCTCCGAATCCATCGGGTATCGAGCCGCGATGGCCAACCTCAGCGATCTCGCCGCCATGGGGGCCACTCCCCGCTACCTGCTGATCTCACTCGCGATCCCGAAGACCCTGCGACCATCGCATATCTTCGAAGTCTATACGGGCTTGATGAAGGCCTGCCGTCAGCATCGCGTGGCGCTCATCGGTGGAGATACCTCTGCGTCCAAGACCGGTCTCTTTCTCAACATTACACTCCTGGGAACCACGCCTACCCAACAGGCCCTCTTTCGTCATGGGGCTCACGTTGGAGACCTGATCTACGTCACCGGTACGCTCGGGGACTCTCTTGCCGGTCTTCGTATCCTGACGCCGCTCCACACAACGCGACGCACGGGCAAGAGTAGGATAGCCCTATCTCGCTCGCATCAACGATTTCTGATAGGCCGCCACTTCCACCCAACCGCAAGGGTAGCTGAAGGGCAATGGCTCAATCAGGAGCGGTTGGCCTCTGCTGCTATCGACTTATCCGATGGTCTATCGGGAGATCTTCGGCACTTGTGTACGGCCAGTCGAGTCGGCGCTGAAATAGACCTCGAGCAACTCCCAATCTCAGCAGCCTGCCGAGCCTACGGCCGAGCAACCGGCCGCGTACCAATTCAACTTGCGCTCGCTGGAGGAGAAGACTATGAACTACTCTTCACCGCCGCTCCAGGGTCCCAAGATCAGATTGCGCATCAAGCCCGCACCCGCGGCTATCGTGTGACCTGCATCGGCACCATTCGTCCGAAGCGATTTGGAATTCAGATGTCGTCTGGTGGGCGAAGAAAACCGCTACCAGTCACTAGTTATGAGCATTTTCACTGATGTCCGAACGCAGTAACCAATCTGTGCGAGGGACCCGATCTTTCCGTGCGCTCCTACGCCACGTCCTTCATCTACAAGAGCCCCCACGCCGCACGGCCTTGGCCTTTGCCGTTGGCGTCTTCATCGCGTTCTCGCCGGCCTATGGCCTGCATACGGCTTTGGTAGCACTGTGCACCTGGCTGTTCGGTCTCAATTTTATCGCGTTATTGACTGGGATGTTGATCAATAATCCCTGGACCATTATTCCAATTTTAGGCGCAACCTATTGGACTGGAGCTTTCGTGCTAGGCCGAACCGACACACCGACGTTCGACTGGCATGATCTGAGCTTCAGCGGCATCTATGACCAAATTCTCCCCTATGCCGGCCCATTCATGCTAGGGGGCCTCATTCTCAGCGTACTCGGCACCTTAATCTCGTACCCCGCCGCCTATTTCTTCATTGTGAAGTACCGGTCGGAGTCATCAGCCAGTTCTGCCAAACCATTGCCGCCCTCTGACTCAGTGGGCTAAGATGTTCTCTAGCTATGGATGTAGACCGGCATGATGCTCCTTATGATGGATCCGCACTCATCGCCGATCCGATTCACAAGTACGTCACCTTCACCGTTCCATTTGCAAACCCCGACCCCCACGAACACACCGAGAAGGACCTGATCGACTCTCCCTGGGTCCAACGCCTGCGATACATCTATCAGTTGCAGAGCGCACGCTGGGTCTATCCGTCCGCCGAACACACTCGATTCGTTCACTCCTTAGGGACCATGCATGTCGCAGGACGATTCGCCCGACATTTGTACCCCTTTCTCAGAAAGACGGCCAAAGACGTACCATCGGCCAATTATGTTGAGGAACTCTTCCGGATCACAGCCCTGGTGCACGACATCGGACACGGCCCGTTCTGCCACTTCTTCGACGACAATTTCCTCCATGGATTCAGCCTGACCCATGAACGATTGGGGCAACTAATCATCCGAGACCATCTCGCTCCCTTGATCAAAAAGATCCGCCGGAGTCCCTCGGGCCCCTTTGCCAAAGGAGAGGAACTCAACCCAGACCAGATCGCCCATCTCATCCTCAAAGACAAAGGCAAGGACAATTCTCGCCTCCCCCAATGGCTAAACATGCTCCAACCCGTCATCTCCGGGAGCTATACCGGGGACAATTTGGATTATGTGTTACGAGACTCATATATGTGCGGCGTCGCAGTAGGGCCAGTTGATCTCACGCGATTGATTCATTACAGCATCGTGACTGAAAAAGGGTTCACCATTCATAAGACCGGGCTCCCAGCACTGCAGATGTTCCTCAACACCCGGATGTATCTCTATTCAAACGTGTATTTCCATCGCACAACCAGAGCCATCGACATCCACCTCCGTGATATCTTCGGAGACACGATGAAGCTCATCCATCCTCGAGATCCGAGAAAGAGAATGGATGACTATTGTAGGCTGACCGATTGGTCCCTCTTGGAAGAGGTCCGAGGATGGACTCAGAGCCGCAACAAGACCCGCCGACAGTTGGGACAGGAATGGATGAGAATCCTGAGCCGCGACGTCAAATGGAAGATGGCCTACAGTACGACCTTGAAAGAAAAGGGGCAGGAGCGCGGCATGGCCTTCCCCAGCCATCGACACTTCGAGCAGCAGATTGTCAAGGAGCTACCAGCCAGGTTGAAGAGAGTTCCCTTTCGAGTGGATATGGCCTTGCTGGATCCACGACCGGACCCTAAGGATTCGCGAGGAAACCCCTTGTATGTCTATGATCCCGGTACCGGCCAGGTTTCGACCGAGCCGTTGGAAGAATGCTTAGATCTCCTGCCAACACGACTGGTTCAGTTTCGGATTTATGCGCCAGACCATACCCACGATGCTGTCCTCTCCCAGGCGGCCGCAACCGTGCTGAATAAAACACCGATGAGTCTGGAATCACACTACTGAACGACTTTCCATCGAGAGGGCAGGGAGCACGGAAAGTTGTGGGGCGCCGGAGGAGGACTACAGGGTCAGCACCTGTCGCTATGCCGATATCCTGTATGGAAAATTCTTCATCAACAGGGATTTCTTGGCCTTCATGAGGTCCCGCTGAGGCTCTAGCGGAAAATGTACACCGCGCTTCGACTGTGGAAACCGACGCTCGAATAACTCGATGATCTCCAGCGCCTCTGCCTCTTCCCCCGCTTGAATCAGGAGTTGTGTGAGCCGTAGATACGCGGGGACAAGCAACATGAGATGCCGCACGTCTTTCGCCTCATTGACCACAAAGCGATAGCCCTCCATCGAGACTTCCTGATCGACTCGTTCAGACACCATGGCTTGAATCATGTAGACCGACACTCGATCGGTCGCCGCGCTGATGCAACGCTCCCACTGTCCGTTCACCAGGGCACGCACTTCTTCAGCCGAGAGTTGATGCCCACCCTTTGTGAAATTCTTACGCAGATTCTCCAGTACACCTCTGGCTTCCGGCCAGGCGCCGTACAGACCAGGTAGGACGCCGTTGCAGGGAGTCGTCCTGGTACAGGTCCTTGTGAGGGGCGAAAAGTTTTTCTTTGCAATGTGAGACGGTAAGAACAGACGGCCATGTGCGCTCGCACAGGCTTCGCAGGTCTGATCGTCATCAGGTGCGACATAGAGATACATCCGAATACCGGAGCGATCGAAAATATCCACGGCCAGGATCCGCCCGGACAGAATTTGCAGTTGGTAGTACTGCCAGAGGACAAGCAAGACAAGAATGGCCGTCAGGTAGAGAGTCAGGTCCTGAAGTTCAAATCCATCGAGCATCAGCGCGCTCCCCTACTTGTTGGGTGAGATCACCGGTACCAGGGATTGTCCAATGTCGTGCTCGCCCAAATCCCTCGTTTTCTCGAGCAATACAAGACTGTATCGGCTAACACCCTGGTACACTTGATCTCCTTCCAATCCTTTCAGTTGACCTCCAGGCTCCGGAGCGACACTGGCATGGAACCTGCGTTCATCGCTCAGTACCCGCGACTGTACACGACCTAATGAGAGGAGGCAGAGATGGTGTTTCCAGGAAGGTGCATAGTGGCTGCTTGGTGGCTCTCTCTGTTGCTCGTCGTTCCAGCCTCTGCTCAGAACCAGCAGGACGCCGGAAAGCTCTTCCACGGAATACCTTCTGAAGTCGTTGCCAAAGTCCAATTGCTGGCCAACATCCTCCAACGGGAACTCTCTGAGGGAAAACTGACGGAGCAAGAGATCTCACGCGGCTTGATGTCTGGGCAACTGAACGAGAAGCTCAAGCAACTGAACCCGGAGGCGGATCGGCTGCTCCATGACATCAGCGAAGCATCGAGGCAGGGAAAGGGACCGAACGAAGAGAGCTTCATGCCGCCACTGGGCGGGGCAGGCATCATGACGGAATAAGACAGCTACCGCGAGCCAGCCAATGGAGTCCTACGATATTCTACTGATAAGAGCCTCACGCATTCCACCATCACAGACGGTGATGACTGTCACAGCGAAAATATCCGAGTGACCTAACCAGAGCTGTGGGAGTATGATGGAGGCATCATGAACCATTTACCCGCCATGAGCCGTGCTGAGAAATTAGTCCTCATCACTCCCTGGATCAATCCGGAAGAGCGAATCACCGTGCAATTCGACGATCAACACGACATCAACACGGTCGTGACCGACTGCACAGAACAGTTAGTCGATCTGGAGTTGGAAACCCCTGTGCCCCACCTGCGGCAGAAACTATCCATCCCGCTGAGCGAACTCGATGTCTCCGAAGACCCTACCCACTACACGCGTGATCCGGATAAGCCCTTACAATTTAAACGGCTGCTCTTGATTGTCAAAGGGAAGCGTCCAGCCATTGTGTATTGAGACAGCTGAGTGTGTCGGTGTAAATGTATGCCCCCCTTTCTGACTTCGTCCTGGAGGCCGGGAAAAGACGCCAAGACCATTTGATTTGTACTTGTCGATCCCCCTCAGCGGACTCGAAGTCTCCAAGATCCCCCCCGCTGCACACACGATCCCGACAAGCCATTACAATTCAAGAGGCTGTTGTTGATTGCCAAAGAGAAACGTCCGGCGATCGGGCCTTGGGACATGTGGCCTGAAGATTGTCGCCAGCCTGCGGAAACGACGATCATTGCCACAGCATCACCATGGCTTGCCGAGACAACGGCATCGATCCAGGTAAACTTTCGTAAGTATGTTGAGAAATTCACAGGTCTTTGAGACACTACGTTTATCTACTCATTAACCAAACAACAGATCCAGTTGTACGTACGTTTTTGTCACTTAACCCATGAGGCGAGGTCTATGACAAACCCTACCAACACAGTTTCAAAAGCCCTTCGACGGATTACAGTCTGTGCACTCGCAGGAATGCTCTGGGTAGAGTTTGGCTGCGTCAGTCAGAGTGTCTATGAACGGATCAAAGCCCAAGCCCAAGAAGACGGGCGCACGCTTGAGGTGGTTCGAGGCGAGGTGCAGGAACTCGATCAGCAAATCGCCGGGCTGCAGGCCGCCAACCGGCATGAAGATGGGACAACGGCTGAGTTACGTATGGCCCTACAACACGAAGAAGAGCAGTTGCCGATCATGAGACAGCGGGCGGAGGCGAGCCTCACTTCGCTCAAAGGACAGGTGACGACGTTGCTGAACGAGAGCTGGTACCTTGCACGCAAGATCGCGGACCTTCGGCACCAGAGCACCTCCTTACAGACTGCAGCCGCACAGTATGAGCAGGAGATGGAAGATGCCCAGGCTGCCGTACCGATGAGCGCGAATGAAGAGGATCCAGGCGTTGCTCAGGCCATTGTCGCAGAACCACCCGCGCCTGCGGAACCACCGTCGCAAGTACCCATCGTGGCTCAGCAACCAGAGCCAGTGGCTCCTACGCCAAATCCGTCACCGTCAGCACCATCAATGCCATCATCGGTTATGAACACAGCCCCCGCTGAGGCGGATGACTCCTGGGTCACTATGATCCTCAGCTGGCTCATGTCACTCTGGGATTGGCTCCTTAGCTAGCATTGTCCTGGCCGCTCGTCATTGATGCTCTCTTCCATAGCCCTGTCCAGTCACATGAAGCTTACCGCATTGTGCCGTGGTGGTCTCAGCAAGACGGCTCGTGGCAAAACAAGCTGTAAGGCAAAGGTATCAGACCTCCTGATCCTCATTTGCGTCAGAAACTGTCCGCCCCATTGAGCGAGATCGAGGTCTCCGAAGATCCCACCCGCTACACACGCGGTCCTGATAAGCCGTCACAACACAAACGGTTACTCTCGATTAATCTAGTGATAGGAATTTGTTGTAATTTTTGGGAGGCGGCGAAAGTGATCAGAAACGACTGTTTTTGACCCTATAGGAGTTAGCACTCCATACCAAGAGATTTCCAATCACCTTTAAACCCACCTATTGCACCTCCCACATGTTCCCCTTCATAGATAATTACAGCACACCAGCTTGCCATGTACCCGTTAGATGGAAGGAGTGGAGAAAGAACGGATCTGAGAATACATGTAGCAGCCTTAATATTCTCTGGGTTATTCTGGCTATCGGTTAGCAAGACTCGTACAAACAATTGCGTGGCGTCCTCCTGGAATTCCCAATAAAGAGAGTCCCAGTATCTGTTGCCTCCATTGAGCTTTTCGAGAAGCCCGATGACCTCGTCAGCAAGAGCATCCGAGATTTGATCAACCTGAGCTCGCTTGGTCCAGTATGCAAGGGCAGAATTGACTTGTTCGATATTCCACTCAAGATCAGCCCACGTGCGGGCATACTCTAGCCACGCACACAAAGCTCTGGCCTGAAGAGGCGTAATATGTTTGAAGGTAGTGTATTTTTCAGAGCGAAGCTCTTCCTCTAGGTTCAGCATGTGCTCAAAGCGTTCCCGATCCAATCGTTCTTTCCAAAACTGCACATCATTACCACTCGTGGGAACATCGAGAAAATCAACCACACTCTCAACATCCTCTGAGTTGCTGGCCTTTCCAGTATGCGTGTCGAGCAAATCCTCAAGAACCTGAGAAAGGAAGCACTCAACGTCTTCAACGTGAACTGATAACAGCTTAGTCCTCATATCTAGACATTCGTCATGCGTTAAAATTGGATTGGTAAGATCAGCTCGCCACTCCGCAAACGCATCTTTCAGAACACGGCGCACAATTTCTTTCTGATCATCCAAAGCAATACTCCACGGCCGTTGAAACGCCGTTCAGCGTCCATCTGGACTTATTAGAAAAAGCATAAATACTATTGACAGATTCAATTGCAATAGTGGAGGGCTAGGCTGTTGCCTCAGAAATCCTGTTTTTTCGAAGCGTAGCTCTAAGGGCAGCCTTCGTCAAAGCAAACAACAGTTTTTGACCAGGAGATCGCTAGATGGTTAGACCAAGGGTCTGTGTGGACAAGCTGGATTATAATCATTCATTTTTGAACCCGCCCTAGGATAGGTCAAAATCCTGTAGAAATCGACCACCGGTTTGTGCAAATCCAGCGAAGGTTATTGGAGCGGGTCAAAACACAAAAAGAGGATCTCAGGGAGAATTAGCAGGTGTAATACGGTCATATCGCAAATCTCGTTTTAGGGCACCCCGACTCTTAATTCAGACTCATCCACCCTTACAGCGCCCTGACGACCTATTCAGATGCATTGCTCACACACCTGTACCGCCCCTCACGACTTCTTCCCCTCTCCCACCGATTCCTTCACGTGATTGAGCCCAGCTGTCTTCCTCTCTTCCTTCTCGCTCTGGGCCTGCGATTCAAGATCTCGCTCGTCTTGATGGCCACCGATGAGGGCTCCGGTGATCAGCATCTGAATGCCGATGAGGAGAAAGAACAAGGCGCTCTTGTACTGGCCACTCGGCTCAACTAGTGAGAACTTATGCGCGGAGATGAGAAGAGAGACTGCCGCACAGAGGAATAAGAAGGTTCGCATGATTGATACCTGAGGTCAAAGAGCTAGAGAGAAAGGTATGCCTGCGAATGAGACTACGTCAACCAGAAATTATGCAGGCAGTCGGACCTGAACTAGACTGGAATTATGGAGCGGGCGAGCCCACTGCGGAGGAATCACTGGCCGGAGGTGGGACGGTTGCTTGGATCTGCCCCTTAAACGGCAGATCCAGCAGTGAGTAGGGGTTGACTCGTGCGCCGTTGAGTTTGACTCCCCAATGGAGATGGGGACCGGTCGCTCGACCACTGGCGCCAACTTTTCCCACGATCTGCCCGGCTTTTACGACCTCCCCGTCTTTGACCAGGACTTCAGAGAGGTGGAAATACATCGAGTAGAATCCCAATCCGTGGTCGAGAAAGATACCCTTGCCGGAGAAAAAATGATCGACGGTGAGCTTCACGACGCCATCGTTTGTCGCCGCAACAGGTGTCCCAAGGGGAGCCCCGATGTCTTCGCCATTATGCGGATTTCGTGGCTGGCCGTTCATGATTCGGACGCTGCCGAAAATTCCGGTACGCTTCCCGTTCACCGGCTCGACAAACCCAGGCTGCCATAAGCGCGTCTGCGAATCAGTCGCCAAAGCTGTCTTCACCTGCTCTTGCTCTGTCTTCCAGCGAGCGAGGGTCTTCTCGTCCAGATCGACCTTGTCTTTGGGCAACGTGAGATGTTCGATGTGAAATTTCTCTTTGAGAACCGATACGCTGTAACTGAGCGTGCGGCTCTGTTCCCCCTGCTTCAACTCAACAGTCAGGTCATGTGTTCCTGGTTCGTCTTGTAGATCAATCCCAAGCAACCCCACAAATCCTTTTGACTCGTCGAGGCGCGGATCGAGAAAGAATCGGATGGAGCGTCCAAGGAATGTTCCCTGGACCATGGCCGACTCATCGTCCGATGGGACTTTCACGACGAGCACCTGGCCCTGCTTACCACTGTAATGGGCCTCGGCACCATGAGCGGTTGGTGCGGATCCGGACCAGGGCACAACGACAAGCTGTGTCAGCAGCACGACCATGAAAGCGAGCGGCATCCGTCTCATATTCCGAGCATACAAGCGGTCAGACAATGGCTTCATCGGTAGAATCGCCCTCCGGAGACTTGCGAAATCAGTTCCTCGACCCGTCGATTGGACGCACTAAAGGGATCCATGCAGAGGATGGTCTCCTCCCAATAGCCGTTCAGTTTTAAATAGGTCCAGTCCACTGTATAAGATCGGTTCTTTGCCCGCGCAAAGCGAATGAAGTCGCCTCGAACCTTCGCTCTCGTTGTTTGCGGAGGGGTCGACATTGCCCGCTGGACGGCATCTTCCTCCACAACTCGTTCGACCACCCCACGCGATTCCATGAGATAGTACAACCCTCTCGTCCGCTTCACATCATGGTACTGCAGATCCAACAGCAGCACTCTTGGATCGTCCCACCCACAATTCTTCTTGTCGACGTAGGATTGGATCAGATGTTTCTTCGTGACCCAATCGATCTGATGCGTCAGCTGCATCGGATCCTCCTCCAACTGCTCCAGCACTGTTTCCCACTTGTTGCACACATCATCGAGAATGGGCTCGTGCGCTTCTTGTGCCAGATACTCCTTTGCTCGACCCAGATAGACCCGCTGAATCTCAATGGCGGTCATCTGTCGACCATCATCGAGCCGTACCTTCTTCTTCAACGTAGGATCGCGGGAGACCTCTCGGATCGCCTTCACAGCATCTTCCAGTTCCATCCCGTGGACGGCATAGCCCTCTTCGATCATCGATAGGACAAGCGCCGCAGTTCCCACCTTGAGGTAGGTGGCATACTCGGACATGTTCGAATCGCCGACGATGATATGCAGACGCCGATACCGCTCTGCGTCGGAATGCGGTTCATCGCGGGTATTGATGATGCTCCGAGAGGACGTCGTCGATGACGACGTCTTCTCATGAATATGTTGCGCGCGCTGCGAAATGAAATACTGCGGCTTCCCCGAGACTTTTAAGATCTTCCCCGCACCGCTGAAAATCTGCCGGGTCACAAAAAACGGGATCAGCTGTTCAGTGACCTTCCAGAAATCAACATCCCGCCGCATCAGGAAGTTTTCATGGCACCCGTACGTATTGCCCAAGGAGTCCGTATTATTCTTAAAAATATAGATTTCCCCAGACAATCCTTCCTCGCGGAGCCGTTCTTCGGCGGCCGGCAAACAGGCTTCCAACAGCCGCTCGCCAGCCTTGTCGTGCACGACCAGATCCAAGATGTTGTCGCACTCCGGGGTTGAGTACTCCGGATGGCAGCCGGTATCTTGATAGAATCGAGCCCCGTTGACTAAAAAGGCGTTCGACGGCCAGCTGTTTGGAATCAGCCCTTCAAAGATATACCCCAGGACCTTTTCCATCGGCAGATAGATTCGTCCATTAGGGGAAAAAATGAGGCCGTATTCATTCTCGAGGCCGTAAATCCGTTGTTTCATAGGGCCCACAGTTATCATGCGCGAGTCACAGTCAGATTATACGCCCGGACCGGGATCTTCAACAAAGGACGCCATGATGGACGGCAGAAGTTAGCAGGTTGCGGAACAACTCAATCTGATGCCAACAAGAAAGCTGAAATATTCCACAAGAAATGGACATCACAATACCGTCAGGATACACAAAAATGCGGTTGTTTCTCACCCACCTGCTCCGTCGCGCCAAGGTGCGACCTTCACCGACCAACGCAGCACGCTCGTACCTCGTGGCAAGCGAACGACGCTTTACCGTTCGACATGCTCACGGCCCTGAGCTCAGTCGAAGGGCGAGATACGTTTCACGCATGTGGAATCAACGCGAGAACGTCGCTGGCGGACTTTTTCAGCATCCTGTTACGAGGAGAGCGCGCGTCGAATATCACTGACGGCTAGGCGACGGAACTTCCGGCCAGTCCGACTGCGGTCCAGCACCGCGACCTCCAATCCCTCTGACTGGAGCTTTTGATTGGCCGTTTGATCGAGAGCCGCCACACAGAGTCGTAAGGCTTCGTCGAGATTCGGAGCGTGGCTAGGGCTTTTCTCCTTCAGAAAACTCTGCACTGCGTCCGCCCGTCCCCCAATCACGGCAAAGTTTTTTTCGTCAATGATGCTCCCGTCAAAGGATATCCGATAGATTTCGTTCGGATGGGTGTTCGTACCGGTCTGTACGACAAGAATTTCCACCTCCAACGGCTTCATTTCCTGACTGAAGACAGTCCCCAGGCTTTGGGAATAGCCATTCGCCAATGACCGACCGGTGACATCTTCTCGGCTATACATGAACCCCTTGAGATCGGCGTGTCGAATCCCTGCCTTCCGAAGATTCTCAAACTCACTGTATTTGCCGGCTCCGGCAAATGCGATGTTGTCGTAGATCTCAGAGACTTTGTGCAGCGAGGCACTAGGATTATCGGCAGCCAGAAGGATCCCTTCGGCATACTCCATCGCAATAATCGATCGGCCCTTGGCGATCCCCTTCCTGGCGTACTCCGCCTTATCCTGCATCATCTGTTCAGGGGACACGTAGTAGGGCATGGGCATAATTACGTCTCCCGTGAACGACGCGCCGCCATCACGGCGTCACAGACCGTCCGGAGTGTGTCCTCCGCAACATCCGTGATCCCTTGAGCGGTCACTATTTTTGCGGTGGGATAAATCCCTCGCACAAGGTCTGGGCCACCGGTCCCAACATCGTCATCCGCCGCATTGTAGAGTGCTAACACCGCGAGCTTGATCACCTCTGCCTCGGAAAGATGTCGCTGAAAGTGCTCCCGCATCGTATTGCGAGCATCTTTTCCACCAGACCCGATTGCATGATAGTCGGATTCTTCGTATCTCCCGCCCGTGATATCATACTTAAAAATGCGTCCTTCGCCGCGTTTCAGGTCATACCCGACGTAGAGGGGCATCACGACTAATCCCTGGAACACCATGGGCAAGTTCGCCTTCACCATCTGGCCAAGCTTATTGGCCTTCCCTTCGCATGAAAGCGGCATACCTTCCAATTTTTCGTAATGCTCCAACTCGGTCTGGAAGAGCTTGGCCATCTCGATACAGGGACCGGCCGCCCCCGCGATCGCCATCGCCGACCACTCATCGATCTTGAATACCTTCTCAATCCGGCGATCCGCGATCTGAAATCCTTCCGTCGCGCGGCGGTCCCCGGCAATGATCACTCCCTGCTGATACTTGATCGCCAACACAGTCGTCGCAGTGGGCACCGTCACGGTACCGGCGGTTCGTGCCTGATCAGAATTCGGGGCAAGCCCTGCGGCTCCGAGCGTCAGGGCCGGATAATATTGGGACAGGAACTCCACAAAACTGGAACCATCGTGGTCGGGGAGGTGGGGTAACTTCATCGTTGTATCAAAACCATTCGTCACACCTTGAGCTTTTCGAGCAGCGCCTCAACCGAATCAACGGAATCGAGCAACGCCCCGGTCAAGGTTTGCGTCCCACGATGAGGATCCATCAAAGGAACTTTCTTGATCGTGGTATCACCCGCATCGAACAAAACCGACGTCCAGCTGGCACCATACAGCGACTTCGCAAACTTACTGACACAGCGTCCACGGAAATAGGCTCGCGTACCCATTGGTGGATGGAATTCAGCCCGCTGGATTTCTTCCTCGTCGACAATCCGTTCGATCAACTGACTCCGCTCCAACGTGTAGAAGAGCCCCTTTTCAGGACGAACGTCATGGTATTGAAGATCCATCAACTTCACGCGAGGGTCATCCCATCCACAGCCTTTTCGCTCCATGTAGGACTCGATCAAGTGTCGCTTCGCTACCCAATCTAATGACTGGACTAACAAACGCGGATCCTGCTCGAGTTTATTCAGAACCTCCTCCCAACGGAGCAACACGTCATGGATGACGGGGCCATGTGCCTGCGAGGCGTAAAATACCTTGGCCGCATTCAGGTAGGCTCGTTGAACCGCCAGCGCCGTGGTGGGTCGTCCACCGATCAACTTCACCGTCTGCTTCACTTCTAAATCGCGCGACACCTGCTTGAACACTCGAACCGGCTCATCGAGTTCAAGTTGCGGCAGATCTGCACCAGCTTCCAACAAATGCAGCACAATGTCCAAGGTCCCTACCTTGAGATAGGTAGACAATTCCGCCATGTTGGCGTCGCCCGTGATCACATGCAACCTGCGAAATCTCGCCGCATCCGCATGCGGTTCGTCTCGCGTGTTGATGATCGGCCGCTTGACCATCGTATTGAGATCCATGAGACATTCAAAAAAGTCTGCGCGCTGAGAGATCTGATACTCCGTTGGACTAGTCTGATTCTCAGCCCCGACTTTTCCCGCCCCGGCAAAGATCGGCCTGGTTACCATAAACGGTGTCAACGTCCGTGCAATCTTGTCGAACGACACGGTCCTGGCAACCAAGTAATTCTCATGGTATCCGTAACTGTTGCCTTTGCCGTCAGAGTTATTCTTATAGAGCGTATACGTCTCGAATCCTCTCGCGCGGGCCATGGTCTGCAGGCATGACGCCAAAATGCGCTCCCCCACCCGTTCAAAAGCCACGACTTCTCGAGCGTGCGAACACTCGGGAGTCGAGTACTCAGGGTGAGCCCCATCGACATATAGCCGTCCGCCGTTCGCTAACACCTTGTTGAGCTGGCGGTTATAGTCCGGGTTCGGACGCTCGCGCTCACCGTCGACCTCAAACCCACGCGCATCGACAAGTGGGTTCTCGTTTTCGTAGTCCCAGATCGCCGTTGGAGCTGGTAGGTTGGGATAGTGCCCGATGACGGCGAAGGATCCGGAAACCGGGTCCATCGCCGAGGCATCTCTCGACGCAATCCCGAACTCAGTTTCCGTACCAAGCACCCGGGCGGCCTTCATGAGAGTCTGTTCCTTCATCATGTCTCTAGAGATAGTGGCCGGTACTGATGGTTTCAATCTGCCGATGTTCCGTCGGTCCACCGCTGATGGTTCGAAGATGGATGATCTTCTCCCCCTTCTTGCCGGCGACCTTGGCCCAATCGTCCGGATTGGTCGTGTTGGGAAGATCTTCGTGCTCTTTGAACTCTTCACGGATGGCACGGATCAGGTCATCCGAGCGCAAACCGGTTCCCTCGTTCGCGATCACCCGCTTCACGGCGAACTTTTTCGCCCGCGACACGATCCCTTCAATCAATGCGCCACTGGCGAAGTCCTTGAAGTACAGGACTTCTTTTTCGCCGTTGGCATAGGTCACTTCGATGAATTTATTTTCTTCGCTGGCCGCATACATGGCCTCGACAGTCATCGCGGTTAAGCGTTCGACGAGCGCGTGTCGATCCCCTCCATGACGCGCGACATCTTCTTCGGCGAACGGAAGATCCGTCGAGATATACTTCGAGAAAATGTCCCGTGCCGCATCAGCATCCGGACGCCCCACCTTCACTTTGACGTCCAATCGTCCGGCACGCAGCACGGCCGGATCGATCAGATCCTGACGATTACTCGCTCCAATGACGATGACATTGCGCAATCGTTCTACGCCGTCAATCTCGGAGAGAAATTGAGGAACGATCGTTGATTCAATGTCCGAAGACACGCCGGTCCCACGGGTTCGGAAGAGCGCATCCATCTCATCAAAAAAGACGATCACTGGGTGCCCGTCCTCGGCTCGCTCCTTAGCCTTCTTGAACACCTCGCGGACCTGACGCTCCGACTCGCCGACGTATTTATTGAGGAGTTCAGGGCCTTTGACGTGAAGGAAGTAACTTCGGATCTCTTTTCCAGATCGATCACCAAGTTTTTTGGCGATCGAGTTGGCCACCGCCTTGGCGATCAGAGTCTTCCCGCAACCAGGTGGTCCATAGAGCAGAACCCCCTTGGGCGCACTGAGTTTATACTCTGCAAAGACATGAGGATGGAGAAATGGAAGTTCGACAGCATCGCGAACCTGCTCCAACTCTTTTTGAAGGCCACCGATATGTGCATAGTCGACATCTGGGACTTCTTCCAAGATCAACTCTTCCGCTTCAGACTTGGGCAGCTTTTCGATCACATAGCCAGAACGAGCATCGTAGAGCAGATGGTCCCCCACACTCAGCCGCTCAGCCAACAACGGATCGCCAAGGTCGGCCACCTTCTCTTCGTCGAAATGGAGCGTCACCAATGCCCGGCCCCCCTCCAACACATCCTTGAGTCGAACGACTTCGCCTTGGCTGTCGAATCCCTTGACCTCGATCACATTGAGGGCTTCATTCAGCACAACCTCTCGTCCCTTCCGTAGCTCAGTCCGCTTGATCGATGGATGAAGGCTCACCTTCATTTTCCGCCCTGACACATACACATTGCCTGTTCCATCCTCATTTAGGCTGGAGAAGATGGCGTAGCTCGACGGAGGCGCCGTCAGCTTTACCACCTCAGCCCGTAGGGTCTCGATCTGAGCTTTGGCGTCTTGTAGCGTCGCCACAAGTTTTTCGTTCTGTTGGGTCGCCTGGTCGAGTTGGTAGCGAGATTGATACAGCCGACGGATTTCCTCTTCCATCGACTGAATTTGAACGCGAAGTTTGTCGAGCTCCCGAGCCTGTTCACTGTTCTTGTGAATCATCTCCCCCTCCCCCTCAGACAACCGCTTTGTGATCTTCTTGACAGAATCTCGGAGGGACCGGAGCCGGTTTGGCTGACTCTTGCTATCCGCCATAGTGAGACTATACGACCAGCTCGAAATATCGAGCCTAAGCGAGAGTACGTTTGGTGTAAGGGATTCTAACACCCGACCTAGGGGTGGTCAACTCCAACGGACGATCTGATGCACGACAAACCTACACTCCGTGCCATCCCGTCACGCCTGCAACGCGTGAATGAACTCTCGAACCGCTGCACCGATATCATCACGCGTCAACAATGCTCCGATCACCGCGACTCCGTGAGCACCAGCTCGGCGAACGTCTTGCACTCGTTCGCACGTAATGCCTCCGATGGCAAACACCGGGATGGAGGATCGACGGCACACTTCGGTCAGCAACCGAAGTCCAAGCGGAGGCCCGAACGATCGTTTGGATGGTGTGTCAAAGATGGGGCCAAACACGACATAATCCGCACCGCTCTGATTCGCCCGCTGGACCTCGTCGACAGAGTGCGTGGAGATCCCAACCAATCGCCGTGGTCCGATCAACGTACGAACTGGATATGTCGGTAGACTGTCGGATCGAAGATGCACCCCGTCCAGATCGAGCGCCATCATGAGATCCACGCGATCGTTGACGATCAGAGGAACAGCTCGTGGTGTCAGGATCAACTGGATTTCCTGTAACAGTGGCAGGAGTTCGCCAGTTGGAAGATCTCGCTCGCGCAGTTGAATCGCCGGTAACCCAGCGTTGACGGCTTCTCGAATAAGAGTGGGGAGGGATCGACCGCCTGTCTGAGTCCTATCAGTAACGAGCAGCAGACGAAAGTTAGCGGCTGGCATGTCGAACGCACGTGAAAGGTAAGAAGTGAGGTGTGAGCGGTGTGACGAAAACTTCTTTTCCCGATCCTTTACGCTTCACGTTTCACCCCTTACTCACTTTAGAGCATGCCTTCGATTGGACTGCTGGCCGTTGCGTAGAGTTTCCGGGGAATACGACCGGCCTTATAGGCTAAACGACCGGCGTGCACGGCATACTTCATCGCTTCTGCCATTGCGAGAGGATCCTGCGCACCAGCAATCGCGGTATTCATCAGGACGGCATCAGCACCATACTCCATCGCGAGCGCCGCATCGGATGCCGTGCCAACACCGGCATCGACAATGATCGGAACTTTTACCGTTTCCATGATGATTTTCAGATTATAGGGATTACGAATCCCAAGCCCTGACCCAATCGGTGCCGCTAGGGGCATGACCGCTGGGCACCCGATATCCACGAGCTTCTTCGCGACGATGGGATCGTCATTGGTGTAGGGAAGGACAATGAACCCCTCTTTAATCAAGATCTTGGCGGCTTCGATCAAGCCGGCCGTATCCGGAAACAGGGTCTTCTCATCCCCGAGCACCTCCAACTTCACCAGGTCTGATACCCCGGCCGCACGAGCCAATCGCGAGTATCTCACGGCATCTTCCACAGTGTAGCAACCAGCCGTATTGGGGAGAATCGTGTACTTCTTCGGGTCGATATAATCGAGCAGATTGTCCTTCGATCGATCGGTGATATTCACGCGACGGACCGCGACTGTCACGACATCAGCGCCCGACAGTTCAATGGCCTTTTTCGTCTCGGCAAAATCCTTATATTTCCCCGTCCCGACCCATAGTCGGGACTTGAACTCACGCCCTGCAATAATCAGTCGATCGTCCGTCATGCTATCCTCTCAAAATGATCCACCCCCGATGAAACTCATGATCTCGACCCGATCTCCGTCCTTGACCTGGCGCTGACCAAAAGCCGCACGATCCAGAATTTCAAGGTTCAGTTCCACGGCCACCCGTTCGGTCTTGATGTCCAATTCGGTCAATAACTCCGCGACCGTTGCACCACTGCGCCAGGTCTTTGCTTCGCCGTTCACATGGATTTCAATGGCATTCTGCATGCTTGTCATCCTAGGGGACAGGAATTCACCTTGTCAACAAATGAGCCTTGCGCAGACAGTAGTGGAAATCGCACAATAGTCTGTGAAGAGCTTACCCATGATAGACAACAATCAGCGTCTCGCGACTCTCTTCCGTTCGATGGCTGACCTCCTGTCGGCTCAGCGAGCGAACCCCTATCGCGTGCGGGCCTATCGACGTGCTGCCGATGCATTGCTTGCTCTCGAGGAAGACGTGGCAGGGGTCGCACAGCGCCAGGCGCTTGAAGAGATTGACGGGATCGGCACGGACTTGGCCAAAAAGATCAAAGAGTTTCTTGAGACTGGAACGCTCCGTGCCTATGAAGAACTGAAGGCCCCGCTCCCTGCGGAGGTGAAGAATTGGGCCACGCTTCCAGGGCTATCGGATTCACTCGTCTCGTACTTGTACTTCCGACTGAGTATCAAGACATTGCCTGATCTGGCTCAACTCATCCAATCTCACTTACTTCGAACCCTTCCGAGCTTCTCAGGATCAGAGGAGATGTTGTTACAGGCAGTCCAACAACGGATCCAACATCACGATCCCTAGCAGGTTCGCACCAAGTAAAGAATCTTGATTCACTTCACCTGCCCCTCAGCCTCATAGAGGTTGAGGGGTCCTTTTACTACCACCCCTACTACGACGGCTTGAGCTCCTTGAAGATTTTCCAGCTCTTCAACAGCTCGACCGCCTTTTGTAGCTGCACATCCTGCTCAAGTGAAAGCTCCCCGCCCACTTCAGGCAAGGCTGGTGGAGGCGTCCCGTTCTTTGCCCCTCCCTCGTCCGGAGATTTCCCATTCTGTGGTGCGGCATCCTTCCCCGTTTGTGGCTTGACAGCTTTCGGCTCAGTTTCCTTATCTCCGGATTTCCCTTCAGGCCCCTTGGCCACCACTGGCGCGGACAGCTTGACCACAATATCGGGCGTAATACCGGTCGACTGGATAGATCGCCCCTTCGGCGTATAGTACTTCGCGGTCGTGAGACGAAGTCCTGATCCATCTCCCAAAGCTAAAATCGTCTGGACCGATCCTTTTCCAAACGACGTGGTCCCCACCACAACGCCGCGGCCCCAATCTTGGAGCGCTCCTGCGACGATTTCCGACGCGCTCGCCGAGCCCTCATTCACAAGAATAATAACCGGAAGATCCTCTAACTGATCTTTGGCCTTCGCGAACCATTCGTCCTTTTTCCCCTCTCGACTCTTGGTATACACTACCAACTTCCCAGTCGGCAGGAATTGCTCGGACACGTCAACCGCCGCCGTCAACAATCCCCCAGGATTGTTTCGCAGGTCGAGGATCGCGCCCTGGACCTTCTGCTCTTTAAATTGCTTGATTGCTTTGGCCAGGTCTCTTCCTGTGGCTTCTTGGAACTGGGTGAGCCTGACATAGCCGAGATTATCGATTATCTTCGATTTCACGCTTTCGATTTTGATAGTGTCCCGAACGAGCGTAAACACCAATGGTTCCGGTGTGCCGTCACGCTGAACGGTGAGGTTGACTTTGCTCCCCTTCGGTCCTCGCATCTTTTGCACCGCATCCATCAACGTCAAATCTTTGGTCGGATCCTCATTGACTTTGATGATGAAATCCCCTGCTTTAATACCGGCTCGATAGGCAGGCGTGCCTTCGATCGGGGCAATCACAGCCAGCCGGTTGTCTTTCACACCGATTTGAATCCCGACTCCGCCAAACTCTCCCCTGGTCTCCACCTGCATCTCTTTGTACATTTCAGGCGTCATGTAGGCGGAGTGCGGGTCAAGGGTCGACAGCATTCCGCGAATGGCACCCTGAATCAAATCTTTCGGTTTAGTCTCATCAACGTAATGTTTCTGAACCTGGTTCAGGACTTCCGAGAAGGTCTTAAGCTCCTCATAGGTCTCGCTGGCATGTCCGGTCGGTTCCCAGCCTTTCCCGATGATGACACCACACAGCAGGGCGAGTGCAATCATCGGCCCGACCACCCAAGATTTCCGCCGCGGCTGCTGTTCCATCATCGTTTCATCCCTTCTTTCTTTCTTGCATCGTCGGACCGTTCAGCCCCGAGACGCGTGTTCGTTGTCCTCTATCGCTTCGCGAGCCAGCGGAGCGGGTCGACCGGTTCAGCTCCCTCACGCAACTCAAAGTATAATGTATTTTCACCTGTCATGCCCGTGTCTCCGGTCTCCCCAATCGACTGCCCTTCCACCACCGGCTCGCCCACCTGGGTCAAAATCTTGGACGCATGGGCATAGAGCGAGAAGAATCCGTTGGCATGATCCAGGATTATAACGAGTCCGTACCCTTTCAACCAGTCCGCATAGACGACACTTCCAGGCATCACCGCATGAATCAGACTTCCTTCGGGCGTACGAATTTCAATCCCTTTGCGCTGCACATACGTGTCAAAGGTGGGATGCTTCTGCCGTCCGAAGAACGACACCACCCGTCCTTCAACCGGCCAGGGCAGTGCCCCCCGAACACCACGTGGGAACGAGGCCGTCGTTGGCGGGTGCATGGCCACAGCCCGCCGACGCGCTTCCAGATCGTTCAGTAAGTGATCCACTCGTGAGGCCGATCGTTCCAGCTCTTCGACCGCCCGATGATAGGCATCCTTTTGATGAGTGATTTTTCTCAGATACAGGGTTTTCTCTTTTTGAAGGACGCGAATGTCAACCAGCTTCTTTTCGATGTTTTGTTTAAAGATCATCAAACCGTCTCGGGCGTCAGCCCGCTGACGTTCGGCCTGCTCCATTCGCACCATATCGGTCCGAAAACCCCGAAGCAGTTCGTAGTCTTTTTGCGAGAGGGCGGAGAGATACTGCCCACGGCGCTGGAGGTCGCCATAAGAATCCGCCGTCAAGAGGGCTCTCACATACCCAAATCGGCCTTCCATGTATTGCACACGAAGCCGGGCTAAAATGGCCTCGCGTCGCGTCTGGACACTCGTGCGCATCACCACTAACTGTTCCGTGACGTCCTCCAGTTCGCGATCCTTTTGTTTTAGTTTCCGATTGATGTCGCGGTGATCTTGTCGATGATGGACTAATCGTTCATCTAAGGATTGGAGTCCTTGTAACACGGATTCCCGTTTTTTTTCGGCCGCCTCTTCCCGCTTCCGTTTTTCTTCAATCTTGCCTTTCAGCGCTTCAAGACGCTTTCGCTCGCGCTGAATTTTTTCGGCGAAGGGATCTGTGGCCGCATCAACATCCGCACCCCCCCACGCAAACGCGAGTAGTCCCGCCAGCAGAACGAACGAAAATCTCATGCCCGTGCCTCTCCAACACGCAGAAGGGAGACCACGCTACCCGTAAAACCCAGTACCATTCCGGCCAAGACCAGCGCGAGACAGGCAGAAAATGGGAAAAATGAGATCAGACCCTCCATCCCGCTGAAACGGCTGATGAACTGCACTTGTTGCCGAAACACCTCGAACCCAACCTTAAGAATTCCCAGGGACAAGGCGCTCCCACAGGCTCCCAGCACCGCCCCTTCCAGGAAGTAGGGGATTCGGATGAAGGTCCCGGTGGCTCCGATCAAGCGAAGAATTTCAATCTCCTCCCGTCTGGCAAACAAGGCAAGCCTGATGGTATTGCCGATAATCGTCACGGCCGCGGCAGACAGGAGGATCCCCACGCTGATCGCAGCCAACTCAATATAGCCGATGAGTTCGGATAACAGGCTGATCCATTGTTGATTATAGTCGACCTTCGCGACCCCTTCCATCGTTTGAACTTGTTCAACCCATTCTTTCATGGCTTCGGGGGAACGAAAATTCGGGGCCAGCGTCACAACAAACGAGGCTGGGAGAGGATTCTCGCCAAGGCCTTCCAGTAGTTGAGAATCGGTCGGAAACTGCGTGCGGAACTCCGTCAGGGCTTGCTCCTTTGAGATATACAGCACACTTGCGACCATATGATCAGACTTGAGCATCAGCTCCATCTGCAAGCGCCCATCTCGGGAGAGCCGATCCTCCAAATAGACCATCACCTTGACGTCTTCCTGAAGCCATCCCGCCGCGTGTTGCAAATTCATATAGAGAAGGAGAAAGACGCCGACACACGTCAACGTAAATGCCGTGGTCAAGATCGCGACGATCGTCGTCATGCGGTTGGTCCGCATGTTGGCCCACGCTTCGCGAACAAGATAGAAGAGGCGTCTCATACACCAACCCGCTCGGGCACCGCCCGTTCCGGAAGAACGACTCCCTCCATCAAGGTGATCACGCGTCGATTGACCTGCTGCATGACATGATGATTATGCGTCGCCACAACCACTGTGGTACCCCGGGCATTGATCAATTTGAATAGCTCGATGATTTCGCCCGTGAGCTCCGGATCAAGATTGCCCGTCGGTTCATCCGCGAGCAAGACGACTGGTCCGTTCACGATCGCTCGCGCGATGCAGACCCGCTGCTGCTCTCCCGTGGAAAGACTACTGGGCGACTGGTCTCGTTTATGTTCGACGCCGACCGCCCGCAATGCCTCTGTGACTTTGCGTCGAATATCTTTTTCAGATACACCCTGCACGATCAACGGAAGGGCCACATTGTCGAATACCGACTTCTTCGGCAGTAACCGGAAATCTTGGAAGACCGACCCCACCTTCCGTCTCAGGTATGGAATCTCCGACCGCTTCAATTTTGTGACGTTTTTCCCTTGAACAAACAGTTGTCCTTCGTCCGGTTGCTCCTCTCCGATCAGCATCCGAAGGATCGTCGACTTTCCCGATCCACTAGGGCCCATGAGCAGAACAAACTCGCCTTTCTCGATCTCAAGCATGACATCGGACAAGGCCGGTCTTCGGTCGTACCATTTCGAGACATGAATGAGCTGAATCATCGCGTCCACGAAGACCCCACTGGATAGAAGCGATACCCCTCACTCCTCGGTGACATCGAACGCATTGGGAATATGTTCGATCTGCGCTAAAGACGACGCCTGCCCTTGGATCAAGATGACATCAAATCGACAGAGTTTATCGGACCAACGTCGTTGCGCCAGATACTGTGCGGCCAATTTCGACAGCTTCGCTCGCTTGCGATGATCCACAGCCAACCGCGCGCCTCCAAACGCGTCGGTGCTCCTCCCTTTGACTTCCACAAAGACGACAACACCCTGATCATCCGCCACGAGGTCCAATTCACCGATGGAGAGCCGCACGTTTCGATCAAGAATCCGATAGCCCTTGGCAATCAAGAACTGTTCTGCCCGCATCTCGCTGACTTGGCCAAACTGGTGACGCGGGTCGGCAGCGGACATGTGATTATGTCTTGGGCAACGTGATGCCCGTGAGATGAACCGGCTCCATCCTTCTGGTGTCCAGGGCAATTCTGACCGGAGCAAAACTTCGACGATGGATGGAACAGGGGCCGTGGTGCGCAAGCCGTTCCAGATGTTCCGCCGTCCCATACCCCTTGTGTGAGAGAAAACCGTATTCCGGGAACATGTCATGATAGCGTGCCATGATCCAATCTCTCGTGACCTTGGCCACGATCGAGGCGGCAGCAATCGAGAGAGATAAGGAATCTCCTTTGATGATCGGCCGTACCGGGACGCTGACGCCGGGAAGGCTCACGGCATCAATAAGCACGTAATCGGGTGGCGGGACCAACTGATCGAGAGCCCGTCGCATGGCAAGACGAGTGGCCTCAAGGATATTCAATTGATCGATTTCTGCAACGTCGGCCCGTCCGATTCCTATCCCCACCGCGTGCTCGCGGATCGCCAGATAGCATTGCTCTCGGTCATGCTCTGAGAGTTGCTTTGAATCGTTCACCCCAACGAGTCGACTTCGTAACGGAAGGATCACTGCAGCAGCCACGACCGGGCCGGCCAGTGGGCCACGCCCCGCTTCATCAATCCCTGCGATGCGGCGATATCCACAGAGTCGAGCTATTCGTTCAAACTCATCAGTGGGTCCCATCAACCGCTCTTTACAGGCGATCCTGCCAATCGTATAGCATGATGGAACGCATGCGCCGCAATGCCCTAGGCCGTGACCGCTCCTTCTTCGGGTGCTGCAGGCTGTGCCGAAGCTTTGCTCTCTCCAACAAATTCCCGCTCTTCGACTTTGGCAAACCGCCCTTTCTTGCCCCGGAGATAGTACAGCTTGGCACGTCGCACACGCCCCTGTCGCACAACATCAACCTTCGATACGATTGGAGAATGTACCGGGAAAATCCGCTCGACACCCACACCGTAGGAGAGTTTTCTCACGGTGAACATTTCGGTGTTCAAGCTGCCCTTGCGGGCGATCACGGTCCCTTCATACACCTGAATACGCTCCTTTTCGCCTTCCACAACTTTGACATGGACACGCACAGTGTCACCAATCTCAAAGTGTGGAACCGATTTTTTCGTCAATGATCGCTGAATTCGCTCCAACTGATTCATGTCTTCAACCCTCCTCCTCACATAATAACGGGACCGTCAACAGGCCTTCATTCATTAGTTCATCCAACAATTGCCGATCCTCTCTCGTCAATATCCGATCCCTCAGCAGATCGGGGCGCCTCAGATACGTGCTACGCAAGGCCTGTTTTCGACGCCACAAACGAATGCCCTCATGGTGGCCCGACAACAAAACCTCCGGCACCGTAATACCGCCGATCTCCGCCGGCCTCGTGTACTGTGGATACTCTAAGAGCGAATCAGAAAACGATTCATCAACGACAGAATTCGGATCACCCAGTACGCCGGGGACGAGCCTTGTCGTGGCATCGATCAGGACCAGCGCCGGCAATTCGCCGCCCGTGAGCACATAATCGCCGAGTGAAATCTCTTCAGGCTCCAACGCGAGGCGAACACGCTCATCCACGCCCTCATAATGCCCACACAAAATCACAATTCGACGAAACTCGGTCGACAACTCTTGGGCATAGGACTGAGTCAATGGGCGCCCATGAGGAGTCGGGAACAACAACCGAATCTCTTCTCCCTGCGATTGAGCGTCTCTCCGCACAGCAGCAACGGCCTGGAGAATCGGTTCGGCTTTCATGACCATCCCCGCACCGCCTCCGTACGGGGTATCATCGACGACCTTGTGGCGATCCGCCGTAAAGTCTCGCAGATTGTGCACCTGCACCGCGAGAAGCCCCTTGTCCTGACCACGCTTGAGCATGCTGTGCGCCAAGACTGGTTCAAACATCCCCGGGAACAAGGTCAGAACATCGAACCGTAGCATCCTTAGTCACCAAGCCCGTCGATTAACCGTACTGTCATGATTCGGGCATTCAAATCGACCGAAACGACAAACTCTTTGGCCGCTGGGATCAAGACCTCTTTGCTTCCGTCACGAACGACGACGAGCGAATTGTCCCGCAATTCCCAAATCTCTGCCACGGCACCAAGCGGGTCTCCTGTCTCCGTTTGGACAGCAAGCCCGACCAAATCGCATTCATAGTACTGCCCGACTGGAAGCTCGGGAACAGCCCCGCGAACTGTCTGAATCAATCCTCCTCGCCAAAGACCCGCTTCCTCTGGCGTGGTGAATGCCGACAGTCCGAGGATAAAGCTCGTTCCCGCTCGCCTCACATGGGTGACGCCGGTCTCCAGCGTCCGACCGTTCGTCGCCAGCAGACTGACATGCGTCAATCCTTCCAGTCGACCTGGGACATCGGAGAGGGATCGAACCTTGACTTCTCCTCGAACGCCAAACGGCCGCTCAATCCGTCCTACCGTCACAGTTTCCGGTTGATTCGCCATTGCCCAAATTAGGCTTTGGCTGGCGCCTTCTTCCGCGCGGACTTCTCTGCTTCAAACTGCTTCCAGACCCCAGCCCGACGCAACAATGTCCGCACGGTCACCGTCGGTTGCGCCCCCTGGTGAAGCCAGGTCAGCACCCGCTCCTGCTTGAGCTCCGGCACCCCAGCTTCTTTCAATGGGTCGAAAATCCCGAGAATTTCGATGAAGCGGCCGTCGCGTGCTTTCCGCGAATCTGCCGCCACCAGCCGATACATCGGTCGTTTGTGTCGTCCTGTGCGAGCGAGCCTTAAATGTACAGCCACAACTACACCCTCCTTTACCCTAGTTCGAATGATCTACAATCGATTACCGCGCACGCAAGAGCTGAGCGAGTTGCCGACGCCCTCCCGCACCGGTCATTGCCTTTGCCAACTTCTTTGCGGACAGGAACTGCTTGATCAACCGGTTCACGTCTTGCACCGTCGTGCCGCTTCCCCGCGCAATCCGTTTCTTTCGACTTCCATTAATAATCGTATGATCGCGGCGCTCTTTCGCGGTCATCGAGTCAATCACCGCGACCACGCGACTCATCTCTCGCTCTGGCTTATCGCCTTCAATGGCCTGCTTGAGCTTTTGCCCACCGGGAAGCATGCCTAAGATCTGCTCGAAGGACCCCATGCGATTCATCTGTCCCAGCTGGGTCCGAAAATCTTCCAACGTGAAGGTATTACTCGTGAGCCGCTTTTGCGCTTCTTCCGCCTGTTCCCGCGTAATGTTTTCCTGGGCTTTTTCAATGAGCGAAAGCACATCGCCCATCCCGAGAATGCGGGAAGCCATCCGGTCCGGATGAAACGGTTCAAGTGCATCGAGTTTTTCCCCGACCCCCAAAAACTTGATCGGCTTTCCCGTGGCAGCCCGAATCGACAACACCGCGCCTCCACGCGCATCTCCCTCGACCTTGGTCAAGATGATGCCGGTGAGGCCGACTCGTTGATCAAACTGTCCAGCCATGGTGACTGCATCCTGGCCAGTCATCGCATCGGCAACTAATAGCACCTCATGAGGGGCCACCGCAGCCTTTACCGCAGTCAATTCCCCCATCAACTCGTCATCAATATGCAAGCGGCCGCCGGTGTCGAGGATGACCAGATCAAAGCCTTGTTCTTGGCCTCGATCCACACCGGCACTGCAGATCCGCACGACATCGGCTTGTGACGCGTGGGTCTGATCAACACGATGTACCTCGACTCCCAGATCTCGCCCCAGTGCACTCAACTGCTCACCTGCGGCAGGACGACGCGGATCAGCCGCAACCAGGAGTACTCGCTTGCCTTGACTCTTGAAGAGACGTGCAAGTTTTCCGCTGGCTGTCGTCTTTCCTGCACCCTGCAGTCCGACCATCATCACGATGGTCGGCGGTTTGGAGTGAAGGGCGAGCCCAACCCGATCTTGCCCCATCATCGCCCGGAGCTCATCCCAGACAACTTTGACAACCTGATGTCCCGGAGTCAGGCTCTGTAGGACTTCCTGTCCGATCGCCTTTTCGCGAACACGATCGATAAACTCTTTGACGATCTTAAAGTTGACGTCCGCTTCGAGGAGAGCAAAGCGCACGTCCTTGAGCGCCTCAGTAATGTTCTGCTCGGTGAGCACACCATGCCCACGAAGCTTTTTCAGAACTTTTTCAAACTTCTCACTCAGCGCATCAAGCATGACACCATCCCACCACACAGAACTAGGCCATCGAGGCCTTGCACCAGACCTCCGATCGCCTCGAAAATCCTAGAGAAAGAGCATCGGAAAGTGTATAGGACCACGGAAACCAAGTCAAGGTCACCAGAAGTCAGTAGTTTCATTGACATGCCGGAACCCTTCAGATAAGGTGCCTCCGTAAAGCACTTCGCGCTCACGACTCACATACAGGGAAACCATCAAGGAGGAACCGCTGCGTGCGAAAATCGCCCTGGGTCCTGATTGTTTTTGTACTCATCGGAGGTCTATTGGGCGGAATCCTTGGTGAGATTCTCCATGTCATGGCGCCTCAAGGCACCATCCAAAGTATTTTCTCCACGAATTTTATGCCCGGCATTAATCCCCCCCTGACTGTGGATCTTGTGTTGGTCAAACTCGTCTTGGGGTTCAGCCTCAAGATCAACATCTTGAGTATCCTGGGCATGTTTGTCGGTATCTACCTCTACAAGCACGTCTAACAGCTTGCGAAAAACTCCGTTATTGCCGACTATTCTAGCTGGAATATTCCGTGCAGTACTCACGCTACAATAACTGAAGGTGCTCAAAAAGGCCGTCCAACAAGGCCGCAGCAAGCGAAGAGGAGAGGCCTACGCTTTGGTACGTTGAGCCTCTGAGCGATGTGAGAACTCCGCTGGCAGACTTTTTCAGCATCCTGCTAATCCTTCGCCTCTAACGCCTGCAGTCGCAAGGCCCGAATCTGATTCCGCAACTCTGCAGCTCGTTCAAAGGCGAGCTCCTTTGCAGCCGCTTTCATCTCGATCTCCAGTCGTTGAATGAGTCGATCGGCTGACTCTGCACGTCCGTACTCCGTGGTTGATTCAGCCGCGAGCGGCAATTGAACATAATCGAGATCTGCCACCGCATACTCAAGGGATGGAATCCCTTTCGTGATACCGACCGGTGTAATGCCGTGAACGCGATTGTACTCAGCCTGGATCCCGCGACGGCGATTCGTTTCGTCCATGGCTTGTTTCATCGAATCCGTCACACTATCTCCGTAAAAAATCACCCGCCCTTCGAGATTGCGCGCCGCTCGGCCAGCCGTTTGAATCAGCGAGCGGTAGGAACGCAGATAACCTTCCTTATCCGCGTCCAAAATCGCGACTAAACTCACCTCGGGAAGGTCAAGCCCCTCGCGAAGTAGATTGATTCCGACCAAGACATCAAACGTTCCGCACCGGAGATCGCGAATAATCTCCGCCCGCTCAAGGGTTTTAATATCGGAATGGAGGTAGCGGACCTTAATCCCCAAGTCGTGGTAATACTCCGTCAAATCCTCCGCCATCCGTTTCGTCAGGGTTGTTACCAGCACTCTTGCTCGTTTGGCCACCTCCGCACGGACCTGTCCCAGGAGATGGTCGACCTGCCCTTTCGCCGGCACGACTTCAATGTGTGGATCCATCAGTCCGGTCGGGCGAACAATCTGCTCCACGACCTCCTGACCGGCATGCTCAAGTTCATAGGCGCCCGGGGTTGCCGACACATGCACCACCTGATTGAGACACTGTTCAAACTCCACGAATTTTAGTGGACGATTGTCCACCGCCGACGGAAGTCGAAATCCATACTCCACAAGCGTCCGCTTTCGTGAAAAGTCCCCCTCATACATGCCTCCCACCTGAGGAATGGTCGCGTGAGACTCATCCACGATCAATAGAAAATCTTTCGGAAAGTAATCCAGCAACGTCGGGGGTGCCTCACCCGGCTTTCTTCCGCTGAGATGCCGAGAGTAGTTTTCAATCCCGTGGCAATAGCCCATCGCCCGGATCATCTCTAGATCAAACTTCGTGCGCTGTTCAATCCGTTGAGCCTCCAGCAGTCGCCCCGATTTCTTGAAATAGGCGGCCCGCTCATCGAGCTCCTCTTCAATACCGGTAATGGCCCGCTCATAACGATCAGGCGCGATGAGATAGTGAGTATTCGGGTAGATCGCGACCTTGGGCAACTTTGCCAAGGATTTGCCGGTGAGCGGATCAATTTCGTGAATCGCATCTACCATATCGCCGAAAAGTTCAATGCGCACGGATTTCGCTTCCGACGACGCAGGGAAGATTTCGATGACATCTCCACGGGCACGAAAGGTGCCACGATGAAAATCGACATCATTGCGTTCATATTGGATTTCCACCAATTTCGACAAGATTTTTTCTCGCCTCGTTTCGAGCCCCACCTCCAGATAAATCAACATGTCATGGTAAACCTCCGGCGACCCCAGCCCATAAATGCAGGAGACCGAGGACACGATCAGAACATCGTTTCGTTGTAACAGCTCTGTCGTCGCAGAGTGGCGCATCTGATCGATGGCATCGTTGATCGATGAATCTTTGGCAATGTACGTATCGCTCTGCGGGATATAGGCTTCAGGCTGATAATAATCGTAGTAACTCACGAAGTACTCGACGGCATTGTGCGGAAAAAACTGTTTGAATTCCTGGTAGAGTTGCCCGGCCAGCGTTTTGTTGTGCACGAGCACCAGCGTCGGCTTCTGGACACGCTCGACCAGATTCGCCATCGTAAACGTTTTGCCCGACCCCGTGACTCCCAGTAGAACTTGGTGCTTCGTTCCTGATTCGACTCCGGCCGTCAGCCGTTCGATGGCTCCCGGCTGATCTCCACAGGGCTTGAATGGGGCCTCGAGCTTAAAGGGTGGCACGACAACCTCCCACGATGAGACAGAACGAATACCCGCTCAGCACAACGTCACCCCCACTGATCGAGGTCTCGAAAGAAAAAAGGCTGCCGGAACCTCCGGCAGCCCTCATCAATCACGAAGTCGATCCCAGATTAACCGCGACCGCCACCAAATCCGCCACGGCCTCCGCCACCGGAACGCGGTTCTTGAGGACGCGCTTCATTCACCGTCAACGTACGCCCACCGAGTTGCGTCCCATTCAACGCCGCAATCGCTGCCTGCGCTTCAGCATCGGACGACATCTCCACAAATCCAAACCCGCGAGATTGCCCCGTAAACTTATCCGTGATGATCCGGGTCGAAGCCACAGCCCCATGCACGGCAAACAAGTCACTCATTTGTTGCTCGGTTGTTGAGTAGGGCAATCCACCGACATAAATCTTCGCACCCATCAGGCTCCTCCTTTGACAGAACGATGTTGTCTTGGACTCGAGGAAACAACAAGGAAGAAATGGGCCGAAGACGTCAACACAACGGCGGCTTAGCTCTGGCTTCCGATCAGATTCCCGGGCTGGCCCAACACAACATCTCTCAGGCCTCGTCACTTTCTGGACAGGACTTGCGCAGGCCTTTCACAAGCCAGCACTTTAATCGTACCTCAGATGCAAAGGCAAAGGCAAGTTTGAGACCAACTCAGGTCACCACTTGGCTCACCTTAGTAGGCTGGTGGTGAAGACAGTGGCCGGTGCGAAAAGAGCGGAACCGCATGGAAACTATCAAAAAGCATCGTGGACTTCCCTACGACGACGAACCCAACCTGCCCCAACCCCAACGTTTGATCTTCAACGGAGAGTACAAGCGTTCCATCCACAAACACCTCGATGAAGTCTTTGCTGATAATCGTATTGCGTTGCACTCTGAGCGTGTGCCACTCAACCGATTTCAGATTGACGGTTGCTTGCCCGAGCATCGTTGCGACGCCGCTCGACAGACGAATGAATCGGACCTGTTGGGTGGCAAGATCCACGATCGCGCTATAGAAATTTTTTGCATCACGTACCCCGACCACCACACCCCCTGATCCGCCGCCCCCTGCAGGCGCATGCAATCGCACGCTCACATCCGGATATTCATACTGCATCCCCTCGGCCAACAACACCTGATAGCAAAGCTGCCGACAATTCGACAAGGCAGCCACAACATTAGGAGGAGAGGGAGCCGACGGATGACCTTGGACTACCCATTCGGCAAGCGGCTCCTCATGAGACAGGGCTTTGACAAAGCCATGCGGCAATCCACCACGCGGCTCTTGATCGAACGACCACTGCTGGAAGAGTCCGCCCTTCGCCTGCTGTTTCAGGTTGGTGGCCTTTTCTTCCTGTGTCTCGCGCTGTACGCCGTAGCTCAGGGAAGGCTCCGTCACGAAGACCAGTCCGGTCAACAGCAACAGGCCCAGTGTCGCGACCACTCCGCTTCCGATATGTGACACATGAATACCCATCATCTTCAACACCACGTGTCTTACTTGAGGCTCCCCGGTTTCTTGATTTGAAGAATGTCGCGCTGTAACCGATCTCGCTCGGCAAGAATCGTTTGTCGACGCTTCCACCGATTCCACGTCCACCACCGCAGCTTCTGCCCGAACGTCACTTTTGGAGGGGCCGCACTTCCTCCGGGAGCCTGCTGAAAAGAATATCCGTCGTGGGTATCGCGCTCCTCAAAAAACCGTCGATACAAGTGATCGTACAACCCTTTTCCCTGTTCTCCTCCTGCCATCTGGAATCTCCATCCTCACAATAATGGACAGCGCCTAACCACCTCGTCGAATAGTACCTGGGCCCGGTGCGGCTCTGCAACCGGCTTTCCCGACGTGCTATGATCCATGAACATGTACCATTCCACCGTTGTTCGCGGTGAGCAGGATATCAGCATGAACGCCTTCGTCTCCTCTCTCAAGTTATCGCTCGTTCGCGTGTTGATCTTCGCTGCTATCGTCTTCTTACTACAACCTCAGGTCTTGCGTGCACAAGCACCGGAGACGGTCCTTCAGGCTGCGTTTAACTCACTCTCGTCACAACGGATGTTGGCCGACATCCGAACACTCAGCAACCCCTCGTTCAACGGACGGCAAAGCGGCACGAGTACCGATCTCGAATCGGCTCGGTGGGTCGCGCAAGAGTTTCTCTCGGCCGGATTGCGCCTACCGCTCGTTCGCAACGATTCACTGACGGCACCATCCTTCACAAGCAATGACCTTGCTGCGTCAGGTGCGATGGCCAGCCCAATATCCACTCCCGTGATTGCACCAGATCCAATCTTGCAGGCTGGTCCGGCAGAACGTCTCGCCGCCAAGGCTTTTGGCTCAGACTATCTTCCCATCTTTGATTCGCCCTCAGCAGATGTCCATGGCCCAATCGTCTTCGTAGGGTACGGCATCGTCGATCCTTCCCATGAGATAGATGACTATGCCGGTGTCGACGTTACCAACTGTATTGTGCTGTTTCTGCGAGGCAAACCAGAGCACTACCCACGTTCGGTCAGCCACGCCGACAAGGTTCGAGTTGCACGTGAGCATGGTGCCATTGGCTACCTGACAGCCACGGGCCCCATTCTCCACCCTTATGAAATGCGCCGTGGTGTATCCGGTCGTCCCAACGCCTTCTACGGACAAGTCCCTCTTGACCACGCTATCCCTGGTGCATGGATTAGCACGGCTGTCGCGCAAGAGCTGCTCGCCGGCTCGAACAACGACACCCCCGACCGCTTGCGCATCAGTCAAGACCACCTGAACCACAGAGCGTCATCACAGGCAACGAAAACCGATCAGGCTGCCTCGCTCCAGTGGACAACAACGACCGAGGATGGAGTCCTCGTCAACGTACTCGGAATGATCCCAGGAGTCGAACCAGACACGGTGATCATCGGAGCCCATCGCGATCATTTTGGCCGTCCCGGTGGACTCCTCTTCCCAGGTGCCGATGACAACGCCTCCGGAACCGCCGTCATCTTGGAACTGGCACGGGTACTGGCGAAGGTTGGAGTACGGCCTCAGCTCACGATTCTCTTCGCCTCCTTTAGCGGAGAGGAACGTGACCTGCTCGGCTCTCGCCTCTACACCTCACGCCCGCCTATCCCGCTCAGCGCAACCAAGGCCATGATCAATATCGATCACGCAGGAGTTGGAAATGGACGACTCACCGTCGGAATGACAGGGATTGAAAACGACGTTGCCTTAGAGGCTGGCCAGTCGGCTGGTGTGAAGGAAAAGCTTGATCTCTATGGATTTTTCCCCGGAGGCGATCATGTTCCCTTTAAAGAAGCCGGCGTCCCAACTATCACCGTCGTGAGCGGCGGTGTCCACCCGCACTTCCATCAACCGACCGATACCGCTGACACCATTGATCCCAAGATCCTCAACACCACAGCCCAATTTGCCCTGGCATTGACGTGGCAGTTGGCTTATGGATCAACGGATAGTGTAGGCGAGTCCACCACGGCACCCCCGGTCCCGCTGTCACCGAAATGATTCAGCGCACGCCTACTGGTAGGCAGGCCTGAAACCGGAGAGATTACGTTCGAACGGTTAGGGAAACGGTTCGAAGAGCCCTGACTCAATCGGCGGTAACACATCCGTCTGGCGTGGAGGAGGAGGCAGCACGGTTGGACTCCCAGTCTGGTTCGACCCCTGAATCAATCCGATGGAGAGTTGAGGGCCGAATGTCATCGCGGCTCCACTCCAAGCTTGGCCAGTCGTGGGATTTCGAAAGTTGTAGGTTTCCACGTTGGGTCCCGGCACGTAGATCATGCCCTGTGTGCCCTGATTGTCGATATACAAATTGCCCCCAGGAAGTCTCAAGAGTGGAGCAACCCCGCCAGCGAACGACCGCACCCCTGAGGCACTTTGCGCCTCCACCGGCGCATCAACAGGAAGAGTCGCGACGGCAAGCAGACACAGGAGCCCACCTATTGAACTGACCTGACGCCGACGAGCGCTTGTGTATCGAACAGGGTATCCCTGAATATCCATGACGTGAACCATGCAACACTTTATAGTATGCTCTTGTAGCGCTCGTTGATCAAGGAGGCACGCATGAACGGCACATCCTCGGCTCGCCTATATCGTCGCACACTCATTGTGATCGCAGGATGGGCATGCCTAGCCTCGCCCCACACGAGCTGGGGTCTGGACGTGACTCAGCCGATCCCAACGGAACGGCGTGAAACCGTGTCACTGGCTGATGCCACCGTACGCGCATTGCAGAGCAATCTCGATATCAGCATCAGCCGACAGAATCGCGAGAGTCGACTAGCCGATATCATCATCGAACAATCAAAGTTCGATCCCAATCTGAGCCTCAACGGCCAATACAACCGAACCGTGAATCCGCTCAATCGACCCGTCTTCGGAGGAACCGTAGGAGTCCTCGACCAGATCACCACCTTCGATCAACGGAACCACTCGCTGACGGTTGATGCCCAGACCAACCTGATCACCGGCGGTAACTTTGACGTCAACTATAGCCCGGCCCGAAACAGTGTGAACCAAAACGTCGCACGCGGATTTCTTTTCAACCCATCCTGGACGGGAGGGCTAGCCTTCACCTTCACGCAACCACTGCTCAGGAACGCGGGGATTGCGATCAACACAACCTTCATTAAAGTGGCTCAAAATAATGCGGTTGTGGAACAACATGTCTTTCGGGATCGCGTCATGACCGTCATCGCCTCGGTGGAACAAACTTATTGGGAAGTCGTCTTTGCCAATGAAAACCTGAAGGTCGCCCAAGCCGCCTTGAAGGCAGCCGAAGAGCTCTTGGCCGCCAACCGAGCGAAGACCAAAGCGGGGGTCATGTCGATCGTCGATGTCCTCCAAGCTGAAGCCGCCGTGGCTTCACGGGTTGAGCAAGTGCTCGTGGCCGAGAAAACCATCCGTGATCAAGAAGATCAGCTACGGCGACTCTTGAATCCTGGCGAGGAAGATCTGCGACAAGACGTACGTCTCACACCAGTGGATCCACCCGTCACCGTCCTTGAGCCTCTGAGCCTCCAGGAAGCCATCGATACCGCGATCGAACAACGGCCAGAAATCACACAGGCGAAGAAAAACGTCGAAACCGGCGAACTCAATAAGCAGTTTGCGCGAAACCAGCTGCTCCCGACGCTCTCATTTCAGGGTACGGTGGGACTAGCCGGCCTGGGCGGGGACTACGGCGAATCCTTCACCCGGAACTTCAGCGGCGACTTTTACAACTACGGCGCGGGGTTGGTGCTCAGCTATCCGCTGGGAAACCGAGCTGCCATCAGCACCTATAATAAGCGAAAACTCGAAGCGCAGAACGCAGAAGTGGCTCTCGCAAACGTGCGCCAGCAGATTATCATCGGCATTCGGGAGGCGGTGCGCCGAGTGCAGACGGATTTTAAGCGGATCGAAACCACCCGATCAGCCCGCATCATGGCGGAGAAACAACTCCAGGCAGAACAGGAACGGTTGAAAGTGGGACTTAGCACGACTCGCTTCGTGCTCGAATTCCAACGCGACCTCGCAACCGCACAGGGTAACGAGCTGCGCGCAATTGTCGATTACAACAAATCACTGTCCAATTTGTCTCGACACAAGGCCACCACCTTGGACCGCTATCACCTCGAACTCTCGTAGCATGACACCCGAGCCCCATCGGCTCGATCATAGTCACATGCTTCATAGGGGAGCAGCACTGGCGCTGCTCCCCGTCGGAGCCACCCTCGGCTACTACGCTCTTCCTCTTTCTCTTCAAGCACTGGTACTCGCTCAATTCACTCCACAGCTGCTGGCCTATCTGGCGCTGGGCATCTGGGCTTCCCGTACATCTGATCTCTCGGCTCACCTCGGATTGGAACGGACGAAGGTCTTTAACGGACTCAAGTGGGGGCTGCTAACGGGGCTAGTCTTGGGTTGCCTCAATACGTTCATGATTCTCTCGATCTATCCATCGTTCGGTTGCGACATCACGTTTTTGAAACAGACACCTCACGGCCGACTGCCGCTCTACATCATGATCCCCTGGTTCACTTGTCTCATCGCGCTGGTGGTTGAGATCAATTTTCGTGGATTTCTCCTGGGTCGGTTGGTCGAACTTGAATCGTACTGGCGTGGCCCCGAGTCCACCCGACGTTTGCCGCTTCTGGCGTTAGTCGTGAGCGCACTGACCTTTTCATTCGACCCTTTCATGGTGAATACCTTTCGGCACCTTCATTGGATCGCCCTCTGGGATGGACTCATCTGGGGAATCCTCCGGCTCAAGACTCGCAATCTCTGGATTACAATCATTGCTCACGCTGTCGAAGTGATCGTGCTATACAGTGCCGTGAGGGCAGCGTTACGCTAGAGTACGTTTTGCCACGCCATACCAGACGGGGCGAAGCCTTGATGCGGAAAACGACGAAGCCGTTTTGGGGGAGTAAGGAGAATATTCCGTGAGCGATCTCATGAAGTATGCAGTCTACTTTCTACTCGGTGGCACGATCGTCAGTCTATCCACCTACCTCGGCGCCAAAGGCAATTCTTTTCTAGCAGCCATGGCCAGCACCTTTCCTGCCATCACCGCTGCCACCTTCATTCTGCTCTATATGAATGGCGGCGGCGCAACGACCGTCGACTATGCCAAGAACTTGATGTGGTTTGTCCCGCCCTGGATCGTCTACGTCACCGCCATGATCATGGGCATTCCGCGCCTTGGCTTCTGGCCGGCCATGGCCGGATCACTGGTTCTCTATATGGGGTGTGTAGGGATTGTGAAGATGGTGATTCGATAGCTATAAGGAGCTGGGTGTAACTATCCGACTCTCCTGACTGCTAAAGGGTGCATTATTGCGTACACTTCTGATGAGTGAGGTACGACCATGACCAAGACCATGTCTCTCAAACAAGCACGATCTCGATTCTCTTCCATTGTTGATAAGGCCGGGCGCTTGTCCGAACGGTACATCGTGACTAAGAACGGAACACCAAAAGCGGTTGTGATGGGCGCTGACGAATATGAGAGCTGGGTGGAAACCTTGGAATTGCTCTCAAATCCGAAAACGGTCAAGGCACTCCAGCAAGGGTTGAAAGAGGCAAAGGCTGGCAAGACGCGTTCGTTCAAGGAGGTGTTCGGCGAAGATCAGTGAAGCAGGTCAGGCTCACCCACCAGACCGTCAAGGATCTCAAGGCCTTCGACCACGGAATCCGCGAACGCATTAAAGCATCCGTCCGTCACTTAGCCGTCCATTAGGAAGAAGGCAAACCACTCAAAGGCCGATGTCAGAAAGACAAGGTATGGTCCTACCGAGTCTGGCCGTATCGCGTGCTGTACCGCACTCTAGGCGGCTGGATCGAGATTCTGTCAATCGATGACCGGAAAGACGTGTACCGGTGAGCCCTGCCCCATGCGCCTTCACAAAACGATTCTGTAATAGTCGGGTCAATCCAGAGGTACGCAAGCGCGCAACGCTTCACGAAATACGCTTCACTCACTGAAGCAATGCAAGAACGTAGCCGGCAGGCATTTTCAGGCTCCTACTACTCCAACACCACCGCCGTGCCATTTGCACTGACCATCAGCATACTGCTGTTAGCACCGATAGTCTCATAGTCGATATCGATCCCAACAATGGCATTGGCACCAAGATTCTTGGCTTGCTCCTCCATTTCTTCGAGCGCAATAGCCTTGGCCTTCCGGAGTTCTTTTTCATAGCCGGCCGAGCGGCCCCCGACGATGTCCCGGATCGACGCGAAAAAATCGCGAAAGACATTGGCCCCCAGAATCGCGTCCCCGGACACCAATCCCAAATACTTTATTGCTCGCTTGCCCTCGATATTGTTCGTGGTCGACAGAATCATACGTCCTCCTCGTTACGTACTGCATCCTCTCCTCCATGAGACCAATCAACAAACCTTTGCTGATTCATCTGATCGCCAGCAGACTTCCGAGAGTTCCACAGACAGGCTATGGCTCATACGCTGGAAGCTATCTCCAAATAGCAGGATATTAAGAAAACTCGTGGAACGCCTATGAAGCCTTAACAAACTTAATACGAAGCTCCGCCTGGACTCGTTCAAGCAGAAATAGCTTCAGGAGCGTTTGGTAGGGTACATCCCGCTTGTTCGCTAGGGTTTTAAGTTGCTCCAGCAGAGACTTAGGCAACCGCAGCGAAATCGTCTCCGTAGATGGTTTCAGTTTAGGAAAGATCACCCTGCGACTTTTTGAGTAATCGATGTAGTCCGTTGAGTCATGCGTGGACCAGAAGGCAGCTTCCTGAGACTCACTCTTGAACGTCGGTTTTGATTTGAGCTTGCGCATCGTACGTCCTCCGTTCTTTCACACTCATGTCGCGCGCTGAAATCACACGCACCTTCTTGTTGCGGGTCGTAAAAACAAGGAAAAGTTTCCTATCCCCATCGGTTTGCCCCAATACGTAGTATCGAGCCTCCGTCAGGGAATGCGCTGAATCTTCTGCCACCACCAGGGGAAGATTAAAAAACACCTGCTCACATTCCCATGGAGTGACACGATGTTTCTTCCAATTCTTGGCAAGATTCGCTTCATTCCAATCAAACCCCTCAAGCCCCAGCAGCCGCTTCATTCGCAACTCAGCATGTATATTATCAATATATACCGCTTTTCCCTACCCATTCAAGATAACCTCTCGCACCTACCACTCACCTTGCGTTGAGTAGCACGAAACGCTAATGGGCTTAACATTTGGCACAGGCCCGTTTCGATCCGCTCGCCCAGGGTGAAGCGCCGCGCGCGAGGAAACTTATCGAGCTGAGGGA
>CABVRZ010000013.1 GCA_902500775.1 uncultured Nitrospira sp.
CCCGATCGGCTGTTGAACCAGTGTGGTTGCGCTCATCGTGAATAATGCAGGCTAGAGATTGCCACTGCACTGGCGCTGAAAAAAGCAGCCACCGTTCCGCAAAAACTCAAAGAGCTGCGGGCTCTTGTCGCAGCACAACCGGAAAGCTTTTATACTGAATGGACATTCGACGGAACGAAACAGTATGTGCAGACCGAGAAGGTCTTTATTCCATACCGTCCATGGCTCAACGACCTGTTCTCGATTGTTGAAGCAAAGGATCGAGCCGCCCTCCTATCCGCGTTGGATCGCGTACAGTCCAGCTTCGCACCATAAGAAAACAAGAGGCCTCGCAGATGGCTGATGGGAACAGAGGAGCGTTTAAATTCCCAGCTCTTCCGACAACCGCACTTCGGATTCGTCGATGATCTCTTCCAGGCAGGTGAAGCAGGAGAAGGGAAAGCGATCGATAGGAATCGCGCAGACTTCCCCGACTGGTGACTCCTCCAGCGCCGGGCCGCCGCACTCTTTGTGAATCAACACGAGCATCAGATTTCTCTCATCTTTTGGCGAAATAGCCGCATGTGTTCGAGCTTACTGAGCCGATGATTGCTCTTCTGGTCACCCGTCACTAAATTCGCAACACCATATCGAACACTTTTTTCATTATATCGATCACGTTATCATCTTGCACGACATCGTTGCAGGAGGAAGAAAATCAGAAATAAGTGATTGGCGAGGCACTCGCACTTTTGATACAGTGCGTGGCCGTATTGAGGGTTTTGGTTTGTTCATCCGTAGGAGGATCACGTCGAGAATGAGACCACGAGTCGAGTGTGGACCGTCCCAATCATTACTGCGTATAGACAGATTGGTCCTTATTGTTTTGTTGACGTTGGCGTCTGGTTGTGCGGTTGGCAAAGGCTCAACCGCCCCTTCGCTGTCTCAGTTTGAGCAGCAGGCCCAACCCATTGTGCTGGCCGACGCCGCCCCCCAGGCGCCGCCGTCTGAGACGATCACCGATTCATCCCCGAACGAGCCATTCGATCCCTTCGCCAAACCAGAGGAAAGGATTGAAGAGTACGATCCCTGGGAGTCATTGAATACCAAATTCTTTGAATTCAATCGGCAACTTGACCGGTGGATCCTGAAGCCGGTTGCCAAAGGCTACAATTTCGTCGTACCGAACATCGTCCAAGTTGGTATTGGTAATGTGTTCTACAACAGCCGTGTGACCCCACGATTGCTGAACAACCTGTTTCAGGGGAAATTCAAGGGCGCAGGAATCGAAGCAGGACGGTTTCTCATCAATACCACTGTTGGAATCGGTGGATTTTTTGACGTGGCTCAACGATTCAATCTCACCACTCCAGAAGAAGATACCGGGCAGACGCTCGGATTTTATGGAGTCAAACCTGGCCCCTACTTGATGGTGCCGCTTCTTGGGCCCTATACAGTTCGAGATCTGATTGGGTTTGGCGGGGATATCGCGCTCAATCCAATTTATTGGCTCGTTCTCCCCGCCATGCATAGCATCGATGCCATTCCAACTGTGGTTGATGTCGATGAACTAGTGGCCACGTATGCTATTTCGATCAGCGCGCGTGCAACGGAAATCGTAAACGACCGCTCTCTGAATTTAGAGAAGTTTCAAGGTGTTGAAGAATCGACCCTGGATCTCTACGCCGCAGTCAGAAATGCCTACCTGCAGAAGCGAGCAAAATCCATCCGTGAATAGTTTTGGGACAGCAGTGGCTTCCAAGTAAACAGTTCTGACGATCCCAATGAGTGGCTTCTTTCAGCCTGCCATCGTTCCATTGTCTATAGACAATGGGTGTAGCGCGCCTGTTGAAGGCTACCCTGCTGTGGAGTTCACAAAATGACTCTTCAACCCTGGCAGGAAAAATAATCCCTTAGCTAGCCTCAACGAGATAGCTCGATAATTCTATAGACAAACTAGACACATAGAAACCAGGCTCCCATCCCAGCCACGAGATGGGCTTCAGCCGAGATGGGTCCCCTTGCGCTGTTGCACTAGCCTATGCAGGAAGAAGCACTGGGTACTTCTACTGGCTTTTCTTCCACACAAACAGGCCACCGACAAACAGGATGAGCATCACGATGATAAACATGATGAGAGTATCCATAACTACTCCTTTCGTTCGGACCCGTCACGCAACGAACTCAGTAGAGAACAGCATACTCCCTAAGGAAGGAGACCGATGGACATCTTCCCCTGAACTAAGCTGCAGACGACATCAACAGGGTTTGACGTCAAACAACAACTCGGCCCACCGCACCTTTGGGAACCAATGTCGGGCCTATATTTATTCCCCTCATGATCTAGTGTCAAGTAGCGCAAGCGCAAAGTTCGAGCTCTCAGGATGGGAGACTCATTACGAGTGCCAAGGGCGCTCTCATGCGGTAAGCACTGACAATTCAACGAGTTATTCACAAACGACTCCGGTGGGCACGTGCATACTCCATCCGAACAGAACACCTCTCGGTGCTATGATTGACCCTCCACCAACCTTTTTTACGATCTTAGATGTGATTCATTCGGCGGCATGCACCAACATCTACGAACGGGCCTCACAAAAATGCTTTGATTGCCACTGAAGAATCGCCGGAGGATGCGCCCTCACGTTGAAAAGGCTCTCAACAACTGGGCCTCCCGCAAAGTGCGGGCTGAACGCATACGGTATGGATCGGAAGGGTCCGGATGAGAACGGGTTAGGATCTTAATTTGCTTACGACACGGTCTTTTGCATAGGCCTCTGTTGTGAGGCTACTTGTGGTGGTTCGCTGAATGCTGGATAAACTTGCACAGTATACGTCCTGTCCGGATCCAATGCTACGCGAACCATTCCAGCCTTATTCAGATAATCGATCGCCAGGTAGACTTGGTTCCACGTAAGCTCCGGGCAAAGCCCCACCACCTCTTCCATGGAGCAATCCTTACCATGTTCCTCCAGTGCACGATGAACACGCTCGATGATTGCTTCAACCTGCATGGCGCCTCCTCAGAGATAAGAGGTGAGCACTCAAAATTATTTCATCTATCAATCATTAATGACCTGATCAGCGGCAGTCAACGTAATGAATAATTCAGATCTTCCATCACGAACTAATAACCAATTTCCCTTATAGATATACTTGAGCTCTGTCTGACCTGTGAACTAGTAAACTCACTAGTAGAATGGAGAGATATTACTAGCGGTTTGTTGGCTAACTGCCAGTTGGTGAGACCTACGGCTCGAATCGAATGAACTGCAGGCACCCTGTGGAAGCTTGGAGTTGATTCGAATGGAGCAGAACAGGGATTCCACGTTGAAGAGCCGCAGTATCGATTTGTTTGTGCGCGCGTCGTTCAGGGGGGCACCGCTTAAGCTTCCAACATAGCAACCGCCTCCCCTCCTATCCACGGGCCCCTTGGAGCAGGACATCTATCGATAGGGCTAGGGAGAATTTGCTGAGCCGGGACGAAGCTGGAACACTTTTGGGATCACTCACCTAGGAAGAGACACTGACTAGCCCTTCGGCGATCGCATATTTGATGAGCTCGGCGGTAGAATGCAGATTGAGTTCACCCATCATCCTGAACTTGTGAAACTCCACCGTCTTCACCGAGATATTCAAGAGGGAGGCGATGGCCTTGGTCCCTTTCCCCTCGGCAACAAGCTGCAAAACCTCACGCTGCCGCTGTGTCAGAGCATTCGCCAAGGGCTTGCTGGATGGGCCATCGACGGAGTGGAGCGTGGCGGCGAGCACATCCTTGGTGATCAGTGGAGTCATATAGTGCTGTCCTCGCATGACGGCCTGGATAGCCTGTTTGAGCTCCACGGCTGCGGACCGCTTGATTAAGTACCCGGCCGCGCCGGCCTTAAAGGCTTCAGTAGCATAGGTAGGAGTCGCGTGCATGGTGAGGAAGATCAGCTTGCTCTCAGGCACCAGCTTGGTCAACTGACGAGCCGCGTCCAACCCATTCAGGAGCGGCATTGAGATATCCAGCAGCACGATATCGGGCCGCAGCTGCTGCGCCACCTCGACCAACGAACGTCCATCTTCCACCATCCCCACCACTTCACCCTCGGCTTCGACCAGCTTCCGAAGCCCAGCCAGGACAATCGCATGATCATCTGCCATCAGGATACGTGGCCGTTTCATGAAATCTCTCCCTCACAAGGAACCCAGGCACACACCTTGGTCCCCCCGTCCGGTTGAGACTGAATCTGAAAATACCCGTGCAGTTGTCGTAACCGTTCTTCCATGCTGCTCAACCCTAACCCTCGTTGGATGGCCTGGTGATCGCGTAGGTCGAACCCCTTTCCGTTATCCCTCACGGACAATCCTACTCCTTTCGATGATCCCCTGAGTTGAACGGTCACAGCTGTCGCGTGGGCATGCTTGAACACATTTTGCACGCTCTCCTGCATCACGCGGAAGAGGCAGGTTGCATGATCAAGCGAGATGGCTGTCGGCACCCCAACGATCTTGAGAGAAATGGGCAGACCCATGCGGCGAGAAACCTGATGAATATGATCTTCGACTGCGGGGCAGAGCCCGGCATGTTCGAGCAGCGAAGGATGCAATCGATACGCGAGGGTGTGCACATCATCGGACAGCTGTTCCAGCTGCTCACGGAGCGGTGCAAGCGCTTGGGGATACTCACCAGGCACAGAGGTCGGGTGTTGCTCCAACGACGCCACCTCCAATACCAGAGCTGCCAACCGCTGACTGACGTCATCGTGCAGGTCCCGTGCGATACGTTGACGCTCACGCTCTTGGGCATTCAGCAATTTAGACGTCAGCTCCTCCAATTGCACCTGCTGCTGGTGCAGCTCCAACTGATTCCGATGCAGGGTCTCTTCGGCACTCTTGCGTTCCGTGATGTCACGATTGGACTCCAGGGCGTAATCCGTTCCGCCATAGGTCACCCGCACAAGCCGGCTCTCAACAATGACCGGGCGCCCTTCCTTGGTGACCTGGGAGAGCTCACCAGACCATCGCCCTTCTCGAGCCAGACGGGCCTCCATGTCCGTGACCGACAAGGGATTCGTACTGAGCAACTCATGGTTCTCACGCCCGATCACTTCATGTGATTGCCAGCCATAGAGCTCCTCCGCCCCTCGATTCCAATACACGATCCCACCGCCAACCTTCCATGCCAAGATCGCATCGCTGGAGTGGTTCAGCATGTCGGCCTGCTGTTTAAGCAGCTCTTCAGTCCTTTGACGCTCGGTGATATCGACCGCCACACCACCGAACAAGGCCGGTGCTCCCTGATGATCAAGAATAGGAAACTTACTGACGAGGGCGTGTCGAACCTCTCCCTGCTGGATGAATGACTCGACGATGTGCAGTGGGACTCCGGTCTCCCGTACCGTCCGATCGTTGCGCTCATACGGTTCGGCAATGGGTGCCGGCCATAACTCCTGAGCCGTCTTTCCGTTCCAATCTTTTCCTGGCAGCAGGGAATCTTGGAGGAGTCTATTCACGTACAAGTATCGCCCCTGAGCATCTTTGATCCACGCAAACCCATGCAAGTTATCCATAAAAGAAGCGAACCGGCGCTCGCTGACCTTCAAGGCCTCCTCGGCCTGTTTGCGTTTCGTGATGTCGATCATCGCTCCCAAGGTCCGCGCCGGGCGTCGCTCCGGCCCGTCCAGATCGAACAAGGTCCACGCACGAAAGCTGACCCACCGGACCTGACCATTAGGCAACACCAGGCGATGCTCCACTGAATACAGATCGTCGCCCACAAGCTCTGGAGCTCGCTCAATTGCCGCAACCACCATGGCGCGGTCTTCCGGATGGACCAATCGAATGAAGGCTTCAAGTGAGGCAGGGACGTCAGGTCCGACTCCGTAGATTTCCCGCATTACTGGAGACCAATAGACACTCCCCGTGCGATGATCTTGATCAAGGATCCCAAAGTTGGCGAGTCGAATGACCTGATCTGATCGTTCCTCACGCTCATGCAGCGCTTTTTTGGCTTGCACCCGAGCCGTCACATCCTCCGTGGCAATGATAATGCCACCGACCTGATCACCACGATACCAGGGGCGGACATCCCAGGTAATCCATTGGCTGGAGCCATCTCTCCGAAGGAATTGGTCTTCGTCAGTACTTAACACCTCTCCTCCGAGGCCCCGCTGATAAATATTTTTCCACCGAGACGGGATATGCGGGAAGACATCATAGTGCGATCGACCGAGTATGTCGCACGTCAACTCGTAGTCTTCTATCCATCGTCGGCTAGCAGCGAGATACCGCATATCGCGATCCAACATTGCAATCGCAGCCGGGGCATGTTCAATGAACACACGAAACCGCTCTTCACTCTCCCGCATCGCCACATTGGTTCGATTAAGGTCCGCCGTTCGCCTCCGGACACGCTCTTCCAATTCCTCAGGCGTTCGATGCAATGCCTCCTCACCCTTCTTACGATCGGTCAGGTCATTGCCTATCATCAACAAACACAGTTTCCCCCTGAGGGTAATCAAACTGGCGGAGATCATGAGCTGTCTCCGTTCACCCTGCCTGGTTCGCATCGACACATTGAGGTTTGAAATGGTCCCTTGGGATCGAAGGCGCTCGATCAGCTTGACGCGATCCTGAGCATCGGGCCAGATCCCCACCATCAAGGCGGCCCGGCCGACGACGTCCTCTCGACGAAAACCACAGGCGTTGAGGCAGGCGTCGTTGACCTCCAGGCAAATCCCGGTTTCAAGCTCCATGATACCGATCGGGTAAGGATTGAGACGGAAGGCTTCGGCAAAGAACTCGTCCCTCGTTGAATCAGCCGCGCTACCTTGCCAATCCCCCGGATGGCGTACCGGGATACGTGGTCGCGCTCTGATCCAACGCTTCTTCTTCGTAGCTTTTGGTGTCATAGCCAGAAATCGATTCTAGTCCACTTACGTAGCTCTCGCAAGGTCCGATTCCCGGATACATGTATAAGTACTTGCCGAATATAATGAATCTTCTTAGCATCAGGAGGAAACGGTGGTGCGGCATTGAGGTCGGCAAAGAGTTGGGACACCATTCTGAGCACATCCGTCCAGCGCCGAGTCCCATCCGGCGTCGTACCTCTGCCGAGACCTTCAGTCGTCAGACTCAAAACGGATCCCGAACAGTATCACGCCTGTTTCATAATCAGTCGTCGGAACAGATCGAGGTGTTCTGGTCCACTGAGTCGATGATCACCCGAAAGCAGCCTGAGGTCGAGCGGAAAGCCAGGGTGTCGGTGAGTGAGTTCGTTGGCGAACCGTCGACTGCCCTCAGGAGAGATGACTCGATCGTCCTGGCCATGCAGAATCGTAGTCTTCACATGACGGACGACATCGAACGTTTTCGTCCAGTACTGCTCGCTTTCTTCCACCCACTTCCAAGACAATGGCCATTCTCGGTGCAGGGGGTCATCGTCCCAGGGCATCCATCCGGCGGTATGCCAATCATGGAGTCGCTCCGGGGAGATCGTCTTGGCCCGTTCGCCCATCATATTGAACGCCGGCGCGATCAAGATCAGTTCCTCTACTATCAAGAATTCCTGCGCAACAAGCCAAGCGATCCAACTGCCGAGCGAATTGCCGACGATTGTCACCGGCGGGCCAGTCTTGATGGAATCCAACACCGTCCGCGCATCGATAATCCAGTCAGACAGTGTGTAGTCAGTGAACTCTCCTTCCGAGTCGCCATACCCTCGCACGTCGTAGCAACAGAACCTCCACCCTCGTTCCTGGCACCATTGCGTCATGGCTTTACTCTTGTTGCCCCACCGCTTGGAGAGAAAGCCCGTGATGAACAGGATCTGTCGGCCCGTCCCATCGATTCGATCACCTTTGATGCGTTTCCCGTCCGCCCCGATAAGCTCAAACGATCTCATAGTCCTATCCTAACAACTTCGTGATGAACGGACCCAGTGATCGCAATACCAGTTCAGGTATTCCATGTCCTCCGCGGAAGCTGTGCCACTCGACGAGAAGACCCGCTTGCGTCAGTGCCTCACGGAGACGTTCTGCTCCAATATTGGGAAGAATGTCGTCCTCCAGGCCATGGCTTTGAAAAACCGACAGACCCTTCCGTTTCGGCATGAGCGGAGCCCACACAACTTGGGCCAGCAAATTTCCGGACAGCTGCACCAGGCCGGCGAATGGATAGTCGGTATGAAGTACGGCATCGCAGGTGAGCATCGCCCCTTGAGAGAACCCACCGATGATCGTTTTCCTGTAGTCGATCGGGAACTGCCGTGGGAGCTCCTTGAGAAACGTTAGAAACCGATCACGCGCAAGACTGAGTCCCTGTGGAACGTCTCCTGATAGATCACGAATGCGGCCTGCCTCTCGATCGGCCTGGATACGCGCAAAGTCGATAATCCACCAGGCACGCGCATCGCCGAACCCCATATTGAGAGAAAGGGGAGCTTCTGGAAAGACCCAACGGGTTCCTCGGGGAACCTGGATCACATCTGCCAGCGGGACCAGATCGTCGCCCGGCGCACCAAATCCATGGAGCAACATCACAACTGGACCGTCGCCTCCACCCTTTCCATCCGTACCGCCCGTGAGTCGAACCTTCAATCCTCCGAGTGAGATTTCTCGCATACGATCCTCAAATAGGCCGTCGATACACTATACCCGCATTTCAGCCAAGCGTGGCTGAACGGTCCGTCATTTCACGTACAGGTCCCGCAGGATGTTCAAAAAAGACGTCGATTCTCACCCACCCGCTCCTGCACACGGCTCGACTAAACTCGCCGAAGTCCAAGACGCGCATTTCACCGACCAAGGCCGCAGCGAGCGAGGCGGCGATGCGTAGACCTTTTTCACTCGCCCACCCATCGACGATGTGAACAAGCGTTTGCCCGACCGTACATTGAGCCTCTGAGCGATGTGAGAACGCCGCTGGCAGGACTTTTTCAATATCCTGCTAACTGAGATACAGATACTGGAGCAACGCCACCAGTCCATACAAGGACGATTCGACGACCGGCTGTTGATAGAGCGGCACAAAGGCACCCTGTTCATTGTCTTCCACATCGCTGATCACATGCTGGATCTGCTTCACGCGAATGTCGTGATCCTTCCCGGCCCCCAGGGTCTGAACGATTTGCCGGTTGAGCCCAGCCAGCATGGTAGCTTTCGCCCGGCTGGCCGACTGATACAGGAGAAATGCGCCTAGGAGCGCGAGCAGAACATTGACCGACCAGGATAGGAGCAACAAGAGCGGATAATTCCAGATGTCGAAATACTCGTTGCGTGCGGCGATCATGATCAAGAGCGTAATAAAGGGATATCGGATCAGTCGATTGATCACTTCCGTCCGCTGCGCAATCAGGTCCACTACGGCGAGATACTTCAACTTCTCGAATTCGGCTTGCTCCGCTTCTCCCAACCCATAATTGCGAAGATACCCTTCTCGTACTTGCTGAGACCACCCGCCCGTAGTGCTGATCACCCATCCGATCCATCGGCGGCAGAGCATCACCGCATCGAACACCGCCAGGTTTAGCAGCACGACGATCCCGACGCTGGCAAGCGTCATGACTGAATCAACCTGACAACTCAGGTACCCACGGCAGGGATGGATATATTCTTCATCCAGCACGAAATACCCGATGGCCCATATTGCCCCCATGTACAGGATGAACAGGAGAAGTGTACGGGCCATGCTCTGGCTCAACTGACTCGCCTCTCGATAGCGCCCCCAGGCCTGGTCGACCTTTATCGAGGCAACCGTGGCCAATGGATGGTAGACTCGCTGGAGATTGGTCCAAAAGGTCTTGGGTGAGAGCCGTTGACGCTTCGAGGTGTCTTCAAACTGAAACTTATCGTCGATCTCTTGACTGTTCTTCTTGAGATCGCGGGCGCCCTTTATAAACAGGAGGACGGACAGCACGACCACCACCATGCGGAGCAATTCACTCGGCCAGATGCTGACACCGGCTGTCCACGAGAATGGCTCTCCTTCGTCATGCCCAGCTAGCAGCGCGTCGGCCCCACCGGCCACGATAAAGACTGCGAACAACGCAACGAGCACGACTGCCGTGACCCCCAAGACACGTGGGTGTCGCATAATGGCAGACCAGAGACGTTGATTACTCCAGGCCACGACGACGAACAGGGCAAACCCCACCACTGTTCCTGCCGCCACGGCAGTATTGTCGAATCCGACGCCTTGTCGTAACTGACCATACGTATCCGTATAATCTAGATCGGGTCGTAACGGATGGATCGTACGAACCCCTTCTGTTGTGACAAGGCTCAAGTCGACCGCACCGTTTTTTCCCACCTCAAACAATCGGGGATGAACTCCGGCATCGAACACACGATCCTCAGGCGTCAAGGCCGCGTGGTAGGCCGTCCCGCAGGGGCTGTTCACCTCATCGAATTGCTCACGGCGACACCTGACGTGGCCAACTGCCTGCAAGGTCGCAAAATAGGTCGATGTTTGATAACTGCTCCGGAAGGGCGGCACATCGCGCTGCAAACCGCCATCCAATTGCAATCCAAACGGCGAGGCAATGACCATGTTGCGGATCCACTTAGACTCGCTCGGATGGAGATGCCGAGCATCGAGACCGACCGTAAAGAAAATGGCGTGCGGGAATGCAGGACGGAGAGCTTTGATGATCAGCAACGAATCATAGGGGTCGGTTCCAAAGATCCCGATAGCTCGAGCTCCTTCTCCCTCGTCATGGATTCGATTCACCAACGCCCGCACATAGTCCACCTGACTGGTCCCTTCAGGACGCTCACGCTGGCTATCTTTCGTGCTATCGGCACGTGTGACTTTGCTTTTGTCCTCCCCCGGCACTTCACCATCCAATCCACTCAAGTAGCTGTACCGCTGAACGTTGAGACGTAAGGATTCATAGTCGGCTTGGCGCCGAATTTGGAGATCAACGGCATCGGGGATATTGGAGCACCACTGTTTGATTGTTATTGGAACGTCGATCGTTTCCAGATCCCGCTCAGAAAAGGTCGCGATTTTCTTGCAGGCGGCTGCGCGAAACTCGATCGGGAGCGTCCGTCCATAGAACGAGTCCCATTCCCCAATCAGAATTACCGCATCCCAGCCGAGGCGAACCTGCCGACGCTCCAGTTCCTCCACCAGCGATTCGAATAATTGGTCATCAGAACCGATGTCGTATGTCAGCCGGATATTCGCACCCGTTAGTCGACGAGCGAATTCCTGCTCGCAAGACGTGTAAGAGTCGCAGGCTGAATCTTTCCCACCACTCGGCTTGAGGCCGTAAGCCAGGAGCCCTTTCATCGCACTACTCCACGCAGAATACAGCTCAATCCAGCCATCGGTGTTCGGCCAGACGCCGACTCCCACATGCGGCTCGCCATGTGCTTCTCCTGCCTCAGCCAGGAGCGCCCGAAATGCTGATGAACTGTGAGGGCCGAGAATCTTGAACGTGACCGCCTGTTGGAGTTGTGGATTCAACCGAACAAGCTTGCGCCGATCGTCAGTCAGGAGACACTTGCTTTCCTTCTCAGTCTCTCGACACACGAGCGCTTGGGAGAAGGAGGTCAGACTGGCCAGAAATCCTCGACTGAGTGCGTCGTCCGGGAACCAGACAACCAGCACAGTATGTGCACGCGACGATTCCTCGTCACACAGCCTGGTTCGCCTGAGTCGGTACCACTCATAGGGCAATGCCGGTAGCGAGCTCTGAGAATCCCATTCGACAAACGAGAGCTGCCCCTCCTGCTCCGGCACATAACAGGACACGCCCAGGGCCGTTCCAACCGCGTACCGATCTCGGATCCGCGACTCCGTGCTTTCGACATAAGGGCCTCCACTGGTCGTCACCAGGAGGACGGTCACACGCTGGCCTTCCTTCACCCGTTCAGAGAGAGCCTGCCGAAGCGACCTGAGCCGCTGTGTGAGTGGAAGGGGCAATGTCGTGGCAGCTCGGTTCGCCTTGACTTCCCGAAGGCCTCGCTGGACTGCGGCGACAGGATCTTCCCATAAACGGGCGCGCACCGTTTGCTCTTCTATCGTAGCCTTCATGTCCAACCCTGTGCCGACCGGCCGTGAGCTGCGTAGCGGTTCCTTGACCAGCATGGCTCCTGCCAGCGCCAACACCAAGGTCAAGGCCCCTGCTACGGCAATTTTGGAGTCGCTTTGTTTCTTCGCCATTTCGTTTCGAGGAAGTGAGGGGCATCACCCGGACGCTCGTGCAGTGTCCGTGCGCGACACTCTACATCAAATAACGAGGGGGGCCGCAAGGATTACTTGCAGTCCCCCTCGTTATGAACATCGATTTGAGATCAATGTGGATTAACGATGACTTTGAAAATACCACCACTATTTGACGCCTAGACATAGCCGTTCGCTGACAGCATAAGGCTCAGCAAACCTCCAACCCCTCCAGGGTAAACAACGTTGGTTGTCCCATCCGTAGCAACAAGGCGCATGATCCCTGTGTTAAATGCCGCCACAAACACATTATCACGATATGAATATGGATAAATGGAGGATATTGAAGGAATTCCCACAATTCCGGTTGGAGCGATCACCGAGTTAAAGGCCACGGTAGGGTTCCGATAGCTGGGATTGTTCGTGATCCCTCCAACAAGCGGCCATCCATAATTGCCACCGGCATCAATCCGATTAATTTCGTCGTTGTCGCTCGGACCATTCTCTGACTCCCACAACTGTCCTGTCGAAGGGTGGAAGGCTAAACCAAAGCTGTTTCGATGGCCCAAGCTGTACACTTTCAGTGCATTAGTGCTTGATGAGAACGGATTTCCTGGCGCGGCCGATCCGTCCGTGTTCACCCGCAGAATCTTGCCGGCAAGTGAATCGGGTCTTGCGCATCCGAAGGAACTTGCGCATCACCAATGACAATGTACCGCTTCCCATCAGACCCAAAGGTAATGATGCCTCCATTATGGACTCCATTAGCGGGTAGACTAGGGAGAATAACTGTCTCTACACGCGAACCATCAGATTGCTTCACAAGTTTCGAAACGTGATTCGATGAGCCACAAACCGTGTATAACTACGCGCATAGTTACTGATAGCATGGGGTGACCGTCTGGGCGATCCTGCAAGCATGCGATGTTCGGGAGATTTGCGGCAACGGGTGGTGGATTGTGTCCGAAGGGCTGGGAGCAAGGCCGAGGCCGCGTGGCGAAGCAAGCCTGTACCGGTGGCTGAAGCCTGAGGGGCTGACGCCTAAGCGACCTGGACCTAACACTGCCCACAAACTGGATGGGGAGGCGTTACGACATCACGTTGCCACCCATGACGACCTGACGCAGGTGGAAGCGGCCCGGTACTTCGGAGTCTTGCGCCAATGCATTGGGAACGTGCTTCACCAGATAGGGTGGACTCGGAACAAATGACCAGCGACAAAGAGCGCAGTCCGCTGCATCGACGAAGGGTGCTGCGGCTTCATGAACGGTACCGTCGTCTCGGCCTCCAGTTTCTGCCTGTCGATGAGTACGGCTTCGCCCCATCCGTCACGCGCCGCTAGGGATATGCGCCCAAAGGCCAGTGCGTGTCTGGCCTGATCTCCGGACACCGACGCCCTCGCCCCTCACTCATCGCCGCCCGTATCGGACCCGAGTTTGAAGACCCCTGCCTCTTCAAAGGCACGTGCGATACGGAGGTGTTCAACGCCGGGCTCCAAGCGAGGTTGTATCCGCCTCTGACCCGCCAGCATCTGGTCATCATGAACAACGCCGCGTTTTACACATCGCCAGACACGGTGCAGCTGATTGAGCACACTGGCGTCACGCTGCTGTTGTTGCCACTGTATTCCCCAGACCGCACCCCCATCGAGCACGACTTCGCGGCGATCACAAAACACCTCGAATATCATGAACCCGTCACACTCGATCAGATCGTGACGGCCTCTCAGTGATTATCAGCGGGACCATAAACCACAACACAGATTCACGCATATAAGTCGGTATTGAAGTGGGCGAGGAACACGATCGAGCATCTTCATGATCCAGCCCTAACGGACAATGGTTGCCGAATGCATCAAGCAGAACTGCTACTAGAGAACGGTTGGTGCCAGTTCATGTATCAGCGATACCGTATCGTGATAAGTGAATAGGCGATGTGAGGACGACTCTATATATCGTTTCTCTGTACCCATATGCTGTAGCTGTAGCTGTGGATATGGAACTCACTGGAATATCTCGCTGAATTCAGATCAATGGTGGGGCAGACTTCTTGTCCGAGGGCCTGACGAATCGCTGCTCGACCAATCTAGCCGGAGTGACGACCTCTATAAACTTACTCAGATATCAACAATGTAGACAATACATATGAATGTTTAAAGAGACCGCACACCAAGCTGGTTGACGGCCGATCTTCGTCAGTTGCCGGAACACCTACGCCTTGAGCGCCTCGTCCTTATCAAGCTTCTGCTTTTCGCACATCTCACTCATTGCGGAATCGCACACATTCGGGTGTTACGGCCAAAGAACGTCTGTCACACTTACCTTGCGCTTACTATCTACCGCATTGTTGCGTTTGACACTTCTCCTTTCTATTTTCGCACACCTCGCTCATCGCCGAATCACAGGAACCCGTACGAACAGAAATTAAGATCTTGACAAGGTATTGATTTTGCTTCCCTCGATTAAGTCTGGGATAGGGAACCAATTGCAATAAGCCCTACCCGCTCAATCCTGGAGGCGTATCATGATGGGTGACTCGACTTTTTCCCAAACCAGCGCCGACAGCATCGCGATTCGCAACTTGCCTATACAACAAAGGATCGATTGGTTGATTGAACACGCCCGTCACTATGCCCAGATGTACCAAAGTCCAGAATCCTTTATTGCGCGCGAACGATACAGCGCGAAACATCCTACCTCCATCATCGCGCTCAAGTGCATGGATGGGCGCCTTAATCTTTCCGTGGCCACCAATACCCCGTCCGGGATCATTCAGCCAATCCGTAATATCGGCGGTCGCTTCGACATGGGCTGGCCACATTTTGGAGAGGTCATGACGGAACAGGTCCAGCATATGGTCCGACATGGCCACCAGGCACTTATCCTGATCAATTATCACTATTCAAAGGGAGACCACAAGCGCGGCTGTGCGGGCTGGGGTTATAACACCGATGTCGCCAGAGACCATGCGTTTCGGATCCAACGACAGATGGAAGAGGTCTTCGGCTCGGCACACAACACAGTGTACCCCCTGGTCTATGGATTTGAAACCGATGAGGACGCCCTGGTTCTTCACGGGCGTCATCACCGTGATGTGTTGGACCTCTCAACCATTTCCGCTCAGGGTCTCGCTTCATTGCCAGCCACATTGTCCCAGCTGTATCCGGACATGCCCGAAGAGATGCAGGAAGACCTCTTGCCGCTCGTCCGGGGCAACATCGCCCATATTGAAGAAACCAGGAAAAGCGACCGAACCCTAGAGATCGTCCATCACGAATGGATGATCGGGGTTGGGCGCGGGTTCCACTGGCTCCACATGCCAAACCTGGCATTGATTATCGGCCCACACAGCCCTGAACTTGCCGATCCTCTCAGCAAAGCCGGTGGGATCATCGCGGCCAACATGCGAGACGACCGCATCCCCGATGATGGCTTTCTCCTGCTGTCCGTCGCTCCCTACCAAGAGGTCGGAGTCGACCGTGCACGTGCCACGCTCAAGAGCCGATTCATGGCTGACTTTGCCGCCCACATCATCCGTTCAGATCATGCCACAATTGCGGACAAGATCAACATCCGTAAAGCAGTCCTATCTTGGCACACCCGCGCACTGGAGTTTATTTTGTGAGAAACAGGCTCTCTGGCCATTGAACAATCGTACAACGACTTAGCATAAGCGAACTGGCTTGAAGACAGATAACAAGTCACCATAATCGGAGCAGTCAATGGCACACAAAGATTCCTTGTCTTGGACTCGCCGGACATTTATGAAATGCTCTGTCGCTGGCGTCCTGCTCGGAGGCTGCAAGTCGTTGTGGCCATCAATTGCGCAGAGTGGCAGCCTTCCTCCTCCCACTCAACGCTCCAGCCACAAAAGCATTCACACTGTTGAGACAGATCCGTTTGGTGTAGCGGGCCTAGGAAAGAGTGGCATGAGAAAATCGCGCCTCGGATTTGAACTCTGCCCTGGCCATAACAAACCCAACAACGAACCCTGACATCATACGATCTACCCCCCGCTCTTCGTAGGATCTACTCAACTGCAGTCTGCAGTTACATCTTTTGCAATTGGGATATTCGGCTGTGCGACCAGGTCGACCCTCACTCTCCCCTCATGTTACCGCGTTACTCAGGAACGCCGACCCTGAATCTTCCTCGATCGTGGCTTCGTGCAACATCACCTAGCCCGCATTATTCATGAACACTTCTACTGCACCCGCCGATACGCCGCTGCGACAAGCCTGGCCGCGGTCTGTCAGCGGTCAGTCGAGCAGGCTCGCCCTTCGTGACCTCGACATACTGTTGCAAGTATGCCTCGGTCTCTCAGGGCTCCGCGTGCCCGTCTCGCCTGGCGTTTCGTCGGTTTCCTCACGAACTGTCATGAATAATGCGGGCTAGCGAAGGGTGAGATGTTGGGTCATCGCGCCCCTGATACGTCCTCAAGTTGATTCAGGATGAGCAGCTCACGGTTAGATGCTTGCCCCAGTTCGGCGGTGGCAGCGCGTACGACTCCATGCCGGGTTGCTCGGTGAAGGGAGTTTGAAGTGCTGTGAAAAGACGGTCAATTTCTGAGAAGTCTTTATGCTGTGCTTTCTCGATCGTCGCCTGGGCAAGGTAATTCCTCAGCACGTACTTTGGGTTCACACGATTCATTCGAGTACACCGTTCATCGTCACGGCTGCCTTCACCCCGCAACCGATCACGATAACGCACGGCCCACTCGTCAAACCGTTCACGATTGAGAAAGTGCTCTCGCAACGTCTCGTTCACCGCGCCGTTCTGCGAGGAGAACGCGCCCAACTCTCGAAACACGATCGAATAGTCTGCATGGCTGCCTTGAAGCAGTCCGAGAAAATCTCGAATCAGTTCATCGTCTCCGGCCTGCGCTTCGCTCAATCCACATTTCGCACGCATGCGCTCCTGATACTCCCGGTCAAACAAAGGTTGATAGGTCTCAAGGCCCGCTTTGAGCGCTTCCTTCTCAGCCAGCGGCAACAGCGCTTGAGCCAAACAACTCAGATTCCAAAGCCCAATATACGGTTGCTGGTTGAACGCATAGCGGCCGTTGTGATCGGAGTGGTTACAGATAAACCCCGCATCGTAGTCGTCCATAAACCCATACGGCCCATAGTCCAGGGTCAGGCCGAGAATCGACATGTTGTCGGTATTCATCACTCCATGCGCCCAGCCAACCGCTTGCCACTGCGCAATCAATCGTGCCGTGCGCTCTACGACTTCGCTAAAGAATTGTGCGTATTTCTCACCGGTATCTCGGAGATGGGAGAAATGCTGCTCGATCACATAGTCGGCCAACGTTTTGAGATGCTCATGCTGCTTTCGATAATAAAAGACTTCAAACATGCCGAAGCGGACATGCGAAGGCGCCATACGAACCAGCATTGCGCCGGTTTCGATCTGTTCCCGGTAAACTTTGTCATCACTGCCGACCAGGCAGAGCGCCTGAGTGGTTGCGATACCGAGACCCTGCATGGCCGCGCAACACAAGTACTCACGGATCGTAGACCGCAGCACCGCCCTTCCGTCTCCATCTCGTGAAAACGGTGTCATCCCGGCTCCTTTGAGATGGAGGTCCCATCGCTGCCCTCGTTGGTTCGTCGCCTCTCCAAGGAGGATCGCCCGACCGTCACCAAGTTGTGGGACGTAGACGCCGAACTGATGGCCGGAATACAGCATCGCAAGCGGCTCCATGCCGGGGGCTAAGGCCTTCCCCCCGAAAAGCTCAGCGAGCTCCTGGCGCTCAAATTGTTCCGGGTCAAGATCGATCAATTCGGCAGCCGACCGATTGGCATGGATCAAATATGGCGGTTCGCTGAACGGAGTGGGGTTCAATCGCGCGTAAAAGGCTTGCGGAAGCCGGGCATAGGTATTGTCAAAGGAAAGGGTTTCAAGAGTTCGTTGCGGCATATCTCTCTGTACCATGAGCTTCATGGCCTTTGCCATGGCTCGAGGATTTCAAGCGGGGACTCCGTGCTTGGAGATGTCACAGACTATGTCGCGGGCTCCATCAGCATGAGTGAGGGGTCATAGACGGCACCGACTCCTACCGTTGTTCTGTCTATCCATATAGCGCCTAGTGCCCCGAGGCAGTGGACACAGCGCTCGTCGACTCCTTGGCATCACCTAACCCGTCGACACCGAAGTAAAACACACGCGTCCCCTCAACCACATCCAGAATAATCCTACGCCCGTCTTGCCTCACGCCTCCTTGCGGCAACAGAGTCCACCCGAGAGGAACTTCGAGTACGGCACCCGTGATCCGTCGTGGCGCATCCATGGATACTGCCATTCGACCGGCTTTGGCCACAACCTCGACTTGCAACGCATTACGCGCCGACCACCAATCCCCAAATTCCCGCATCGATCCAAACCAGGTCCAATTCTTGACCGCATCATAAAATTGCTTCTCGAAGTCCAGCTTGTGATCAAGTATGTTTGGATGGATCAGCACCACGACACTGCCACCATATCGGGCAATCTGCTTCGCCAGCGTCAGGGCCTGTGAGATTCGCTGTCCCATCGGCGGGAGTTCTTCATCTTCAATCGTTACAGGAAATTCAAAGATGTCGACCTCGGCTTCCGACAACCGATCATAGGTCATCTGGTACGGCAAATGAGTTAAGGAATTGTTAGCCGTCGCCGCGGAACTATATCGAAATCCAGTTGCAACTAAGGCTTGGGGCAGGCCGAACGGATTCGATAGCTCACCGGGCCGAAACGAAACCATCGTAGGACCACCCCCTAGCCGATCGATAAGAAATTTGCTCACCCGCAGTTCACCGAGAATCGTCGCGCCATAGGCCTTTGAGCGATTTTTTACGAATGGACGGTAACTGGGATACCGCTCCTCTCCTGTTCCCATTTGAAAACTGCTGAATGAGGCAGAGTGGGCAACGGTGTGGCTAGCTAACTCCATACCAAGGTCGGCCAGTCTGGCAAGATGTTGCACCCCTTGTTCATTGAAAAAAATGTCGTCGTTATAGTCCCGAATGTATTTCGACTGGATAAAGTAGGTTCCGGTCAGCCCCTTGCTTCGTTCAAACTCTGCATAGGTAACCGCATTCGCCATGGACTCCGTAAAATCGACATCGTGCGTAAACATCACGGAAAGCCGTTTTCCGAACGGGACCGTGCCGATCGTCACCGCATTCGGCTCTCCCATTTGGTACATTCGTTTCAATACACGCAACCAGACATCCAACGTGGGGTCGAATCGGTTATCAAAACTAGTTGTGAACCCATCAGTACGGTTGTTATAGCCTTTCAATAACAGTGCGCCGAGATCGATGCCGATTGCATAAGCGTGCCCCCTGTCATAGTCCTTTGCCGTCATCGCCACCGACCCATCGGGATAACTGCCAAGCACTCCCCTCGCCTGCCCATAGCTGTAGGTCCCGACAGCATTCTCCTCTTTTCCGTTTAATTTGGTCACCCATTCCGCTGGGTCGGTCATCCGTTCCATGAGGGGATGGGCTCGATTCCAGCGAATCTCCCGATTGTGCAATGCGACCGTCACGTCTGAATACCCAAAAACTTCTTCGAGCCCCCCACCCAACACCTGGGTGGCAATCAAGGTGCCGCCGTTACGCGGAATGGCAGCCAACGCGCGAATTGCCTCACGCGAAAAGGATGTTCCCCTAATCATGGGATAGACCAGAATGACCCGATGCTTGAGTGCCTCCTGATAGTCTCGCGTGACAACAAACGGTACACCGATGGACTTCAGCCCATGCGCCAATCCCAACCAGTTCGATCGTTCCTCCGTCAGCAGTACGGCCAACCGACTGGGACTACCGACGGCATATTTCTGTGGAGATGATGGACTAGATGGTGCCACAACCGTCTTCTCTGTCGGTCCCGTGAGACCTTGGAAGACAAACAGGTCTTTTGACTGAAGTGTCGGTGGCTCCGAGTCAGTGAACTGGACGTGAAACCATCCCACGAGACCTAATAGGGAACAGGTAATCGCTCCAAACACAATCGGACCATGGAATGGCTTTGTCATCGGTGTGGTCAAGAAGGGATTCAGATGAATGATCAACCGATATGCATCTTGGTCGCATGACCATCCAGATCATATCCATCGCACACGCATTCCCTGTCCCTTTTCGGTACTACCAGAGAAACCTTGAGCAGGTTTGGACATCAACGAACAAGGACCGATCACACAGTATCGGTACCGGATGAGACGCGAAGGAAGGAATTGGCCATCACAACAAACCATTGCGAGCGAGCGTCACTCACTGTGAGCTTGTTGGTTCGTTCGCCCGTAACAGTTCCACCAAGCCTTGGATCGTCTTCGGTGCATTGCCCACACTTCGATTGTTCACCAAGACATAAGCCGGTTTGGCTTGTGCGATCGATTGGTGAATGAGCATCACGGTATCTCTGCGCATCTCCGGAAGTTTCGCCACAATCTTGCCATACGGCGCTGCCCGCTTCTTGGCATCCGCATAGATCATTTTTAACGGCGCCAGCAGGCGTGCTCACGGGCGCGAATCGCCCAGACGAGGCGTTGGACCGCTCCAGGGACCTGCCGTGTCAGACGTGGCCCCTTCTTGGCCGCGGCATAGCGCCCAGAAAGGCAACCAGCCCTTCGATTCGGATGGCCTTGAGCCACAGCCCAACCATTTCCCGATGGCGATCCAGTTGGCGGGCGATCGCACAGATCGAGAGCCCGTGAGTGGCCAACTCTGTTGCTAGGATGAGCCGAGTTCTGGTCTCCATGTCCAGAGTCTACGCTGGACTGTCGGATATTCACGGCAACAATGCGAGGTATTGCGGCTGGCTGGAGATCATGCATTCAGCTACCGACTGAACGCGTCGTACGGCTTCTACTCGCCCATCACGGTACGTGGATTCAACGCGTATGGAGGAGGATTTGGCACCGATGGTCATGTTGAACCGGGATCTATGACCACCTTCACCATCGCGGAAGGATATGCGCTTACACGACATATCGTTCTGGCACTCGATATCGGATTCCAGACCATCAATGCCACGCACTCTTCTTGGACAGCGGGAGTCGGTGTACAGGGTGAGCCGGCGGTCGTAGGAAAAGGCTACAGCAATCTTCTCTCCATCGCGCCAGCCATGGGATACCTCTTCACGCAGCACGTCGGGCTGATTGCCGGTCCATGGTTCAGCCTCAGAGGCAAGAACACCTCTGAATTCTTTGGTGTCGTGGCTGCGCTGCACCTGTTTCTGTTAAGCCTGTCATACTCGAATGCCTTGCGGTTCCCCAGCAACTTAGCCAGCCTGTTTCGAGAGTCCACTCCATTGCGGTTGTGCTCCCCCGCATAAAGATCTCGAAACCCCAAGTTTTTCCACATTGATGACTTTCAGCTGGCCTATGGCCAACCTCGTCTCTACCAGAGGCATCATGAGGTTTCTAAATGAGCTCCGGTGGTGGCTGTAGCCATTGACTCTCTACGCGTTCTTAACGTGCGGAGCAGTTCTCCTCGCCGACAGTCAGCTCCAACATCAGTCGTCGGATACTGGCGATATTTCAATACATTTATTTTATGAATGACTATTGACATAATTATCTATTTGTCTATGTCATGCCAGGTCCGATAAGTTGATCTTATGAGAACGTGTTCGCTCAAATATACAGAGGGGAGGGCACCATGATTTATCGAGGTTTGTTGAATGCAGGCGTCTTATCCGTCGTTGCTACGACAGTACTATTCACCACGTCAACAGTGTTCCCAAGTGACAAACCGTCTGTGAGCGGTGGTGGTATGGAGCTCAAACCCAAGACTAGCGTTCAAGAAAAGCTCAACGTGAAAGACCTGGATGAGGAGGTCTCGCACTTAGAAGTCGTGGATTCAAAAGGCAACGCTTACCTCCTCATTCCTCTGAGGACCACTGGAGTAAACAAGCCTGTCGTTGCGGAAGATGGAAAGATCATTGTTGAGTATGTACACCCTTATACCGGACGACTTGGTAATTAGCTGGAGTCGACGACCTGGAATCGCTGTGGCTTATCCATGCATGGGAGAGTCGCCACGGCAATGAACCAAGGTGGTCGTCAAGGGAGGGAATCATGAAATGGGAGAATCGCAAAGCATACAAACCTGAAGTCAACGGAGTGAAACTCCCAATCTTCCTCGAGAGTGGAATCCTTGGAGTCTGCCGTAAAAGATGCAGTGCAAACAGTTGCTCTACGCTGTTTGATTCGAGAGGAGGCGTGATCATGAACAAGATTGTCACGGTCCTGGGCTTCATCATCATCGCCAGCTACACCAACCTGGACCTCTCCTGGGGACACAGTCACCAACCGGCTCTCTCAGATGAAGCAATCGAGTTGCTCCACACGACTCAACCAGTGGACTTTATTGGACCTGTAGTCAATAGAGATGGCCTATTACAACGCGCAGAGGAACCATCATGGGATTGGTTCAATCTGGTGCATACCGACCCGCATCATGCTTTCCGCGATGCGCCGTACCGTCCGGCTTTCTCCCAGCACTTTTATGCACCGGACGGCGCCGCTGTGATGTTTGGATGGACGTTCGGCACACCGTGACGAGTGAGATGGAAACCCGTGGAGAGGCATTGGGAATGAGTGGCGCAGCTCATGCATTTTTGCGACGGCACTTAACTGTCTGGTGTTGGTTACGTGTACCTAGCAGGTTATTGTCAAACTGCCGTATGCGAAGCGTGTGTGTCCCGACGGGAGTCGCTGCGGGTTCTGATTCTGGGCTCCTGTGCGGCTGAGGATGGGCTCCTGAGTTGTCCTCATCGGCCCGCTGCCACGCCCCTCTGCTGTCAGCCTCCTCTACAGACCGGAGCTGGAAGTCGGGTCGCCAGTCGCTTCAGATTCAGCAACCAACCCATCAGATACCCCTCATCTTGGACCTGCAGCAGCCCACGGCGTTGAAACCGGCGGAACCCATGCCAGTATTTTGCCTCACCCCTCAACTTTTCATTCTTCTTCCGGGCCCGTTGGGAGAGCTGATAGCCCACGGTCCGACTCAAGTTGCGCACGCGCTGATGGATGGGTTCCTTCGCCGTTGATCCCCAACAAGAGCCGATGGCGGTTTTCCATGAGCCCGTTGACGGTGCAGCCCACCATCGCCGCCGTCCAATTGCCCTTGCTCGCCAGCTTCGCATCCGGATCGGTCGTCGAGATGTGTGTTTGATCAGACCGTCGCTCCCCGCGAAATGTGACTGTGGGGTTGCCCGGATCTGACTCTTGCTCTCCGCCCTGATCGAGCGAGCGTATCCGCCGCTTGTACTCTTCTGGCTTCAGCAACACTTCCATCGGCACAAAGCTCTTATGGGAGGCATTGGCCTGCACCAGGGTGCCATCCAGCGTCGGATGCAGGGGGACCAGCTTCTGCTTGATCGCGAGGGCTACCGTCTCATCAAAGAGTCGTTCGAGCAGTCCACTCTTCCTAAACCGCCGTTTCCGCTTCTGCGAAAACGTGAAGTGATCCCACGGCGCCGTGCCAAATCCAGGCCCACAAACCACCGAAGCACCAGGTTCCAAGTCAGCTCACGCACCAAGGCCCGCTCTGACGTGACGCCCAACAGATACCCACCCACGAGCGTGAGGAACAACTGCTCCGGCGGAATCGAGGGACGGCCCATGTCTGCGTATAGAGGGGCGCACAGTTGTCGAATGCCGGCGGTGTCGATCAACGGCCGAATCCTCCGCATCGGATGATCAGCGGTCACAAACTGCTCCAGATTGATCTGGTAGAAGAGAGCGGGCTGCGGATCAGATGTCCCCATCATCGGTGAAGTCCTCCTGATGGGAATCCTTCCTAATCACACCTGCGGTGACAGAGGGAGAGGGGTTGTCAACAACCTGCTAACTGAGAACCTCCCGACGAGCGGTGTCAAAGAGGGTCATGACCGCTGGATGTTTCATCCGTCGGTCGACGGTGATGGCATAGAACTTCTGCTTGATAGAATCGACCCGCCGTACCACCTGCACCTGATATTGCCGACAGATCTCTTTTTCCATAGCCGTAGACCCAGGGAACAATCCATGGCCTGTTTGTCCAAATGCTTTTAATGTGGCACTATCTTGGAACTCGCCGATGACCGTCGGTGTCAAATCGTTTCGTGTCAACCAATCATCTAATAACCTCCGAAGCATCGTATTCGAGGTGGGTAACAAGATCGGTGCACCATTGAGGGATTGAGGAAAGGTGCGACGGTAGCGCGCTGCCAACTTCGCGCTCGCAAAGAATGTGACCCCCGACTCACCCATAAGATGGTTGTAGGCCTGTACTTTGATTGTTGGTGGCGCGGGTGTGTCGGCGATCACCAAGTCCAATCCATGGATCGCCAGGTCAGCCAAGAGCCGGTCCAGTTTGTCCTCCCAGCACACCAGGCGTACGGCGGGAAACTGTAGAAACGTGGATGCTAACAGTCGAGTCGCCAGCAGCTTCGGCACGACGTCGACGATGCCCACTGTGAGGCGCAGGGCTCGACCGCTCCCACGCCCCTTCACGGTGTTCATCAGATCTTGTCCGATGGAAAAGATATCCTCGGCATGCTTGAAGACGACGCGACCTATTTCGGTTAAGACAAGGTGCCGACCCTTCCGCAGAAACAGCTTCTCTCCGAGCCGGTCTTCAAAAACCCGAAGTTGTGCGCTGATCGTCGGCTGAGCCAACTGAAGCTCTTCGCACGCCTTGGCGATGGTCCCATGCTTCGCAATCGACCAGAAATAGAGAAGATGGTGGTAATTAAGCCATTCCATCGGGATCGCACTATACACCGAACTGGAAGATGACTCTAGTTTGCGCGTTGACATGCAGCACCGCGCCATCGGTCAGGACACTCTACTGCGCTGCACCAAACCACAGACCTGCTCTCGTTTGTTTCTCTATTCCTGCCACGAGAGAGACAATTCCGTCCGAGGGTCCCCTACAACTCCTCTTTGTAAACCAGGGTCACTCGCGTACAGCTGACCCTGTTGATCCCAACAAGTCTGCCAGACCTTGGATCGTCTTCGGTGCATTACCCTCACTTCGATTGTTCACCAAGACATAGACCGGTTTGGCTTGCGTGATTGATTGGTGAATGAGCGTCACGGTGTCTCTTCGCATCTCCGGAAGTTCTGCCACAATCTTGGTATACGGTGCTGCCCGCTTCTTGGCATCCGCATAGGTCATTTTTAACGGCGTCAGCAGGCGCAAGACCGTGAAAGGTGCTGTGAAGGTCTCCTGTAGCCGCTCGTGTTGCTCAGCTAGTGACGGCATGTAAGACCAATGGTTATACACGTGCGCGACGCCATGAGACTCCAACATTCTCCGATACTCAGGGCTAAGGAGACCGGCATTCCTGATCTCAACCGCGTACTTAAACTCCTTGGGAAGCTGATCGAAGAAGTTGTCGAGCCGAGTGGTGAACTCTGCGATCGACAGATCGTGACGTTGGAACTCGAATAGAAATGGGCCCGTGCTGTCCTGGAACTGAGCCTCCCGAAACGGAGTGAGTACGAGGTCCCTGAAGAGCTGCGCATCAAGAAACCGGAGGTTCCGTGTTCCAGCCTTCTGCCCATATCGTGGGTGTGGCGCGAACACTGGCACGGTGATATCCTCCCAAACCTTGAAACACATCTCCGCCTGTTCCGGCATCTGCTCACGATAGGCCAGGAGTTGCCGGCTCGTGGGTGGCCGATAGAAGGTGGCGTCATTCCCGACCGTACGGAAGAGCGGGGAGCCGTTATGCTGGAATTGCCAATACTCCGACAGACATTGTTTGGTAAAGGTGCTAGTCGGATAGTCCTTGAGGTACACCTGCCCCTTCCACCCCTCGTAGGTCCAGGTCGAGGTGCCGAATCTGACCAACGGCGCGATCATACGCCCGCCATGTTCATTCGTGAGGCATCCCACTCCCATGAAAGTGAACCATCGTAACTGACATCTGGTGATGGAAAGACAGATGGATGAGCGGTTTCTACCCGATTAATATTTGCGTCGATCATTCGGTGGTCAACTACCGAGCCCCGTTCTGCGGTTCCCGATCTACCGTAAAGACGAACGCCCGTTCCCCAAGCTGCACATCCGCGATCAGCAATGTTGGATTTCATGGCTTGGCCTTCATCGGCTGTCACACAACGAGAAGTCGCTCGATGGAGGCGTGTACGGCGCGGTCCTACCAGGATGCTATGAAAGAATCGACAGTGGAACGGATCGTCGACAAGAGGCGAAGACAATCGGTAACTGGGTGACTTCGGCCCACGACAGCATCGTGATCTCCTGGCCGACCGAAAACGAGTGAATCAGCAGGAAGAGACCGAAGCTGAGAGCAAGGATGCCGGGCCAGATCAGCGAGAGAGAGCCAAGCACCAAGGCGAACACCACCGCGGCCACTAGGTCGTAGGCAAGTTGGCTTTTGGCTGTGACCATACCCTCTCCTTTCCTGGATTGCTCGCGGCGGACAAACACGAGCAGTGTTGGTTGTATGTACGTACGATATCTCCTAAGGAGACCGCATTAGCAACAGAGAAAAAGACCTAGTCGCAGGTAGGGCTATTGCCAGAGTGGTAGCTGATCCAGCTCCACGTCAACACCGAAGCCGATCCGTGCCTGCCCACACGGTCGACGTGATTCATCACTCACATCCATGAGCGATTCCATTGCACATATCACTGGTCCTTGCGTTCTTGTGAACCACGTGGCGATCTTCGCCCCGAAACATGTCGGGTTGCTTCATCCGACGTTACAATGCCGTATCGGCAATGAAGAGACGCAGTAGTACGACGTAGCAGCGGCATGTGAAGCAAGGGACGGTGGATTCGAAACGCACGGAGATGCTGATGTGCGGGTCGCAAGTCATGATGTGCGAGGAGGAGTCCGCTCTCGAAGAACGCGGGTGTCAGTAGCCGTGATCGATGCCCCGATCTACCATCAAACGACACCGAATTGAAGACTTGACAGCGACAGGTCCAAACAGTTGTACTACGGGACTTTGACCCTATGGGGTATTACTATTTTATACGTATGGCGGTGATCATATTAAGCGAAAGGGAAGCACTCATCCGACAATAACCCATCCATCACTCTTGACCATAGCGAGTGGGCCCATTACGACGGCGTTAATTTGATCGCAACTGCTATGATGATCAGAATTAAAAAGGGACTGGATCTGCCGATCAGCGGGAAACCTGAGCAGCTAGTCCGTCTCGCCAAACCTGTCCGCCATGTCGGCGTGCTCGGCGTGGATCATGTCGACCTCAAACCTGCCATGCTGGTCGCCGAAGGCGACAAGGTGAAGCTCGGCCAAGCGCTGTTCGACCATAAAAAGTTACCCGGCGTGCGCATTACGGCTCCAGGTTCCGGCACGGTGCGTGCGATCCATCGTGGAGCGCAACGCCTGCTCCAGTCGGTCGTCATCCGGCTCGACGAGACCGAAGACGAGGAGACATTTGCATCCTACTCGACCGACCAACTGACCAGCTTGACCGAAACGCAGGTCGTGGACAATCTTGTCGCATCGGGACTTTGGGTGGCGTTACGCACGCGTCCCTATAGCAAGATTGCCGACCCGACTACTCGTCCAGCGGCCATCTTCGTGACAGCGATGGACAGTAACCCGCTGGCCGCCGATCCTGTTCCAATTATTACAGCAGAGGCTGAGTCGTTCCGCCATGGCCTGACGGTGCTCGCGTGCCTTGGCACCATGCCGCTGTGGGTGTGCAAGTCACCCGCAGCCGAACTGCCGCTGCCACAGGGGATAGGCCACATACGCCAGGCCTGTTTCGAAGGTCCCCACCCAGCCGGCCTGCCAGGGACGCACATTCATTTTCTCGAACCGGTCGACGTCAACAAGGTGGTCTGGCACCTCAACTACCAAGAGGTGATTGCGATCGGCAAACTCTTTACCAGCGGCCGATTATCGACCGGACGCATCGTCGCGCTTGGCGGACCTCAGGTCAAACAGCCACGCCTACTGCAGACCAGACTCGGCGCTTGTATCGAGGAGTTGCTCGAGGGTGAGCTTCAGGACGGCGAGAGCCGCATCATCTCCGGCTCGATCTTGTCGGGACGTCATGCAGCCAACTGGTCGTCCTACCTGGGACGCCATCATCTTCAGATATCGGCGATTCAGGAGGGAGTCGAACGAACGTTCATGGGTTGGTTCACGCCCGGACGGAGAGCCTTCTCCCAGAGCAACGTCATGCTGTCGAGTCTCTTCCGTCACCGCAAGGAGGAGTTCGGATTGACCACCGGGCTAAACGGAAGCCTTCGCGCCATGGTGCCCTTCGGCAACTTCGAGGACATCATGCCCTTGGACATCCTCCCGACGCAGCTGCTGCGCTACCTGATGGTGGGTGACACGGACCTGGCGCAACAGCTGGGTTGCATGGAATTGGACGAAGAAGATCTCGCCTTGTGCTCCTTCGTCTGTGTGGGCAAAAACGACTACGGCCCGGTGCTGCGGAGCGTGCTGAGCCAAATTGAGAGAGAAGGCTGAGCAGGCATGAAACGCTATCTTGATGGTCTGAGGCCCCTGTTTAACAAGGGCGGTCGGTTTGAGAAGTACTATCCCATCTTCGAGATGGTCGATGTGTTTCTGTATTCAACCCCCGAAACCACACACCACGCGCCACACGTGCGAGATGGCATCGATCTGAAACGATTGATGATGTACGTGGTGGTGGCGTTGATTCCCTGTATCCTGTGGAGCTGGTTCAACACCGGCTATCAGGCCAATCTGGCACTCGCAAAGATGGGACTCGCCAAGACGGGCTGGCGGTACGATCTCCTGACGGCTCTCAATCTTGGTTTTGATGCCGACAGTATTCTGGCCAATACGGTCCATGGTTTCTTGTATTTTCTGCCGATCTATCTGACGACGTTACTCGTCGGCGGTATATGGGAAGTAGTGTTTTCGATCGTGCGTCAGAAAGAGATCAATGAAGGCTTTCTGGTCACCTCCATGCTCTTCACGCTGACGCTGCCCCCCGATATGCCGCTCTGGATGGTCGCTATCGGGATCAGCTTCGGCGTGGTGCTCGGCAAGGAGATCTTCGGAGGGACCGGCAAGAATTTTCTCAATCCTGCCCTGACCGCGCGGGCATTTCTGTTTTTCGCCTATCCCGCCGAAATTTCCGGTGACCGGGTATGGGTGGCGGTGGATGGTTATTCCGGCGCAACCGCGCTCAGCCTTGGCAAGGTCGGCGGCGTCGAGGAAATCACCCGCGGAGGCACGACCTGGTGGAATGCCTTTATCGGCCTGATGCCGGGCTCCATGGGGGAAACGTCCACCCTCGCCTGTCTCCTCGGCGCAGCGTTCCTGATCTATACAGGGGTCGGTTCCTGGCGCATTATTTTTGGGGTCTTTCTGGGGATGGTCGGAGCCTCGCTCCTATTCAATGTGATCGGCAGCGACACCAATCCCATGGTGGCAATGCCCTGGTACTGGCACCTGGTGCTTGGCGGGTTTGCCTTCGGCATGGTCTTTATGGCTACCGATCCGGTGTCGGCTGCCATGACGAGTGCCGGGCGCTGGGCCTTCGGTATTCTGATCGGTGCCATGACGGTGCTGATTCGCGTGGCGAACCCGGCGTTCCCGGAAGGCGTGATGCTCACGATTTTGTTCGCCAATGTGTTCGCGCCCCTGATCGATTATACGGTCGTCCAGCTGAACATCCGACGGAGGCTCCGCCGCCATGCCCGCGTCTGAACCAGATTCCTCCGTAGCCGCTGCGCCAGTCGAGAGTGCGAGCAGGACACTGATGGTGACGCTTGTGGTCTGCCTGGTCTGCTCGGTGGTGGTCGCCGGCGCGGCGGTGCTCCTTCGACCGATTCAGGAAACAAATCAGAAGGCCGACCTCATACGGAATGTGATTGCGGTCTCCGGCCTGCTCAAGGAGGGACTGACGGAAGAACAAGCGCTCAAACGGATTGATGCTCGCATGGTCGAACTGGCAACCGGTGACGAGGTGAAGGGGATCGATCCTAACACCTTTAATATCGTCAAGGCTGGAAAGGATCCCGAGATCTCCACTGAACTCACCCGCCGAGAGGATGTGGCGGGAATCCGGCGCGAACCCCGCTATCTGCCGGTCTATCGGATTGTTGGCCCCAACGGCGAGTTCAAGAAACTGATTCTACCGGTGTACGGCTATGGGCTCTGGTCCACCATGTACGGGTTTCTTGCGTTGGAGGAGGATCTGCGAACGGTTCAGGGCCTCCGATTCTATCAACACGCCGAAACCCCAGGGCTTGGAGGAGAGATCGACAATCCCAAGTGGCGAGCACAATGGACGGGCAAAGTCCTCTTCGACGCGAACTGGAAGGTTCAGGTTGAAGTGACGAAGGTTGCGATTGACAGCTCCACCCCGGAGGCTCAACATCAGGTCGATGCGCTCGCCGGCGCCACCATCACCTCTCGAGGCGTGGAGAATTTGCTGAAGTTCTGGCTGAGCGACAGAGGGTACGGGCCGTACCTGTCCCGTTTGCGTCACGAAAGGAGCTAACGCGCATGGCGTACGAGCACAAAAAAATAATTTTTGACCCGATCGTTGACAACAACCCGGTCATTTTACAGGTCTTAGGGATTTGCTCCGCACTGGCCGTGACGTCGAAGCTCTCGACCACGATCACCATGTGCATCGCGCTGACCGTCGTCACCGCCTTCTCCAATGCCGCCATCAGCCTGGTCCGCAATCATACTCCGAGCAGCATCCGTATCATCGTGCAGATGACCATTATTTCCTCGCTGGTCATCGTCACCGATCAGTTCATCAAAGCCTATGCGTTCACCATCAGCAAGGATCTGTCGGTCTTCGTCGGGTTGATCATCACCAATTGTATCGTCATGGGACGCGCGGAAGCCTATGCCATGAAACATCCTCCGCTCCCAAGCTTCCTCGACGGGCTCGGCAACGGCCTCGGCTATAGCGCACTCTTAATGGTCGTCGGGGTCATCCGCGAGCTGTTGGGGTCCGGTTCCCTGTTCGGATATCCGATTCTCCCTCTTGATCGGGATGGCGGGTGGTATGTGCCGAACGGCTTATTGCTCCTGCCGCCGAGCGCATTTTTCCTGATCGGCATGATCATTTGGGTGGTGCGCTCCTGGAAGCCGGCGCAAGTCGAGGAACCTGAATACCGTATCTATCACGCGCCTCGTCCCGAGGTGGCCTCATGATCGACCTGGTCAATCTGTTTATCAAAGCGGTCTTCGTCGAGAACCTTGCGCTGACGTTTTTTCTCGGCATGTGCACGTTTCTCGCCGTTTCGAAAAAAATCAGCACGGCGCTCGGACTCGGTATCGCGGTGGTCGTCGTCCAAAGTCTGACCATCCCGATCAATAATCTGATCTACCGATTTCTGATCCGTGACGGCGCGCTGTCATGGGCGGGGCTCTCCGAGATGAGTCTGGATTTCCTTGGGCTCATCACCTACATCAGCGTCATTGCGGCGGTCGTACAGGTCCTGGAAATGTTTCTCGACCGATACGTCCCGTCTCTGTACAACTCGCTGGGGATCTTTTTGCCGCTGATTACCGTCAATTGTGCCATTCTCGGGGGCTGTCTGTTTATGGTCGAACGTGACTATACCTTCAGCGAGAGTGTCACCTACGGGGTGGGGTCCGGTGCCGGATGGGCGCTTGCGATCGTGGCAATGGCAGGGGTGCGTGAGAAACTCAAGTATTCCGACATACCCGAAGGGTTGCAGGGACTGGGCGTCACATTCATCACCGCAGGATTGATGGCCCTGGGGTTCATGGCCTTTTCCGGCATTCAACTCTAGCAGGTTGCGGAAAACTCTTTTGACCAGGTAGCACTACGCGATGACCGAGCGCCTTACCCTGACTCAAGAACGCCCGCAGGATGCTCAAAATGGCCGCCGGCAAGGCCGCAGCGAGCGAAGAGGCGAGGCATACTCTGCACCGTATGTTGAGCCTCTGAGCGATGCGAGAACAATGGCGGCGGACTTTTTCGGCATCCTGTTAAGTCTGATGAGGGGCCACGTATGATCGAGATCATACTGGGAGTCAGTGTGTTCACCGGGTTCGTTCTCATTCTCGTCGTCTTCATTCTGAGTGCGCGTTCAAAACTGGTGGCGAGCGGCAACGTCACGATCACGATCAACGACAAGAAGTTTATCGAGACGCCGATCGGAGGCAAGTTGCTCGGCGCGCTCGGCGACGCGAAGATTTTTGTCAGCTCCGCCTGCGGCGGCGGTGGCACGTGTGGGGTGTGCCGGGTCAAGGTTTTCGAAGGAGGCGGGGTCATTCTGCCGACCGAAACCTCACATATCAACAAGCGTGAAGCACGCGAAGGGTACCGTCTGTCCTGTCAGGTGGCGGTCAAGCAGGACATGAAGATCGAGGTTCCAGACGAGGTGTTCGGGGTCAAGAAATGGGAATGTACCGTCCGCTCGAACCACAATGTGGCCACCTTCATCAAGGAACTGGTCCTGGAGCTTCCGCAGGATGAATCTGTCGATTTCCGTGCCGGAGGCTACATCCAGATTTTCTGTCCACCGTACGAGCACTCGTTTAAGGATTTTGATATCGAAGAACGATATCGCAGTGACTGGGACCGGCTGAAACTCTGGGAGCTTGTTTCAAAGGTTAATGAATCCCTCGAGCGCGCCTACTCCATGGCCAATTACCCTGAGGAACGTGGCATCATTATGCTCAATGTTCGCATTGCCACGCCCCCACCGCGCACGCAAAATCTGCCTCCAGGTAAAATGTCATCCTACCTATTCGGACTGAAACCTGGCGACAAGGTCACCATCTCCGGGCCGTTCGGCGAGTTCTTTGCGCGTGATACCAACAACGAAATGGTGTTTATCGGCGGTGGTGCCGGGATGGCGCCCATGCGTTCACATATTTTCGATCAGCTGAGTCGCCTCGAGACTACACGCAAGATGTCCTTCTGGTACGGAGCTCGATCGAAGCGCGAGATGTTCTATGTCGACGATTTCAACAAGCTGGCCGCAGCGCACGACAACTTCAAGTGGCATGTCGCCCTGTCCGACCCACTCCCCGATGACAAATGGAGCGGCTATACCGGCTTCATCCATAGTGTGCTCTATAATGAGTACCTGAAGACCCATCCGGCTCCTGAAGACTGTGAGTACTACCTCTGCGGACCGCCGATGATGAATGCCGCCGTGATCAAGATGCTGTTGGATCTGGGTGTTGAGCGGGAAAACATCATGCTCGATGACTTCGGAGACTGACCATCCATGCATCCATCCATTCCTCGCCCTCGCGCGCTCATGGCCTTGATCGCTCTGCTGGCTGCCGGTGCCGGCTTGGGTCTACTGCGCCCTGAGCCGCCTGTCGCAGAACTGCACATGAGTGGCCGAACCATGGGAACCACCTATAACGTGAAATACCGCCCTACCCAGAACACTCCACCGCTGAAGTCGATGCAACTCGAAGTGGACGCCTTGCTGGCCGAGATCAATCACACCATGTCCACCTACGACCCGGAATCGGAACTGTCGCGTTTGAACCGTCTGCACACCACCGACTGGGTGCCCGCATCCGCTTCGCTGCGCGCTGTGCTCAAGGCCGCGCTCGAGGTCGGCGTCCAGAGTGAAGGAGCGTTTGACATCACAGTCGGTCCCCTAGTGAATCTCTGGGGCTTTGGCCCGGAGGTGCATCCGGACCGCATCCCGCTTGAGGCCGACATCGCCGCAGCGCGTGCGCGCAGCGGGCTTGATAAAGTCACACTCAGTGAGACGCAACCGGCGATACGCAAGCACCATCCTGATGTATTCTTAGATCTTTCAGGGATCGCCAAAGGGTATGGGGTGGACCGGGTTGCTGAACTCATGACCGCGCGTGGCATTGAGCATTATATGGTTGAGATCGGCGGCGAGATACGGGTACATGGGTTCAAGGAGCATGAGACGCTCTGGCGGATCGCGATTGAGAAGCCGCTGTCGGGCGAACGTTCGGTGCACACGATGCTGGCGCTTAGTGACATCGCGCTCGCCACCTCGGGCAATTATCGAAACTTTTTTGAGATCGATGGGCGGCGCTATTCCCATACCATCGATCCGACAACCGGCTGGCCGGTCGATAATCATCTGGTGTCGGTGACCGTGCTGGCGGAGACCAGCATGCGAGCCGATGCCTGGGCCACCGCGTTTCAGGTGTTGGGACCCGAGCGTGCCATGGCCATCGCCGAACGGCTCAATCTTCCCGTCCTCTTCGTCATCGAACGGGATGGACAATTTGAAGAACGCGCCTGCTGTTCCTTCCAACGGTACCGGAAACAGGAGCTGTCATGACCATTTTCCTGGTGACCTTTCTTGTCATGGTGATTGCGATCCTAGCGATGGCAGTGGGCGTCCTGCTCGGTCGCCGCCCGATCGGCGGCAGCTGTGGCGGTCTCGAACGCCTTGGTCTGGAATGCGATGCCGGCTGCGATAAGCCCTGCCCGGAACGTCTTGCCCGTCTGCAGTCTTCCCGAAAAGAACTGTTGTAAGAACAGCTGGACTTGCTAAAACCGATAGTCTCACTGACCAGCATTCCAAACCAGTCCCCGGCTGAGCGTCCCTCCGCAGATCCACAGGGCCTGGCTGCCCTCGGCCTGAGCCTTACCAACCTTGCACAAGGCATAGAGCTGCCATCGATCTTCGTCCGCGAGCCGATGATACGTCCTCATGTATAACCCCGCGGTGTGCCAAGAGGTTATCCATCACGCCGTTCGTGAGTTTATGCACTGGCTACTTGAATCCGCGGGATAGAAGCTGTATTCATCTTCTGTCATTGGTCGCCACTGACTTGAAAGAGGCGGTTATGCCTAGCACAATCTTGGTTCCGTTCGACGGCTCGGAGAGCGCGATGCGTGCACTCCATCTTGCCGTTGAGCGAGCACGTGAAAAACCACAGGGTCACGTGCATCTCGTGACTGTGCGCCCCCCGTTACGCGTTTACGGTGAAATCCAAGTCTACGTGGGCGACAAGAAAGCAGCGGAAATGGCGGATCAGCATGATCGCGACGTGCTTGAACCGGCGGAGCAAGTACTGCGCTCGTCGGGCGTGACGTTCGCGAGCAGTACGGCGGAAGGCGATACCGCCGAACAGATCGTGGAATGCGCCAAGGCAGTTGGGGCCGGTGAAATCATCATGGGATCGCGTGGACTTGGGCGTATTGCTGGGCTCGTAATGGGCTCGGTGACCACCAAAGTCGTCCACCTGACCCAGCTCCCCGTCACGCTGGTTAAATGACTGCGGTTTTCACACAACATTTCAAGCCATCGCGGTCAGGGAACGGAAAATCGGGTGATGGTGATGTCCGCCTTGCATCACCGGTGACACGCATGTCAGAAGTCTCGCCGAGTTGTCTTCGACGCATGCTCCGCAGAAAGTTTGCCTTGCTTTTCACTCATCTGCCTGTGTACCTTCTGATTTTATTGGGATTTCCGGTGTATCAGGATCGTCCGGTTGGCACGTCGGACCACGACCTCTGAATCTACACTTCGGCGATACACTCACGACTCCCATTCGGCAATTCCCAATCCATCGTAAAGACAAACAGCCGTTCTCACAGCCAACGGTGAGGGATTGGGAGCTCGGGACACAGGTAGGGATGGCACCCTAACCGCTATACAGGCCCCCCGACATTGAACAACCTTCTCGTCGACAGTGGCCTGATCAGGCGCGTGCACGTCGACCGCTTTGCGATGGTAATAGGCTCGCTCCTTCGCATCGTTGTGATCAACGCAAAGCATGGAGAGCGTCATCCGACTTGAAGAACAGAAGATTCCATCGACGCGCACGGGCATCGGTTCGCGGCTGGGCATCGCCGGAGCCGCGTTCTGGTTCGCCGCGCCGCTCGCGGTTGCGGCGGCTGAGCCGTTGGGTGCTGCGGCAGCCGACTCACCCACCGTGTTTGGCATCCCGCTCGACTTCATCTTGTTCGCCCTCACGCTGCTCGGTGTCGCGCTGTTCCACCACCACACGCTGCGGGTGGCACTCACCGGACTCGCCACGATTGCGTTGTATAAATTGGCGTTCACCGGGTTCAAGACCGGCGATGGCCTACCAGGCTTGGTCAACCACCTGGCCCATGAGTGGGTGATTCTTTCCAATCTGCTGTGCCTGTTGCTGGGCTTTGCGTTGCTGTCCAAACATTTCGAGGAAAGCCATGTTCCTTCGGTGCTGCCAAAGTACCTACCGGGACAAGCAAAGGGTGCGTTCGCACTGCTCGCAATGGTGTTCGTGCTGTCCTCCTTTCTCGATAACATCGCCGCAGCGCTGATCGGGGGCACAATGGCACACACCGTCTTTCGCGGCAAGGTCCACATCGGTTACCTCGCCGCGATTGTCGCCGCCTCCAATGCGGGTGGTTCGGGCAGCGTGGTGGGCGACACTACGACTACAATGATGTGGATCGACGGGGTGAGTCCGGCCGATGTCTTCCACGCGTACGTCGCCGCAGTGGTCGCACTGGTCCTATTCGGTATTCCGGCCGCATGGCAGCAGAACAAGTTTTCGCCGTTGATGGCCTATAAGCCCGGTGGCGCGCATGTGGACTGGGGCCGCGTCGGTGTTGTGGCGTTCATTTTGGTGGTGGCGATTTCCACCAACGTGTACATCAACTTGAGGCACGCCGAGATCGCCGATCATTTCCCATTCATCGGCGTGGCCGTTGCACTGGCGATCCTGGTCTCGGCACCATTCCGCACACCGGATTGGAGTCTGTTACCCGACGCAACCAAAGGGACGATTTTTCTGCTCGCACTGGTCACCTGCGCCTCCATGATGCCGGTGGAAAAATTGCCGGTCGCATCCTGGCAATCGGCCATGGGGCTTGGTTTCATCTCCGCGGTGTTCGACAACATCCCCCTCACCGCGCTCGCGCTGAAACAAGGCGGTTATGACTGGGGCATGCTCGCCTACACGGTGGGGTTCGGCGGCTCGATGATCTGGTTCGGCTCGTCAGCCGGCGTGGCGTTGTCCAACATGTATCCGGATGCGAGGAACGTCGGTCGCTGGGTGTATCACGGCTGGCATGTCGCGGTGGCGTATGTCATCAGCTTTCTTGTGCTGCTCGCGGTCATGGACTGGCACCCCAGTCCTAAACGAGGCGACCAGCCAGTCACAACGTCTTCGGTTGCACAACCAGCCGAGGCACCGGCGCACTAGAATCTCTCTTCCTTTGTTGTCGAAGAAAAGGCAAGGAGAAGGGATAGGCTTCGAACCACGACCCCTAGATCCACAATCCAGAGTCCGCTACCGCGCTCCGTTCTGCAGTTCTCGATCCGTCGTAAAGACGAACACTCGTTCCCCTAGCTGCACGTCGATATCGGTAAAGAGACCGAGGATCTTCGCTCCGGTAATCTCACCAATCTGTTCGCAGAGCTTGTCACGCCCTTGGGCAATCAGGTTCTGTCGCAGGCGCTTGACCATTTCGATACCCTCCGTGGTCTTCGCCAGTTGGCGCTCGGCCGGTGTTAAGACACCCTTGAGCCGCACCACGACCAGATCGCGTGCGACCAGCGCACGGACTTCGTCAGGGCCACGCCCTAGAAACTCCTGCTCAAACTTAATGATGGCATTACGAATCGAATTTTCCATGTCTGTATTCTTCCTAATTATAGGTGTCTGTCCCGTGTAGGAACAAGTCCAATCCTAGGTCTTTTGTCTTGTTCCGTGAGTGAGTACTGAGCCTTTCGGCCCTGCTGACTGGAGAAGAACGAACTGAACGACTATTTCGAGCTTGACGCTATACGGTGCCCCATATTATTGATGATGCCACCTTTTTGTGACAAGGCAGTGTTGCCGCTCTTACAATTCGTACGGAGAGGCAAAACGGCTTTTGTCGGAGGCCGTAGGGCGACCAGCAGTTCATTTTGAAAGGCCGGTCGCAGTACAAGCCAACCGAACGGGTCTCGACCACGCGTCGAGCGGGCGGTTGGCTTTCGTATTTTATGAGTCCTTTTTAGAGGTAATGATGTCGGCTGTGTTGCTTGTGCCGCTCCTCCCGCTGATTGCCGCGCTGATCGTGAGTCTCGGCAGCGAGGCCACACGCCAGGCTCGCGCAAAAATCGCCGCCTGGCCGTTCGGCGTGGCCTTCTGCGGCGCCATTGCCACGCTATACGTGGTAGCCACGGAAGGCCCGATTGAGCTTCGACTCTACGATCCAGGGGCGTCCACCGTATTGGCCGTGCCGATCGGTCTCTACGTCGACCGGCTGAGCACGGTCATGATGGTGCTGATCTCCGGTATCGGCACGATCATTTACACCTACTCCGTCGAGTATATGTACCAAGATGTGCACGAACGCCGATATCTCGCCTTGATCGGGCTCACCGTGAGCGTTCTCCTCTGCATGGTATCCAGCGCAAATCTCTTGATGCTATTCATGCTGTGGCAGCTGCTGAGTTACCTCCTCTATCTCCTTGTCCATAATCATGGCCACCAAGAAACGCTGAAGAGCGCGTTCCGCACCTTCACGCTGTTGCGGGTCGGCGATATTGCCTTCTTGGGCGGGACCGTGCTGGCATACTCACTGTACGGCACGCTGGAATTTCCCGATCTGTTTGCCGTCGCCGCCCGATCGACGGCGACCGTGTCCCTGTTCCCCGGTGTTGAGTTCGACGGCGCGACGGCCGTGACCTTGCTGCTCCTTGTCGGCGGCATGAGCAAGTCGGCTCAATTCCCCCTTCATGGTTGGCTGCCTCGGTATCTCTATGCCCCGACGTCCGTGACCGCCCTCCTGCATGCCGGCATCATCAATGCGGCAGGTTTTCTCATCAACCGTCTGGCGCCGCTCTTCGGGATGAGCTCGACCACGTTGCACATCGCTCTTATCATCGGCACAGTGACGGCCGTCCTCGGCGCCACGATGATGTTGGTGCAAAACGACATCAAGAACATGCTCGGCTTTTCGACGATCGGCCAGATGGGGTACATGATCATGGAATGCGGCTTGGGCGCCTTTTCGCTGGCCGTGTTCCATCTGATTGCGCATGGACTCTTCAAGGCTACGGTGTTTTTATACAGTGGAAATGTCATTCACAAGGCAAGACAAGAACCGCACGTCCCGCATTCTGGACATCAGGCAGAGGAAGAGAGTTACTCACCGCTGACTTGGACGACGGGATTTTTCACGACCCTGCTGATTCCCTTGCTGATCTTGCTGGCAACTCACGGGGTGTTACAAATCCCTCTGTTGGAATCCCAAGGTACCGTCATCTTTCTCTTTTTCATCTGGATCACGTCGTCTCAGGCGATTCTAACGCTGACGCGATTGCGCGCCGTCGCCTCATGGAAGGTCTCCGCCGCCATGCTGGTGACGCTCTTGTTCATCGTATTCGTCTATCTGTTTGCCGTTGAATCGTTCACGGCATTCCTCTACCCTGACTCGAACGAAGTCGCATCGTACTTCAAGGCCGCCGATCTCCCCGATTGGCTCTTTGACCTCCTTCTCACGCTCTCGACATCGGTAACGATTGCCGGCTGGATCTATCTCTATATGCGGGCTCATGGCCGGACCGTCTGGACGCCACCATGGATCGACGGACTTCGGATTCGGCTCTACGTGCTGTTCGTGAATCGACTCTATGTGGACGCAGTCTTATATCGCGTGGGCCACATCTTGACATCCGTCATTCAACGCATGGATAAACGCGCACAAGAACGCTCACTGTGACCGATGCCAGCTTGACGAATGTAGAGACCCCGTATTAATGGTTAGCCTTCCAGCAGCGGCAAGAGAGGTGCTCATTGCCTGACGAAGAGGAAGACGCATAGGCTTGATAACCATCTGGTAGATGACATGCTCTTGTCGCTGGTTCTTATCGTCCCCTGTCTCCTCTTGGTCGCCGCCGGCATCGTGATGATCGGCAGGGAGACGCCACGGTTCATCCACGCGAAGTTGGCCGCCTACCCCATCGGCCTGGCATTCTTAGGCGCCATCGGCACGCTGATCCTCGTCACATCGCAGGGCCCTGTCACCGTTCGATTGTATGATCCGTCCTCCGTCGCATCCTTCATTATTCCCCTCGGGTTCTACGTCGATCGGCTGAGTGCGGTCATGATGACATTGATCACGGGTGTCAGCACCATCATTTACTGCTACTCAACCCGCTACATGTACCAGGACCGTCATGCGCGCCGATATCTGGTGCTGATTTGCCTCACCGACTTCGTCTTGATCTGCATGGTCTCGAGTGGAAACCTCATGATGCTGTTTCTTTTTTGGCAGATCCTGAGCTACCTGCTGTATCTACTTGCCCACAACCACATCCACCCTGCGACGTTGGCTGGCGCGTTCAAGACTTTTACATTGTTGCGGATCGCCGACACGGCATTTCTGGGCGGCATTGCCCTCGCCTATCAACTCTACGGCACGCTTGAATTCCACGAACTGTTCGCCAGGGCGGCGGCCACTTCCATGACGCTCTCGATTCTGCCCGGAATAGACGTGAGCGGCACTACCGCTGTGACCTTCTTTCTGTTTATCGGTGCGATGGGGAAATCCGCGCAGTTTCCGTTGCATCTGTGGCTACCAGGATCACTGTTCGCCCCCACGCCGGTTCACGCCTTGCTGCACGCCGGCATCATCAATGCGGGAGGCTTTCTCATCAACCGTCTCGCCCCGCTCTTTGGACTGAGCTCAACTACCCTACACATCGCCTTCGTCATCGGCACACTGACGGCCGTTCTCGGCGCCACGATGATGCTGGCGCAAAACGACATCAAGAAGACGCTCGGCTTCTCGACGATCGGCCAAATGGGCTACATGATCATGGAATGCGGCTTAGGCGCCTTTTCGCTGGCCGTGTTCCATCTGATTGCGCATGGACTCTTCAAGGCCACGGTGTTCCTCAACTGTGGGAATGTCATCCATAAGGCGCGACAGGAGCCGCACGTCCCCCATACGAACCATGAGGATGAGGAGGCAGGATTCTCCCGCCTGACCTGGTCAACCGGGTTTGTGACGACCCTGTTTATTCCGCTGTTGATCCTGCTGATCACGCATGGCGTGCTGCGCATTCCATTGCTAGAATCTCAAGGAACCGTTATCATTCTCTTTTTTATCTGGATCACGTCGTCCCAGGCGATCCTGACGCTGACGCGATTGCGCGCCGTCGCCTCGTGGAAGGTCTCCACTGCCATGCTGTTGACACTCCTCTTCACCGTGTTCGTCTATCTGTTCGCCGTTGAGTCCTTCACCGCATTCCTCTACCCGGACCCGAACGAAGTGACGTCGTATTTCAAGGCCGCCCATCTCCCGGACTGGCTTTTTGACGTTATCGTCGTGATGGCCTCGCTCATGACAATCTTCGGCTGGACCTATCTTTATCTGCGTGCCCACGGTCGGAGCATCTGGATACCGACCTGGATTGAGAACCTGCGAATTCGACTGTATACGGTATTCCTGAATCGGCTGTATGCCGATGAACTCTATCAACTGATCGGTTCGACGACCACGCACCTGGTTCACCGAATCGACAAGCTGGAACGCGGGTGGTCCCGATGATCGACCTATTCATACCCTGGCTGTTCGTCGGCATGCCGTTCGCGGGTGCACTCATCTGTTTGGCTGTGTGGTCCGATCCCTACCGCGTGAAGATGATGGCAATCATCTGTTCCATCATCAACTTCGTGTCGATCGTCGCAGCAGCCAGCCTGATTCCGATTGCAACGACGTCTGACGGTCTCTTACCGCTCTATGTGCTGCCGATCGCCGCCGTGGTGTCCATAATAGGCCAGCCGGTTCATGAACAGCATCGGCTCTCCTGGACCATGATCTTGGTCTTTCTCGGGTTGGGGATGGGTGTGCTCACCACCGGGAATTCGTTCGGCGCGTTGTGTCTGATCGCGCTCATGCTGATCATCATGTTCCTCCTGTACCGTCATCACACGACGCTCTGGCCCATTTCCTGGCGGGGTATCGGTTCCTTCGCCGTTGGTGTCGTCGGCGCAAGCCTGTCTCTTGTGGCGGAACCACCCATCGCGTCGGTGGCCTCCTTGGCGACCTATGCCGTGCTGTTGCCGCTCATGCCCCTTCATGACGGATATCTCACGGCGCTGACCAGGCTGCCGGGAAGCTTACCGCCGTTCATCGTGGTGCTGCTGCCGGTGCTCGGCCTTCACGGATTGGCGACCGTCATGCCGACGATGCCGAATGAATTCGTGGGGATCGTCAGCTTCATGGCCTTGCTGAGTTCGCTGTACGGCGCGATCAAGGCGTTGGCTCAGTCACGTGTCCGGCTGTTGCTCGGCTATGGCAGTGTCTCGTTTTTTTCGATCCTCTGGTGGTTTGTGGCCGGGGCTCACCAGGCGACACCGCGCGCGGCGGTGTTGGCCGGAGCCGTCGGCCTCGCGATCGGCGGACTCTTGGTTGCCTGGCAGGTGATTCGCACGAGATACGGCGACGATGTGGATCCGCAGGCCATCAGTGGCCTGGCAGCGGCCATGCCGAAATATGCGGTCCTTTTTTCCCTGTTGGGCCTTGCGGCGATGGGACTCCCGCCTTTCGGAGTGTTCGCGGGATTCATGGGACTGCTGCTGACCACACCACCCGCGTCGACCATCGGCCTGTTCATCGCGCTCACGGCGTGGCTTGCCGCTTCGTGGTATATCATGCAGATGGTGCAACAGTTGCTCTTCGGCACGCGCCGACCGGATTTGCGCTATGCCGATCTCCGACATCCTGAATTTACGTCGCTATTGATCGTGGTGCTCACCTTGCTGGTGCTAGGATTGGCGCCGACCAGCTTGTATGCCCCGGATCAGGCGGCACCGACGACCACCGTTTTGGAGCGATCACTCGCATGGACCCGCTGACGCACGAGACCGATATTGAATCCAGTCGAATGGAATTGCGCGGGATCGTCCGCCTTGCAGGGGAAGTCATTGCGCAGTACTGGCCGATGCGGACCTTCGTCCACCATAATCCCTTGCACAGTATCGAATATTTGCCCTTCGAAGAAGCCGTCAAGCGTGGAAAGCAGTTCATGGGGGGTAACGGCTATCTACCCAGCCATCTGTATCGAGCCTATCTCCAGACTGATCGAATTCGCTTAACTCACATCGAGGATGCGCTGAAACCGCGAATCATCGACAAACACGTGCCGATTGGACCGCATACCGTCTCGCATGGCTCGGTCTTGCGCGCCTGCTTGGTTGATGGTTTGTGTGCTCCAGCCCTAGAACCGCTCGACCATCAGCTTGAAGATCCCGACAAATCGTTGATCGACGCACTCACCTCCAAACTGGAACCGGTCTTTCTGCCTTTTTCATTGGAGGATCGCGTCCGTAAAGTTGTGGATGAGAACCAGGCTGCCCTGTGCCGATGGCTCACGCTGTCGCACTGGTGCGACGATACGCTCGGCACACAGATCGTCCAGCAGATCAACGAGCAGATGATCAAATGGTGCGGCGCGTTCCTGGACGAAGGTCACGCCACCTGGGTGATGCCGGGACGTGAAAAAGGCCTGTACGAAGCCTGGCGGGCGATGGCCTCCCACGAATGGTCCCCCTGTGGGATCAAGAAGAGTGGCAAGAAGATTGCGCAACTGCCGGACTATCCCGAAGATGCGCTCCGCGAGAGTTTGGACGCGCTAGGGATTCCCTCCGAGCTGCTACAAGATTACCTGTCGTTGCAATTGACGGCACTGCCCGGCTGGGCCGGATTCATCAAGTGGCGCGGAGAGGAACGTGAGTATTCCTGGCAGCAAGCTCATCCGGTCGGCCTGGTTAAGTTTTTGGCGATTCGTCTCTGGTACGCACGTGAATTGGTTCAACAGGCGTGCAAAGACCATCTTGGCATCGACGGACGCTACGAGGCCGTGACGGCTTACATGCGCGACTATCCTGAAGAGTATTATCTCCGACGGCAGCGGGCAGCCGGGCGATTGCCCGCCCTCTATGCTGAAGAAGTCGATCGACTCTCGCATCGAAAAGGACAAAGCTGGAATAATGTCCTCACCCGGTACCGTACCGACGTCATTCCTCGGCTGCAAGCAGCCGTTCGCCGTGGGGCCGCACGCCGATTGCTCGCCTTGGCCCATTCATTGACCATCGACGCACAGGCCCTTCTTGAAAGCTCCCCTGCGGACCTGAAGCACGTCATCGACTGGATGGAAGCGTTCCCCGAATCGGATCATGGCCCGGTCTGGCTCACGGCTCTAGAGGCAGGTTACCAGGAACAATTGCTGACGACCTTGCGAGCGCGTCACGTGGAATCCGTTCCCTCTGAGACAACGCGTCCGTACTCTCAGTCTGTCTACTGTATCGATGTGCGATCCGAACCGTTCCGTCGCCATCTGGAATCGGTCGGCCCGCATGAGACCTATGGCTTCGCCGGATTTTTTGCCGCCTTTATCCGCTATCGGGCCTGGGGAAAGGAACATGATACGGAACAGTTCCCCGCAATCATGCGAGCAAAGAATGAGGTGCGGGAAATCCCGCGCAGCTATCTCGATCATAAGGTCTCGCTGCACGCGGCTCGAGCCAAGTGGGTGCAGGCAGGGCATACGCTCTTGCATGATCTGAAAGAAAATGTGGTCACCCCCTATGTCATGGTGGAATCACTAGGCTGGTTTTACGGGCTGCCGATTTTCGGCAAAACATTGATCCCGACGCTCTATCACCGCTGGACCGCCTGGTTGCGACGCCTGTTCGTTCCGTCACTGGCCACCACGCTGACAATCGACAAATTGGCGCCGGGTGAAACCGACGAGATGCTCGCTGCGGAACAGCACACCGTGATCAGAGAAGCCTTGCATGAACACTTTGGACTTCGCAGCTCCCGTATCACGCCGTCCTTTACTGAAGGGTTACGTCAGCGCGCGTTGACCGTGGAGGGCGACTCAGAACCGCCGATCACGGCTGAAGAAATCGAGCGGGTCGGACTCACGCCGGAAGCCATCACCACGTTTATTGAGACCCTGCGACGGCAATACGATCTGACGGCGCGGTCCGCATCACGCCATAAAGAACGGCTGACCAGAACCGGGTTCACGGTAGAAGAGCAAGCCCTGACCGTCGACACTGCGCTTCGCATGATGGGGCTGACGAAGAATTTCGCACGGCTCGTTCTTTTCTGCGCCCACGGGAGTACGTCGGACAACAATCCCTATGAGTCCGCTCTTGATTGCGGGGCCTGTGGCGGCAATGAGGGCAAACCCAATGCGCGTACGCTCGCGATGATGGCGAACAATCCCACCGTTCGCAAGCGACTGGCCAAACTACGGATCGACATCCCATCCGATACACATTTCTTGGCCGGACAGATGGATACAACGACCGACGCCGTGCAGCTCTTCGACTTAGAAGACGTGCCGCCGACCCACCGAGTCGATCTGCTTCGACTTCAGAAAGACCTCAAAGACGCATCCAGGCTGACAAGCCAGGAACGCTGTGCACGCTTTCCTGATATTCAGCAGGCGCTCTCGGAGACGAGAGCCGAAGCGCACGTCCGTAGACGGAGCGTCGACTGGAGCCAAGTCAGGCCGGAGTGGGGCCTGTCGAACAATACGTCGTTCTTGATCGGGCGACGGGAACTGACGAAAGGGTTGGATCTGGAGGGACGTGTCTTTCTACACTCATACAATTATCGCGAAGATCCGAGCAATCGACTGCTCGAAGTGTTGCTCACGGCCCCACAGGTCGTGGCGCAGTGGATCAACATGGAACACTATTTCTCCGCCGTCGACAACGACGTGTACGGCAGCGGAAGCAAGATCTACCACAATGTCGTCGGTCGGCTCGGTATCATGTCCGGCCCCTGGAGCGATCTCCGGCTTGGACTGGCCCGACAAACCGTCATGAACAGCGAGGCGCCCTACCATGAGCCGATGCGGTTGCTGACCATCGTAGAGACGCCTCGTGCCCGGATCGAGAAATTGATTGCGCGGCATGAGGTTTTACAGCACTTCTATCATAACCAGTGGGTTCATCTTGTCGCGCTCGATCCTGAAAACGGGGGCTGGTATCGATATCATCCGAATGGAGTATGGAGCGTCATAGAGCCGTCGTCGCAGCCGTGACAGACCTGCACAGACTACACGTGAAGAAAGGAGTGCGCTGATGGGACTGAGCTTGCATCCGATGAAAGAAATTCGAGTGATCATCGCGGGAGAACACCGCTCCTTCGTTACCGATCTACTGGATCGAGTCAAAGCGTCCGGCTACACGATTATCGGCAATATCTCCGGAAAGGGTCACCACGGTGTCCGCGAGGCCCACTTTATGTTCAGCGAGCAGGAAAGCCTCGAAATGATTCTCACGGTCGTGCCGGAAGACAAAGTCGAGCCGATTCTCGCCGGACTGCGGCCACTGTTCGAGCGCCATTCCGGCTTTATGTATGTCGCGGATGTGGCTGTCGGCCGACAAGAATACTTTGGGAAGAAGGGCGGCAAATCATGATAACGGGCACGTGTGTGGACACAAAAGCATCATCCCAGACCTAGCATTGTCACCTCGTAACAATGCTGTCTCGTTCTGACCTTTACACTCATCTGCCAGTCATTCATTTCCAAAGCGTCAGCTCACCCGCTCACTCTCCATCCATTCCGTCAACGGCGGCCTAGGCCCTGCATCGCCCTATTCCTTTGGGGATTGTGCGATAAAGAGATGCCAACGATATTGAAGACTTGTCATTCAGTTGTACTTTTTCAATCGTCGATCTAACGAAAACCGTGTGAGACCCAGCTGTTTAGCAGCGAGACTCTTGTTGTAGTCCGCTAACCGTAAGGTTTCTTCGATAATCGACTCCTCGATTTGCTCAAGCGTTTGTTTCCCGACTTGCATTTCGACACGGATCAATCGTTCTTGTCCGACCGATACGGAAGTGGTTGTCTGTTTCACCGTCTCGTGCAATTCGCGAGGGAGATAATCGGCCGTCAATACATGCCCGGAGCAAAAGATCATGGCCCGTTCAATAATATTTTCGAGTTCCCGAATATTCCCCGGGTAGTGATAGCGCTCTAAGGTCAACCGTGTCTCGGCATCAAGTTCCGGAACCGGCTTACCGAACTCATGGGCAAACCGCACCATGGTCCGCTGACAAAGTGGAATGATGTCTTCGACTCGTTTACGAAGGGGCGGGATTTCAAAGGTCACGACATTGAGTCGAAAGTAAAGATCTTCTCGAAACTGCCCATGTTCTACATCTTTTTTGATTTCCCGATTTGTCGCCGTAATGAGGCGGAAATCGACACCCAGATCGTCGGTGCTTCCCAGTCTCCGAAACGAACGCTCTTGGATCACCCGCAGCAACTTGGCCTGCATCGACATATCCAAATCGCCGATTTCATCGAGGAACAGGGTACCTCCCTCTGCCTTTTCCAAGAGACCTAATTTTCGCTGATTGGCGCCCGTAAAGGCTCCTCGCTCATATCCGAATAACTCGCTTTCAAACAGGTCCTTGGGAATGGCGGTGCAATTGACCCCTACAAAGGGGCCGCCCGATCTCTGTCCATTGTGGTGGATGACTCTCGCCAGGAATTCTTTCCCTGTCCCTGTTTCACCCAGCAACATGACAGAGGACTTAGGATTCTCGGCTACGCCTTGAACCTGCTCTAATAAGTGTTTCATCGCTGGGCTGTGCGCTTCGAGACTACTCAGGTGAAACTGATTGGCCTGCCCGCTGAGCTCCGCTTCCAGACGGCGCCGAAGCTTCAGCATATCGATCGCCCGACCGGTGACGGCATCGAGTCCTTCAAGATCGACTGTCTTGATCAGGAAGTCATAGGCCCCCAACTTCATCGCGTCTACAGCATCTTGCACTGATCCATAGGCCGTTAACATGATCACCAGGGCTGCGGGAGCGAGGTGACGGATATGTTTGAGCGCCTCCAGGCCGCTCATACCGGACATTTTGAGATCAAGAAGCACAAGATCGGGGTGCGTGTGTTGGAGACTTTCCATCAAGGCTTCGCCGGATTCGTACCCGACAGCTGCATGGCCCTGTCTGGCCAGACGCTTGACGATCGCCGTGCGAATGACATGCTCATCGTCCGTCACAAATACTGTTGCGCGCATTGATCAACCCTTCGTTGAGACCGGTTCTTGCTCGAGCGGCATCCAGATACCGAGAATCGTTCCTTTTCCTATCTCGCTACTGGCGTAAATGTCTCCCCCATGTGCCTCTATGATATTCCTGCAAATTGCGAGCCCCAATCCGGTCCCTGTACGTTTCCCAGAAGTGACGAACGGCTGAAAGATCTGTCCGATCAGCTCCTGCGAAATTCCATGTCCGGCATCTTTTATTTGAATCAGGATACCTGGCCGTTCTTCTCGGAATAATTCATCCGCGGTGATTTGGATAGGCGAACCTCCATCGGGGGTTGCTTCCAATGCATTGTGCACTACGTTCAGGAGTACTTGTCTCAGTTGGTCACGATCCGCATGAATCTCACTGATCATGGGTGAGAGGCTGGTCTTGACAGAGAGATGTCTCTGTTCCAATTGCACCTTCAGCAGGTTTCCCACTTCATCGACCAGTTGGATGAGATCGACTCGAGTCGGAGCAATGCGGCGAACCCGCGCAAAGTCCACGATTTCATTGACGATGCGATCCAACCGCCGTGTTTCCGATAGGATCACCTCGACCTCTTTTCGCTTCGCATCGGCCGGCTCGAAGTCATCCAACAACCCTTTGGCCGTCGAACCGATTCCAACCAATGGGTTTCTGAGCTCATGGGCGATACCTGCCGCGACCTGACCCAATGTCGCCAAGTTTTCCGCCCGACTCAACCGTACCTGCAGGCTTTCGAGGGCCGTAATATCAATATTGAAACCCACATAGACAATATCGGAAGACTCTAGATCCATGATGGGAACATGTCGGCTTAAGATCTTGCGTACGTTGCCGTCTTCATGGACAAATCGGAAAATCGTTTCGCACGGTCGACCTTCCGCTACAGCTTGGGCAAAGGTCATCAGAACCTGACCGCGGTCAGCGGGATGAATGCGTTGGAGGAATGTGGTGGGCGCAACCTCCTTCTCAGGGTCAAGGCCTGCTAACTGCTGATTGTATCGATTGCTGACAGTGACCTTCACACCTTTCGTGATGACGATGCCGACCGGAGCGTGGTCCACCAATCCTCGATACTTTGCTTCCGAGGCGGACAAGGATGCATTCAATTTTTTGAGTGAATACTCGGAGTGTTGGAGTTCTTCCACATCTTGACGGATCCGTTCGCTCATTACCTCCATAACCTTTGTCAGCTCCCCGATTTCGTCTTTGCGCTCTAGTGCCGGAATATTGGGAATCGCTTCCCCGGTCTCCGAGCTCACGGCCTTGGATAATTCGACGAGCGGAGCCACGATTGATTTGGCGATGGCAGCGAGGCCTAGAGTAATGAGCGCGAGGGTCACGACCCCACCGGTCAGTATGATGAAGATGGTTCGAATCTCATCGTAGTTCAACGCAGACAGTTCCCGTTGCGTCGTTTGCTGTTCCATTTCCTCAAAGCGCCTCATCCAGGTGCGAATCTCAATCATGATTTCTCGGCTTTTCCCCTCTTGAATGTACCGAATAGCCTCAGACGAGGATCCCGCATTGATCGCCTCAACAAATTCTTCTTTTTCTGTAACCGATTTAGTGACTGCTTTTTGCAGTTCCCTGAATTGTTGGTTTTCCTCTTGTGGAAGTTTTCCGACCAGTTCTTGTTCGAAAGCAGAGAGCGTTGCTCTTCTTTGTTTAAATCCTTCGAAGTAGTTGCTGTCACGGGTGATTGCATACCCGAGAAATGCCGTCTCCAGATCGGCCACTGATCGCATGTACTGAGCCGCCGTCTTCTGAAGGAGGTAACGCTCGTTCAGGCGTTCTTCGTCGTGGAAAAACGTGAGGACGTCCATCGAGAGCATCGCGCCTAATACGAGAAGGAAGAGCAACGGAACCGCAGGGATGAGAAGGAGCTTGGGAAGAATCGGAAGGTTATTGAGGAACTTGTAAAGGGTTTGCATGTGTGTGACCATTCTGCCGTGACGGGTTCCTACGAAAGACCATGCGACCAACCTTCGTGCAGGTAACTTTCCAGCGAAACCTCGACAAGCACTCCGCACCCGTCAAACCCTAAGTGGCACCTGGGAGGTCCCCGGGAGTCAACGTTCGACCGACAGATAACATCATCGCTCGTTCTATCATGTTTTGCAGTTCACGCACATTACCAGGAAATTCGTATTGCTGAAGAATCTTAACGGCTCGAGGATCGATATCAGTAGCCTCCTTTTCGAGCTCCACGCCATACTTCGTCATAAACAGTTTGGCGAGCGGTATGATGTCTTCGGTGCGCTTTTTGAGCGGCGGCACGACGAGCGGCACGACGTTGAGGCGATAGAAGAGATCCTCCCGAAATCGCCCTGCCGAAACTTCTGCCTTGAGGTCACGATACGACGACGCAATCACACGAAAATCTCCGACGATATCCTCGGTCCCGCCCAGCCTCCGATAGGATTGGTCCTGCACGATCCCAACAACTTTCCCCTGCATGGCCAGGTCGAGATCGCCGATTTCATCGATAAACAGAGTGCCGGTATCCACCTGATCTAACAAGCCCAGCTTCCTCCGCTCTGCCCCAGCGAACGCCCCTCGTTCATATCCGAACAAGTCTCGCTCAAACCGCTGAGGAGAGAGCGTCGTACAGCTGATCTTCACGAACGGACCTTTCCCGCGTGCGCTGCTATGGTGAATGACCTTGGCCACGTACTCTTTTCCGGTTCCAGTCTCTCCCATTAACAAGACAGGCACATTGGGTAGTTCCATCAGATGCTGCAGTTGTCCGACCACCGCCTTCATTGCAGGGCTGTCTGCGATGAGGTCACCTAGGTTGTACTGTTCAGTCTGATGTTGATGGTCATAGAACACCCGCCGCCGCAATTGAATATGCTCGACTGCCCGATGGACCACACCTTCGACATCATCTAAATCAATCGTCTTAATGAGAAAATCAAACGCACCGAGCTTCATGGCTTCGACGGCATCCTCTACCGTTCCATACGCTGTCAACAGGACAATGAGTGCCTCCCGCGTTTTTAATCGAAGCGCCTCCAGAACTTGGATCCCATCCAACCCAGGCATTTTGAGATCCAGAAGGATCATGTCCGGGGGGTCATGCTCAACAGCGGCAAGGAGTTCCTCGCCGGATTGGAAGGCCCGTACCCGATGTTGCATGCGAGAGAGAAGTTTCTCCAGTGCAGCACGAAAGGCAGCCTGATCATCGACAACGAAAATACTGACCTGCATCAGGTGATGCTCCTTTTCCAGGGTAAGCGGCTTGTGAAGTGTGAGACCTCGCGTGTCTCTCTCGTTCCCAAGACTGTGCGTTCCGAGTTTGAGTAGAGGCATCTTTGTGCTCAGCTAACTCGCAGATCTCTATCCGTCTGAGCATCGAATGAGTCACTGGTTCTCCAACCAGAGAACCCTACGGCTGAACCATTATTCCTGAATCGCTCTCGTCGCCTCACACATATGCCATGCTGTCATGCATCTGCGTCACCCGATAGGCCAGTGCGTGCTGTGAATGAGCAACAAACCGTTCCTTCCCCAGAATAATGCATCTATGACCGGCCTCATGACAGCGCTCCCTGAAATAATGCACATACTCCATGGCCGTATGGTCGACAACATATCCCCGAAAAATGAGGAGAAACGTGTGTTGTGCCTGAGTTTGTGCCAAGAGAAGCTCAAGTCGTTCCTCAAGCTTCATGACGTTCATGCAGCTAACCGATGAAAGGTAGATCTTATACGGATGTTTCATATGCCCGCCCGATTCCGTCACCACAAGTGGGCTTTCTAACCCTGCACGACCATCTCCGATCCGAATGACGGGATCACGGAACAGTTCTTTAATGGAGCCCATGAGGGCAACTGGGAGGGATTCGTTCTGGACGGCACGGAATCGTCGGTCGAGAGTCAACCCCACTAACACATCGCGACACAGAAGGATCATCTTCGCCGCAACTCCGAGTAGCACGCCCAACAAGAGATTGGATGTGACGATAGTCCCTATCACACAAGCCCCGGCAATCAGGATCTGCTCTCTCCCGATCGCCCACAAACGGAAGAAGACGATTGGAGCGCAGAGTCGCCAGCCAATGAAAATGAGCAGGGCGGCCAAGACCGTGACCGGAATCCGATTGATCAGTTCGGTTCCAAACCATAAGAACATTGCCATAAATCCGGCATAGTGTGCGTTCGCCCACAACGTTCTCCCCCCAGCAAAGACGTTTGCCGTGCTTTTGATTCCACCGGGAATGATCATGAGTCCTCCGGCGAGCCCTGAGAGCATGGTAGAGACACCCACCGTACGTAGGGTGATATTGGGGTTCGACCTCCTCTTGAAGGGATCAATCTTATCGATCGCACGAATCGTCGCAAGTGACTCAGTGGCATTGATCAGTGTGAGGATGATAACCGTTGTGGAGAGAGCAAACCACAATTCCGGCTGTGCCCAGACGGCGGTGAACTGTGGGAACTGAACTCCTTGAGTCAAGATCTCACTGGGGACAGAGATCAGGTTCTCATCAGGTATCTGCATCACCCATCCGGCCACTACCCCCCATAACACCACCAGTAGTGGGGACTGGGTCCTGACCCATGGGTACTTATTGAGGAGTGAACTGTTGAGGAGGAACAGAATAATGAGCCCGATAACTCCGACACTAAACACAGGGACATTAAGATCTGAGATTTGCTCAGGGAGGCGATGGAAAGCTTCTGAAATATCTCTCGTGTAATAAAAGCCCGAGTGCCCAAGGAGAGCAGGAATTTGATGGGTGATAATGAGTATACCGATAGCCATTAACATCCCTTGCAGCACAGAACTCGGAAAATACATTGCGAGTCGACCGATGTCGTATTTACTCAGGAGAACCTGAATGGCTCCGGAGAGACAGACTGCCACGAGAAACAGGGGATACCCCACATCCACATTTCCTTCCCCTAGGATAAATATACCGGCCAGGGACGCTGGTGCCAGACCCACCGCTGGCCCACCAATCGTGATATACGTTCCCCCGAGCAGCGGAAAGGCGACGCCAGCAATGACGGCCGATATCATCGCTGCCACTGGAGGCGCTCCCGAAGCGAGTGCGACACCAAGGGATAGTGGTAAGGCCAGTAACGAGACTTGTAACCCCGCGAGGAGATCATGACGCCAGTATTTCAGGCCAGGAATCCCGTTCGGCGGTTTTTCGTCTCTCGGGTGTTGGATGTTTTCCAATGGACTATTTCTCCCTTATATGAAGCGGCACTTGGAGCTTCTCCACTCCGTCTGAAACTGTCCATTATCGTTTTATAGAACTTGTGGATTTTCCTTTCACCGCAAGTACAGCCCAGAGACCATTCTGGTCACGAATGGGGACAGTTCCCCTCTCTCTCTCTTTACGAAAAGCATATGTAATGCCAGGGTCTGCTGGCCCAGCTCAAAGTGGACTGCGGCCTTGATCCCATTGTTACGTGCGCTCAATTCAGATTGTCTCAGATGAATTCATGATCATCATGATGGTTTACGGATTCCATCACATTGTAGAGGTCTTGCAGTGCGCTAAATCGCACGGAGCGAGGAGTGCGATTTCGCTCTCGACGTGGTTCTGGTCTATGAGTCCGTTTAAGCCAATTTCAATAGCCATGATAATTGTATACATTTAGGTCTCATCATAGGACGTTCGTCTTCTAGCATTCCACTCCCTCACCTAAGGGCATCCCCTAGTTCCATGGAAAAATGCTTTGAGTTCTGCAGGATTATCATCGGAATATGCCGCATTTTAGCGATTGCTGAATAGCAACACCCTGGCTTTACCCCCGCTAGCAGTCTGCTGAAAAACCCTTCGTTCATCCTTCGAGAGCCTCAGGACGAACGGGGCAGCAATTGAAACTATTGAGGTTTTCCGTTTGTGCTGAGCTTGTCGAAGCACACATATTGAGTTTTTCAGCAGACTGCTAGGGCCTCGATACACTAGGCAGGCTTCCAGCTTCCGATGCTGGGTGAACTCTACCGAGACACCCCTTAGTTCATTTCCTTCTACACTCACTCCGATGATGCCACCATTGCTGTGCGGGCAGGGCATAAGAAGATCTGACCCACCCTCGTGAGGTGAGAAAGCAAGGGACCAAAGCACTGGAGTGAGCGTGTACGCACTCAACGCACTGTGCACATGACAGTTAGGACGGGAGGATACCAATTAATTCGAGACATATTGACTCTTCATCTATGGCACACCCAAACCTTTGTCATTCCAATCAGTGTGATCCGCGCGCAATGACTATTCGGTTCAGGGGCTCACTTCTTGCTCCTAATCAGTCAGTACCGAGCTTTCGAGAGAACATAGAAGCAATTGGTCGTCCGCCCTCCCGTACGGACGATCCCTCAAACAGAAATTTGCCTACACTGCTGCAGCAATTTTCTGAGGAAGGAGGAGGGTTCATCATGTTACGCCTGGCAGCTAGGACAGAACGGAGAGACCGAAGAACACAAGCGAGTTGCATAGGTGGGATTGCGTTGGTTCCCCTATTTCTCATGTTGAACGTCGTGCTGGGTTGTGCGGCTGTGCTCACACCGATGACGCCTGGGATGAATAATTCACTAAGACCTGACGAGGGTTTGGTACTTGGCCGTATCCACATCACCGATAGTAGTGGCAAATCGTTCGCGTCTCCGAAGCAACTGTTTCGTACGTCATTCCATATGCAGTGGCGACTGAAGGATCAGAAGTCGGGAAAGGAATTCGTAATCGATTCTCTCCCCAGGGACGGACCCTTTGCGGTAAAATTACCAACCGGCTCTTATGACCTCACAGCGTTGAGTTTCGACACTGCGTTGGGTCTCTGGCAAGCCACTTTGCCAACTAGGTTTACGGTCAACTCGCAGGCTTGCACCTACCTCGGCATGTGGGAACTCCGCACGAACGCAGGCTTCTTTGGTGGTTCCATCGTTCGCCATGTCATTGATCAGCACGCCCTTGCCGAGAACGATCTTCAAACCTTCGTGAGTGATCGACTGGTGCATCCAATGGTGACGGAGCTGAGTTCATCCACAACGAGCCCGTTGTTATTAACGTTTAGAACGCAAGGAACGGAGTTGACCTCACCACCATAATGGAATGTTGGATTTCAGCAAGCTCCGTTCTAGCGTGGATGAGCGTACAGATTATGATGAAAAGAGGTGTGGTGCCCTGGGTGTGTCTAAATCTAAATTTCCAATTGCTTCAGATTTCACGGCGAGGTTGGCCTGTTAATTGGAGCAAATCATAACGGAATTCACTTTTGAGAGGATAAGGACTATTTATGGTTGCACTATTGATCGTGTATCGTTCATCAATGACTAGTGATCTTGAGGATATGATGCGTAAAAGTGGTATTGACCATTATACTGTCATCGAAAATGCTACCGGGAAAGGAGAGACAGGGAATGTGGTGGGGTCCTTCTTCTATCCTGGAAGAAACTCCATCATCTTCGCCGTACTCCCGGATACGCAAGTTGACCAAACCATCAGCGACTTGAAGACGTTTCACGCAGAGCGGCTACAGAATACACAAGGGCGACCGATCCCCTTCAAGCTGTTTTCCTTTCCTTGTCGGGAAGTGATTTGATACTCGCGGGGGTGAACGCGTTGTTGCCTGTCCTGTTAACGTTCAAGCTGTGCTGAGCATATCACGAAACCAGGGCATTCCGAAGCTTCGAAGACTCGATTCGCCCTTCTCTTGCGTTTCCCTAATCCCAGGTGAACCTTCACCATACAGATAGCTTGGGTATACTCCACTGGGATGGCCAGATATCTCGTGTAACAACGTATATCACCACGACCCAGCTAGCCTGTATTCTTCACGACTATTCGCCGTGAAACGCTCAGCCGTGTCGCGAATTCTGCACGCAGCGCTTAGAGACGTACTCACGCAGCACGTCGAAGATCTGAAGGGCAAATCAGCCTGCCACAGGCGTGTCGTAACAGCGGATCGATGATTGCAACACCGGAGTGGGAGACTTCGTGCCCATACTGTTCAGTGCAAGAGTCTAAAGAAATCATGGTAAAAGTCCGCCTTTCTCGGTGGAACGAAATGGCACCAGCCGCCGTCGCTGCCAGCTCCTCAGGTGAAACAGCTTTTCCGACGGTTTTGTTGGGGAGAGACACATCATCACAAGTTCTCTACCTTGATTGTCTTCTAGAAGGATTCCTTTTACGCGCATACTGTCATTGCTGCTCTTCTCAGGAGGTCCTGAAAAACCAAGCTCGTACAGTTCATGGCCAATGGTCACTACCCATCAGCTGATGACCTCTGCCATATCACCTATTGTCCCGATCATGGAGTTCCCATCCGAAACCAATCTTATGTCGTTCCGGTATAGTGCCGTCGACTATATGATTGCCCTAAAATCAGGCCGGCTCTGCAAGACGGAGCCCTCCCTTTCATCCTTATAGCGGGATCTGCATCTTTAGTGTGATGCGAATTACCGATTCCCGACTGGGAATTCGATGATCAAGCCACCCATCACGTCACCAATTTGGTAATCCTTTTTGGGACTATCCGGATGGCTGTTATGACAGGCCACACAGGTCGGACTGAGCGCGATATCAGCATAAATCGCACGAAAATATGACTGACCATCGATCTTGACGGTACGTGTAACCGGACGTTCTGGTTTGGCCCTGACGGTTTCCAGACTAGTCTTATCGATCTGGTCACGGGGACTATTCTTCCGATTAATCGGCCACAGACTGATCAATTGGTATCGAAGTCCCGTGGATTGAGTCGTGAACATCTGGCTGGTTTCATTCACAATCTGAACAGGCAGCGGGATGGCTTTTTTCTGATTGCGCCATTCACTACTTGCTTTGGCTGCGTCCTGTTCTTCCAGGAGTGAGACGACATGGGCCGTGTAGAACTCGCGATGGCTTTCCACAACTGCATGAATATAGTCTGCAACCACTTCCGGAGACAAACCACGTATGTCGGCGGCCCCTCCCTGCATCGGAGACCAAGACAGGACAATAAGCGGGATGACAATCAGCCCGGCACCCCATTTCATCTTCGTCATGTTATTCGTTTCTCCCAAACTTCACATATGTGGCAGCCTGCGACATACGTGCACCACGGCGTTGTCCTGGTGTGGAATAGTCCCATTTCCGAATCTCGGCTTCATGGCCAACCAACTGGATTTCGTGTAAGGCGATAGCGCATTCACCGATTACTCCCGGATGTCGGCGGAGCCGTGGGAGTTGTCAGATCATTGTAGGGCTTCGCCGCTTCACCAACATTGACGTCGATCCCTCCCACTGAATTGGGTTTATCGAGATCACTGTATTGGAACAGGCCAAACGGCTGAATCTGGTCATCAGACGGTAATTGATTTCGATTCCATCCTCCGCCAAAAGCGCGGACGAGCTCGACGGAAGACTTCAGCAGTTCGGTCTTGACTTCCACCGAGTTAATGCGAGCCTCTAGTGTAGCAAGCTGGGCATAAATCACTTCCAAACTGTTGGCCAACCCACCGCGATAGAGCTGCATCGTAAGATTCTGTGTTTTGAAATTCGCCCCGACGGCTGCATCCTGACGATCTGCCGCAACCGTTAGTCGGTTGGTCATCGTCAAGTTGTTCGCAACCTCCCGAAAGGCCTTAAGGACGGTCATACGGTACAGGTCCTCTGTTTCACGATAGGCTGACCATGACTGTTGCAATTGGGCTCGGCGATACCCGCTCTGGAATAGTGGCAGCTCAAACGCCGCCCCGTAGGACCAGAAACTATTGGCAATTTTAATTAAGTCCAGGCCCTTTTCTTCAAATCCGCCGCTGAGCCTGAACGAAACATTGGGGAAAAAGGCCGCTCTCGCAATACCGATGACGCGGTTTGCTTCCGCCATTCGCCGCTCCATCATGGCGACATCCGGTCGACGCTCCAGCAGAGTAGCCGGGAGCGTGGCGGGTATGCCGAATTTGGCAACCCGAAGTTCATCCAACGGTTCGAGCTTGAAACTATCCGGCGTCAAATTGATTAGGACGGCGATGGCTTGTTCGGCGACCTGGCGTTGGCCTTCGATCCGTGCTAATCGCGATTCTGTTCCGTAGAGCAGGGATTCCACGCGAGCCACGTCAAGGGCCGATGCGATCTTGCCCGCAAACTGAGTTTTGACCACATTGAGCGTGTCTTTGTAGAGGTCAATTGATTGCTTGTAAATCATTGTCTGTGCATCGAAGCCACGGACGGTAAAGTAGTTTGCCGCGACTTCAGCCTGCAGACTCAGTCGCGCGAGGCCATATTCCGCCGCACGTTCCTCGGCGCGGTAGATCTCGGCCTGGGCGGCATTGCGGAGGCGTGACCAGAAATCAGGCTCCCAGGATGCGATACCCCCGGGCTCCACGGTGCTGGACTGAAGCGGACTGTTTTCCGGACGGAAGAGCCGATCAAAGGATTGCCTATTGTGAGAAGCCCCCATCTCAAGACCGATCCGCGGAAAATACTCGGATCTCGCCGCCATCATGATATCCCGCGCCTGAACAAACCGTTCCGCTGCTGCCTGCAGATCAGGGTTAGCCGCCATGGCCTGGTCAATCAGTCGATCGAGTACCGGATCGTCATACAGTTTCCACCAATCCGGGCGAAGTACTTCATCGGACGGTTTGGCCACGACAAATGGACTCGCCCCCTGCCAAGAATCAGGAACGACGTATTGAGGCGGCTCATACTTCGGCGCAAGGTTGACGGCCGGAAACCAGCCACAGGCTGGCAGACTCACGATCGCCAGCAGGACAGTACTACGTCCCAACCAAGAGAGGACGACTCGCCTCAGAGACTGTTCGTTGGCAAACCGATAGCAATAACTTTGATTTTTCATAAGATGACTGCCGTTATGTTGTTAAGGGTCAGTGTTTTGAGTCCGTTGGCTCCGGCGCCTTGGCTTGGGTACCCACGATGTCATAGCCGGCCACCGGTGTGACGACACGCACCTTATCACCTTCAAGCAATGCTGCACTGGGGTTGTTGACGATCCGATCGCTCACGCTGAGTCCTTCGGATACTTCGATAAAATTGTCATAGATCTTGGCAACCGTAATCGGCTGGAAATGTAGACGGTTCTCGTCTACCACCACGGCCACTTGGGTACCGTGCTCCTGGAAGACCAGGGCACTCGTCGGAATGGTCATGACTTTTCTGTCGACCGGAGCGGTCAGGTGAACGCTGGCATAGGAACCTGGCCAGAGTGCCCGATCTTTATTGTCGATGGTGAAAACCGTCACCGCCGTGCGTGTGTTCACATCGAATCCCTTCGCGACGGTAAGAAACTTGAAATTAAAATGACGATTGGGAAGTTGGGGAACGGTCACGTTGGCCGTCAAGCCAGAGGCGAGGAAAGGCCCAAAGGTCTCCGGCACGTTCACAAAGAGACGAAGCTTATCCACCTCAGCCACAGTAAAGAGGTTATTCTTGGAATCGGTTCCGCTGAGATTCCCTTCCTTACTCACCAGGTCACCGACATTGATGTTTCGTTGAGTGACGACTCCATCGAATGGAGCTGTGATCTTTTTAAATCCGATGAAGGCCTCGATGTTCTTCACTTTTTGTTCGGCTGCCTTGACCTTTGCAGCCGCAGCCTGGGCCTCGGCAAGCTGTACAGAGATGGCTTGTTCCGAAAGCGCTTGGTGTTCCCGCATAGCCACATAACGTTGTGCTGTCAGCTGGGCCAGCGCGTTCATGGCACGCTCAGATTCCAGATCGGCATGGGCTTGTTTATACTCGGCATCGAGGTCCGGCGTGGTGATTTCGGCAAGAACGTCCCCTTTCTTGACGATGTCCCCATAGTCTTTGTACCAGGCCTTCACATAGCCTTCGACACGCGCGTAGATAGGTGCTTCGTACCAACCCACGATATTTCCAGGAAGCGTAATCGATTCGCTCGGGTCCACCACCTTGGCCCTGGTGAGGGCCACTGGGGTAACGGCCGTTTCTACCGCGCTCTTCTGCAGAGCAACCGCTTCGTGCTGGCCCTCATTGATGCGGTAAAACAGGATGGCAAGAAACCCAACGATGACGAGAACCAGAAAGACTTTCCCACCTAGCTTATTCATATCAGGCATGCTCCTTTTGGAGAACTGTTCGGCGGTGATAAATGATGGCGTAGATGCAGGGCACGAAAAACAGGGTGAACAGAGTTGCAACTGTTAATCCTCCCATGACGGCTCGACCCAGCGGTGCATTCTGGGAATTAGCCATAGCCATCGGGAGCATACCGAAAATCATCGCGGCAGCGGTCATAAGCACCGGGCGGATCCGACCCTTCCCCGCCTCGACCGCGGCTCGCAGCGCATCACCGTGAACAGCAAGCCTTTCACGGGCGTATGAAACAAGAAGAATTGAATTGGCGGTCGCCGTACCCATCGTCATGATCGCGCCGGTCAAGGCCGGCACCGAAATATATGTGTGAGTCACGAACAGCGACCATGCGATACCAGCAAAGGCGCCCACCAAAGCCGTGACGATAATGAAGGGGTCCAGCCAGGATTGGAAATTGACGACGATCAAGAGATACACCAGCACAATGGCAATAATGAGACCGCCGCCCAGTTCGACAAACGCGTCGTGCATGACCTCGGCTTGGCCATGGACTTCCACTTCGGCGCCGCGAGGCAGGTCGGCCTTCATACTTTCGGCAATCTGCTTCACATCCTCCAATACCCCACCAAGATCTCGACCTTCCGCCGAGACCAACACATCAATCATGGGCAGGAGATTGCGATGGGTCACGACGCCCGGTGTGCCGATCAAGGACAGCTTCGTGACATTGCCAAGCAAATGCAGCTTTGCTTCCCCACCGTCTGACGCCTCCCGCTCTTCCGGCGCTACCGGGATAGTCTGGAGATCTCCGATGCTCGCCAGCTGTGGCTGAGGCGTATAGACATTGAGGCGATAAGACTGTTGAGTCGAACGATCCAGCCAATATTTCTGGTCGATCTGCTGGCTGCCGGCGGTAGCCAGCAGCATGTTGAACCCGAAATCTCGTTGGTTCAGATTCAAGCCAAGCGCGAATCTCCGATCCCCTTCGACCAGAATGGTCGGCTGAAACATCGTCTGGTAGATATAAACATCGGCAGCTCCAGGAATTTGCCGGAATTTGCCTGCCAATTTTTGGGCATACTCATAGTTGGCATAGAGATCAGGCCCGTTGATTTGCAGGTCGATCGGCGCGAGAGAACCGAAGTTCAGAATTTTATCGCTCAGGTCAGCTGGCTGAAATGTGAATTCTGTTCCAGGATAGCGCTCGGACAATCCTTTACGGAGCGTATTCCGAATGTCCCAGACCGGAGACTTTTCATCCTTTAGCGTGATCGTGAGATCACAATCCTGAGTACCGATCGTCGGTGTCGGAATGAAGGCGAGGTTGTGGGCGCCGACCGGAAGGCCGCAATTGCTGACGACCGCATCTACATTACCCGGCAACATCTCCCGAATGTCGTTCGAGACGAGCGAAGCCACTCGGCCTGCGGCCTCGATGCGTAGGCCGAGTGGCGCCCGCATGTGCATCTGCAACAATCCCCCTTTGATCTGAGGGAAAAACTCCTGCCCCTCGAAGGCAAACAACACAAGAGATACGAGTGAGACCACTACAGAGATCGTCACGAAGCCCACCCGATGCGCCACCGCCTGTTCAAGCAGCGCGGTGTATCTATCACGGAAGCGTTCGAACCCTTCTTGAAATCCATGCTGAAAGCGAGCAAAGACCCCATCCTCTGGCCCACTCGCATGGTGAACCTTCAGTATATATTTCGCCATGGTCGGGACCAGGGTGTACGTCAGAATAAAGGAGGCCAGCATCGCGAAGACGACCGCCTCGGCCATGGCCGGGAAGATCCAGCCGGCAATACCGGTTAAATGGAATAGCGGAACCCAAACTATGGAGATGGCTAACGTGGCCACGAACGTCGGAAGAATGATCTGGTTCGCGGCGTCGATGATCGCCTCCTCCAACGGCTTACCCATCGCAAGATGCGTGTCGATATTTTCGATCATGACTGCCGCATTATCGACGAGAATGCCCACGGCCAACGCGAGCCCCCCGAGTGTCATGATATTGATGGATTGCTCAAGGAGATGGAGACAGATAATCGAACTGAGAATGGAGAGGGGAATCGAGGTCAGCACGATGACGGTGGGCCGCCATGAGCCGAGCATGAGTAGGACGATGAAGCCCACGAGGGCCGCCGCAATAACCATTTCATGGACCACGTCTGCGATGGCATCCCGCACAAAGACCGAGGAATCGCTCAGCAGGCTCACTTTCACATCAGCAGGCACCACTTCCTGAATACGCGGAATCATTTTTCGGATGCCGTCGACGATGTCGATCGTCGACGCTTCGCTGCTTTTCATGACGACAACGATGACCGCCTGCTTTCCGTCGACTAAGACGGAGTTCGTTTGGACCCGCCCAGCCAGGCGGACCGTGGCGACATCGCGCAGATGGATGAAGGAGTTCCCTTCCCGCTTGATCGGGATATCGTCGAACTCTTCAATCTTGAGCGGAGAGGCGTTCGTCAGCACCAGCCAGTCAGTCTCCTTGATCTTCATGTCACCGCCCGGCAACACGAGATTCTGCTTCTCAATCGCTTGGTGCACGTCCTCTGTGGTGAGGTGACGGGCTCGCAGTTTGTCTTGATCAACGTTGATCATGACCTGCATGTCCTGACCGCCGTAAGGGTGCGGCAGGATCGCACCGGGGATCGTGACGAGCATGGGGCGAATCCGCATCACACATAGGTTATAGAGCTCCGCCGGCGTTTCCACGTCAGACTCTATTTGTAAGACGGCGACCGGCACTTGAGAGGGAAACAGCCGCATCACCATGGGTGCAGCGACATCAGGTGGGAGCGCTTTGACAGAGGTTTGCGAGATCCCCACGATATCGGCCTCACTCCCCGCCAGATCCACTCCGTCCTGGAGAAAGATGTTGATGATGGAGTGTCCGAAGTAGGAAGTACTCACGATGGTCTTGATGCCTTCCACCGTCTGGGTCAGCATTTGTTCGAACACTCGTGTGACCCGCCCCTCGGTTTCCTGCGGCATCAACCCATCATAGAGCCAGACGACCGAGCTGACGGGCATCTGAATATTTGGGAAGACGTCGGTCGGAGCATGGATCACTGTCATCACTCCAAACACGACAATCAGGATGGCGAGAACCACAAAGGTATAGGGTTTTTTTAAGGCAATTTGGACGAGCTTATTCATGGGATCATACCTTCAGCAGGCTTCAGATGGTGTTGTCTTGTGTAGCTGCCCGATGCCGGTGCGTCGGGGAGCCGTTATCTGTGAGAGTGTCGGAGCCATAACGTGTTGCGCGCCACAGAATTTCACTGCGTTTCAAATCTCGTTTCTTCTTGACATCTTCAGCATCTGTCTTTGCTCTGTGCAAAGTGTTTGCCTAGCACGCTTGTCCGACAAGCATTTGTAGCCTTTTTGAATAAATCCAACCGTTTATAGCGGTGAACCCCACCCACTCTTCTCGATCTAAGGCTATGTTTGGCTTTCCGAGGATCCAGTGCGCTAAGACCAATAGAGCGATTCCGCACAGACGAGACGGTGCGTAATGCCTGAAATGAGGCTGGCAATGCATCCATTTTCCTCCTTCACAGAGACATTTGGCATGTTCGATATCGCACGTCATTTGTGAAAAGTGCGTTGACGCACTGTGCGATGGGTGCGAAACAGCTCATTTTTATTGATTCCTATTTCATGCTTTTGGCATAGTAGGCAGCGTTCAATGCGCGAGTAGTGGCACCCGTGGAGTCTGGAACATTTCATATGGCACTGAGCGGAGTCTTCGATATTGTGCTTCCCCTGCCGGTTCCGATTCTTTCTCAACCGTTCCCTTGGCACACACGTTCACAGAGCATGAACAGCCAGGGGATTGACGAACGACACCATCGGTGATCTGCACGGCACGCGCGGACATTCACCATGGTGGAAGAGAGGAAGTGCGATGCTGTTGAGGGTCTTGTTCCTGACAGTAGTCCTATTGGTCTAGACAGGTACCGTTGAAGGCTGAGGCAGAGTCCCTGTCCAGTAGCGTCTATCGCCTTTGACCTATTTAGTCGACGGGATGGGCTTGAAACGTGGTTCTGCCCACCATTCCAGACTTTCCTGTCATTCCGCCTTCAACGCCCAAGCCACCTAGTTCAGTGGAAGCCATCTGGGTGCAGCCTCTTAAAACTGACCGGAATCGATCGGACTGACGAGCCGATCAATCGTCCTAGAAGAAGCGATAGAAAGGAAACCGTCATGTGGTGGCAGGTTCTCTTCCTGATCGGAATGTTTTCATTGACCGACATAACTCAGGCCTTGGCCGAATGGTCGGTTTCAGGGAGCGGGACAATTATCTATACGGATGACGTTGCGCTGTTTTCGGCTACCCGGCGGTCTGGCCTCGATGGTGATCCATCGCAACCAGTCCTAGACGTGACTCGCACAGGGCTTGGCTCCGATATGGTCTTCGAGCCAGGCTTCCTGGTTTCCAAGTCGATCACGACAGGGCTTGGACGAACTATCTTTTCGATCAAACCTCAGGGGTTTATTTTTGCCGTTAACCCCGAGTGGAGCCAGGCAAGCGTTGCCATCGAGGCTTTGCATGCATTCAATCCCAATACGGCTGTCCGGCTTCGTTATTTCGGAGCCCCGGATCAATTACTCGGGACCAGTGAGGTCAGTCGAGCGGAACCAGAGGTGGAGGCAAGAGAGCGGGTGACCTCCCATGTGGGGTATATCAGGCTTGAACAACGACTCTCCGAGCATTGGGAGGTCAGAATTCAGGGTCGAGTAGGTAAGCGACTCTACAATGACGCTTTTGCGCGACGTAATACCACATTCTGGACTATTGGTCCCCATCTCTATTGGCATGCATCGGAACATATACGACTTTTTGCTGGGTATCATTATGAGCGCGGCATGGGTAGCGGTCGCCATGCCATTGAACCTGAGGAAGATAACTCATATGTCCATCACTTCTTCGCAGCTGGTTTGGATGCTGAACTCATGCCCCACCTGGAGCTAGAACTTGACTTCCACTACGAACGAAATAATTGGACGAGTGGACTCCCGGACGATGAACGAAACGGGCAGCACGAAAACATTTTTCAGGGCACTGGAAGGCTGCTCTACCAGTTGACGGATCAGACTGCCCTGACGTTAAGTGTTCAGAGGGCCAATCGTGGGGTGAACGCCTTTCAGCGAGTCGACCACAATACGAATGTCGGCGTGGGAGTGATCCACCGGTTCTAGCTGGGCTCCTGCATGGTCTTTTTGCACTATGAGTGGGTCGTAATACACCGGGCACCTTTTCACATCAGATCAATCGTTCCTGACGACGCATTTGCGACCTCATTCTCGACTTGTCTGTGGACGAGGTAATGCGCGGCTCATACATAACAAGCGTAATTTGAAACTTTGAAAGCGCTGCAACAGGGATAGGTGCTCAAGATTCTGGAATCAACTCACGGTATAAAGAGTGGACAGCGTGTATACTCGGTATTGACTGGTGAGGCGGGGTATCGACTCCTTGAGCGTTAGTGAATAGAACCCCGATCAAGTCCGACGTTTTGAATGCTGAGGAGTCTTAACGTGCGCTTGGTTTTGCTACGTTTAGGAGATGTCATTTAAATTTCCGTCTCGCTCTCTCGCGGTATTGCGCGTACTCTGACGAACGGACCGCCCCTGTCGATGCTCCGCGTAATGGGACGCTGCTCTGGATCCGCTGCCCAAATCAATAGTTTGAAGGTTGGACGATGTTAAAACACGAAATGCTCGCGTCACTCAGGCTGACTTCGTCCATTCTTCTGCCGGTGCTGACCTCGTTGTGGGGCGCGTCGTTCTGAAGTGAACCAAATCCTTGGAGAAGAGCACATCTAGAGTCCAGTCCAAGGCCACGAGTACTTTCTTTTCAAAACGAGGGAGTTTCAGTAAGTAAATTGTGCGCCACAGCCACCAGGCAATGAAGCCGGAAAAATTGATACCGAGAATGTTTGCGACACCGGTTCGCTTTCCGATGGGTGCCAGGAGCCCAATCGTGGAATAGACGAACGGTTTCTTCCAGCCCCCTCGCACAGTGGCCAAAATGTTCTGTGCAGCGATCTGCCCCTCCCGCAGCGCATGTTGCGCAGTTGGAGGGTGAAATTCGCCTGTCCGGCGATCAGGGACTAGCGCACAGTCGCCTAAGGCCCAGGCACCAGGCCACTCGTGCACTTCCAGGTACTCGTTGACGAGGACCCGGCCTTTCTCTTTCGGGCAAGGCAGGGGGGCCAGGAGGGCGTGGGGGCTGGTGCCGGCGGTCCAGACCAGCGTATTGGTCGTTATGGTCGTGCCATCGCTGAGCATAACGTCCTGGCCTTTCACAGCGGTGACTTTGCAGTTCGAGCGGATTTCCACCTTTTGCTCCGCAAGCTTTCGTTGCGCGTAGGTGCCGAGTTTTCCCCCCAGTTCCGGCAAAATGACCGTGCCGGAACTGACCAGGATGATCCGCAGCATCTCTTCCCGAAGATGGGGGAAGAACTGCACGGCCTCTCGTAAAGAGTCGTTCATGGCTGCAATGGTCTCGACCCCAGCAAACCCACCTCCGGCCACTACGAAATTCATGAGGCCGGTACGGAGCGAAGCTCCACACTCAAAGTCGGCTTCTTCGAGATTGGCAATGAGATGGTTGCGCAGGGCAATCGCATCACTCAGCGATTTCATGGTGAATGCACGATCGGCCAAACCGGGAATATCGAAGAAGTTGGTGGTCGACCCGAGAGCCAACACCAGATGGTCGTACTGCAGCGCGTGGCAATGGTTCTCATGCCCGTGGGATACGCCCACTTGTTGATGCACGAAATCGATGGCTTCGATCTCGCCGTGAAAGAAAGTGACCCGACGGAGCAGCTTTCGGATCGGGCTGACGATGTTGGTGATATCGAGGTCGCTCGCCGCGACTTCGTGCAACATCGGGGTGAAGAGAAAACAATTGTCGTGATTGACGAGGGTGACATCCAAGGCCGCGCCTTGCGTCAGCGCACGTTCAAACTCCAATGCGGCATACATCCCGCCAAAACCACCTCCCAGAATCAGCACATGTGGCTTGCTCTTCGACATAGATCCTCATCGAAGGGGAGGCTTATGCTATCAACCCCTATCCCATTATGCAGAAGTGATCGAGCCTGCCCCCTCGTCGTCCATTCTGGTGCGCCGTCATTTCGAATGTGAGGCAGTTAAAGCCCGTAGTTATTGGCACCAGTTCCAGCTTCCGTGGCGACTGTCACGGGAATCTTCCAAGGGGGCTGACCATGGAATACCGCTCGCCGTTTCGGCGCAATGAATGACTAGTGCCGACTTCCTCATCCCGTGTATTACTGGTTCAGTTTGAGAGAGGAGATGTGCAGCTGTTGAGTGGTTTTGAATACGATAACCCAATAGGTTGCTCAACAGATTGTTCACTAAATTAGGTGATGCGAATGCCTCGCGGACTTTACTAATAAATGGTGCTCGCCTATACACGGATTTCACCTCAGATTCTCTGGCACTTGATGAGCGCGCCCATTGTGCCTATCGGAAGGCTTAGATGAAGGTCCGCTGGCCTGCCTGAGTAAATCAGGGTCATACGGCAGACCATGGTTCGGCAGAGTTCACGTACACCTCAACAACTCGCTTCGCCATGAGTCTGCTAGTTCCCCATTTTCATCACCTTAGCCACCAGTAGATACGTGCTTCTCTATGTTTTCTTTATGACAGAAGGTCTGTTCCTCCTGTGTCGCTCTCGACATGTCTCCATAAGGAAACCTATTGCGTTCGCTTTCGTCTGTCTTCCAAATGTGCAGGCATTGCGCACGAAGATGCGGCAAAGGCCTAGGCATCCAGCCTATCGATTCCAAAGCCGGTTTGTCTGTGACACCGATTACGACGACGCGATTACCAGTCTGCAACATATCGGGATCTACCATCCCATTGAAGACGATCGCGAATCGCAATATGTCTTCTCCCGCCTTACCCTCTGGATGAAACAGCCGGTCTTCGCCGATTGGGTGCCCATCGATAAGAATAACCGCCCCTTCCGGCTTGGGAATGACTTTTATGATTGTCCCCTCCATTTCCACTTTCTGGGAGGCAAAGTTAGCTGACGGATGTGATACTTGATCCTTCCAGGCCTTAATCCCAACGGTATCGAAGTTGACGCCGTTCATGACATCTGGAGGAAACAGTGGAGTGTTCGTGCAGGCCGCTAACAGGACGAATAGTGCAAACCCTCCGACACTACGCATGGTGGATCTCCTTTCGTTGATCTCATGAATGGCCAATGCGCATGCTCGATGAATGCCCAACGTCCTCTTCGAGGAATGTGTGGCACCCGCTCCCTCGTTAAGCTGGTCTTCATCGTTAGAGAAGGCTACCTTCAACTTTGAACTGTGGGGGGTGATTGAACCGGATATACCCAGGGATCAGCATCCGGGTGTTGGTTTCTTCTGCCTTGGCCTTACCGGACGAGCGAATGACCAGTCCTTCGGCTCCATCCCTCAGGCTGAATGCGGAGAAAACGGTCCCGCCCACGAGCATTCTCCACATCAACTTCAGCGGTGATGAGCTCAAATTCTTTTGGTGGCTTCTCCTGCTCCTTAGCCTGCTTCTGCCCGACGGCGCCGAACCTGACTTTGGCTAGTTCGATATTGGCAATCATGGCGACGCTTGCCACCTGGAGATGACGGGATTTGAGTTTGTCCACCACGACCGCCTCCACCATGCTTGCGATTTCAGAGCTGTGCTCCAGCACGATGACCATGGGATACCTGGAGACAGCGATCCTGATGGCGGTCAACAACTCAGGTTTAACGACACGAGGGTAGAAATCTGGTCCGATGTTCTGGGCCAGGAGAGTCAACTCTTCGGGAGTCGGTCTCATGAGTATGATGGTCTTGATGGTGACCGGCAGTCCGTCCGAACTTAGAGCTTCGACCGTTTCGGTATAACTGCGCCATTGCACGTTGTAGACATCGATCTGGCTCCATGGCGCCCGCCAATAAAATCCGCTCTTGAGTGTTTCGTTGGTCTGACCACCGGTTAATAAATTCGAACGTACGCCCCGTTGACCTTGGTGGACTGTGGTCCCGCAGGCTTGGAGGAAAAGCAACACTGCGACAAGAAGCATCGTCTTCGTCAGATGATGCATGATTCCTCCTTCTCACCAGCGCGTAGACTCCCGGTTACTCAAGCGAGATTGCAGCTCCGTGCGGCGAGGGTCACTGCAGCTCATTGATATGCACATGTGTTCTCACTGCGCCTCCATACGACTACGCCGATAGCCGCGAGCTCCATCTGCGTCACCCACTGGAGAACCGAGCAATGACCTTTGCACGCTGATTTGAACAACCATCCATGAAGGCTATTACCTGCTCGCAAACTTGCTTTGACAAGACCGCGATGGCTCTACATTGAGCAAGATGCGCACCCTACTTCCGATGAAGTTATTCGCGCTTAACATATTGATTTTATGTGATAAGTTAAACAGTGCGGCGATGGGCACATTCGGCGAGCCCCCCTTGATTTTTAGAAATCGCACTGTGTACAGTGTGCGGCGTCGCTCTCTCTGCACAATAGGAGAGATAAATACACCCAGTCAGAAACGACCGTCTCCGTCCAGGTTTCATGATTCGTTGTAGATGGATCTAAACGAGCACTACATCGTTGAGGGAGGGATAGATCATGGAGTCATTCTCATTGCGGAACTCAGCAGTCACGGTTCCCCTGTCGCTCAATAAGGCTCTCACGAGAACTGTGATTCGTGGCTTAACGATAACGCTCGTCTTATCGCTTCCGTCTCTTCTGCATGCAGGAGAAACGGGGCATAGCATATGGGGCTATGACGGAGATCGTGGACCGCATCATTGGGGCAAGCTTGGGCCGGATACTTCTCTCTGCGAAAAAGGCATGAACCAATCACCGATTGATCTGTTGCGTACGCGCAAGACAACGCTCGACGACGTCCAGTTTTCTTATCGAGACGCTCCTTTTCATGTGGTCAACAACGGGCATACGTTACAGGAAATCGAACCGCTTTCGGAAATGGCCAAGTCTCGCTACCCGAAGCACGGCCAAACAGTACTCCATTTTGATAAGGACAGCACGATCGTGTTCGATGATGACCTCTACTTGCTTGAACAATTTCATTTTCATACTCCGAGCGAGCATACCATAGATCATAAACACTACCCGATGGAGCTGCATCTGGTGCATCACAACGAACGGCACGAGGTAGCTGTAGTCGCCGTCTTCATGGAGGAGGGGAAACATAATACATTTTTTGAGACCTTCTTGGAGCATGCGCCATCCAATGTCGGAGAAGTCATTGATGATCATAACCATACTGTCAATCCGATGAACCTCCTCCCTGAACGAAAATCCTACTACCTCTACTCCGGATCCTTCACCACCCCACCCTGTTCAGAAGGCGTCATCTGGATGGTTCTGCACGACTCCATTGAAGTCTCCGCCGAACAAATCCAGAAGTTCCGCGCTCTCGTGGGGCACGATAATGTGAGGCCAATTCAACCTTTGCATAAACGCTTCGTGCTAGAGTCGAATTTTGAAAAGGCGACGACAATGAACGCGACGAAGAAGTGATCAGTATCGCTGCCGACATAAGGCACTGAACGGTTACATACGTAGCCGTTCGGTGCCAATCTTCACCACACTGCAGCACTCGGCCTCTACCGGAACTGCGCAGAACAACCCAGTTGAATTGTCATCCCACGTCCCTCTATGACCTGATGCCGTGAGAATCGATACAAGATGGAACTGGACGAGACGATCATTGCAGAGACTTATACGAATCCGGCCACCTCTGCATCCTGACTCATCCAAGTCAGACATCACAGAGATGGGGTTCAAAGACGGGTAAACCCATAACCACAGGAGAAATTTATGGTGTCCCAGATGGGAAAACAGTGGAATCAGACATGGGCAGGGCTAGTGGGAGTTGGGGTGCTCATCGGGAACCTAGCGGGGGCCAGTATGACGCCTGCACAGGCATATGAACAATTGGGCCCTAATACAAAATCTGATTTTCGGCTCTGGACACCGTTTTATCTAAACGTGAAGTTACCTTCTAAATTCCTCGCCTACATGGAGGTCAACCCACGCATTGGCGACGATGTCACCAATATCGATCAGCTGCTGCTTCGTCCGGCGCTTGGCTATCAGCTGACCGAGAATCTTTCTCTTTGGCAAGGCTATGCATGGGTGGGGAACTTTAATCAGCCGCACAACCCGCCTCAGCCAGCATTTTTCCAAGAAAACCGCATCTTTCAGCAAGCTATCTACACCCACAAATTCGGCGACTTTAAGTTCATGAGTCGAACCAGGATGGAAGAGCGCTGGATCGAGCATGCAGCCGGCACCGCTCTGCGACTCCGCCAAATGTTGAAATTGTCCTACCCATTGCCCATGGCCCCGGAATGGGCGCTCGTCGGCTATGACGAGATCTTTATCAACCTCAATTCGGTCGACACCATCGATGAGGTAAGACATGGGGGCAAGGGACCCGGTGCTGGAATCGACCAAAATCGGCTCTTCCTAGGGATCAACAAAACATTTAACCAATACTTCAACGTGGATGTTGGCTACCAGAACCAGATGCTCAACAGCCGTACGCTCCATGGCAATGCAAACTTGATCAACCACATCTTGCTTTTGCAGTTTTACATCAACCTGTAATTCGGTCAGGTAAAGCTTCCGTCTCTGAACTCCTTTTACGGTGCATGACGGCCATGAAAATGATCACAAATGCCATGTTCCCCATATCCCAAAACTCGTCACCCTCATCACCACTACCGGAGCCAGCCCTGCGGCGATTCCCGGACAGCCGATATAGTTCCCCGGCCGGACCCAGGCGTTCACCCACCCAATCAAACAGACAAACGCCACGGTGACGAGTCCGACCTTGATCGGATAGTCGGACATCATGGCGATCCCCACAGATAGGGGAATGGCCATAACGCCAGTGATCAATCCTGCCGCAATGTCACGCCCCACATACTGAGCTTGGAACGCCGCAGACTCGGCCACTGACATTTCGGATCGTGATTCAGTATCTTGACCTGCGGAAAGAGAACCTACGGTGCCATTCATGGCATTGCCCTCCCAAAAACTAACCATTCATCTTGGAGGGCACTACAGCAACAATAGGGCTGAAAGAGAGACGTCACTTAAGCATTAGAAATAATTGATACAATTCTATAACTATCGCGTAAAGAAGGACGATTGTGCGCATAGGCGCGTATGTGTTGGTGCATTGGCGCATATCATGCCCTGATGCACGGAAAGCGATAGGCTCGAATAGGGACCGGCACAAGGTCATCTTTCAATATTGTTTGTCAAGGCACTCTCCCCCCTACGTATGTGTCATTGTGGAAAGGGAGCGAGCTCGGCGATAAGTACCAGTCGTCAACTGGAGACCGGTACCACGATGTCGCAGATTTTCAACATGAGCCGCCATGCCAGTGATGAAGAAGCTGAGTACCTGACGTCTTTACTTATTTTTAATTTGGTTGAGCGCTGTGGCGGACAGGTGCAATTTACTGCTGAAGAAATTCGCCAAATGCGTGAGAAGCTTTCCAGTAAAATGGTACAGATCCAACTAGGAAAGGATCTCCGACTTCGGATCATCGACCGTCTCCCTGAACTGCGTTAGACGACTGTCAGCCAATCGCAAGAAGCCGTTGAATCCCTTTCATCTCTCATCGTGCGTCTGCGTTTCTTCCTCTGAGGTCAACCGCATCATTCACTGAGCCGAGTGGATTGCAATAATCAAATTCATGCCCATTCTCGGTCATACAGTGATTCATCGCCAACAATACCGGCTTCTACTGATAGTGGGTATGGAGCCTCTTTTGATATACCCCTCCCCGAATTGATCTCCTAACAAAAGGTTTCTTTGGCGATCACCTTGAGTTACAGCGGTGATCAAAATGTTCGCTGAAGATCACTGCAGGTGGGGTGACCGCATCTTTGGCGATGGCTTCCCGCTGACGACGGAAGGCTCTCTACTTGGCCCAACCCATTCCATACCTATACATAAAGGAGTCCGTATGAAGATCGCGAAGTGTATCGTGCTGTTTTCTGTCCTATCCGCGAGCTTAGGTTCTATTGAGCTTTCTCCTTCTCTTTCTCCCTCCGTGCCAATCCTATCGGACACACAGCCTCCGTCAGCATCGGCTCCCGATTGCCGAATACAAACTTGTTGACGGAAGATTTTGAACTGACGTCCTGAAACCTAAACGATCTTGCCCTTCCTGGTATGGGAGGATTGGAAGCGTAGCAGGACAGGTGTGCCATAGCGTAACGACATAGATTTGTCTTCACACCATAAATGATGAGGTACATATCAGATGGAAAAGCATGTAACAGTTGGAGTCATTCTGGCTTTGACCATGATCCTGTCGACCTTTCCCGCAACTGCATCCCTCTGGGAGCACAGCGAGGAGAGTCAGGGTCGGGATGGTACCCTCTGGGCCAATATTCCTGGTGCACCGAGCACAAATCAGGCTCAGATGCCACTTCCCTTTGCTGAATGTGCGATTGGGTCCCACCAATCACCGATTGCGATCAATTTGACCTCGAATCTCATCCCGATCACCATCAACCCTAAGACGCAAAATCCAGACAATAACCCAGCTGCCGAGCCCGAACGTCATGCGAACTCCCTGCACATACGGTACATGCGTTCAACCAGCAGCATCGAGGGCGCCAATATTGGAAAGAACGAGGACAATGCCTATGTCTTCCGAAACACAGGCCATGCCGTACAAGTCTCTTTCTCCAAAGGGTACCCAGGAAAACTATTTATTGGCCGAGAACTCTACCCACTGGTGCAGTTACATTTCCACGCGCCGAGCGAGCACGTCGTGATCACGGACAAGCATCCTTCAGGAAAGCAATACGGGGGGGAATTACATTTTGTGCATCAGCGTGATGATGGAAGACTTGCGGTGCTCGGCGTGTTTTTAGATGATTCAAAACACTATGGTGAGAATCCCATCCTGAAGAAGATCCTTGAGAATACCCCGCGGAAACACGATACGTATAACCAGGCTGGTGCCGGGATTGCCTTGGATCCCTCGAAGTTGATTCCCGGAGAAAGCGGCCAGGTTTTCACCTATGCAGGCTCTCTAACGACCCCACCTTGCAGCGAGGGTGTAAGCTGGTATGTTTTGTCCGAGCCACTAAAGGTCACCCCTGCCCAAATTCGCCAACTCGACGAATTCTTCCCATTGAACAGCCGTATCGTTCAGAACACCGCTGCACGCACGGTCGAGATTCACAAGGATCTACAAGTCGACCATGATCATGATCACCATTATTGACACTGATAGATCGTGCCTCACACAACAGGGTGGCGGGCTAAGTTCAGGCCCGCCACGGATCACCTTCCACACCGCTTGACCGTGTTAGGACACCGATGGTGACTATGGTCGACCTAGAATCATTGTGTTGAGATCACGAAGAGTAAGCCTGCGCTGATCACGCCGGAAATATTCCTCAATCAGGCGACCAAGTGCTCTCGGCAAGGAGTTACTGACGTGCTGTACCCCATCGACGGTGAAGCAGTCGTTCAACGGGAGCGAAGAGTGTCTTATCCACAGCCAGTCCAATCAGGACGATGACCAGCATCACACCGATCACCTGATCCATCGCATTGAGCTCTCGTCCATAATGCAAGAGATGTCTAAGACCGAAGCCTGTCAGAATTGTCACATAGATTTCCGCCGCCATCAGCGAACGCCAGGCAAATGCCCAACCTTGCTTCATGCCGCTCAAGAGAAAAGGAAGCGCGGCCGGTAACTTGACATGGGTCCAGGTATGGAAACCGGACGATCCCATACTGCGGGCCGCACGGCTGTAGATCGGCGGGATCGTCCGCACGCCCGTATCCGTTGCGATAATCAGGGACCACAATGTTCCCATCACAACGACAAACAACATCGCCGCTTCGGTCTGACCGAACCAGAGGAGCGCTAACGGAACCCAGCACACGCTCGGCAGCGTTTGAAGCCCAAGAGCCAACACGCCAATCGTATCCTGAGACCATCTAAAAGACGCGGTGAGAAGGCCGAGTGGCAGCCCAATGAGAATTCCCAACCCATAGCCGAGCAGCAGACGGCGCACTGTCACGAGAGTGGCCTCCCAGAGGGTACCGTCCTCAACAGCAGACCAGAGATAGAGCATGACGCTCGACGGGGATGGTAGCAGCAGCGGAGACCAAATCTGGGTATTGAAGACAAGCTGCCAGATACCGATCAGACACACGAAAAAGAGGGATGCGACAGCCCACCGTGCAATCATCCTGCGACCTCGCTATGAACGTAGCTCTTCAACACGCGGGTGATTTCGGTGGAGTAGCGAGCAAGGTCTACACTATTGATATCTCGCGGCCGAGGGAGTGGGATGGAAAACTCCTCCCTGATTCGCCCAGGATTCGGTGAAAACAGGATGACTCGATCGCCCAGACACACAGCTTCACGCACGTTATGAGTGACAAAGACAATCGTTTTCCTATGCTGGCTCCAAATGCGCTGGATGTCCCCGTACAGCTGCTCACGAGTCAGCGCATCCAGCGCGCCGAATGGTTCATCCATCAAGAGCACACTGGGATTCGGTGCCAGTGAGCGCGCCAGTGCCACTCGTTGCCTCATGCCACCGGAGAGTTCATGCACGTTGGAATGCATAAATCGCTTCAAACCTACGAGCTCCAAAAAGTACTCAGCCTTCTCGCGACACTCCGATGCCCTCAACCCCTTGACGAGCTTAAGACCGAACAAGACGTTACCGAGCACCGTGAGCCATGGAAACAGCGCGGCTTCCTGAAACATCATCAGCCGATGGGGTCCCGGCCCGCTGATGGTCTGGCCATCGCCTTGCACCGTTCCACGATCTGGTCGATCAAGACCCGCGATCAGATTCAACAGGGTGGATTTTCCGCATCCGCTCGGCCCGACCAAGCAGACGAACTCCCCATCGGCAATACGAAGCGTGACATCGTCAAGCGCCTGAACATGCAATGAACTGGTGCGAAACCACTTCGAGACATGTTCAAGTACGAGCTTGGTTGGAACAGCATCCGTAGAAGAGACCAGACGCTCCATCTCACTCTACCCTTTCAATGAGCCTCGCCAAATCCGGTGCCGTACGCATGAACCCTGCGCGTTGGGCGTTACTTGCGAACTGCTGAAACTCCTCGATCGATACCTCCGGGCGCAGCATAATACGTTTCCACGCCTGAGCAATCAGCTCAGGAGAAACCTTGACCTGTGTCTCAGTGGCTAATTCCTCAAGGACCATCTTCTTGGCCTCTTCCGGATGCGAGAGAATCCAGGCCGTGAGTTCTCGGTGAGCCTGGATAAACTTGCGCGCGAATTCTGACTGGGACTTCACGAACTTCACCCCTGACACAAGAACTGTGACACTGTCCTGTGACTGTTCGAGTAACACCTTGGCTCCTGCTTCCCGTTCAAGGCGAGATACCCAAGGCTCGACTGTCCAGACCGCATCGAGTCTTCGTTGTTGAAACAGAGCGATTTGATCAGGATTCGGCGTCGGAACGACGAAGGCCTCCCCGCCGGTCTGTGTGATCTTCAATCCGCCATTGGCTAGCCAAGTGCGGCAGGCAATATCTTGGGTATTGCCGAGCTGTGGAGTTGCGATGGTTTTCCCACGGAAGTCTGTCGGCTGTTTGAGGTTGGAATCGGACTGCACCACTAACGCAGCGCCACCTGCCGCTGCGCCAGCAAGGATTCGGATCTCCGCTCCATTCGATTTGGTATAAGCGTTTAAGGCTGGATTTGGTCCCACATACGTCATGTCGATCGAACCAGCTAAAACTGCCTCAATGGCACTCGGGCCAGCATTGTAGACATACCATTCAATCTTCACATCTTTACCCAGGCGCTCCTCGAACCAACCCTGTCCCATCCGCGAGAGATGATGTGCGACAAGGCCTTGCACATGGGTCACGTTCGGAAAATGGCCGACACGGATCGTCTCTGCCATGGTTGAATGAACTGGGACACCAAGTAGGCTGATCCCCAAAAGAAATGTACGTGCATGCATGGTCATAGCAACCTCCACAGATTCTTTTTCAACTTCTTATACAATGATTCCCCAATACTATACTAATTTGATCGGAATTGTGAATCATATATTTTGTGTGTATAAAACTAATACATATCATTATGTTATAATTATAAATTTAAATGATACAGCTTTAAATTTGACATTCAGCAATTATTATTGCTATCAACGATCGTGACGTTTCAAGAGCAACAGCGAGGAACAGCGTCGACATTTTCCAATCACCTCAAAGCATTTCGCACGCAACGAGACCTCTCTCAGGGTGAACTTGCCGTGCGAGCAGGCGTAACCAGGCAAGCGATCTCAGCCATCGAATCAAATCTGTACTTGCCCGCAATGGCTGTGGCGCTCCGGTTGCTGGCAGTCTTGGATTGCCATGTCGACGATCTGTTCAGCTTTGCTCCAGCTGAAAACCTTCTTGAAGGCAGCCTAATCGGCGATCTTCTTCAAACTGGGACGAGCACTCACCCGATCCGCGTCAAAGTCGCAACTGTGAGAAAACGAACGATTGTGCGGTCTGTTGCCGATTTGGAAGAGCATCTGCCGTACACCGTGTCAGCTGACGGCTATGTGAGCGAGACCTGTAATCGGCAATCCGGTGCCAGGGTTCGCATCAAACTGTCCCGCGACCGTGAGACGATCCAACGGGAGATCTCTGTCGCCGGATGCGATCCTGCCATTTGTTTAGTGGGTGAACATCTCCGGCGACACAAAGACCGAACCACCGTCGTCGGCCGGACCATGGGCAGTACGGACGCCCTCCAAGCCCTGAATCATGGCGAAGTCCACATTGTCGGCATACACCTCCTTGATCTAACAACCGGCAAATCAAATCTTCCAACACTGAGACGATCATGCAACGGGTTATGCTATGACGTCGTGACCTGCGCGACTTAGAAGGAAGGATTTATGGTTCGACCGAACAATCCACAATCGATTCGCACCGCGGTCGATCTTGCGGAACCTCTGGTGACGTTGGTCAATCGGGAAGAAGGCTCCGGAGCAAGGCTGCTCCTTGATCAACGACTGAAAGCCTCCGGGGTTGAGCCGACGCACGTTCAAGGGTACGACCGAATCGTCTCTTCGCACTTCAACGTGGCAAGGGCCGTTGCGGAGCGCCGGGCAGACGTCGGGGTGGGAATCAGGTCAGCGGCTCAACTGTTCGAACTCGATTTCATCCCGCTCCAAGCAGCACCTATGACCTCGTCGTGCCTAAACCCTATCGCGCATCCCATCCGACATTCGACATTGGCTCATCTGTTTGACACGCTCATCAGTCGTCACTTTCGAGACGAAATCGAAGCCCTCGGAGGATACGACACCAGCGAAACCGGGAAAGTCCACGCACTGCGGGTCTCTTGAGTACGTTCTCGCGAAGGCAGAAATCACACGTCCACAATAACTGTTGAGATAAGACCTACGAAGGGAATGTATGCCGAAGAAATCATTGTGGTGCAGCTTGCTGAGCATGTCGCTCTTTTGTTCAGGAGCAGACACACTCCAGGCCGCCGAGTATGGTGAGTTAGTTCAGAAAGACGGAAAATGGGTGTTTAAGGAAACGGAAGACCCGGTCCTAAAACTCATGCACGACAAGCACTTGATCACCGACGAAGGCTACTTGAAAGCGACGGATCGCACCGGGAAAAATTGGATCGAACCGGCCGATGCGGTGCTCAATCAGCGGAAAGATATTGATTGGGTTCATTATGAAAAATCGCTGCTGCGATTACCTGACTGGCTGGATCTTGGATTCGAAAACCGGACTCGTTTCGAGTCATACGATCATCCATGGCGCACAAGCCAAACCATCGGTGGAGGCCGGACCGACGCGCAAATTGCGTTGCGGTCGCGCGTTCGTATCGGCTTAGGCGGCGACGGCCCGTTGCGACTCTTGTTCGAGGGGCAAGACTCACGCTCCTTTCTCGATGGAGATCGCGGAGATTTCCGCGATACGACCACCGTCAATCAATTCGATGTCTTGCAGTTACTCGGATCCTTCACGGTGAATAACATCTTTGGGACCGGGCTCCGCACCGATATTCACTTCGGCCGCATGACCATGGATTTCGGTCGACGTCGACTGGTGGCACGCAATGACTTCAGAAACACCACCAACTCGTTCGATGGGTTTCATTGGCAAATCGCGCAAGATAAGACCTGGAGAATCCGGGCATTCGCGGTGCAACCGGTCATACGAGATGACGTGAGGCTCGATCAGCAGTATCACAATCTTCTTTTTTGGGGAACCTATCTGGAGAGTAAACATTTCTCTTGGTTCCAAGCCGACGCCTATTATTTTGCTCTGAACGATCAGCGCGTGCCGAACGGAGCGGCGCACCGTACCTACTCAACTGCCGGAGGCCGCCTGTATAAAGACCCTAGGACAGGGGAGATGGATTACGAGATTGAGACCTCCTGGCAAACCGGAACTCGAGGGGTCACTGATCACTTCGCTCACTTTCAACATTTGGATCTCGGGTACACGTTCAACCTGCCCTGGACGCCCCGACTGGTGTTCCATTACGACTATGCCAGCGGAGATCGCCAACCGGGCGACAGTCAGGATGGAGGATTCGACACGTTGTTCGGCGCTCGTCGGTTTGAATACGGACCGACCGGCATCTGGGGACCCTTTTCAAGAACGAATCTCAACTCTCCCGGTTGGCGCCTGATCGTCACTCCTACCCCAAACGTAGTTTTGCAAGTGAAGCACCGTGTTTCGTATCTCGCTCAAAGCAAGGACTTTTTCGGGAACACCGGCTTACGGGACGCCACCGGGAGCGCTGGTACTTCATTGGGACATGACGTCGAGCTTCGCGCACAATGGGCCGTGACCTCCAACTTAGATTTTGATGTCGGATACGTCCATTGGTTCAAGGGCTCCTATTTCGACCGGCTCCCCGCCTCTGCAGGCCTGCCAGCGGGAGGGAACAAGGACAGTGACTATTTCTATGCTGCCGTACGAGTCAGAATCTAGAAAGGATTGGTCATGAAACAGAAATTCTTCGCTTGGTGCCTGTTTATCATAGCCCTAGTGGCGGCCACACCGACATGGGCCGAGCAAGCCTTAGTGGCGGTCGCCGCCAATTTCATTCCGCCGTTTCGTGAAATCGCCATCGAGTTTGAACACTCGACCGGACATCAACTACAGGTCGCCGGAGGATCTTCGGGAACTTTTTATTCCCAAATCAAGAATGGCGCGCCATTCGATATCTTCTTTTCTGCCGATGCGGAGCGTCCTCAACTGTTGGAGAATGAGGGACTGGGCGTCAAGGACACTCGCGTCACGTATGCCATTGGTCGTCTCGTGCTGTGGAGTCCGGATGCAGACTTCATCAAAGGAGAAGAGACGCTACGCGTGAATACGATCAAACGCCTCGCCATCGCGAATCCAAAAACTGCGCCCTATGGCCTCGCGGCAACACAAACGCTTCAGAAGCTGGACCTCTGGGAACGCCTACAGCCACACATTGTGATGGGAGAGAATATCGGCCAAACCATGGGATTCATCGAGTCCGGCAATGTTCAATTGGGGTTTGTGGCCCTCTCTCAAGTGATGAACACAAAGCTCAAGGGCCAAGGCAGTCGCTGGGACGTTCCAACCAGTCTGTACGAACCGATCAGACAGGATGTGATTTTGCTGACAAAGGGGAAGGAGAACCATGCGGCAAAAGCCCTCATAGAGTTCATGCGCAGCCCGCAGACAAAGAAGATCATCGAACGCTATGGCTATGAGTTGAAATAGAAAGAATGCGATCGCGCATGAAACCTCATCAACCGACAACGGTAATGCTGTGGCAGGAACATCTATGGGAGCCTTGACAGATCTCGATCTGAGCGCGCTGTGGGTCAGCATCCGACTAGCCACGATGACCGTCGTGACTCTGCTGATTGTGGGCACTCCCCTCGCGTGGTGGTTGGCTCATACCAAATCTCGGTGGAGACCTATTGTGGAAGCCACCGTCGCACTCCCGATTGTGCTTCCTCCCACGGTCCTGGGATTCTACCTCCTCGTCGCCTTGGGTCCGTACGGACCGTTGGGCCGTCTTGCAGATCTCTCACTGGCCTTCACCTTTACCGGTCTGGTGATCGCCTCGGTGTTTTATTCGATGCCGTTCGTCATCCAACCGCTGCAAAGCGCGTTTGAAGCGGTCGGCAAGGCTCCACTGGAAGCGGCATGGTCGCTTCGCGCCTCGAAGATGGACGCGTTTTTCACCGTGATTTCACCGATCGCGCTGCGCGGCTACATTAGTGCGATTGTGCTTGGGTTCGCGCATACAATGGGTGAGTTCGGCGTGGTGCTCATGGTCGGTGGATCGATTCCTGGACAGACCCGTGTCCTCTCCACGACGATCTTTGAGCATGTCGAAGTCATGGAATATGCTCAGGCGCATACCGTCTCTGCCTCCCTGCTGATCTTTTCGTTCCTCGTGCTGCTCGCCGTCTATGTGACAAACCGTCGATTTCCGATACACGTCTCATGAATCGCTTACTGGCACACTTCGACCTTCCCTATGCAACCTTTCGACTGACGGTCGATCTGGATGAACCGATGTCAGGCATCACCGCCCTCTTCGGGCCGTCCGGCTCAGGAAAAACCACGCTCCTTCGGTGCCTGGCCGGACTCGAACGGGCGCCTAATGGGTTTCTGCAGTTCGGTGACGCGCTGTGGCAGGATGAGACCAAGAATCTGTGCCTCCCGCTCTATGCACGACCGATCGGGTACGTCTTCCAAGAACCTCGGCTGTTCCCCCACCTCAATGTCCGCTCGAATCTGCTCTACGGATACACCCGCATCCCTGCGGAAACACGTCGCATCGCCATCGAGCAGGTCGTCGATATTCTCGGCATCGACCGGCTCCTTAATCGCCGTATTCATAAGTTATCCGGCGGCGAACAACAGCGTGTCGCCATCGGTCGCGCGCTATTGACCAGCCCCAAGCTGTTGCTGATGGATGAACCCCTCGCGTCGCTCGATATTCAACGAAAGCAGGAACTCCTCCCGTTTATCCGCCGCTTTCACCGGGAATTGCAGATCCCCGTGATCTACGTCAGTCATGCCATCACCGAAATTTTGCAACTCGCAGACCGCGTCGTGCTTCTCAAAGACGGGCGCACCGTGGGAGCAGGAGCGGTCAACCAGATGCTGACCTCCCGCCAATTTCGCGGGCAGGCCGGCTCACAGCGAGTCGGTGCCGTCTTTGATGTTCGCGTAGCCAAGCATGACACGCAGTACGGCCTTACACAGCTGGAGTTCAACGGACACTCGTTATTCGTTCCGATTCAAGCGGTCGCCGTTGAACAATCGGTCCGCGTCCACATCCTTTCACGCGATGTCAGCATCGTCGTCGGCCGATCCACCGCTCCGACCAGCGTCTTGAACGTGCTTGACGCCACCATCGTTGAGATTCGGGAGATCGACCAGTCCTCGGTCGATCTGCTGTTGGATATCGGAGCGCCGCTCGTCGCCAGCATCACGCGAAAATCGCTGGTCACCTTAGGATTGAAACCAGGGCAACGGGTCTGTGCCCAGATTAAATCCGTCGCACTGAATGAAGAACTCATGGAGTAGCACCTTGATTCATGACCCACCATCCACCGTCACACGGCTTACGAAAGGAGACATCCTGCGATCATCGTTTCGAATCATACTCGCGATTCTTGTTGCCCTCCTAGCAGGAACGAGATCTGGCACCTTGCCTCTCGCATTCGCGCAAGAAACCGATGGGCTGGAGGCAGCCTCCAATAACCAACCGACCCCGACGAATCTCTCCCCCGAAGCAGCCCGCCAGCACTTTCAGAACTGTCCAGGTGGACCGTCCGCTCAATTTCGCCTGGGGGGAAAGGTCAAAAACCCCAGAACCTTCAATCTCGATACGCTTCGAGGACAACCGACTCAGACGACCGTCTGGTCTTTTTATCGCTCAGGGTCCAGCCCGACCGGATTCGAGACCGGTCAGTGGACCGGCGTCTTACTCTACGACTTGCTTCAGCAGGCTCAAATCACGCTGAATGAGGGAGTGCGAAACGATCTGAACCGTAAAGTGATCCTCGTGACCGGCAGCGATTGTTATCAACAAGCGTATGCAATGGGTGAATTAGTTCCGGCGATCGGAGGTCATCATCAAGTCATTGTGGCCTATGCAAAGGACGGTGCCTTATTATCATCCGAGGGATTTGCGCGTATCATCAATCCTGGGGACAAGTCCGGCGCCCGCAACGTCTCAAATATCATTCGCATTCAGATCATCGATCCTCCGTTGCCGAAGCAGTCCTCCAATTCGAATTCCGACTAAGCCGGCACATGTCACATCGTAACCATTCTCGGCTCATGACACACCACATCGGACGTTGGCTTTTCATTGGCCTCATCGTCCTGTCATCCCTGCCGCCGGGGCCTCTGGCGCCGGCAAAGGATATGATGCCGAGCGAGCCCCATACAGAAATGGGGCTCGCACCCGGTACACCCTGTCGAGCATCTGACGTCGAAGCCTTCGATAATATTCAAATTGAAACCACCGACATTCACCTGTATGAACAATTGTTCGAGTCCGTTCTCCAGGCTCCCCTCGTCCAGCAACTGGACCATCCGCAAACCGATCGCATTCGGGCCTATTGTTATCGCCATATACTTGTCGTCATCCGCCAGGATCTCCGCACCCCGCGCCCGACCGGATGGGTGCAGTTGAATTTTGTGGTGAACGATGTCACGGCGTTGCAACAGGAACTGGAACCAAGGATAGGCACGGCATTCGCGACTCTTGACGCTGCACAACGCGAACGAATCGTTCGGTTTCGACTGAAACCGGGCGTCATGCGAAGCCAACGAAAGGTGGATCGTTTGGAAGTCTATGGACCCGAGGGATTCCTGATCGGGTTTGATCAACCACGGCACTAACCGCTGTTTCCCTTAGCACTTGAATAAGAAGGGCCTTGCAATCGGGTACGCCCTCCAGTGCAAGGCCTGCGCATCCGGAGAACGTGCCATGAGATGCATACACCTTCGGATAGGAGGAGAGAACGCACATGAAGCCGCATGGAATGGATGGCCGCACCAATGGCAAACAAATGAGTGTAGGCCCTGTCCTCACGGCGAAGGAAGCCGCACGCTATGTTCGGCTAACCTTGCCGACATTCTACCGATATATTTGGGAAGGGAAAATTGACGCACCGAAAATTGGAGGACGCTATCGCTTCACAAAATCGCTGCTTGATCGGTGGCTGGGCACAAAATCATCGGGCCTCGACGATGTGAGCGGGCGAAACAAGCTCGTCGGCCGGGTAACGGCGATCAAGCGAGACACGATCATGGCGCAGATCGATATCAACATCGGTTCGCATAGGATTACTGCCGTAATCACGCGCGACGCGCTCGACGAACTTGGGCTCCGTATCGGCGATACGGCGATGGCTTTGGTCAAAGCAACCGAAGTCATGGTCGTAAAAGAGTAATCGACCCAAGTTTGGCAACTAGCAGAACATTCTCACCGAACACACATCAGTTTCTCATCCGAGGATGTTAGGCTGTCATCAGATTGCAAGAGAACCCATACCAAACATAAGGAGGACGGACAATGAAACTCAGTGCACGTAATCAATTTCAAGGGACGGTCACGCGAATCACAGAGGGCCAGGCCATGGCCGAGGTGATCGTGAAGGTCGGCACGCTCGAATTTGTCGCCGCCATCACGGAAGGATCGGTGAAAAATATGGGCTTGAAAGTCAACGACTCCGTCACGGTCGCCGTCAAGGCCACGGAAGTGATGATCGGAAAATAGAGGTCGGTTTCGAGTTCCAAGCGCGACAGTCTGGGTCTAAGTGATGTTGATACGATCACAGGGGTAATCCACTGTAATGGGTTCTATCTCTCAGATCATGACGCAGAGTGCATACCGCAGCACCAACGCCACGGGCCAAACCCGGATTCAATGTCTTACATACCTCGGCGTTCAGGTGTCGACAGCGTGTCACCGTTATTACAGCACCGTAACCCGTTTGAGCATACGCTGTTACACCCGGCGTGAGCATTCATGCGCCCAGTTATGTTTAGCGAGGGACACCGCCGGCTGACCAAGCTCAGCCGGCGGTCAGGGTCCAAGAGGCTCGACCTCGCTCCTCACCCGACACCTGGCAGCGCGCCGTGCGTACAAGGGGAGAGATTCCAAGCCCAAGCTAGATGTTGACGAAGAACTGAATGAGAACCATATGGTTCATCTGATTCGCAAGGTTGGGAATCGTTCGACTGTTGAGAAGCTGATTTTGGTACCCGACGTCCATATTGAAATACTTGGAGGAGGTTCGGTTGGTGACCACAAAGAATCGGTTTTGATTGAATCCGGCCGCTGGCCCTCGCGAGCCCACCGTATTCAAGTAGATAAAAACTTCATCTGCGGCAATTAACGCTCATTCTGGTGCCATCGGCAGCGAGTACTGTCCCTGCAGCATCGTGCGAAACGGAACCGCAGTGCCGTCAACGTGCTCGATCCAGCGCTCCTCCAGTCGAGTACGACTGACGATCTTGAACGATTCAAACTTGCGCGTATAGAGAATCTGTTGGTAGATACGGCTCTCCTCGAAGAAGGGTGATTGAGGCGGTGTATGCCGCTGATTGAAATTACCGACCCATGCATAGCCTTGCCAAATAGAGAGATTCTCTGTCAGTTGCTAGCAGGCTGTTGACAAAGGCCGCCAGCGGCGTTCTCGCCTCGCTCAGAGGCTCACCGTACGGCAGAGAGTACGATTCGCCTCTTCGCTCACTGCGGCCTTGCTGGACAGCCTTTCTGAACAGCCTGTGGGGCGCGCCAATGTCATCCGTGATCTCAGACACGACGCCCTTTCCGAGGTCGTCACGGGGTTTGTCAACACACTGCTAGCCGAACGCCGGATGGAACAGCAGCTGATCAATATGCCCTTCCTCATCGAGATCAGCGAACCGCGGCTGAACTTCCACGTACGCGAGAAAGGATGACGGAAGCTTCACTGTCATAAACACTGGCGACCAGAGACGATAGTCTTGGCTAAATGTTGAGGGAGCCTGTGCGAATGTTTCCCCTCCAACCATGACGCTCCGTGACAGAATCAGGATTGCGATTCCCCGTTCCCATCTGCGCCCTCATTGATGTGCTGATGCACACCGCATGATTCCTCCTTAAGCCGGTACCCAAATATTACGCTCGAGAAGGGCACCCCTGCACACCGTTCCTAGAATGGTGATGACTCTGTCCATTTTTCCTTGCCCTCGCGTGAAGCTTGACTGAAGCGAAGAGTTGTGTGGCACCCCAGATGCGGTCTGTACCTTGGTGGGTACCTGAAACACCAGTTCAAAACGTTCAGATACGGTTGGAGATTGCTCCTTCTACCTAAGTGTGTTAGCTACTTCTTATGCTCGTCATTTCATCGTCCGTTTCCATTCCCGATCGTGAAATCGAACTACACGCTGTTCGGTCACAAGGTGCTGGAGGCCAGAACGTTAACAAAGTGTCAACCGCTATCCATCTTCGGTTTGATATTCGCGCGTCTTCTTTGCCACAGTTCTACAAAGCAGTCCTGCTGAACCTCCATGATCACCGCATCTCGGCCGACGGGGTGATTACGATCAAAGCTCAGCAATATAGGACACAGGAGCAGAATCGAGAGGATGCGCTCAACCGCTTACAACTACTCATTCGACGTGTTGCGATTCCGCGCAAGAAGCGTAAACCGACCACACCAACCAAAGGGTCTCAGGATCGCCGAATTGATTCGAAGAAGCGGCAAGGACGACTCAAAGCACTGAGGAAAACGATTGACTGAGCATCTTTGACCGTCTGGAGAGAATCGAGAGCGTGTTGATCTCTGGGGTTAGAACTGATGTTTCAGCTCTGACATAGAGGCGCTTTCTGACGTGGAGTAGGACTGGCCATAACGTTGACATCGCGTGATTCATTCATATCATCAGCGCTGCAGCGGCCGCCGGAGTGCCTATGTGTGATGTGTGGTTTTGGAGAACATCCCTCTTACTCTTTCACGATGTAACCCTTCCGTCATTTCCTTGCTTTGTTTCCATGCCCACCGCCATGTTTGAAAATACCCAATGATGGCAATCCCGGTGGTCAGATAGACTGTCATTCCCGCTTGATCCACATGGCTACCCATGGTGAACGCGTAGCGAGGATTAACAAAAAACCAATTCCACAGCAGTGCGCCTAAGATGAGTACCGTCAGAGAGGCTCCTATGCCCCCGCACCAGGTTGTCACAGCTATTGCGACCAGGAATATCATGAACGGTAGCGTGTCCCCGAGATAGGAGACCGCGATGATGCAGATGAGGAATGCGATGAGTGTGCTGCCCAATGCGATCCCATACTGTCTCTCGATCGATAATGGGAATATGGGTTTCTTCTGCCCTATCGAACCAGATGGTGGTTCAGAACGTTGCGCCGTTGTCTCGACCGATGTCTCGCTCTGATTGGGACACTGACTGGTATCGATTTGTTCCCATCGCTTTTGTACGTCCGCTCCGACAGTAGGATGGAAGATCATCGATTTCTCCCTCTCACAACGATCCTGACCATGGTTCCACTTATGAGGAAGGCTCATTATACAATAGGTCAATGAGGCAAGAAACGCTAGTTAACAACCTTACTAGTTCTCCTTGTTCATAGGTTTCTCCTAGTTGAGGAAATGCAACAGACTCCAATGCTTCTCGTGAATCGAACGCCGCTCGAAGTAGTTGAAAGAGTGAGGGGAATCAGTTCCTCAGACGTTACGACCGATGCTCTTTGCTCTTAGCCGCGCTGGTCTTGGCCTGCTGGAGGAGCGCTTGCGCCTCGGGAATAAAGTCCATCTGTTTCTGTTCTTGAGCGATGACCAGGGCGGCGTTTGCCAGTGCAGCGGCTTCGTCATGCTGGCCCCGTTCACAACGCACTCTCGCAAGTGCGAGTCGTGCGTTGACTGCTTTGGGAGCCTGATGAATGACCTGCTGTAAGAGTCGCTCGCCTTCTTTCACATCTCCGCCCAACAGGCTGGGGAGTTTAACCAATAACGTCCCTTTGGCCGAAAGGGCTTCAAGATGAGTGGGAACGATCTCCAATGTTCGATCCAACTCCTTCATCATCCGACGAAGTCCAAACAGGGAGGTGAGTGTCTCACCATCAACGCGCAGCAACTCGCCCAGGTTGCAGAACAAGGCAAAGTGGGCATCGGCACTTCCTTCATCTGCGGCGACTGCTTGTTCACCCAGCCGCTGTCCTTGTTCAAAATGGGCGAGCCGAGAGGCACGGTCCGTAGCAAGCCGGCCTTGATGGCACTCGTCGATGGCCTGTTTTTGGAGCGTCCCTCCTGGAGCCTGAGCCATGATAGGCACCGGGAGGAGTGAGGCTCCACCTGCGATGAGAACGGCCAACACCTGACGCACGACTTTCATACGGTCTGGCCCCTATCGTACTGCGCAACATCCTTTGCTATCCCCAGCTCGTTGAGAGCGCGAGGGTGGAGCATGACGGTGTTTCATCCCTTAACCAGAAGCATAGCAGACTGAGCGAGTTGTGCCCCTCCCTTGCTCACACGAAAGATTGGAGCGTCGTTCATGCCTCCGTGGCTCAGCAGACCCCGAAAAAATCCACCCCTTGCCAATACTGCGTTTCGTTTGACACTCAGGTCACAATCACGGATGCGCAAAAAGGCTGTCCAGCAAGACCGCGGCGAGTCACACAGACCAGGCTCAGGTCGAGAGGAGATATTAATTCACTTAAACCTGGAGCCTCACCCTTACCCTCGACGAAATTGATGGACTTGTGCAACATCCTGTTCGTGATTACAACGCTGCCTAACCAGTGGCCTACTCGCTCGGCGCGACCATCCCGAGAATATGGAATCCTCCATCCACATAGATCACTTCCCCACTGATTCCTCGCCCTAGCGAGCTGACCAAAAACAAGGCGGTATCACCCACATCACCTTGCTCGGTCGGCCGCCGGAGTGGAGCCACTTCCTTGTGATGGTCTACCATCTTCGTAATACCCGAGACGCCTCGAGCCGCCAGGGTCTTGATCGGGCCAGCTGAGATCGCATTGACCCGAATGTTCATGGGCCCAAGGTCGTAGGCTAAATAGCGGACAGCCGATTCAAGCGCGGCTTTGGCAACACCCATGACATTGTAGTGGGGCACGACACGCTCGCTGCCAAGATACGTGAGGGTCACAATGGAGCCCCCGGCGGTCATCAACGGCAAAGCGGCTCGTGCAACGGCAATCAGAGAATAGGCGCTGATGTCGAGCGCCATTGCGAACCCTTGCCGACTGGTGTTGATAAATTGTCCAGTCAGCTCCTCGCGTGGCGCGAAGGCCAGCGAGTGGACAAGAAAATCGATTTGACCGAAGTCCTTCTGGACCTGCTGCATGAGCGCGGCAATCTCTCCATCATTGCTGACATCACAAGGAGCGGCCTTTGCCCCCGGCAACGTTGCTGTCAGCTCTTCGACATTCTGCTTCAAGCGCTCATTCTGATAGTTAAAGAACAGTTGTGCGCCTTGACTGGCCGTGGATTGAGCGATAGCCCAAGCGATGCTGTGTTTATTGGCGACACCGATGATGAGTCCCTTTTTCCCGTTGAGTAACATGGGCACAGTTCTCCTTCGTTGAGGATCGATGATCTCAGCCAGCCATGCCACCGTTGCCGAGGTGGCCGCCTTACGATAAACCGTCCTTATGTCCGTATCACAATCGTGCTCAGATCGTATGTGTCACACCCCTGAGGATCGGAAGATAACACGATTGGGTCATGCGGTGGAATAAGCCAACCCATAATCAGATCCTCAGAGATCTTCCCTGAGGCAATTTGGCAACATTCTCCTTCATTACTGCCCCAAGGACTTATGCGAATGGCCATGATGAGGCAGCGCTACCATGGCTAAATGTTCTTATTACTCAATTAATACGGACCATGGGAGAGCAAAAAAGGATGGCACCAAGATTGCCCCATTACATTGGTGGGTACCGAATCGTCGATACCATAACTTTGAAGGAAGAAATCGCATAAAGAACATGCTGACAGCGATTATGGCGGTGGCCGTGACGTTTAGTGCACCGGCATTTGCCGGTGACAAGAAGGAAGAGAAGAAGGGCGGAAAGTAATTATCCGTTCTCGTTCGTCAGATGAATCGATGTGGGGGGTACGTCTGAACCTTAGAAGTACCCCCCACGTTGTGTTGCAGGTTGTTGATAAAGTTCGCCAGCAGCGTTCTCGCACCACTTTGATGTGCGTGAAGCCTGAAACGAACAGCCGAGGAGCGGAAATGCTGTTGGTCACCGCAGCCTTGATCGGAGAACGGCGCATGAGAACACCGGCCGTTCTGACCAACCTGCCATGGGAGATCAGCGAGGGCGGTGATCTCGAATGTAGACCGCTTGGAGCCCCACGATCGTCTTCCCATCTCGAATCGTACCATCCTGAATTTTTTCGATGGCCTGACTCAGCGGCATTTCGACGATCTCCAAGACTTCATCGCGATCCAGTTGCTGCTGTCCCTTAGTAAGGCCTGTCGCCTTGTAGACATGGATCACTTCATCGGCAAATCCTGGTGCCGTGAAGATACTGGATAACAGCTCAAAGGAGGACGCTCTATAGCCGACTTCTTCCTCCAGCTCTCGTGAAGCACAATGCAGCGGTTCTTCGCCGGGAGCAAGTTTACCGGCAGGAATTTCGTAAATGAATCCACTGGCGGCATGGCGGAACTGTCGGATTAAGACGACTGTGCCATCGTCTTTCACGGGTACCACTGCTGCAGCCCCCGGGTGCCGAATTGTCTCGAGATCAACCGTGACGCCGTTCGGCAACTTCACCGTGTCGACATTGAGCGTGACGACCTTTCCCTTATAGATATTGCGCACCATCGTCCACTCTCCTTCAGCTGTCGGTGGGTCGCTGAATACCGGTTTCGTGCTTCAACTCTTAGGCTTTTTATAGAACGGTAGCTTCACAACCATGGCAGGAACGGCTTTCCCTCGGATGTCGATCAGAATCCTCGTTCCTGGTTCGGCGTGGTGCGGCAACACAGAACCCAAGCCAATACCTTTTTGAAGGACCGGTGACAGATTGCCGCTCGTCACGGTGCCGATAGGCTGACTCTCTGGACCGGTGGAGATGATGGTGAAGCCATGGCGTGGGACAGCTTTTTCGAGCAATTCAAATCCCACCAATCGATGCGCCAGACCCTGTGTACGCTGTGTCAACAACGCCTGTCGCCCGATAAATTCGCATTTCTCAAAATTCACGACCCACTCAGCTCCGGCTTCGAGCGGACTGATGTCTTCGCTGATATCGTTTCCGTACAAGAGGTAGCCCATATCCAGTCGGAGCAGATCACGCGCGCCTAACCCTGCCGGTTTCAGTCCCTGCGGCTGACCGACTTTCAACAGTTGAACCCAGGCTGGTTCTGCCAAGTGAGCCGGAAGGTAGAGCTCATACCCCAATTCTCCGGTATAGCCTGTTCGAGACACAATGACGAACCCTCCGAACGCGGCCACTTCCAGGCACTGTCGAACTTTGAGATCGGCAACCTCGGCCATGCCGGTTGCGATCAAGAGATCGCGAGAGAGGGGGCCTTGCACGGCAATCTGCGCCAGGTCCGTTGAACAGTCCTTAACTTTGCAGCCCTGCACATGGGAGACTTTTTCCAAGAGCCAAGCCACGATCTTCTCTCGATTCGAGGCGTTGACACAGACGAGAAACTCATAGGGTTTGACGTGATAGATAAAGATGTCGTCCTGGATGCCGCCTTTGGGATTACAGACCATCGAATACTGCGAGGAGTGGACGGAAATCTTGGAGACATCGTTAGTGGTGACATACTGAAGAAATCCGACGGAGCCTGGACCGGATACGTTGATCCGGCCCATGTGGCTCACATCGAAAAGACCAGCTTTGCTGCGGACGGTGTGATACTCGTCGACGACCCCACTGTACTGGATGGGCATCTCCCATCCCGCAAAGTCGACCAGCTTGGCGCCGGCGGTGCGATGTTGTGCAATGAGAGGGGTCTGTTTCATCTTGGACCGTCGAGAGTCAACTACACCGCTGCCTCATATGAATCTGCAACCTGGACGTAAGGATGTTCTGACCTGATAGACTCGAAGCTGTTCAATGGACTCCTAGGAGCTCTACATCAAACACTAAGGTGGCATTGGGCGGAATTACTCCACCTGCACCACGTGAACCGTAGCCTAAATCGGATGGGATGGTGAGCTTGCGCTTGCCTCCTACTTTCATCCCCTGGACCCCTTCATCCCAGCCCTTGATGACGCGCCCGGCACCAAGCGGAAAGGAGAACGGTTGCCCGCGATCGACGGAGCTATCAAACTTTTTCCCATTTTCCAGCCAGCCAGTGTAGTGCACGTTCACAGTTTTACCCGCAACGGCCACCTCTCCCGTACCAACCGCTTGATCAACATACTTTAGCCCGGAAGGCGTTGTGACTTCTTGATTATTCTCAGCCATGGATCCTCCTACTCCCAATGCTACCGTCAACACGACCATCGCGATGAGTGATGAAAGAGAGAGTGATTTCATACGATGTCCTCCTCACACTGTATGGCATGGTCAGGACAGTTAGGTCAACCCGGACGGGTTAGCGATCGCGTTCAGCGAACAGCGCCAGACTCGCCGTGTAGCCGTGGAGAAAATTTCGGCCACCGACTGGACCGATTTCCCCCTGCGCAAAGAATCCGGCAAGTGGAATCGATCCCAAGCGTGCGGATGCTGTCCCGGCATCGTGGTTGAGTGTGCCGAAGAGCCCTTGACCGCGTCCGCAACAACTAAACATGAGCGCCCCGAGTGGGGGATGGGGATGACGCACGTGATCCGCCTCGAGCAGCGAGTTGAATTCGTCGCTGGCTGACGCGGCATCGCGCAGCTGGAACTGCACCGTCTGGCCTTCTTGCACCATGTCGCCGATCGCCACGGCGCCCGTGGTCCGGTCGGCTCCGAGTAGATTGCGGATGAGAAAGTCTCCACGCTCGAACCGGTTTCGCTGTTCATCGATGACGATGCCGAGATGCAGTGCGCGATTGGCCTTCTGCTTGGCATCTTCCGGTAACGAGTCAAACGCTGCTTGTAGCCGCTCCAGTGCCGGCTCGCCTCCGAGTTCATGAATCAGATTCCGTTCGGCCTTAGTCACGACAAACCGTTCACCGATCATACGACAGCCCTGCGAGATCACTGGACGAATATCGACCGCCCCGGAGAGACGCACACCCACGAGTCCCCCCTCGAAGGCTTGATCGTTGAGCACCAGCCGATTCATCCCCACCTCTTGTCCTCCACCGGCAAGACCGCCGATAGCCTTGGCGCCAGGATACCGATCGTCCAAGACCCCGAGAATGTCCTGAATGGGAGTCGTGAAGGGATCGGCCAGGAGCAAGAACGACGCGTCGTCGACACTGGGCTCAGGCCACCCTGTGAGATGAAATTGATCCTGTGTGGGAGAAAACGACGCATGAACTGGGTGGAGTTGCACGTCCGGAAGTACAGCTGCCCAGACTGTGATTGCAGGCGTGGTCTCCAGTTCCTCAGCCCCAGCAATCACACCCTCTCCACTGCAGCCAAGGAGCAGCGTTGGACGAAGCGTGCCAGCCAGCACCTCTGCCAAGCGGCTAGCCCCTTCTGTATGGTGCGCGGAGAAAAACACACAAGCAAGGTCGATGGGAGTTCCTCCCAGTCGCGTACGAATACCTGCGGCTACCTCTAACGCGGCCGCATCAGTCTCGACCTGTTGTGAAAGTGCGACGGCAAATTGCATGAAACGACCTCACCATGGTGGAGCAACATGGCACATAGGATCTGTGAGTGGATGGCACAGACCGAGAACGGCCTAGACGTCAGACTCCGGGATCCATTCGCTGAGCTCGGACTTGTGCGAGTTTTTTATAGTATCGCCAGAGGTACGAATGGTAATCGTCGACTTGTGCCAGGAGGTAATGCAGCTCCGTTGGATCCTCAGTTTCTAAGGCAAGCTTCATCCTAGTTGTGAGAAACTCCGCGAAGGTCTCGGTCTTTTGCACTGCGGTCAGCAGTTGCAACCCACCGCCGATTTGATAGTCGCCCATCGACTTGGTCTCCTTCGTTCACAGCTGGCCGGAAGAATAGCGAGGGGTGAGCGTGAAATCAAGCACACTGGTTGGAGGACAAATGGTGGACGCGAACAAGAGGCACAAGATTCATCAACGGGAGCAAGAGGGATCATAAGATCCCTCCTGCTGCACGAACCGAGTGGAGCTACTGAAATACATACACCGCGCCGGCGGCGCCGACACCGGGGACGCTGGCGCTGTTGTCGGCTTCGGCCCCGCCGTCCACCCCGGTGCCGTTACTCTCTTCATGAACCGCCCCGACGGCCAGGGTGTCACCGGAGAGGGCCACGCTATAGCCAAACAGATCGTCTGATCCCGTGTTGGAGGCCTTGACATAGGCCTGTTGCGTCCAGGTGCTGCCGCTCCGCGTGTAGAGATAGACCGCACCGGATCGGGTGAAGAAGCTGTTGTTGCTCTGATCACCATTGATGCCTGTCGCGCCGCTCCCTTCACGGGCCCCCACTGCCAGCGTGTCACCAGAGAGGGCCACGCTCCGACCGAACCTGTCACCTGAATCCGTGTTGGAGGCCTTCACATAGGCCTGCTGGGTCCAGGTGGTCCCACTGCGGATGAAGACATAGGCCGCACCGGCCTGGTAGCCTGGAGATGGGGCTGGGGCGTTGCCCTGATTCGCATTATTGATTCCCGTGGCATCGCTGTCCTCCTGCCAGGCTCCCACCGCCAGGGTGTCGCCGCTGAGCGCCACGCTGTCCCCAAACCAGTCATTCTCATCGGTGTTGGAGGCCTTCACATAGGCCTCCTGGGTCCAGGTGTTGCCGCTCCGCCGGAAGACATAGACCGCCCCACACTCGAGGGCCTGGAGATGGGTTTGATTCCCATTCACCCCTGTGGCCAAGCTTCCCTCTCGAGGAGCTCCCACAGCCAGGGTATTGCCGGAGAGGGTGACACTTCGGCCGAACCAGTCACCCGAGCCGGTATTCGAGGCCTTCACATAGGCCTCCTGGGTCCAGGTGCTGCCGTTCCGCGTGAAGACATAGACCGCCCCGCTATCACTCTTGCTGTTGTCGGCCTGATCGCCATTAATCCCCATGGCGTTGCTGTCCTCCAGATAGGCTCCCACCGCCAAGGTGTTGCCGCTGAGCGCCACGCTGTACCCAAACCCGTCACTTGCACCGGTATTGGAAGCCTTCACATAGGCCTCCTGGGCCCAGATGCTGGTAGTGGTGCTGCTACTCCGCCGGAAGACATAGACCGCGCCTGCGGCGACGCAGTCGCCGAAATTGCAGACGCTGGCGCTGGCGCTGTCATCGGCTTCGGCCCCGCCGTTCACCCCGGTGCCGTTACTCTGTTCATGGACGGCCCCGACGGCCAAGGTGTCACCGGAAAGGGCCACGCTATAGCCAAACAGATCATCTGATCCCGCGTTGGAGGCCTTCACATAGGCCTCCTGGGCCCAGGTGCTGCCACTCCGCCTGAAGACATAGACTGCACCCGCGTCGGTGGCGCTGTCGTTGGCTTCGCCAACGCCGTTCACCCCGGTACCGTTACTGTCCTCTCGATTGGCGCCCACCGCCAGGGTGTCGCCATCCACCGCGACCGAATAGCCGAACTGATCTGCAAGGCCGGTATTGGAGGCTTTCCCATAGGCCTGCTGGGCCAGGCGATGGGCGATAATCGTGTACGTTGTCGTCCCTCCCGTGCCGGTCACGGCCACCGTGATGGTCGTATTGCCGCTCGGAAGATTAATGGGTCCGGAGGCATTGCCGCTCGTAACAGGTATGCCATTCACCGTGATCGTGCCGCTCGCCGCTGTCGGCGTGACCGCTACACTCGTATCGCCGATGTACATGGTGCTGTAGGTCGTGCCAGCTGGATCGAAGGGCGGATTCAACAGCCCAGCCGATAGGGCCAGTCCACTTAACGTCGGCAAGGGAACCACATGCGCGGTGATCGTGTACGACTGGGTGCCCCCGCTGCTCGTGACCGCCACGGTGATCGTGGTGTTCCCAATCAGCAACGAGATGGAGCCCGATGCTGTCCCGCTGATGACCGCGGTGCCGTTGACTGTGATCGTCGTGCCGCTCGCCGTCGTCGGTGTGACCGTGATACTGGTGGGACTGGTGTACGTGACGTCGTAACTCGTGGTGGAGGAGAAGAAGCTGGGACTTAAGGTTCCCGCCGATAAGGTCAACCCGCTCAATGTCGGCAAAGAAGGTGGGGACGCCACATGGGCAGTGATCGTGTACGACTGGGTAAGACCGCTGTCCATGACAGCTATGATGATCGTCGTGTTGCCAATCGGCAAGGTGATGGAGCCCGATGCCGTCCCGCTGGTGAGCGGGGCGCCGTTGACCGTGATCGTCGTGCTGCTCGTCGCCGTTGGTGTGACCGTGATGCTGGTGGGACCGGTGTACGTGACGTCGTAGCTCGTGGTGGAGGAGAGGAAGCTGGGACTTAAGGTTCCCGCAGACAAGGTCAGCCCGCTCAGCGTCGGCAAGGATGGACCCGGGGATGGAGCCGGAGTCGGCACCGGATTGTCGCTACTTGGACAGCCGGTCAACACGACGAGACACCAGGCCAGTGACAGAATTGATATCTGTTGGGCAACACGTCGTCTCAACGTAGATAGCATCATCGACTTCACCCCTTTATATCCTTGGTGAAACCCATGACCCACTTGGGTCTGTATGACCATGCTCATCGTCATCTCCTTCCAGAACGAGTGAATCTGAACAGGATGTTGACTCAAAGCCCAGGCTGTAGGCTTTCACCATATTGCCCTCGCCGTGCCAAAAGCCAATCCTGCATGTGTAGGGGGAGGAGCCCCCCACATGGGAAAGCGACAGGAACCATGCCGAGGATGAAATAGACGTTCACGAACAGGATCGCGAGCTTGCAGGCCGTAGCCCGCCAGGACGCCTGTTGAGTGATGCGTGTGGAATCGGTTGACTCCCACATCCTATTTTGATGCACCACCTCAGCCATAGTGTCCTCCAGATAGACTCCCACGCCTTTACAGGCATGTTTCTCAACAGATGAGGAGCGAGGCTCGTCCTGCTTCGCAGGCCCCTACTCTCACCCCCGCCTTCACAGACGGGGAACTCTCGCTTGATTAGCACAAGGTCTGTTCTGTATTGGTTGAGACACAGGAAGGCTGAAGCCTGGTGAAAAACGGTGGCGAACAATTGAGGCTACGGCTTGGAATGCAGAGTCAGAGTCGTTAGGCGGTGCAGGTCGATCGCCTCGACGCGATGGCCATCTCGGCTTGTGACCGTCGTCGCCATGGTGAGGGCATTCAGGATGGCTTCTTCCGTGGCTTCCACGGTGGCAGTGAACAATGGATTGAGATGAGTATCGGCAAGGTGCGTCAGAGTGAAAGTCGGCTCTTTGGGATAGTGTGGAATGACATTCGCGGTGGAGAAGGCCAGGATAAAATCGCCACTCCCGTGCCGCACGGTAGAACCGGTGCGGGCCAAACCGAGCGCGGCGCGTTTGGCTAATCGCGTGAGCTGCCGACTGTCGAGGGGTGCATCGGTGGCAATGACCACGATGATAGAGCCTTCACTCTGGCCGGGCGAGAGTATCTGAGACTGTTGTTGAGTTTGTTGTGGTGGATCATAGAGTTTCCCCACCGGCACACCGGCGACGACCAGCTCTGGCCTACGACCATGGTTCGCGTTGACCAAGACACCGATTGTATAGCCACCCTCTTTATCAGGCAGTTTTCTCGATGCGGTCCCAATTCCGCCTTTGAATCCATACGACACCATGCCGGTGCCGGCGCCGACTGTGCCTTCCTTCACCGGACCGTTGCTGGCACTATCGAGTGCGGCGATCACGTCCTGTTCCGACACATGACGGCCTTGGATATCGTTTAGCCGTCCGTCGTCACATTCCGCAACGACCGGTGTAAGCGTGTCGTCCTGGATGCCAATGGCTGGATACTGCTTGATCATCCAACTCATCACGCCATTTGCCACGCGTGGGATGTTCAACGTATTCGTCAGTGCGATGGGATACTCGAGGAAGCCGGACTCTGCAACCCACGAGAGGCCCGTCATTTCTCCGGTGCCGTTCAGCACGAATGATCCAGCCGACACTTTCTTGTGCCAGACGTCATCACGAGGAATAACGACCGTGACCCCAGTCCTAACCGGCCCCTCTCCTGGTTTGAGGGCCCCTTCCCCACGTATGAGCGTCTGGTGCCCTACCTTCACCCCTTCGACATCGGTAATAGCGTTGAACGGACCAGGTTGATATTGCCCGACCACAATACCGATTTCTCTCAGACGTTTGCGTGTTTGATCCGATTCAGCGGCAATAGTAGAGAAACACCCACTGATTGGCACAACGAGGAACGACAGAATTATCAGCCAGAGAAGACCTGGTCGCCTCACGGTGGATGACAGAGGGCAGGGCGCTATCGAAGTTGACTGGACACCCATTCGTTCATCCTTCGAAAATCTCAGGACGAAAGACCTAGTCATAGACGAAACTCTACATTCCCGTTCGGACTGAGCCGGTCGAAGCCCATGACGCAAGTCTGAGCAGACATCCCATTAGACCTCATGCGTGCTGCCCTGGTGCGGGATCCGCACATCGATCTTCGGATGCTCTGCTTGGATTGCCGCCCCCAATGAAAGAGCCTGCTTCTCTTCACCATGGACGACGAAGATTGTACTCGGTAATGGATCGATTGCTCGCACATAGGCGAGCAGGTCATTGCGATCAGCATGGGCCGATAGGCCATTGAACTTAACGATCTGCGCACGGCGCTTTGTCGGGATCCCAAAGATGGGCACCACGTCCCAGCCCTCGACCAGTTTGCGCCCGAGGGTATGTTCCGCTTGAAAGCCGACAAAGACGATGACGTTTGCCTCATCCTGAATGGCGTGTTTGAGATGGTGGATGACCCGCCCACCTTCGCACATGCCGGAGGAGGAAATGATGACGCAGGGCCCGCGCATGGCGTTGAGACGCTTGCTCTCTTCCGGAGAGGAGACGAAGTGGATGTAGCGTGAGGCAAAGACATCGCCGCCTGAGGAAAATGTCTTCATGGTTTCCTCGTCATAGCACTCGGGATGACGTTTAAAGACTTCCGTGGCCTTATCAGCCAATGGTGAGTCGATATAGATTGAAATCGGCTCAACGCGGCCCTCTCCGACCAGTTCCTTGATCCGCATCACGAGTTCCTGGGTACGGCCGACGGCAAACGCCGGCACGATGATCTTGCTTTTGTGTTCTCGTGCATGGGCGATCAGGTCCTCCGCCTTCTTCTTCATCTCCTCGCCTGCTTGTTCGTGCAATCGGTCGCCGTAGGTGGATTCCAGAATCAAGACATCGCAGGGAGGCGGCGGCTCCGGATCGCGCAGGATTGGCATGTGAGATCGCCCTAAGTCTCCGCTGAACAAGACCGTCGTGCTGTTGCCGCGGGCGGTGTATTTCATACGGACGGCAGCAGACCCTAGAATGTGACCCGCGTCGTGAAAGGAGGCTGTCAGGCGAGGCGCAATTTTCAGCTGGTCTCCATACCGGCTGCCCTCAAACCGCTTCAAGATTTTTCGCACGTCATCGCCGTCATAGAGCGGCTGTACGCACGTCTTACCCCGTCGCTTTTCCTGTTTATTCACATAGCGGCAGTCGTTCTCTTGCACGCGGGCCGAATCTTCGAGCATGATCCCGGCCAGGTCGCCAGAGGCTCTAGTGAGGTAGACCTTCCCCGAAAATCCCTTTCTCGGCAATACGGGTAACGCTCCGGAATGGTCGATGTGGGCATGCGACAGAAGGACTGCTCCCAGCGACTTCGGATCGAACCCGAAATCTCGATTTCGCCGAAACGCTTCGTCTCGTCGTCCCTGAAACATGCCGCAATCGAGCAGGGCTCGGAACCCCGGGACCTCTAAGAGATGTCGGCTTCCGGTGACGGAACGAGCTGCGCCGTAGAATGAAAGCTTCATGGGCAGGGTACTCCGTTGTGGCGTGCGATCAGATCCCAGGCTTCCTGGGCCGTCTCCGCGTAGTGAAAGAGCTGCAAGTCGTTCGGTGAGATGAGCCCATAATCGACCAGCAGTGACCAATTGATGAGCCGCTCCCAGAATTCTCGCCCGACCAACACAACGAGGACCTTGTCGGTCTTGCCAGTCTGCAATAAGGTCAGCGTTTCGAATAATTCATCAAGCGTGCCGAATCCTCCCGGGAACGCCACGAGGGCCTTCGCGCGAATAAGAAAGTGCATTTTTCTGATGGCGAAGTAGCGAAACTGAAAACTGAGTCTCGGTGTGATGTAGGGATTCGGATGTTGCTCATGCGGCAAGGTGATGTTGAGGCCGATGGATTTTGCCTGCACATCGGCTGCCCCGCGGTTAGCCGCTTCCATGATGCCCGGCCCTCCGCCGGTTACGATGACATAGTCGCAGTGCCCATTGATCTGACAGGTCGATGAGACCAAGCGGCTGAATTCTCTGGACACATCATAATATTTCGCAAGCTCGAGCTGCCGTTTTGCAATTGTAATCTGACGCTGCCGGTCGGGATCGTTCGGATTGTGCGCAGCTTCCTCCTCGGCCTTCTTGAGCGCCTGCGTGGCGATCGCCGGCTCGTGCACCCTGGCGCTCCCAAAGACCACGATCGTGGAGTTGATCTGTTCTTCTTTCTGGATCAGTTCCGGCTTCAGTAGTTCGAGCCCAATGCGAATAGGTCGTAGCTCGTCCCGCTGAAGAAACTCGGTATCTTTGTCAGCTGGAATATAGGAGGCGTATTCCTCAGGACTGAGATCACTGGGGTGCTGATCGGACGGTCCCTGACTCATGGTTCGCCATTATAGCGGGCCCACTGGGCAGCGGCAATTCGTTCTGAGGCAAAGCTCGCGATTGTTGGAAGGGGTAGGGATAGAAGGGCGGTCTGATGAGATGCCGTTGAAACACCTGGTATAGCACCACCCACTGCTGGTCACAGTGGACTTCAAAGGCATCCACGCCGAATCCCGTACGAGAAAAGATCAAGTCTGGATCAACCGGACTCCAGGGTTTGGCCAACCAGCCAAAATTGACGCGCGAGTATTTCATGTCGAGAAAGCGATAGGTGGCGACCACTCCCGTCTCGGAATTGGTGAGGGTATCTGGTGCCCCCAGTTTATCGACAATGTCTGCCAAGGTCGTCTGTCCTGGAACAATGAAGGCCACGTCCTCCGGCATCAGGGAGGTATTCAGCGTCACACGAATCATATTGCAGCCAACAATTGGCAGACAGAGCACCGCCCCCACGAGCAGACTCAAGGCCTTTCTCCAGAGGATGGTCACCTTACTCTCCAAATGGCCAAAATCTGAACCGCACCGTGTCTGTCCGTTTGGATGCGATGATATCTTCGACCAGCCCATCCCGATTGAGGATGACGAACACATCATCACTCTTAATCGACATGCGAGTAAAATTGAAAATGATCAGGAGGAGACTGCCAGCTTTGGCATCATATCGGTAATACTGAAAGACGTCCCGTCCATTGAGCTGCAGCAGGCGGTCCGGCGCCCCCATGAGGGAGAGCACTTCCGCCTTGGTGGTGATCCCTTTCTGAATCAATGAGACCGCTTCGGCTTTGATGTCGTCCCCCAATGTTCCTCGACTGAAGGCACAGCCTTGACACAGGATTCCGATCGCGAGAAGCGCGAGAACCACGCGGCCGATAATCATGGGATCTCCTCCTTCATGTGACCTGTCTCTGGGATTGCAGCACGAAATCCTGTTCAAACACCTGGTACCCCGATGGACGTAACCCGACGCGGTGGTAGACGGATTGCGCGCTGTGATTCTGTTGTTCCACATACAATCTGATTCCGCAGACCTTTTGATCCGTCCTGGCTTTGGCGATGATATGATCGTGCATGGCTCGGTACACCCCATGTCGACGCCACTCTGGCATGACATAGACGCTCTGCACCCACCAAAAGACCCCGTTTCGCCAATCGCTCCATTCAAAGGTGATCATGAGTTGGCCAACCACGTGTCCGTATCCTGACTGTTGATGTTCGGCGAGGACATAAAACCCGTGCTCGGAAGTGCCGAGTACTGTACGAACGCCCTCACGGAGTCTGGCAGGCTCGAGCTGACGCTGTTCTGTTTCTTGCGCCATAGCTGTATTGAAATCAATGATCGTCTGCACATCGTCTACCGTGGCTGGTCGAATGACAAACAATTCTGGATTCATTGTCTATGGCAGGGTTGGTGGCATTGCCGTGAGCCATCCAGCCCGTGGCTTGTAAAATCCGGCCGAGAATTCCATCTTCATGGCGTCTTCTACCGGGAGATTGAGTGGTTTAAGTGCCGTTTCTGGAATGAATGCCAAGTAGCCGGTAAATGGATGCACCGCCGTTGGGACAAATACCATCATGAGGGTATGAGATGCGTCGACCTGAAGGACGGGAGGAGCCATACCCATGACAAATCCCAAGGCCCAACATCCATCTCGTGGAAATGGAAAGGCCACGACTTTGCTCTGGCCAAAGCGAGAGCGGAAATTGACGAGGTCGGTCATGCCTTTGAGCGTCAGATAAATACTTTGCACAAGTGGGATCTGTTCAATCCGTTGTTCCAGTCGGTCAATCAAGCCGCGACCGATCATCTGATCACCGATCACGCCGACCAGAATGAGGAGAAGCACCAAGAACAGCAGGCCCAGACCGGGAATGGGATAGACTAGATATCGGCCGACCACACTATCCAGACTGGTGAAGAGGGTTGAGAGGATCAGGAGTGTGATCCACGCAGGGACGATCAGAATGAGTCCCGCCATACATGTCTTCCAAAATTTTGTGAGCATAGGCCGTTATTTGGTACTACACTGTTGGTAGTCTAACAGAGTTCGCCGTCAGAGAGAGGCCTTGAGACCCGCTTACACTTGGTGGCATTATACATGATACTCCGTGTTATCCCCGTTGGGAGGAGAGGGTCCATGAACATCAACCCAGATCTGCTTGCAATCCTCTGTTGCCCTGAAACGAAGCAAAAGGTGACGGTCGCTGAAGACGACGTCATTAAGACGCTGAATGTGTCAGTGACGCAAGGTGAATTAACGAACAAGGGTAATCGACCGGTCACCGAACCATTTGATGGGGGATTAGTCCGTGAAGATGGAACGGTGCTGTATCCCATTCGTGACAATATTCCCGTCATGCTGATCGAAGAGGGCATCCCCTTGACCCGGGTTCACTGAGCGGTGCTGGTTTTCTGAAGCCTATCCGCTCTTGTGAGCCCTGCTCCTCGTTGGGGAATGAGCTGCATTCCCTGATCGTCATCATTGATACGATTCTAGTTATTGGTTTGTGACCTCGTGCCGAGCGGTAGGGGGATGGATCATTATCGGAATGCCGGAGGCCTCTGTGGCTTGATGGCCCTAATGGTCTCACGAGCTATTCCGGTCACAAGTCTGGCTACTGGCTCATCGTCTGGCTAGAGTGTCGTGCTTGGTTGACACCCGCTACTCGAGAGACTCGTTGCTAAGCTTGTGGTGAGTGGGAATGTCTTTCCCATTGGCAAAGATTATGGTCCGACAATCTGAACGGGTTTTTCTGGATTTTCAGTCTTGGACCCGGTGGACGTGCCACAATGAGCACAGAGATATTCATAGAGATTTCCCGTGGGAAGAACGAGCAGGAGTCTCTCTCTGGTCGGTGTGGCGACTCGGCATCGGGGACAGAACAACAACGAGGCATTCAAGGACTTAAATTGGTCCGGCTGACCTTCTGGAGAGGGACGAACCCGGCTTCGGGTCGCCTGGTGGCGAGCAGGCACCCACGGCATTCCTGGTTTACGGGGTGTTTGAAACATAGTTCATTGTATTGAGATCCGTGCGGCGTGGTCAAGTAATTCCCAGTTCAGCAGGATGCTGAACATATCCACCCGTTTGGGGAAGGTCATGGTTGAGGCTTCAAGTTACGTCCAACACCATCTCGATATGGGCCTTCACCTCGACCTGAGCCTGTTCTTTGTGACTAAATGCAGCCGTTGAGCAAGTCTCTCGCTTTGATGTGCGTGAAGCGTATGTCGTCCTTCGTCCTGGCTCAGGGCCGTGAGCATGTCAAACGGTAACGTGTAAAGCAAGCAGACGGAGGAGCAGAAAGGCCATCGGTTGTGCTGGCTGTGACTGTGAGCTAACGCGACTCGGACTTTGATGAGCTTAGTTGAGCCATGCGTGGGAGTGGGGTGGGTAAAAACGGCGGCCATTCTGAAGATCCGTACGTTCGTGTGGCCTGAGTGTTGTCTGAACACCCAACGATGCTGTTGGCACTATAGCTAAGTCTGTAGTTATTGATAGGCTCTGACGATTTCATCGAGGGAAGCG
>CABVRZ010000014.1 GCA_902500775.1 uncultured Nitrospira sp.
CAATCTGACGACACGGCAGACCGCCGCGTAGTCAGCAATCCGCCAGGCGCCACTTCTGAACTGCAGAAACTGTCCAAACAAGCGGAACCACCGCTGACAGAACAAGAGGTCGGAATTGCTGTGGGGCTGGCCAATCTGCTTGAATGACGAGGTTTGAGTCAGTCGTAAACGGCCAAGCTCACCGGAATGAAACAGCTACAAATTGTCCGATTGCGTGGAAAGATTGGGGGTTGCGTCTTGCATCCACACATTCATTATCATTGTCCGTCATAGCGTCGCTCCTGCCAGCGCTCTAACAACGTGATGCGTTTGCGAAGCCGTTCGGTCGCCGGTTGATCGAAACGGCTCCATGTTCGCGCAATTAATTCCGCATTCAGGCGACAGGACATTTGACATATCGATACGCTCTGCTGCATGCGTACGACAATTCGACTGGTTGACCATTTGCTCAAATCGACTAAACACTTGGCCCACGACATCGGAAAATCGTTGACAGCTGTCATCGAAGAGTCGCTCCGCCAAACACTAACCCGACGATCCACCACCAAACGAACCAGAAAACCGGTGAAGCTCACGACCGTTTCCGGGCTCGGAGTTCGCCCCGGCGTTAATTTGGACGATTCTGCTGCCTTCCTTAATTTGAAGAACTCAGTGTAAGTCCAGGCTTCCTACACCAATCACCGTTTCCCGTCATACCCTCGCTCTTTCCATTTCTCTAGTAATTGAATCCGCTTCTTGAGCTGTTCGACCGTCGCTTGATCGACCCGGCTTCCCGTACGGGCAATTAGTTCCGCATTCAGGCAGCATAGCCATGACGCCCTCCCCAGACCAAGTCCTCACCTACCCCTCATTCTACATGCACTTATGTCCCAGCTTGACATATTGATGCCTTACCGGTATGCTTTGATGCATGCGTACGACGATTCGACTGGATGACCACTTACTCAAGTCGGCTAAGCGACTAGCCCATGACACTGGCAAGTCGTTGACGGCCGTCATCGAAGATGCACTGCGGCAGACACTGGCACGTCAGACCACCAGCAAGCAAACCAGAAAGTCAGTGAAGCTTACGACAGTCTCCGGGCATGGAGTCCGCCCCGGCATCGATTTGAACGATTCAGCGGCTCTCCTCGCTTTTATGGAACAACCTCGTGGTTCTTCTTGATGTCAATGTGCTCGTCTATGCTCATCGGGAGGATTCGCCAGACCATCCATCCTATCGCCGCTGGCTTGAACAGCTGATCAACTCTGATCATCCTTATGGATTGGCTGATTTAGTCCTGAGCGGGTTTCTTCGTGTTGTGACCCATCCACAAGTCTTTCATCCCCCAAGCACGATGATGAAGGCCATGGCCTTTGTCACGGAACTACGCAATCAGCCCAACTGTACGATCATCAATCCAGGCCCACGTCACTGGGATATCTTCTCTCGCCTCTGTACCACGACGGATGTTAAAGGCAACCTTGTCCCAGACGCCTTTTTCGCTGCCCTGGCGATTGAAAGCGGTAGTGAATGGGTCAGTACCGACCGAGACTATCATCGTTTCCCAGGACTTCGAGTACGCCACCCCTTGGAGTAACCGTCCTGCAACAGTGCAGGTCACCGTTTCCCGTCGTACCCCCGGTCCTTCCACTTCTCGAGCAATTGAATGCGCTTCTTCAGCTGTTCGACCGTCGCTTGATCGACCCGGCTTCCCGTACGGGCAATTAGTTCGGCATTCAGGCGCCGGTGATCGATGCCACTGGTTCTGGACACAGCGCTGACAAGTAAGCGATGCAGATCACGCAGGTCTTGTTTTTGTTCATAGAGTGAGACCGTCGGTTCCGTAATGACAGCCGTATCACCTTCCTCTCGCGTCTCCTCTTCACCGATCAAGCTATCCATCCGAGCCACGGCCATCAAAGGCACGTACTCGTTTGTCGAGACGGTCACCCGCCCAAAGAGATCCCGTTGCCCTGCCGGCATGATCTCCTCCAACACGTGATCGCGCTCCGCCTTGATCTGTTTGGCATAGTGCACCAAGACAGGATCTTTCGGCAGATAAAGCCACGCCCGTTGCGGCTTAGGCAGCCCCTCCTGCATTCGAACGAACCGGCCTACGACCTGCCGGAAATACATTTCCGTGATCACGTTCGTGCCATACACGCCGACACGGAGTCTTGGAATGTCGACACCTTCACTGACCATGTTGACCGCCACCAACCACTGCTGTTTCTTGTGCGTGCCGAATTCTTCGATCGTGCGTGATGCAGCGGGATCATCTGACACCGCCACCTCTGCCTTCGTCCCGGTCACGCGGGCGACCAGTTCTGCGACCCAGCGTGCATGGTCCTGGTCCATACAGACGATCAGTCCACCGGCATCCGGTTGTTCTTCCTTCCGAAGACGTGTCAGCTGGGCATGGGCATCGGTGATGACGGGACCGAGCCAGGTGTCCTGCAGCAGCGCTGTTTTCAACCGTTCGCGCTGCCGATTGAACTTTAACCCGTCTTGAAACGTCGCCTGATGTTCACGGCCATCAGACAACCAGCTCAGCTCACCCTCATAGCTTGGGAAGACGATCGGCCGACAGACATCGTCACGGATCGCCTCGGTATACCCATAGGCAAAATCGGCCCGGCTTTCGTCATGCTCATATCGAATGAAGGGAATCGGATTGTTGTCCGACCGGAACGGCGTACCGGACAAAATCAGCCGAAAGACCGCCGCCTCGAATGCCGAACGAAGCGCCTTTCCCCAGTTCTTCCCGTCACCGGCATGGTGTAACTCATCGAAGATGAGCAGGGTTTTTTTGCTCTTGCAGACCCGTTGAAAGATCTCCGGAGCCAGACAAACTTGTTGGTAGGTAACCACCGCACCATGGTAGTCGGAGGCTTCCGCCGGTTGATCGTTGGTCAGAGTCGGATCGAGCTGCAACCCGATCTTCCCTGCGGCTTCCGACCATTGTGTTCGAAGGTGGTTGGTCGGACAGACGACCAGCACCCTGACCGCGGCCTGGTTGGTCATAAACTCGTGCGCGACGCGGAGAGCAAAGCGAGTCTTACCCGCGGCAGGGGTAGCCATCGCCAGAAAGTCTTTCGACTGATTGGCACAGACCGCAGACAGGGCTCGTTGTTGCCAGTCACGAAGGGGCGCGGTCCAGGCAGGTAATGGCTTCATGGCCGATGCACGGTGTTACCGGTTCACAGAAGGAGGCTAGTCCGCATTATTCATGACGGTTCGTAATGAAACCGCCAAGACGCCATGTGAGACGGGCACGCGGAGCGCTGAGAGACCGAAGCATACTTGAAACAGTATGTTGAGGTCGCGAAGGGCGAGCCTGCCCGCCTGGCCATGATAAAACCATGGCCAGGCTTGTCGCAGCAGCGTATCGGTGGTTGTAGTAGAAGCGCTCATGAATAGTGCGGGCTAGTCCAACCAATCCCGTTCCTGAAGCTTCTTCGGCAGGTATTTCTTGGTCAGGAACTGGAAATCTTTGTTGGCTAACGCATCGAGCTCGTACTTCAATCCACTGGCCAGCATGCGCTTAATCTCCGCCTGCCAGGTCGGCTTCTTGAACCACTGGTAGTTCAACAATTCCTTCGCACGGGCAATATCCTTGTCGTTGAGCTTGATACCGACATTACGCGGCAACTCATAGTTCTCCGGATCGGCACTCGACAGGCCCACGAACTTGGCCTTGGGAATAGCCATCCGTTCGCTCTCGAAGGCCAGATTGATCGAACCCTGTTTGACCACGGAATAGATGTAGTACCCCCAAGGGTCATTATCGACCAGCACATAAACCGGCAGTCGATGTTCTTCGTGCAACCGACAGGCTAAGCGCCGCACACCCCGAGGAGGCTGACCGTTTCCGGTCAGGAGGATGCAGTTATATCGACGCCAGAACTTGTCCTCCGAAAGCCTGTTCCACTGCGTGCCCTTCTCGACGAGCAACACGAAGTCCGCCGTGCAGCGACGAATCTCCAGATACTCCGGCTCGACGATCGAGGGCACGGAGTAGCCCCCCTTGCCGAGCTTTGAACAATCGACACGGTCGCCGTCATCACCGAAGATCACCGGCCCTACGATGCTGCCTCGATTTTCGGCACTGACATGGAGCTCCTCGCGAAGCGCGGCGAGCGACACTTCGAGATCTTCAATGACCGGATCGGATTCGTCCTGGGCATCAAAGGTATTCTCGTGAGAATCTTTGATCGTGTGTTTCGTGCGGTAGTAAATTTCTCGAAGCGACGTCGTGAGATCGGCGCGCTGCAACTCGGAGAGCGCATCCGCGACCAGCACCGTCTGCATGAACCGCTTCGCCATGCCGACGTTGAAAAATGACCGTTCCTGTTTCTTACTCCCCATCTCAATCAGGCCCTTCTTTTCATTGAAGGCCACGTTCGAAAGCGCACGGATCGGGATCTGAAGCGTTGGATCCTTCGACCGCTCGGCCGCCTGGATAACGATATCAGCCAAACTGATCAGTTTCTTCTCGACCACTGTGGGTTTCTTCGTCTTGGTCGTCGTCATGATGTCCTATTTGGGTTTACGCAGAACGGTCGTTTTCGTCAGCTTGGATGATTTCCCACCTGGTGTTGTTTTCACTTTCCTTGAAGACTGTTCCAATAGGCTCGGCGTGGCAACTTTTCTTTTTGAAGCTGAAGCGACGTTGGCCTGTTTCTCTTCCTGCAGATGAGGTTCCGCTGTTGTCACCGCTGTCGCTTGATCCGCCTCAATTTGCGTCGCTAATGCCGTCTCGCCTTCGATGCCTTCGGCTGTGACGATGATGGAGTGCGGCAGTCCTTCAGGCCCGGCTCCGGTCTTACCTAAAGCCTGGTCAGTTTTCTGGCCGCCGGTGCGGGTGGACGCGATCTTCTGAAGCTGCGCCTTCAATTTTTCTTTTGGTAATTTGCCTCCCTTGAGCCGATTGCATGCCTCAACGACTTCTTCGATATACAGCTCAAAGATATTGCGGCGACGAAACTCGCTCGCAGCCCGTTCGCGACGACGCACGAAGAGGCCGAGCCTCCGGCCACACTCACGAAGCGCCAGCGTGATTTCTTTTTGAATCTCATCGTAATCAGCGATTGCTTCTTTGGACTCGCTGGTAAACGGCACCCACACCGAGGCCATATGCACGAAGATCACCATTGGCCCACCTGGCAAGGCTCCACGCGACTGGCTCAGCCCATAGTTCTTCCACGTCGTGCTGAGTACGGCTTTGAAGGTCGAGCAGGCTGATTGCTGATACAACAGGGGCACGCGATTCGCGTACCGGATCACGCGAGCGAGCTCTGAATCTTCCTCCTCGCCTTCACCTTCCGCTTTCGGCATGGTCGGCTGCTGTGGCTTGTTCTGATCTTGAGGTCTATTGCCATAGGCCAGTCCGGCCTCGATGATGAAGGGATTCCCACGATAGACGGCCGGCGGCCGGCTAACGGCCGTATAAAACTCACCCTTAATTTGCTTGTAGAGCCCTGAAAGAATGGCCTTCTCACCGATCGGTGAAATGCAATTGGTGGGCGGCGCCATGAGCTTCGTCTCTTGCAGCGTCTTGTAGAGGGTTTCGGCCATCGGGCCCTTCAGCTCACGTGGCTTGGCCTCAGGTGATACCTTCGCCGCCTTGCAAATCTCCTCGGCGATCTGCGTAGACACCCGACAAAAGTCGCTTTCAAGAAACCCGGCAACCGTATGACTCTTCGTATCCTGCAGCATCTTGAGCAACATGCCAAACTCAATCCCGTAGGGATGCGGCTTGATCTCGCGTGGTTGCGGCGGGAGTTCATGATAGGTGCGTGCGTATTCTTTCGTTTCCCCTTCCGGCGTATGATAGATCAGTTTGACGTGGGGATTGGCGATCGAGGTCTGTTCCAACCATTCATCGACCGAGGCGCGCCCCTTCTGATACTTCCCTTCCACTTCCAGCGCGACTTGCGTGCCGCGTGGCTGTTCCCAATCAATCTGCTTATTTTCGTGAACCAGCGGCTCATTCTTTTTCGTATCGATCTGGACTTCAAAAAAATGTGCGGCGGCCTTCGGTCCGATGCGGGAAATAATCTTGACCGGTTTGCCGGTCGTCAGCTGTCCATACATACCAGCCGCGGAAATTCCGATGCCTTGTTGCCCTCGGCTCATCCGCAAGCGATGAAACTTTGACCCATACAGCAGCTTCGCGAAGATCCGAGGAATCTGTTGGCGAACGATGCCGGGGCCATTATCGGTCACTGTCACACGAAATCGGTTCGCTTGGCTTGCTGCAACCGGTTGCCCGTTTGAGACGACCTCAAGCCGGACCGTCACGTCCGGGAGGATCCCCGCCTCTTCGCAGGCATCGAGCGCGTTGTCGACTGCTTCTTTCACGCAGGTCAGCAGCGCTTTGCGTGGATTGTCGAAGCCGAGCAGATGCCGGTTCTTCGTGAAAAATTCCGACACGGAAATTTCCCGCTGACGCGCGCCCATCTCCACCGCAGTGACCCGCTCTGCGGGTTTGGCTGCGGGTTTCTTGGTTGCGACTGGTTCGGAAGTGGATCGAGAAGCGGAAGATTTCGATTCAGTCTCTGCTGCGGATGCTTTCTTAGTGGCCATTCACCCTCTCTTGAAGACAAGCGTTGAGTGTTTGGTATCACAAAACTTATTCGGAAACAATGGGACCAGATGGCTCCGCCATCCTACAGCCATTTTAAGTGCGTGAATCAAACGAACCAACATGAATCCGGCGTGCGGAAGATGGATGGGGAGTCAATAAGTGACTACGCCTCGATGCGAAACACCTTGCTAGTTCTATCTTTGATCGAAGCATTTGAATATTCCAACACTGCATAACCTTTCCGATAATGTAAGTAGGGTCCTGTACCAGGCGCCGGTCTTTCTGCGACTTCCTGCCCTCTCCATCCATCCTCAAGGATTTTAACAAAAGCCTCATCCTTTTCCGCCATGCGACGTCTCAAAAGACCACGAAGTCTCGATTTATTAAATTCTTCTCGGTCCTCCTGAATCCCCATGGTGCTGCTCCAAATAGTAATTGTGTGTGAGTAAGGCAGGCCCATCGAGCCTTCCGGCTAAAACGGTGCGGTAATCGCCAATTGAGCCTAACAGTCTGCTGAAAAACCCTTCGTTCATCCTTCGAGAGCCTCAGGACGAACGGGGCAGCCATTGAAACCATTGAGGTTTTCAGCAGACTGCTAAAGGTGGGAAATGACCCCGGTAATGCTACTGGAGATCTAACTTATGCAACATTTACTGCCATGTCCTTTGCACAGCATCAGCAATATCTTGGGAAATAGACCCACTCAAAGGCGGGCAATTCTCAGAGTAACCAGAGCCATTTACATTGAGTATGGTTTCATTGGTATGAACATCAACCAAGTCAACACTGATAGTGCTGAACTTGTAACCTCCACCAAAACACCGATTAGCCCAGTCGTATGGGGCAAAGCCATTTATTACCAAAACATATCTAGTGTCCTGACTCTGAAGTTCATGGAATAAGTTGTGCACCGCTGGTGTTCTAGCAGGCTGCGGAAAAACTCTTGTGTTCTCTGTTCCCTCGGGGTAGATAGGCCAAACTCTTTCACCAGCACCCCAAGGGAGGTTCGCGATGCGTGGTCAGGATACTCAGCAAGCCGGGCTCTTCAGTTACCTGTCGCCCGAGGAGCGAGTGCCAGCGACGCATCCTCTGCGGCCCATCCGGCAGTACGTGGACATGGCCTTGACTGCCTTATCCCCCCAGCTGGAAGCGCTCTATGCCCGGACTGGTCGGCCCTCGATTGCCCCGGAAAAGCTGCTGCGCGCCCTGTTGTTGCAGCTGCTCTACAGCCTCCGGAGTGAACGACTCTTGATGGAGGAATTGCAATACAACCTCCTGTTCCGCTGGTTTGTTGGCCTGGATCTGGACGCGCCGGTGTGGGATGTCACCGTCTTCACCAAGAACCGGGACCGCTTGTTGGCGGGCCAGATCGCCACGGCGTTCTTCACGCAGGTCTTGGCCCAAGCCAAGGCCCAACACCTCTTGTCCGATGAGCACTTCACCGTTGATGGGACGCTGATCGAAGCCTGGGCGGGCCAGAAGAGTTTCAAGTTGAAGGCCGACACCGCGCCAGTCTCACCGCCGGATGATCCGGGCAATCCCAGCGTGGACTTCCGGGGCGAGCGGCGGACGAATGCCACGCACGCCTCGACGACGGATCCCGAGGCCCAGCTCTACAAGAAGGCCGCAGGCCAGGAGGCTAAACTGTGTTTTCTGGGCCATGTGTTGATGGAGAACTGTCATGGGTTGGTGGTCAACGCCACCGTGACCCCGGCGACCGGCACGGCAGAACGGGAGGCCGCGATGGCCTTGCTGAACCGTCGACCCCCCACACGACGGATCACACTGGGTGGCGATAAGAATTATGACACCCACCAATTCGTTCAGAGGCTGCGGGCGCGGCAGGTCACGCCCCATGTGAGCCAGCATGCGACAAACCGTGCCAGTGCGATTGATGGCCGGACCACGCGACACCCCGGTTATGCCGTGAGTCAACGGAAGCGCAAATGGGTGGAAGAGATCTTCGGCTGGTTGAAGACGGTGGGCTTGCTGCGCAAAGTAAAACTCCGTGGCGTGCCGCGAGTCGGTTGGTTGTTCACCTTCGCGGTGGCCGCCTACAACCTGGTGCGGATGCGCACGCTCGTGGGGGCCGCAACATGAGCCGAGAGGGGTTCCACGCGCCCCGTCGCCCTCAACGGGCTTCCTCAGTGGGAGCGCACCCCGAGCGGGTGGACTTCGAAGCAACGTCTGACCGAACGAGAGAGGCTTCTGTCGCCTTCACGTCGCGTTTTTCCGCAACCTGCTAGGGAGGACACCATGGGAACAGGACGACCAACAGCTCCGCTGATTTTGACGATGAGCGAACGAGAGACCCTACAGCAATGGACACGTCGCCCGAAAACCGCTCAGGCCTTGGCGCAGCGAGCCCGGATAATTCTGGCCTGTGCCTCGGGGCAGCCGAATACCGCCGTGGCTCGGGATGTGCGTGTGGCGCAGCAAACCGTCTGTAAATGGCGGCAGCGCTTTGTGACCCACCGCCTCGACGGGCTGCTGGATGAACCGCGCCCCGGCGCGCCCCGCAGGGGAACCGACGTGGACGTGGAACGGATGGCTCCCTCAGACCTTGGAGACAACCCCTACCCACGCGACCCACTGGAGCACCCGCGCCATGGCGCAGCGGAGCGGGGTGAGCCGGAGTACCGTGCATCGTATTTGGCGAGCCTTTGGCCTGCAGCCGCATCGGAGTGAGACGGTCAAGCTGTCGGCCGATCCGCTGTTTGTCGAGAAGGTGCGCGATATTGTGGGGCGCTATCTCCATCCTCCGGACAAAGCGCTTGTCTTGTGCGTCGATGAGAAAGCACCGATTCAAGCCCTGGACCGTACACGTCCGTTGTTGCACATGCGCCCGGGGCAGGTCGAGCGCCGCACGCAGGACGATCGCCGTCATGGCACGACCTCGCTCTTTGCCGCCTTGGCAGTCAAAACGGGCCGGGTCATTGGGCAACTCCATCAACGACATCGTGCCGTTGAATTCCGTCAATTCCTCGACACGAGCGACGCCAGCGTCCCGTCCCACGTGGACGTGCATATGATCCTGGACAATTACGGCACCCCTAAAACCGCTCGGATTCGTCGGTGGCTGTTGCCGCACCCACGGTTTCCTCTGCACGTCACCCCCACCAGCGCCTCCTGGATCAATCTGGTGGAACGCTGGTTCGCGCGGCGCACCGAGCGCCAACTACGCCGAGGCGTCCACGCCAGTGTCCGAGCCCTCAAGGCCGCCATCCAGCCGTACCTCACCGTGCCCAACAGGCACCCTAAACCCTTCCTATGGACCAAACCCGCCGATGCAATCCTGGCCAGCGTCGCCCGATTTTGTCAGCGACCTTCAGAGACAGGACACTAGCCTCAGCTTTATTGTACTGTTCAAGGCGATCTCCCTCAGTCGCCTCGGTTACGCGCACACGCGAACTCCACCGTAATACTTTGAACCCAGCCTGCTTAAGCCGATTTTGAATCTCCAGGACCATGGTGCACTTGGGGCATCAAGGGCAATTACCTTGGGACCACTAACTCTTACATCAGATACTTGAGTTAGGTGACCAGTCGCACAACCGGCTAATATAAGCGTCAGCAAGATTATAACCAGAAGACGTTGACACTTTGCTGTAATTGCTTTCATGAGATCCTCAATTGTCTTCGATACTACAGAAAGGTCACTCACGAAGAGTGATCCGATCTTGGATATCAAAGTGTATGGGATTCGAGAAGTCTTGCAAGAAGTAGTTACTTCTCAGCAAAACACACTGCACCTCTACGTGGAGCCTTCATAGGCAGCGCGATTATGGATGACGAGGGTTTGATTTGAGCTTATGGTTCCTGGCGAAATGTGATTGAGGCCCGGCATTCTCTGGCAACAGCCTGCTAGCGGGTCACGGAGGGATCGCGCAGATAGTGTACTGGGGCCATTGTCTCAAGAGCCCAGACCAGAATCTTTCGGTTGAGAGTCGACACGATTAAGTGCTTCCCGTCGCTCGTCCAATGGAGATGGGACGGAGTCCTGACATGAAAGGTCTTTCGTTTGGCTTTGGCGGACAGATCCCAGACGGAAATGTATTCTCCCACGCGAGTCGCGGCCCATCGCTGTTGTGGATCGACGGCCATGGCTGTCCCTAACCCTATGGGCGGTCCGTGATCAACCTCCGTATCTCGATTGGTGAAGGTATCCAAGCCTGCCCAGACGATGTTGTGTTTGGGGTCCCAAATCGCAAGCCTCATGGATTTTGGATCACGGGTTCGCGTGGTCGTCCAGATAAGGGGCTGGTTCCATCCCAGACTGGACCAGACTTCCGGAATGCCGGACGGTTTCTCTACCTCGCGCCAGGTCTCACTGTCCCACACGACACGACCGACTCGCGAGATTGTCATGAGCCAGGCCGCCCCATCCAAGAAGCTCAACCCTTCGACGATCTCCCCTCGCCCAACTCCCTTTTTTGCACAGGCCTTTCCAGCACAAACCGGTGACCGGCTGCTATGCACTAGCTCTTTCACAACTGTTCGGGAAACGAGATCCACGACCGACACGTGTGGCTGTTCCCCTGCAATGACCAGCACGCGGTTGCCTGGAAGAAATTGCAACGCATTGATCTGTCCTTGTCCACTTGCATACGGGGGAAATTCTCGCCAGCTATGCGTCTCCCACAAACGAATCTCCCCTTGGTTGGTTCCCACCGCCAGGATAACGCCATCGGAGCTGAACGCGAGAGCGCTGGCCAGAACAGGCAGTTTCAGTTGACGCAGGAGCATGCCCTGTCCCGGATCCCATATTTTCAGAAACCCGTCATCACTGGCCGTCACAAGCTGGTTTGTCGTGGGGGAAGTTGCCACTGCCCGTACCGCCATTCCATGAACAAACGCCGGCGCCGCAATCAGTGTAGGAGATGCCACCCGCACCGAGTCTTGCGGGGCCGTTCGTTTTGCCAACACCTTCGCCTGTGGCTGGCCTGGATCCAATACCAGCTCCGGAGAACGTGACGAGACATCCCAGACCGACACCTTCCCATCCACCTCGGGGTTCAGGCCTCCCTCCAACACCATAACCACCTTGGCCCCGCTCGGCGACCATTTCAGCAATGCCACGCGGGTGCCCACTTGACGACAATCATGTCCACACAGATCCGGCAACCTCGTTCCCGTCGACAAGTCCCAGATCTGGAGCGTGGAGAGATGGTCCGATTGTCCGACTAGATAATCCCCCTCGGCTGAGATATCGACAGTATGCAGATGGCTCGGTACCCGCACGCCCCGTTCGTGGTCTTCGTAGAGAAACTCCGTCAAGGCCACCTGCTTGCCTGTGCTCACATCGATCACGGCATAGCTCGATTCGCCGTTCTCGGCGACCAGCCGCTGGCTGTCACGCGAGAAGAATTGACGTGTCGCCTGCCCTGCTGTCCCCTCCGCGTTCGACAACGTCGCTCGAGCAGAAGCCGTTGCTCCGTTCGTATCGATAAAGAGCATGGCATGACCAACGCTCACCGCCAGGGTCGTGCTGTTCGGTGCGAAGAGCAGCTCTCGCACGGTGCCATCTACCACCACATCACGGATGGCCGTCCCTCGCAAATCGTACAGATGGATCGTATGGCCTTGCGCGATCGCCAATTGCTTGGCATCGGGAGATGCTGCAACCGACGACAGGTCCTTTTTCTGATCTAGCGCAATATGCTTCAGCGGTATAAGTTTCTTGCCCAGCTGCCAGATAGAGACGGCCTCATTCCCATGACGAAGAATCAGCTGATCGGTCTCACTCGAGTAGGCAAGTAACTGATAGAGTTCGCGCGATTCTGATGGGATCGTGGCCACAGCCGTACGATTCTTCCAGTCGTAGATAGTGACGCTGTGCCCCACACATAACACCCATCCGTCTTGCTTCATCACGGCTATCTGCTGACAGAGAAGGTCCGGAATCTTGGCCACAAGCGCTTTGGTCTCCAGATCCCACAGCGCTAACTCCTCCATCTGGATCAGGAGAAGCCGGCCATCATCAGAGAAGGCAGCAGAAGTTCTCGAGACGGCACCCCTGACGTCTTGCGGGAATAACATGACGAAGAATAGGAGAGTCGCAAAGGCAATATTCGTCATGGTGTATCTTGTCCGCCCCTCCATCATCATGCCCTTATTCTGCGATGTGATCACGCGAGCACGAAAGTCCCGACACTCACCCCTCTCACTTACGTGCTGAACCTGATGCAGGCAGGTCTTCGATCTTGGTCCCTGCCTTTGAGCCTCCCTTTGAGTCCAGCAACACGTCCACAAAGTGCTCAAGACCCTGCTTGTCCTTCCACGATTGAACTGGCGCTCTTGCGTCTCCCTCACTGCTCTCGAAGACCTGCCACGGGCTGGTTATCATGGCCTGGAATGGATTCAACCCTTCAATGGTCAATTGAAGCGGGAGTTCCTCAGCAGTCGGAGACGTGACGCTTTGCATCGAAAGCGGGCGAGCCTCCGCACGGGGTTGCTCGGGTGCAACCGGCCGAACCCTTGTTTTCTTCGGCAATACGGAGTGCGGATCCGGCACCACGGTGAGAGCAGATTTCTTGTGCGTACCAGCAGGCGGTGCATCCGTAATATGGAGATGCCCCTGTTCATCAGTCCATTTATAGAGCTCTGCCCCGCTGACGATCGGAAAGCAGAGAAGTCCGGCCGCTAGGCTCAGGATCAATGTGTTCAGGGTGAAGGATGACCGCATGGTCCACATGGCGTCTCAATGGACCAAAGTATAGCAGCTGCTTTCAGATGTGCACGTAACTTCGCGTAATCGTCTTGAGGCCCGTCAGCAGGATAATGGCGTGGAAATGCGGAGCACAATGAGGAGTAGGTAGGGTGGGAGGAGCACGCACCTAACCGAGGACGATCAGGTACGGCGGAGATCTTGGGAGGACTTTAGGCTTCCCAGTCAAAGCTGGGCTTGCACACCATCCTCTTTCACTCGACCCCCTTTTGAACCATATTCCCTCGGGGCGTTAACTCCTCCCACTCCGGTACCATAGGCCTCACACCGAAGTGAGTCAAGAGGCAGATGGAATTCGCCTCGACATGAGTGCCGCTGTGGTGATTCCTTCTGACGGGTGGTATGTTGATTGACGCTCAGTTGTACGACAAGCCTTACAGTATTCAGAACCAGGAGGACCATTGCCCATGGCCACCGTGTTGACCAGTGAAAACGTTCATGACGCATGGTCGGCACTGACCGAAGAGGTGCGCACTGCCGTGCTGCTCACCATGCGGAATGGGCGACCATTTGGATCACATGTGCCATATGTGTTTGGATCAGACTGGACAAGAGCCTATCTGCATCTCAGTCGCCTCGCACTCCATACACAGCATCTATTAGCCGATCAACAAATGTCGCTATTCATCGCCGAACCCGATGGGCCCGAGAAAAATCCATTGGCATTACGACGACTCAACCTCCAAGGCGAAGCGGTCATCCTCTCGCGCGACGCCCCATCCTATGATGCGATCAAAGAACGATACCTGGGACGGTTTCCTCAAGCGGAGATGATGTTTGGGTTTGGTGACTTTGCGCTCTGGGAATTGCGACTCGACGACGCCCATTTCGTGCTCGGCTTCGGCCAAGCCTTTCTCTCCACGGCAGCCGCTTCGACCAGATGGATTCATCAGAAAGTTGAGCGGCTGTCGTCCGAGAAAGGCTGATCATCGAAAGAGCTGCGCTACATCTTCACAGGCTCACCTGACCTTAAAGAACTCACAACAACCAGTGAAGCACATGCTGCATTTTCAAAACAGTCATTAATACCATTAATGTAGGTTACCTAACTATTCGTTTACACTAAGCAGGGGAAGCCGTTTCATCAGAAGAGACTTTTTCGTCATGGATATCAGCCGGAACGCACAGCTGGAGCCGGTTCCGGCTACTATTTCCTGAAAGAATGGGCGTTATCGTTCACTCAGGAATCGGTAATTTTCATCGCACGACATCAAAATTGCCTGTGACCTCCAGTCCCACTACTATTTCTCTAGCCGGTTGTTGACAAAATCCGCCAGCGGCGTTTTCGCCTCGCTTGGGGGCTCGCCGTACGGCGGACAGTACGATTTGCCTCTTCGCTCGCTGCGGCCATGTAGGACTGCCTTTCTGAACAGCCTGTGGGGCACACTGATGGCATCCGTGATCCAGGGTTCGAGGCTATTTCCAGGGTCGTCACAGGGTGTGTCAACATACTGCCAGATAACTTTTGAGTAACACCCACTTTGCTACTTGTGCTCGCCTGATCACATTAGTCATTATTGTCAGACCCTGTCGTATGGAGAGACTGGAATGAGCCATTTGCACACTCGATCTAACTGGATAGCCCAACTGGTCACAATATTCACCTGCCTGTTGACTGTCTGGCTATCCACATCCTGTAACGCAACAGAGCGAGGAACCTTAGAACCATCTGCAAAATCTCCCATACTTCGATTCGCCCCCCAGGAAGTCTTGATCAAATTCAAGAACGGAGTATCACAAGAGCGAATCGCGTTCATCCTAAAGAATAACCAAATGAAGGTGATAGCGGAAATCCAAAGAGGCCATCTCTACCACGTCAGAGTCTTGAATAATCGATCGGTTGAATCCGCAATCACCCAACTCACTTCATATCAGGAGATCGAGTATGCAGAGCCCAACTATCGGTACGAAACGGAAAAGTAGCATCATAACAATTGCGTTTTGGTGGGGCGGCACAATCCTAGGACTGACAACGTTGGGGGTTGCCTTGTCAGCGCTTATGCCTGGAGATCGCTTGGTTCATGCCAAGCAGAAACAAACGGCCGGCGGAATGACTTCGCTCTCATCGGATCTGCGCCATCCAAACAAGTATGTACCGGGAGAGGTGCTCGTCAAGTTCAAGGATGAGGCATCCCCGTTGGGAATCAAGTCCATCAATGTAGACGGTGAGAACCATGAAATCAAAGCGTTCTCCGTGAATGGTAGAGCCATCCACCAGTACAAGCTGGATGGAACCTTATCGGTCGATGAGGCAGTCGCGAAGTACCGAAGTAATCCGGCCGTTGAGTATGCTGAACCGAACTACCTTTACTGGACAAAAGCCATTCCCAGTGATGCCAAGTTTGAGACGCTCTGGGGTCTCCATAACATCGGTCAATCTGTGAACGGAACCGCGGGAACAGCAGATGCCGACATTGATGCGCCGGAAGCCTGGGACATCAGCACCGGAAGTTCCGATGTCGTTATCGCCGTTATTGACTCGGGTATCGCCTACGACCATCCGGATCTCGCACCCAATATCTGGACAAACCAGGGGGAGACTGCGGGGGATGGCATTGACAACGATGGGAATGGATTCGTCGATGATGTCCATGGATGGGATTTTCTCATGAATGACAGTGACCCGATGGATCCCATTGATCTTAATCCTGGTGGTAACCCAGGACATGGTACTCATGTCGCAGGAATCATCGCAGGAGCTGGAAACAACGGAACCGGGATCACCGGCGTCATGTGGAAGGCAAGACTGATGGCGCTTAAAGCCGGAGGAGTGAATGGATCTCTATCCACAGCCGCCATTGTCAGTGCGATCCGCTATGGCATCGCTAATGGTGCACGTGTGATCAACATGAGCTTTACCGCACCCGAATGTAGTCAGGCCTTGTACGATGCGGTGAGCGCCGCGAATGCAGCCGGCGTGATTCTTGTCGCCGCAGCGGGGAATGAAGAATCGGATAATGATAACGTACCTAGCTTCCCCGCAAATTTTGGTTCCCCCTCAGTGTGTGATGGACAACAGAAGGCAGCGCTGACAAACGTGATCGCGGTGGCGGCCACAGACCAGAATGACCAATTGATAAACCTCTCTAATTTCGGATCCACAACAGTCCATGTGGCTGCGCCGGGAGTCAGGATCAACAGCACAAAGCCCACTTCGAGTGTTACCCATGTGCTCCTGCACAAGTTCGATTCGAATCCAACCGGACTCGGGTATACGTTCGGAGGAATCAATAACGCCTGGGGATTCACGAATTCTACATCATTCAGCCAAGCAAACAGTCTCACCGACAGCCCAAGCGGCAACTATCTGAACGGCACCGATTCCTTTGCAGCCGGACCAGTGTTCACGACTCAAGGACAGCGGGGATGTCGCCTTGACAGCCGCATTCGCCTGCAAACCGAGCAAGACATTGACGGAGTTCTAACCGAAGTATCACGAGACAGCGGAACCAACTGGGAGCCAATTCGTACAATCACTGGAAATACCAACGACCAATTTGAGCCCTTTACCTTGGGAGACATCGCGGATGGTATGGCCAATTCTCAATTTCGATTCCGATTCGAATCGGATGAGCGCCAGGTCTTCGACGGTGTCTATTTAGACGATGTCCGCATCGCCTGTGTTGCGGGTCAGCCTTCGGATGCAACGGACTATCAGTTTCTTCTTGGCACCTCGATGGCTGCTCCGCATGTCACGGGACTCGCGGGTCTTTTACTCTCGGTTAATCCCCACCTGACCGTATCAGAACTCAGGAACGCAATCCTCAACACAGTCGATCGGAAGCCTTCTTTAAGTGGAAAGGTTTTGGCCGGCGGGCGAATCAATGCCCGAGCCGCGTTGGCCAGCGTAGTGACAACATTTTCCGTTACCGTCCACAAATCGGGGCTCGGCAGCGGTACCATTACATCAAGCGCTGCCGGGATCGACTGTGGAGCGACATGCAAAGGCCAGTTTCCCCAAGGTAGCACTGTAACCCTTGCCGCCGCTCCCACCCCTGGATCAACCTTTGCCGGGTGGAGTGGAGATTGTGTAGGAACTGGTCTCTGCTCGCTTGCCCAGAATGCCACTGTCACCGCAACCTTCACCATTGCACCAGCCCTTCCGGCCCCTATCGAGGGAGGAGGGGGAGGCTGCACACTCGCTCCTGGCACAACTGGAGACATATTGCTACCAGCCTTACTACTCATGTCTCTGGTTGCCTTGTTGTGGAGAGGCAGACGTAGATGAAATCTAGCTTTAGAACGCGAGAACAGCCACAACACCGGAGATTGCGCTCTGGTTTCATGGTAGGAGTGCAGAATGCCTCATCTGGTGTACTGCCTAGACTACACCGCGCGGTATCGGTCACACCGCTATTAGGTCTTCAATTCAATCGCCCCTTTCATCGAGATCCCGCATTCCTCTTGTTGTTAGCTCTTGGTCCGATTGCATCGTGTTCCATGATAGGGCTTTTCGTGTTTCAACCACTGGTTTGGTCTGCCATATGGTCTGCAGCCTTTTTCTCTGTTGCGCTTTGGCAGCTTGTATTGGAAGAATTGCTGTTTTGCGGCATCATCCAGGAGTATACGCGGCAATCAGTGGTGATGCCGAAGACTTGGAATGGACTATCTCTCTCCAACTTTCTGACATCTCTTTTATTTACCTTGGCTCATCTGGCCACCCATTCCATCTCCCGGTCCCTACTTGTATTCGTTCCTTCCCTCTGTTTTGGATTCGTACGAGATCGCTTTGGATCAGCATGTCCCTCCATCGCTCCACACGCCTTCTAGAACACCGACTATTTTTTCTCGTCAGGGACGTCGCCCTATCCAACCCGTCAAGATGCTTCACCATTTGACTCCCCTAGGTAATCGAGCCCAATATGGATTCAAGAAAGAAAGTGATACCACAGTGCCAACTAAGATTCTGAAAGAGTGTGGTTGGCTAGCCTCACAGTTGATTCCTGTCATCGTAGGATTGCACCCAATCGCTGCAGAATGCTCACTTCGTGCTCGGCTTCGGCCAAGCCTTTCTCTCAAGCTCGACGAACCCAGCGAGATGGGTGCATCAAAAAGTGGAGCGAGTAGCATTGGGGAAAGGCTGATCATCCGGAACAGCGATACTCGCCAGCATGGAGAGCCCCACTCATATCTCGCCAGACACGGCCACTAATCCAGTGGATGTCTGGCCACCAGGGAAACTGCCATTACGCGACTCGTACAAGTCTAAAAACAGTGTGCTGGCACACACTCGTTCTTCCCGAATTCTAGGTCGAGCAGAACCTCTTCATCACAAACCAGTACATAGACGTGACATTCCGCAATCCCAGCACTTTCTACTTCAACGAGTGATCCATCACGCTATGCCAGATTTCCCCCTCGGAAGAGGGATACAGGAATCAACATCGATCCTATTACATATAACGCCTGCCTGGCTGAACCAGCGTGATCGACCTGCATGACACAGAGAATACGATGTGGCATTTTCCCAATTTCTTTCATCGTGTCGCACAACTTGTCACAATCACGATGTATGTGTCGGTTGTGTGGCTTTCCACATCCTGTAACGCAGCTGACCACTCTGTGACAACGCCGCATACTATCGATCCATCAGCGAAATTCTCTCCCCCTCAATTCACCCCGAATGAAGTGTTGGTCAAGTTCAAAGCCGGAGTTTCTCCAGAGCGGATTGCGTCCATCCTGAACGACGCCCGGGCCGACGTGATCACTGAACTCCAGCAGGGACGTCTTTATCACGTCCGTATGTTGGGTGATCGGTCGGTTGAGTCCGTGATAACCCGGCTCACTTCATATGGAGAGGTCGAGTATGCAGAGCCCAACTACCGACACGAAATGCAGAAGTAGCATGATGAGAATCGTGCTCTCTTGGGTCGCGGCGATCGTCGGCTTGACAACAGTCGTGCTCACATTGTCGGGCCTCATGCCTGGAGATCGTTTCGTCTACGCGAAGCAGAAACAGACCCCCGGTGGCACAGTCGGGCTATCAGGGGACGCGCGTCGTCGAGCCCAGTATGTTCTCGGAGAGGTGCTCGTCAAGTTCAAGGATGAGGCGTCTTCAGCGGGAATCACGTCGCTGAATGTCGAGCTGGGTGCCAAAGAACTCAGAGCGGTATCGGCACACGCTGGAGTGATTCATCAGTACAAGTTGGAGGGTGCCTTATCGGTGGACGATGCAGTCGTGAAGTACCAAAGCAATCCCGCCGTTGAATACGCGGAGCCCAACTATCTGTACCAGCTGCACGCCATTCCCAATGATGCCCAGTTCGGCACATTATGGGGCCTCCATAACACCGGTCAAGCTGTGAATGAAACGGCGGGGAAGGCCGACGCCGACATTGATGCCCCTGAAGCCTGGGACATCAGCACGGGAAGCCCAAACGTGATCATTGCCGTCATTGACACGGGTGTGGCCTACGACCACCCGGATCTGGCACCCAATATCTGGACGAATCCGGGAGAGATCGCGGGGGATGGCCTCGATAATGATGAGAATGGATTCGTCGACGATGTGCATGGGTGGGATTTTCTCATGAACGATAACGACCCCATGGACCCTGTCGATCTCAATCCTGGAGGGAACCCAGGACATGGCACTCATGTCGCGGGAATCATCGCGGGAGCAGGAAACAACGAAGCTGGCGTCACGGGGGTCATGTGGACTGCCAGACTAATGGCACTGAAAGCCGGAGGAGTGAATCGATCTCTATCCACCACTGCCCTTGTCAATGCGATCCGCTACGCCATCACGAAAGGTGCACGCGTCATCAATGGCAGCTTTGGTGGATCTGGGTGTAGCCTCGCCCTCTATGATGTCCTGAGTGCCGCGAATGAGGCAGGGATCTTATTTGTTGCAGCGGCGGGCAACGGTGGCGACGATGGGATCGGCGATGACAATGATAGTACCCCAAGTTTTCCTTCAAACTTCAGCGCGTCTTCGGTGTGCAATGGCCATCAAAGGGCCGCGCTGACAAACGTGATTGCGGTCGCTGCGACAGACCAACATGATCAATTGGCGACCTTCTCGAATTTCGGGCCCGCGACCGTACAAGTAGCCGCACCGGGAGTCAGAATCAACAGCACAACCCCCACATCGAACGTGACAACTGTCCTGTTTCACAACTTTGATTCCAACCCGACCGGACTTGGATACGGCTTTGGAGGAGCCAATAATACCTGGGGATTCACCAATTCCACGTCATTCAGCCAACCAAATAGCCTAACCGACAGTCCGACCGGAAGTTATCAGAACCGCACCGAGTCCTTCACTGTAGGACCGGTGTTCTCTACCGAGGGTCAGCGGGGCTGCCGATTAGACAGTCGTGTCCGCTATCAAACCGAGCTTGAGCTCGACACAGTCTTTGCAGATGTATCAAAGAACAGCGGGACCAGTTGGCAAACCAGCCGGGGAATTTCTGGAGACAGCAACGATCAATTTCATTCCATTACCTGGGGAGACATCGCAGATGGCACAGCGGGTTCACGATTCCGGTTCCGATTCGTATCGGATGAGAGTTTGACCTTTGATGGAGCGTATCTGGACGACGTCCGCATCGCCTGTGTGGCAGGTCCGCCGTCACGCACCACGGATTACAAATTTCTTCAGGGCACGTCGATGGCCACTCCCCATGTGGTAGGACTCGCTGGATTATTGCTCTCGGTCAATCCTAGCCTCTCAGTCTCCGAACTCAGGAGCGCCATCCTGAGCACTGTGGATCGTAACGCGTCTCTGAGTGCAAAGGTGTTGAGCGGTGGACGTATCAATGCCAGAGCCGCGTTGAACAGCGTGGTGGCAAATTCCACCATGACTGTTCACAAAGCCGGTGCTGGCACGGGAACGGTTACGTCCGATCCTGCCGGAATTGACTGCCGAGCAACATGCAATGGGAAGTTCCCCTTGGGGAGCACAGTCCATCTCACCGCAACACCCGATCCGGGATCTACATTTGTAGGGTGGAGCGGAGATTGCTCTGGAACTGGTCTCTGCTCGATTGCCCCGAATGCAACTGTCACTGCCACCTTCAATATTGCCCCGCCTCCCACCGAGAGCGGCGGTGGAGGCTGCACACTCGCTCCCGGCGCACCTGGTGACATACTACTGCCCAGCATGCTGCTGCTGTCTCTGATGCTCGTGCTGTGGAGAACAAGACGCCGATGAAGCTCGATTTGAGAGCGCGAGAATTGTCGTCGGAGCAGATATCGCACACAGACCTCATCGTTGAGGCATCGGGCGTTTCCCCTCATGAGCGCTTCATGCTCCGCCTCTCCGCACACGTCACGGCACTACTGGGACTTCACAACCATCGTCCCTTTCATCGGGACCCTGTATTCCTCTCGTTGTTCGTGTGTGGTCCGTTCGTATGGTGTGCTATGACCGAGGGCTTTCAATTCCAGCCTCTCTCTCAGCATGTCCTTTGGTCAGTAGCATTTCTTTCCATCGCGTTGTGGCAACCTCTGCTGGAAGAATTGCTGTTCCGTGGCATCATCCAAGGGCATATGCTGCAACCCCTAACGAGATGGAAACCATGGATCGGACTATCCATGCCCAACCTACTGACGTCGCTCTTCTTCTCATTAGCCCATCTGGCCGGACACTCCATCACGTGGTCGTTACTCGTGTTCGTTCCCTCTCTCTGCTTCGGCTTCGTGCGAGATCGCTTTGGATCGGTGTATCCTTCCATCATTCTGCATGCTTTCTATAATGTGGGGCACTTTCTTTTTGTCGATGGTGTCATGCTTTTCAATTCCCGTTAAGATGTCCGCTCCTGACGGTTTTGATGGTGAGGCTGTTCCAGCCCCACACCTATGCAAAGTGGACACCTCAGCCATCTGGCCCAAGCGAGCAGTGGAGTCTCTGCCGGCATGGATGCTATCTTCATTAAAACAACACTCACTCTTGACTCAATGCATATCTCCCTGCCCTGTCGTTGAATCATGCTCAATCACAGCTCTGTCACGTTGTTCTCTCTCGCGTTCAGTTCGTTGTTCCCTCTCATTAACCCGATAGGCATTGCCTTAATCGTACAAAATGAGTTCTCTGGCTCAGGGAAAAATCGCATCGGCGATTGTTTCATGACCTGCACCTACTCTTTTGTGTTGGGGTTGTTGGCGCTGATCTTTGGTCGATCTTTTTTTGCCTTTATGGGAATCTCAGTTCCGTCAACGCAGATCGCAGGCGGCATTCTGCTTTCCATCATGGGTATTTCTCTTCTCAACTCCGACGCGAAGGAAAAGAAGCATGACGTGCCACAAACGCACAATATGATCGATCGGCTCTTTTACCCTATCGCGTTTCCGCTCACGATGGGGCCAGGCAGCATCTCAGCACTTATCTTGTTAAACGCGCACGCCCATGCGGATGACATGCACACCTACCTGGTCAACCTCTCGATCATTGCGCTTGCCTTGTTTGTGATTATGATCGTCACGTTTTTTTGCTTTACCTACTCCGGTTTGATTGTCGATCAAATCGGACAATCGGGAAGTATCGTGATCAATAAATTCATGTCCTTCATTGTCTTCACCATCGGCGTACAGATGACCATCGCCGGCCTCAAAGCTCAGTTTCCCTCTCTCCTGCAGTAGTGTGTTGTGATTGCCGGCTGGGTGCGAAAGCTGGTGAGATCTACAGCACCGTGACTAAAAACTGACTCTCATCAAACGCCGTAGAAATCTACATACGACTCGATTGATGAGAACTGGTGTTCGTCGGCGCTACAGCGTCACCGTGAACCCGCGATTCTGAAGAACGGTTCGAATGATGTTCACATCCGAGGTTGAATAGCCGAGGCCGATGGCCGCAGTCACGAGCGCATTGGCCGCCTGATTAAAAGAGGTATCGTCGGTCAGCAAAAAATGATGCTGCAGAATGACCATGTCGGCTTTTGATGCCCCAATCGCCCCACGAATCTGCCACAAGGCGGCTGACCACATTTCTCCGTCGTCGTGGACCTCGCCGACGACTGACTCTGGGTAATGCTTGGTCCCGTCTAACCGACGAAGACAGGGAGGGCTTGTCGATGAGTAGGAAGTCGCATCCCATTCGGCAAGACAAGCATCTTGGAACCCGCCGCTGAGCTGAGCCCCAAGCGTGCCGGCCCAATAGTCTCCGAATCCCTCTCCAATCGAATCCGCTTCCAACGTCGTTCCATAGCCCGGAACCTGGTTATCGAGGATTGAATGGCCATACTCATGCCACACGACATCGGCATCCTCCGCGTCGTCAACGCCACCAGTCCCGTAAGTGATGCGCTTCGTGGACGATTGATAGAAGGAATTATCTTTTTTATAGCGATCGACGCTGAACACCTGTTGCCGGTTATTCACGGTGAGCAAGCCGAGGGATTGGATGTACCGTTGCGCATAATCGAGATAGTAATAGGCCATGGTCTCACTGAAACCATCAGAGCTGCGATCGAAGCCAAACGTCTGGATTGCTGAGGAGACTCGCCGCTTCGAGGCACTACTGGAGGCATAGGTGCCATCGAGGAAGCCGCTGCCATCTAATCCTGGCAAGGTCACCAGACGATAGGCAGCCTGGGGAACAGCGGAGGCCGCGTCTTTCTGGTCGCTCAAGCTGTTGGTCTGCGTGGCCACGACTGCATTCACCTGAAAAACTTGTCCTGTCCCATTGAGATACCGATTAAGATCCCTCGCAGACTTCAATGCCTTGCCCGTCTGTGCCTGCACAAATACCTGCCAGGTAGGCCCAGCCGTGTGGATCATCACTTCCCATGCAACCACCGGAGTACCCGTCTCACCATAGATAACCAGTTTGGCTGATGGCCGCGGGATATCCTCTTCTCCATCTTTTTCACTGAGGCCACGTGGAATGTGCCCTTGGGCTGCCTGGATCGCCTGCTCAGTGTCCAACGATGGAACCCTCATCGGGAGCTTTTCAGTTGGCACGGAGGTGTTTGTCAGACCGACGACATGACCATGGCGGTCAAAATGAATCTTCAGTTCTCCCCTATACACCGGGATCCCCTCAGCCATTTGCGCGAATGAATAGACGTGCCCCATCGGGGTGGTTCTGTCGCTTTCCAGAACAAAACCAGACAAGGCTGCATCAAGTTTGAGCAGCGCGGCCTGGGAGGAAAGAAACTGCCTTGCTGAGGTTTCTGAAACTTCCATTGGAACCGAGAGGATGCCATAGATCGCTTTTGGTGTCCCCCAAAGATGACTCCATGTAACCGAAATAGGACCTGACGATTTCCCAGCCAAAGCAACCCACAATGGCAGCAGATCAGGGTCAGGCTTCCCGACAAGTTGCGGCTCAGCCTGGCCACCGTTGCGCTTCAGGTGCACCTCATCCGGCGGGGCAGCTTGCACCATCCCTGCACTAGTCACGATCACGGTAACCGTCATGAATAAGAGCCTGTGCATGAAGCAACGCAGCGCGATGTACATGGGATGCTCCTCTATTACGATAGATAGCCGATCCGGAAGGGAATCTGACCTCTCACTGCGATTCATGAACACATGAGGAATGAAGCAACATCACGAGGTGAATCGACGGATCGCTACTTATCTTTGTTTCGACAGAGCAAACCAAATGAACTGCCCAGCGCAAGGCCGCTGAAGAAAGTTAAGCCAAGGATAACACCGAGCAGCGAGGTTGGAGGGCCCGCTTGGCGACGGACATGGCGGCCGGCTTGGAAACCGACGGTGGCTTCCCCACCGATCCAACTGCGAGGGTCGTCATTCTGTGTTTCATTCTGAGGGCTCAGGGACTTCATGGCTTCCTTTCTTCATCCAACGCGACATATTCGTCGATGAGCTGTTCCAATTCATCCAACTCCTGGGGCTGTAGATCAACAAATCTTACCCCAAACGTTCGATCGACATTCCATTGCACCCGGGCTTGTTCAATCAGAATCGGGGTATCGTCTCCCGGCACGATCAATTTGACAGCGATCTGCCTTCCTGGTTGGACGACGAGGGGACTTTCGATCTGGGCACCGCCCAGTGACAAATCGCGAGTCTCTCCTTCCACCTCGTGCGAATTCACTCGAACCAGGCTTTTCACGTGAGCGGGAACCCGACGGTGTTGACGACGTTCCATGTATTTGAGGATACCCTATTCAGGGAGGAAAAAGCATCAGAGCTCCTCTCAAGTCACTGATTGTTTGGGCATTCTCTTGCAAGTGATCGGACTTTTTCGTTAAGGTACAGGACGATGGACGGGGCTCGTTCGCGCCAAATTATCTTCGCCTGCGCGAGTGGATTATTCCTACCCCTCTGCTTCCCCAAATTCGACCTGGGTTTGCTGGCCTGGGTTGTCCTCATCCCTCTTCACCTCGCGCTCGACCAATGTTCCAAGGTGCGAGCGTTTTGGATCGGTTGGCTCAGCGGACTGATCGGGTTTACCGGCATCATGGCCTGGGTCGTCACCGCCATGACCACCTATGGCAAGGTTCCAGAACTGGTGAGTTACGCAATCCTCTTATTACTGACTGCCTACCTGGGCCTCTACACCGGCCTCTACAGTCTGGCCGTTGTCTGGTTGCGCGACCTCATCCCACGCTATGGAATTTTCTTTGCACCATGCTTCTGGGTCGCCCTTGAGTTATTCCGTACCTACCTCCTTTCAGGCCTGCCCTGGTGTCTTCTGGGTTATTCTCAATACCGCGAATTAGAATTGATTCAGGTCGCAGACCATACAGGCGTGTACGGCATTTCGTTCCTCATTGTCCTGGTGAATCTGGCTCTGGCAGAACTGCTCTTGTGGATCATGCCCTTTTTCAGGGGATTTCACCCGGTCAAACTTCCCTGGGAACTCCTCACCACCGCAGCCTCCTGTATGGTGCTCTCGTGGGTCTACAGCTCAGCGGTCTTGAGCGATCGCAACACACGAGATCCGAACACCTCCATTACTATTGGAGTCGTCCAGCCTAACATCGATCAAGCCGTGAAGTGGGACAGGGCCTTCCGTGATGAAACCATGCAGCGTTTCGATCGGCTGACCGCTGAACTGGGGACCGGCACCGATTTGGTCGTGTGGCCGGAAGCCGCGACCCCGTTCATCTTCGAGCGTGAACAGGAGTATCAGGGGCAACTGATCGCATGGGCGGAACGGGCCCAGGCGCCAATTCTCATCGGGAGTCCAGCCTTGCGGTTTTATCCGGATCGCCGCCCGTATCTTTTGAACAGCGCCTATCTGCTCGGAAGAGACGGCACGCTGCTCGGGCGATACGATAAATATCATCTCGTCCCCTTTGGAGAATACATTCCTCTCAAATCCTCGTTGTTATTCTTTCTCGATAAGCTGGTGGAAGGAATCGGCGATTTCGAACCAGGCCCTGGACCGACCACGCTTTCCTTCATCCCGAAGTCATGGGACCAAGAAGGTTCCCTTGGTTCACGATCCGTGAAGTTCGGTGTGGCAATTTGTTACGAAGTGATTTTCCCGGATTTAGTCCGTCAGTTTGCCGCAAACGGCGCCGAGTTTTTGGTGACCATCACCAACGACGGATGGTTCGGACCGTCCTCAGCCCCTGCCCAACACTTTGCCATGGTCGTCTTTCGTTCCGTGGAGAATCATGTCGCCTTTGCCCGGGCCGCCAACACAGGCATCTCAGGGTTCATCGACCCTTTCGGACAGATCATCCACGCGACGCCTCTCTTCACGGAACAGGCCTCCCACGCCGTGATCCCGACCAGACACATCCCTACCTTCTACAGTTATTACGGCGATGTGTTTGCCTACGCCTGTGTTATACTCTGCGCACTTTTGTGCCTAATTGGATATTTCCGCAGCAAAGAACCAGTCATGACGGCAGTCACGCCGGCGTGACTGAAGTACGGAGGATCGTGGCATGTTAGAGGAAGTCGAAGGTCGCGTGCGCGCCCTGGCAGACCAGGTCTCGGAATTACGGGGGCATCTTTGACTTCGCTCACATGACCTCCGAGCTGCAAGAACTTGAAGCCCAAATGGGCCAGCCGCACTTCTGGAACGATACCCGTACCGCGGCGGCAGTAAGCCGAAAAAAAACGACGATCGAACGGGAACTGCACCAGTGGCGGGAACTCGAAACAAAAATGGGCGATGTGGGCGCATTGCTGGAACTCGCACGCGAGAGCGGGGACGCCGGCCTGGAAATGGAGCTCACGGCGGAATTGAGCCAGCTGGAGCCGCGCTTGGCCACGCTGCGGGTCGAGCTGCTCCTGTCCGGTGAGCTGGACTCCAATAACGCAATTCTGGCGATTCACCCTGGTGCCGGTGGCACGGAATCACAAGATTGGGCACAAATGCTCCTTCGCATGTATGTGCGATGGGCAGAGCAGAAAAAATTCAAGGTGGACACGTTGGACCTATTGCCCGGCGACGAAGCGGGCATCAAAAGCGTCACGGTCTCAATCACCGGGCCCTATGCCTACGGATATCTCAAAGCAGAAGCCGGCGTTCATCGCTTAGTGCGCATTTCCCCGTTCGACTCCAACAAGCGGAGGCACACCTCATTTGCGTCCGTCTTCGTGTATCCGGAACTGAGTGAGGATATCGACGTCGTCATCGAGGATAAGGATCTGCGGATCGACACCTTCCGCGCAGGGGGTGCCGGAGGCCAAAACGTTAATAAGGTTGAAACCGCCATTCGCATCACCCATCTCCCAAGTGGGATCGTCGTACAGTGTCAGAACGAACGTTCACAACTTCAGAATCGAAACGGGGCGATGAAGATCTTGAAAGCGCGCCTCTTTGAACTGGAGCAGAAGAAGAAAGAAGCCGAATTCAACGCGATCGTCGGGGAAAAGAAAGAGATCGCGTGGGGCAGCCAGATTCGATCGTACGTCTTCCAGCCCTACCAAATGGTGAAAGATCACCGAACCGGCCATCAGACCAGTGTGGTGTCTTCCGTCATGGACGGCGATCTCGATGGCTTTATTGAAGCCTATCTCACCAAAAAGATTACAAAAGGGACCGGCCCGTTGCCAATGGGCAGCGAGCCGGACGACGATCTCTAGGAACTGATGGCTGAAGGCTGAGAGCAACCCAATGGATGAACTGAACGAACAGCGACAGCAACGGATCAAGAAACTTGACCTCCTTCGAGAGACGGGTATCGCACCCTACGGAACCCGATTCGAGATAAAAGACCGGGCCGGACAGCTCATCAAGATTCACGGTGAGAAAACCAAGGACACACTGGAACAGGAAAAGATCTCTTGTACCTTTGCCGGGCGTGTGATTGCCCTGCGTCGTTTCGGCAAGGCCGGATTCGCGGTGTTACAGGATGGATCCGACCGCCTCCAGGTCTACCTCAAGAAAGATCTCCTGTCAGACCACGCCTATACCGTGGTCGAACAACTTGATCTCGGCGACTGGATCGGAGTCACCGGCACATTGTTTCGCACCAAAACAAACGAATTCACCGTCGAGGTTCATCAGCTGACGTTTCTCAGTAAGGCGCTTCGCCCACTGCCTGAGAAATGGCATGGGCTGACCGACGTCGAAACCAGATATCGGCAACGCTACGTCGATCTAATCGCCAATCCCCAAATCCACCAGATCTTCGCGACTCGAAGCCGCATCATCGCCGGAATCAGATCATTTCTGATTGAACGGGGGTTCCTTGAGGTGGAAACCCCGATGATGCACCCCATTCCCGGGGGCGCAGCCGCAAAGCCTTTTGTCACGCATCACAATGCACTCGGCGTGGATCTCTACCTACGCATCGCACCGGAGCTCTATTTGAAACGCCTGATCGTCGGAGGGTTTCCACGGGTCTTCGAGATCAATCGAAACTTTAGGAATGAAGGCATCTCGACGATTCACAATCCAGAATTTACGATGCTGGAATTCTATATGTCCTATGCGGACTATCACGACCTGATCGCCCTCACTGAGGAATTGATCTCTAGTTTGGCGCAACAGGTCTTAGGCAAGACGGTGATTCAATACCAGGGCAAGGAGATTATCCTGACGCCCCCGTGGCGTCGCTGGTCCTACCATCAGGCCATCACTGAGGTGAACCATCTCGACCCATCAGTACTCCATAATCGTGACAAGGCCTTGGCAGCGGCCAAACAGCTGAACGTTCACGTGGACCCCAAATCCACCTTGTTCTCGATCCTCAACGAGATCTTCGAGGAAACCGTCGAGCCGAATCTTCAACAGCCTACCTTTATCACCGACTACCCGATTGAAATCTCCCCACTTGCGAGACGGAAGGATGCGGACCCAACCTTGACCGATCGATTCGAGCTGTACATCGCCGGCAGAGAAATTGCGAACGCCTTCTCCGAGTTGAACGATCCGTTGGACCAACGTGAACGGTTCGAAGGCCAGGCGGCTCAGCGTGAAGCGGGTGATGAGGAGGCTCATCTCGTCGATGAAGATTTCTTGCGCGCCCTCGAATTTGGCATGCCCCCAACGGCAGGAGAAGGGATCGGGATCGATCGCCTGATCATGCTGTTGACCGACCAGGCATCCATTCGAGATGTTGTCCTGTTTCCTCAGCTCCGACCGGAGAAATCGTAAGAGTGACCCTCCCCTTTGAAATCTTCGTCGGACTCCGCTACCTACGTGCCAAGCGCCGGAACCGGACTATTTCGCTAAATACCTTCGTGTCGATCGCCGGCATTACATTGGGTGTCGCGGCACTCATCGGAACAGTGGGCATTATGACGGGATTCCGTGAAGACATTCAAAGCAAGATCCTCGGCACGACCGCCCATATCATCGTACAAGAACGCATGAAAGAGAATATGACCGACTATGACCGCCTAGCCGATAAGGTTCAGACGGTACCCGACGTGGTGGCCGCCACACCGTTCGTCCTCCGCCAGGTGCTCCTGACAACCCAGTCCGGCGTACAGGGGATCGTCCTCCGCGGAATCGATCCCAAACGAGAAGCGAATGTGACGGAGCTCGGCAAAAACATTACGGCAGGACAGTTGGTTGATCTCCTCACACCGATCAAGGTGATGCAGGCTCCTGCCGACGACCCTCAAGGGGAACCGCGTCCTGTTGAAAAACCAGGCATCATCCTGGGCAAGGAGCTGGCGCTCCGGTTAGGGGTGTTCGTTGGTGACACCGTCAATGTGGTCTCTCCCGTTGGACCGATCAGCGCGATGGGGATGGTTCCCAAGATTCGAACCTTTGCCGTCGTTGCCCTCTTCCATTCCGGCATGTACGAGTACGATTCATCTCTGGCCTATATCGAACTTGGCGAAGCCCAGAAATTTTTCAACATGGCTGCCAGCGTGACCGGCGTGGAAGTCAAAGTCACCGATGTGTTCCGTGCCGCGGATATCGCTCGCACTATCGAACAAGAGCTAGGGTTCAGTCATGGGGCCAGAGATTGGATGCAGATGAATCGCAATCTTTTTTCGGCACTCAAGCTGGAGAAGACGATGATGTTTCTCCTGCTCGTCCTGATCACAATCGTGGCCTCATTCAACATCGTCAGTACGTTGACCATGATCGTCACGGAGAAGCAGAAAGAAATTGCGATCCTCAAAGCCATGGGCGCGACAAAACGGAGCATCCGTCGCATCTTCATGCTCAATGGATTGATCATTGGATTTACCGGAACCGGCATCGGGATCCCATTAGGCTATGCCTTTCTCTGGCTGATTCAAACGTTTTGGACGTTTGACCCGAGCGTATATTACATCTCAACCATTCCAGTCCATGTGTTGGCGGAGGACGTGTTGCTTGTGGCAGGATCGGCCATCTTGATTAGTTTTGTGGCAACAGTCCACCCGGCCAATCAAGCCGCAAAGCTCGAACCAGTTGCCGCATTGCGGTATGAATAGGTCATAGCTGACCACGATCGGTCTCGTGACCCGCTGAAAGCGGTCTGCGCGTTTATGATTAAAGTCACCAATCTCCATAAAGACTTTTCGATGGGGTCCTACGAACTGCCCGTGCTCAAGGGAATCAATCTTGAGATTCAGCGCGGCGAGCTCGTGGCCATTGTCGGCGCCTCCGGAGCCGGCAAGAGCACCTTGCTCCACATTATTGGCACCCTGGATAAACCGAGCAGCGGAACTGTCACCTTCGATGGGCAGGACCTCTTTCGCATGACCGAAGCGCAGCAAGCGGAGTTCCGCAATCGACGTATCGGGTTTGTTTTCCAATTCCACCACCTGCTCGCCGAATTCACGGCGTTGGAAAATACCTGTATGCCGGCGCTCGTGCAACGTCGCGACCCCACCGCTGTCAAAACCGAAGCCACCACCCTCCTCACTGAAGTGGGATTGGGACATCGGTTGCATCATAAGCCCGGTGAGCTGTCGGGAGGAGAACAGCAGCGCGTGGCCATGGCTCGCGCGCTTATGCAAAAGCCGGATGTTGTCTTGGCTGATGAACCAACCGGCAACCTCGATACCCATAGCGGAGACGGGTTATTTGGATTGATGCGCACGTTGAGTAAGACTCGCGGCACGACCTTCGTGATCGTCACGCACAACGACAAGCTCTCCGCCCAGTCCGATCGCATTATCCACATGCAGGACGGACAAATCGTCTGAAGACGACTTACCATCCAAGGAAAGTCTCCTCTCGTTCGCATTTCTTCTATGTCTCTGGAGACAGGTAGCAGACGCCCCCCATGCCCTTCACACTGGCCCGTGAGCAACCCTCGATTCCTTGACGAACATTTGATCCTTCTCTAGACTCGCGTAGGTTCCCATTGATCCTATATAGAGCTCGACATGGGTTGTTTATCTCCGCTTCGCATAGGCCTGTTGTTAGCCGCATTGGCATGGCCTTCGCTCACATCGGCAGCAGAGTTCGTTATCTCAGGCCCTCGCGCCATGGGCATGGGTGGAGCTGGAGTCGCCGTCACAACCAATGCGCTTGCCACCTATTGGAATCCCGCCGGCCTGGCTATGACCCAGACTGTAGATTTCCGTCTCCAAGGTGGTGGACAAGCGACGGACCGTCTCGGCCTCGGGGATGCTCTGCATGACCTAGAGAACCTCGACCAGAACGATATCTCTCCGGCGAACCAGGCGAAAGCCCTATCGATTGCCGACCGCATCAACCGACCAGGAGCCACGATTTCGGTCAACGGATCGGCCGGCCTGTACGTCAAAGGCCATCTTGGGGAACATGCATTCGGATTCAATGTATCTGACGTGGCAACGGGTGGTGGGTTTGTTTCGGAACCCGTCTCCTGCAAACCAACCCCCAACTGCACAGGTGCGCCTCTCTCAATTTCCGGAACCATGGCGCTCCGAGGCCTTGAGGCGAGACAACTAGCCTTTTCCTACGCCTATGCCTTCTCTGACAAAACGTTTTCTGTCGGAATTACGGCCAAGGTCATTCAAGGCGCGTCCTACAATGGCTCAACCACACTCCAAGGAGGAAGTGGGGTCAGCACAACCGACCACTTCGGTAAACCGAATATCTCCACAACCTATGGAATTGACATCGGAGCAATCTATCGGCCATCTTCATGGATCAGAGTAGGGGTCGTCGCGAAGGACATCAATACTCCGACGTTCGATGCCACCGGTGGGGGCACGCTGAAATTGGAGCCCCAAGTTCGAGCCGGTCTCGCGATTAACCCTTATTCCACATTGACATTGACAGCCGATGTGGATGCGACGTCGAACAGAACCTTTGTCCCAGGTGTGAAAAGCCAACTCTTGAGCTTGGGCCTCGAGCAGACCATTTTAACGGAGTTTCTCTCATTCAGGGTTGGGACGTTTAAGAACATGCAGGATGCCTCAACCCCCTTTGTCCCAACGGCAGGCCTAGGCATACGGTGGTTTAATTTCAGGGCTGATGCCGGTGGAGGGTATGATTTCCGTGCAAAGGGAGCGCTTGTTTCGGCCTCCATATCCTTGACATTCTAATGGTATACTAGGGACATGCCGATTCGATCATCTGTACTCCTCATCTTCCTTCTCCTGTTTGTCGCCGCACTCAGCGGCTGCGGTGGATTGCAGGAAGTGTGGGAGGGCCCTGGAGCCAGGGTCTTTCACCCACAGACCCTCGCCGTACTCCCACCGATGGCAAGTCAATACGACAGCGCCCGCGAAGACATTCAAGACGTCCTGGTGGGAGCACTCAACCGTCAGGGCAACATTGAGCGAGTCGTTTCGCCTGAAAATGTCACGGATATCTTTCAGGCTTCAAAGGAAGCGTTCGATTCGCTCGTGTTTTACTTCTCTCGTCTGGAGATGACCGGTCAATCCGATAAGGATTCAGCCGTCAAGCTTGGGAAGGCCTTGAACGTCGATTCGTTCCTTGTGGTTCGGGTCAATTCATGGGAATACATTCGCAAGGAAGGCGATAACGTCGGCCGAGTGGGGCTGAGCCTTCGATTGATCGATGCCACCACCGGCACGACCGTCTGGAAAGCCCGCCACGAACGGTCAGACAGTTATATGTTCATCAAGCCGAGCCTCAAAGACATTGCCAGGGAGCTCGCCAGTGAGATGATTAAATACATGCCTCCGACGGCCAAGCATTAGTACGCTCTCGTCATCGAGTCGATCAGTACAGCATACTTCTCCAACATTCCAAGAAACTGGACCTTACCGACCTCATCTGTTAGATCGGTCACGCCCCAACTGTACAGGATCAGCGGGAAACGTCGGTAACGATTGTCTGTCATTCCATATCCGGGGAGAGCCTTCATTTCCCCATTCATTTTATAGCTTCCTGATGAAAATGTCGTATTGCGAGAGTGGATCTTGTGACATGCTATAGCACAGGCTCGGTGGGCTGGTTATCGGATGGGAATAGTCCAAGAACTGAACCAGGCTATCAGGCATTCATCACGAAGCGTCTGATCATCTCGGATCTGAACGGAAACGGCCGGCTTCTTTCGAAGCCGGCCGTTACATGTCTGGTCAGATTTGCTTTCTGAGCAATCTTGACAAGATTGCTCAGAGCACCATCTGTTCCCTCTCAAAGAAGAAACTCATAGGGGAACGCTGGAGAGAAAAGCCAACGCCCCTCCAGGATTGATAGTATAGATAGAGATATCCCTCGAATTACGATTCACCGCATAGACAAACTTTCCCGTCGGATCTACCGTAATACCTTCTGGGTCATTGCCCGCGCCAATGGTCCGAGGCGATCTCGGGGTCAGCGCACCTGTCCCAGTGTTAATCGTGTACATCGAAACCGTATTCCCCTGGCCATCTGTTACATACAGAAAATTCCCGGACGGATCGACCGCCGCGCCCTCCGGACCAGCACCCGTGGAAATGGAAAAGGGTGAACCAATCAGTGTCAGTTCCCCGGTTGTCGCATTAATACGAAACGCTGAGACAGTTGCGTTGTCTTCATTCGTGAAATAGATGAATGGCTGTGTTGGATGGATCGCGATCGCATTCGAGCCCCTTATACCCTGATTATACGTCGCAATGGGTGCCGTCTCGAGCCTTCGTGTTGCCGTATTAACCTTATAGGCCGAAAGAGTGTCTACCTTAAAATGTGAGACATAGACAAAGTTTCCAGTAGTATCGAGTGCGATGGCCACGGGGCCGGACCCAGAGCCTCCCGTCTGTAGGTCCTGCACCCGTGTCAGCGTCCCGTTTGACTCAATCTCATAGACCGAGACGGAATCTGAGTCAAAATTCACGACATACACCAAGTTGCGTATCGAATCCACCGTGATAGAAGCAGGGCCAGCCCCAGCCGGAACAGGTGAACCCAATGATGCTAGAGCTCCGTCGGTCCCAATCGTATAGGCCGACACCGTATTTGAACTATAGTTTGTCACATACGCCAGCTTTCGTGTGCTGTGCGCTGCAATGAACGTCGGCTGAGATCCTGCGCAGATTTCCCCTATGGATGTCAAAGCTCCTGAGCTCTCGACCCTATACCACACAACCTTATGCGAAGAAGTCTTCACCGCATAGGCGAAACCCCCAGTGATGACGGGGGGGCCCTGAGGCGTAACAAAGGCTACCGAGGCGGGGCCGCCGCAAGAAATTGCAGAAGAGTCATTGCTAGAACTATTGTTGGTCGAACATCCAGCCCCGATTGCCACCAAAAGACAAGCAGACACCCCGGACACCAGCAAACGAGAACGCTGCTGCGTCATAGATAAATACATAATTCCTCTCCTCTCCTCTCCTCTCCTAATTGTTTTATCTTAAATAACCATGCCTTAGTCAACGTTCGGCAAACTATCAAACTTGCTCGTTGGCATTCAAGGTATGGAATGCCCCCACAGAAGATGGGGAAGAGATCACATACCGTCAGGTGGACAGCTGGATAGACGCAGACAGCCTATGGTGGCCGATAGGGCACGAACCGTCGACCTCCAAGACACGATACCGCTTAGGTGAGCAGATGAAAGATTGGCAACGTACTGGAACATCAATGAAGCAGAAATGACGGCTGGATTTACGGTGAATCGCCATGAATACTGCGAGACACTCGTCACTTCTCAACTATCGGAGGTTCAAGAACCTTGGAATTCTGCGGAACGCGATGCACACTTCATGGACATCATCAGCCCGAGTTTTTCCAAAAAACTGTGAATGGAGATAAATCTGATAGGCTAGAACAAGCAGAGCCCCAACCACAAACCAAACAATCCCAGCGGTTAATCCGAAGAATCAGTGGCCGTGTTGAATACAGTCAGGCTGAACGCCCGGCCAGTCGTCGAGATCAAGATATACGGATACATGCTGGACATCACGCTGACGAGCATCAGAAATATGAACACGCTGGACACAAGAACTGCAGAGGTATCGCACCGCCGAAACCGCAAATACAGGCTATAACCCAGAGCGATGGCACCAATCTACGGCGCTAGATCCACCGCTGGATTCCTTGAAAAGCTGAGAGCCAAGCTCGGCTGAACCATTGGAACAGTCATCATCGTCAAGGCCGCCTACCCTACCGATATCCGCCCGAGGACCCAGGCAGCTGAGACAACTCTTTGATGGAGAAGACCTTCGGTCTTCATCGTAAGGTAATTTGCGCCGTGGAGCGCCAGAATCACCTCACTGCTCAGCCCCAATGGGACGGTGAACCAATCGAGGATTCCAGGCTCTGAACCAGATCGAAAGTCTGTCCAGAACGGGGCAAGGAAATACCCGTCCTAATTCAAGGAGACCCCACGGATTAAATTCCCCAACGCCGTACCAATGACAATCGCCAAGAGTCCGTTGGAGATGCTAAAAGCCGTATCCCAAGCCTGCCTCCACAGCACATGATCGACTTGTGCCCGCAACTCCAACGCCAAGCCCCGAAAAATGAGTAGTCACAGTACCAAGATCAGGGCGAGATAGAACCCGCTGAACTCAGCCGCGTAGGCCTTAGGATAGGCAAAGAACAGGACGGCACCGAGGAGCATGTCCACGGCACGACACGCAAGCACGACCGATCCCGACAGCCGCCGCTATCGCAAGAGCGCGGGCAAGGAAAGCAAACCTTGTTACATGGGCCACGCCACAATGGAAAACCGGAACGGGCGGGCCGTCGCGGAGCTGGTCACGCAGGCAAGCGGCACGGCAGAACGTGCGGCATCGGAGAAGATGCTGGCGAAGAAAGCCTCGCCACATGCACGCATCACGGTCGGCGCGGATAAGGCCTATGATGTTGCCGCACCCGTTGAACGCCTGCGGGCGAGGAATAGCACCCCGCACATTGCCGTCAACGCGTATGTCACGAAGACCGGAGCAGCGCGCAAGACAAAATATCGGGAGGTGGCTGCAGTCGCCGCCGACTTTCTGCTCAATCTGATCGGTTACAACCTCCATCCGCATCCTGAAACTGCTGGCGCAGAGGGGATCTATGCGTCCGAAAACACAAACACGCCCTGATACGGCACCGGAATCCACGAGCCTTCAAAAACATACCGCGTGGCTATCTCAAAAAACGGAAACTTCCATCATAAATGAGGGGTTTTCAGCAGACTGCTAGAAGGTCTACCTCTGACGGTGGCCTAACCGATCGCCATTGCAGCTTTCAGCGAGCGGACGAAGTCAGCGACATGCCTGACCATGCCAGGGTCTTGTTGATGAGCGGCAATCTGTTTCACGATCGCGCTGCCGACGATGACTCCGTCCGCCATCTTTGACACGCGCGCCGCATCCTCCGGTGTCGCCACACCAAACCCAACAGCAACGGGAGCTGCAGAGACCTTTCGGAGTTTCTCGATATTCTGCTGGATGTCTGTCGCATTGCTCAGGTTTGCCCCGGTAATACCGGTCAACGAGACATAGTAGACGAACCCGTGCGACTCCTTGGCCACGAGTTTCCGTCGATCCGTTGTGCTGGTCGGCGCAAGCAAGAAGATCAGCGAGAGGCCAACGGCATCCGCTGGAGCCTTAAGCGGCCCTGCTTCGTCCGGTGGCATATCTGGCACGATCAACCCGTCCACTCCTGCCGCCTTTGCAACCTTGCAAAACTCTTCACAGCCTAGGGCATGGATGGAGTTGTAATACAGCATGAGGATGATCGGAATCTGGGTGCGCTGCCGGAGGGACGTGACCGACGCAAGGATCTGGCGAAGCGTCGTGCCGTTCTTCAAGGCCCGCTCGGCTGCCTGCTGAATCACCGGCCCATCGGCGATGGGATCTGAAAACGGCACGCCCAACTCGATGATATCGGCGCCGGCCTGCTCAAGTGCGACGACGAGCTGCTCAGTTTCGTCCAATCCTGGGTCTCCGGCCATGAGATAGGCAATGAGGGCTTTCTGCTTGTTCTCACGCAGACGTGCAAAGGTGTTGTCCAACCGTCCACTCATAGGGTGACCCCTCGCATTCTGGCCACTTGCTGGACGTCCTTGTCCCCTCGGCCCGAAAGGTTGGCGATGATGAGCTGCGACTTCTTCAGCTTGGACGCCAGTTTCACGACTTCCGCGATCGCATGGGCGCTTTCTAACGCGGGCACGATGCCTTCTTCGCGCGCCAGCAGATCAAAGGCTGCCATCGCTTCACTGTCCGTCGCATAGGTGTACTCAATACGACCCTGATCATGGTAGAGGCTATGCTCTGGCCCGACCGCCGCATAGTCCAGGCCAGCCGAAACGGAATGGGTCAAATTGATCTGCCCATTCTCGTCCTGCAGCAGATAAGTCATCGTACCCTGCAAGACCCCTGGCTTCCCGCCTGAAAACCGTGCCGCATGTTTTCCACTGACGATTCCCGTCCCACCGGCCTCGACCCCGATCATCTTGACCTTGCTGTCTTTCAAAAACGCATGGAACAACCCGATCGAATTGCTCCCACCGCCGACACACGCCACGAGATAGTTCGGCAACTTGCCTTCTGCAGCCAGAATCTGCTTCCTCGCTTCTCGTCCGATGATGGCCTGAAAATCACGGATCATCATGGGATAGGGATGCGCCCCCAGGACCGACCCGAGGATGTAATGAGTGGTCCGGACATTCGTCGTCCAATCGCGCATCGCTTCACTAATCGCGTCTTTCAACGTGCGGCTCCCGGCATCCACGCCGGTCACTTTGGCCCCCAAGAGACGCATGCGAAAGACATTCAATGCCTGCCGTTCCATGTCTTCCGTACCCATATAGATTTCACACTCAAGCCCAAACATGGCGGCTGCCGTCGCCGTGGCCACTCCATGCTGACCGGCTCCCGTCTCGGCAATCACCCGAGGCTTCTTCATACGCACCGCGAGCAAGGCTTGCCCGATGGCATTATTAATCTTATGGGCCCCGGTATGACACAGATCTTCCCGCTTCAAATAAATCTTGGCACCGCCCAACTTCTTGGTCAGCCGATCGGCACGGTAGAGACTGGTCGGGCGCCCGACATATTGCTTGAGGTAATAGGCCAGGTCTGCTTGAAAACGACGGTCCTTCTTGACCTTGGCATACTCCTCCTCTAGCTCAAGCAACGCCGGCATGAGGGTTTCAGGCACATACCGCCCGCCATAGGGTCCAAAGCGGCCACGATTATCGGGAAGCGTCGTCGGCATGTGATCAGTTCCTCCTGAGTGACTTATGGGGATGGAAAGTATAGTAGTGCAGGTCAGGCCGGCACAAGCCTAGCAGCTGCAATAAATGCCTTCACTTTCTCATGGTCCTTTTTCCCAGGACTTAGCTCCACTCCGCTACTGATATCGACCCCGTAGGGATGCACACGGGCGATCGCGTCAGCCACATTCACCGGAGTCAGTCCACCAGCGAGGACGATCGGTGTAGATCGAGCGGCTTCCTGTGCCAACGTCCAATCCACGGTTTGCCCGGTCCCGCCATAGGCCTGGTTGGAAAAAGCATCGATGAGAAACCCTCGCACATTGGCCCGCCCTTGGAATTCCGCCAGTGCAAGAAAGGTCCCCCGATCTTTGAGGCGAAGAGCCTTCAGGATGGGACGTCCAAGATCCTGACAATACGGGACAGTTTCATCTCCATGTAGCTGTGCCAGTGCCAGACCACATTCATCCATCAATTCCCGAACTCTATTGGGTTCTTCGTTGACAAATACGCCGACGGGCAGCACAAATGGTGGAAGCCCAGCCACAATACGTTTCACCACCGACGCCTCGACGAAACGAGGACTTTTTCGATACATCACAAAACCCAGGGCATCCACCCCGGCTGCCACCGCAACCTTTGCATCCTCCACATTGGTGATACCGCAAATCTTAATCTTTACCATCACGCCAGCATCATCTAAGCCGATTGGCTACTCCGAGCCGTGGTTCCGAGCAATTCGCGAACCTTGTCCGCCGTGTTGTCCGCACGAATAAGTGACTCTCCGATCAACATGGCATGAATCCCGGCCTCATTCAGCTTGGTGACGTCCTCACGTTTATGAATCCCGCTCTCACTGATGATCAGTTTGTCCGATGGAATCCGCTTTGCCAAACGAAACGTCACATTGAGGTCGGTCGTAAAGGTTTTCAGATCCCGGTTATTGATCCCTATCATCCTTGCCGTGGGAATCCATTCCAAAACCGTATCCAACTCTCGCTCATGATGGGTTTCAAAGAGGCTATCCATTCCTAATTCGTTTGCTAACGCATAGAAATCGATCAGTTGCCGTCGCTCCAATGCCCCCACGATCAGCAAGATCGCGTCTGCGCCATGGGCCCGAGCCTCGTAAAACTGGATATCCCCGACCATGAACTCTTTATTGAGTGCCGGGATTGGGAATGCTTGCTTAATCTCTTTCAGATACCGAAGGTTCCCTTGAAAAAAATCCTTGTCGGTCAACACGGAAACGGCCGAGGCCCCTTGTTCTCGATAGATCCGCGCTAAACTCAGATGATCAAACTCCTCCGCAAACTCCTCCCGCAACAAGCCCAGACTCGGCGAGGCTTTCTTCACTTCTGCAATCAAGGCTGGCGCCGCCGGCGGCTTGGTCGCATCGAGTGTAACAGCAAACCCAAGCGTGGGCGGTGCATCCCTGATGGCCGCTTTGAGATCAGCGAGGTAGGCACGACTTTGCTTATGCCGCAGTTCTGCTTTCTTATGCTCTAAAATGCGATCGAGAATCATCAAACACTCATCCCCTTGTCGTATAGGCGATCAGTCGATCCAACTTGTCTGCCGCAGCCCCTGAGTCGATGGTCTGCTGTGCGAGGCGGAAGCCATCCCTCAATGTTTTCGCCTTTTGACCCGCAACCATAGCAGGCGCCGCATTCAAACAGACGATGTCCCGCTTTGAGCCTTTTCGGCCCTGCAAAACTTCTTTCACGATTCGTGCATTGTCCTCCGGCGTACCACCGGCAACCTCTTTTCGGGGAACGCGTGGCAGATCAAATTCTTCCGGCGCGATAAAGTAGCTCGAGACGACCCCGCCCCTGCCTTCGGAAACTTTCGTCCGATCTGACAGCGTGATTTCATCCAATCCGTCCATCCCATGAATCACGAAGCAATGTTGTGATCCCAGTTCCATCAGGACTCGTCCAAGAACTTCTGTCTTCTGTGCCTCATACACTCCAAGCACCTGATGCGTGGCCCCTGCGGGATTCGTCAATGGCCCCAGCACGTTCAAGATCGTCCGGATCCCCATTTCCTGCCTCGGCCCGGCACAATGTTTCATTGCGCTGTGGTAATGCGGTGCGAACAAGAACCCGATACCAACGTCGTCGATGCAATCCACCATGCGATTAGATTCCAGGTCGATCTTGACTCCGAGAGCACTCAACACATCGGCACTCCCACTCCTGGAAGACACAGAGCGATTGCCATGTTTCGCCACAGTGATGCCGGCCCCCGCCACGACAAAGGCCGCAGTCGTGGAAATGTTGAACGTGTTGGCGCCGTCCCCTCCGGTCCCGCAGGTATCCACAACAATTGAGGCTCCCACCCTGATTCGAGATGCTCGCGATCGCATCGCCCTGGCCGAGCCAACGATTTCATCGACCGTCTCACCCTTCTGCCTGAGCCCCATCAGATAGGCAGCGACCTGAGCTGGAGTGGCTACCCCATCCATGACTTCAATCAGGACCGTTTCCGCTTCTTGTGCGGAAAGATCGATGCGGTCTGCCAGCTTGGCGAGCGCCTCTCTAATCATGGTCATCCTGGTAAGGTCGGTTAAAGTTTCAGGAAGTTGCGAAGGAGATCTTTACCTGCGGTCGTCAAAATTGATTCTGGATGGAATTGGACGCCTTCCACGCCCAGTGTCTTATGGCGGAGCCCCATGATCTCACCCTCAGCAGTTTCCGCTGAAATCTCGCAGCAATCCGGGAGATTCGCCCGATTGACGATCAGCGAATGGTAGCGAGTTGCTTCAAACGGGTTCGGCAATGAGTGAAAGATGGTCTTCCCGTCATGCTGAATCTGTGACGTCTTCCCATGCATCAGGCGCGACGCGCGAATCACTTCACCTCCGTAGGCAACGGCCATCGATTGATGCCCCAAACAGACACCAAGGACGGGAATTTTTCCACTAAACCGGCGGATTGCATCGACCGAAATCCCGGCCTCCTTCGGCGTGCATGGCCCAGGGGATATTACCAGACGGTCCGGACGCATCTCTTCGATCTGGTCAAGGGAAACCTTGTCGTTGCGAACGACCTGAACGTCTTCGCCTAACTCGCCCAGATACTGAACGAGGTTGTAGGTGAAGGAATCGTAGTTATCGATGACCAACAACATAGGCGTCTCTCGTCGTCCGTGAAGCGCATCTCAGCAGAGAATCCGACTCGCTTCACGCTTCACAAATCACGCATTTACTCAAGCCCCTGCTCCGCCAGTTCGATCGCCTTCATCATGGCTCGTGACTTGTTACAAGTTTCTTCATACTCATGTTCCGGATTGGAGTCGGCAACGATACCGGCACCGGCTTGGATAAACGCTCGACGCCGCGAAACCACAACCGTGCGAATATTGATGCACATATCCATATTGCCGGTGAAGCTGATGTAGCCGACGGCCCCGGCATAGGGACCACGCTTCGTCGGTTCAAGCTCCTCTATAATTTCCATAGCCCGAATCTTCGGCGCACCAGACACGGTGCCGGCTGGGAAACAGGCCTTCAGTACATCATAGACGTTCTTGCTTGTGCTCAATTTTCCGGTCACATTCGACACAATGTGCATAACATGAGAGTACCGCTCGACATTCATCAAGGATTCCACACACACTGACCCCCGCTCAGCGACACGACCAATATCGTTTCGTCCCAGGTCCACCAGCATGATGTGCTCGGCCCGCTCCTTAGCGTCGGCCAACAAGCGGCGCTCGAGTTCCGCATCTTCTTCCGCCGTCACCCCACGCCGCCTTGTCCCCGCGATTGGACGCACGGAAGCGAGGCCCTCTTCACAACGCACCAGAATTTCTGGGGACGAGCCCACCAACTCCACCCCTGCAATACGCAGGTAATACATGTACGGCGACGGGTTCACCACGCGAAGTGCTCGATAGAGTTGAAAGGGTGGCGCCTGCAGATTCGTTTCCCACCGTTGCGACAGGACGCACTGAAAGATATCTCCTGCTTTGATGTACTCCTGAGCGCGAGTCACCATTTTTTCGAAATCCGCCCGATTCATATTGGCGGTAAATCGAAGTGGCGATCGACGACGCCTGGGTTTGACACGCCGCAACGGACGACGGATCCTCGCAATCATCGCTTCGATTCTGCTTGTCGCTTCCCGATAGGCAGTGCGAATGTCTTTCTCGGAAGTTGACTTCACATGCGCGTTAGCGACCACTTTTATTTTTTGCGACACGTTGTCAAAAATCAACAACGTCTCCGTCAGAAGAAAGGCGAAGTCCGGAAGGTCCAGGTGGTCTTTTCTTCTGGACGGGAGATGCTCAAACGTCTTGACGATATCATAGCCAAGATACCCGACAGCTCCCCCGACAAACCGCGGCAACTCCGGCACCGTCACAGGACGATAGGTCTCAAGGAGCTCACGCAGGCGGTCCAAGGGAGCACCTTGGCTAGGGATACGTCGAACACGCCTCCCTTTCTTAACGCACAAGTCCCCTCGATCTTCGTAGATGACGAGTGGGGATCCGCTACCAAGAAAAGAGTATCGCGCCCATTTCTCCCCTCCCTGGATGCTTTCTAGCAAATACGCAGAGGGGCCATGGTCGATCTTGGCAAAGGCCGAAACTGGGGTATCCTGATCTGCCAGGATTTCGCGAAATAGTGGAACAAGATTGCCCTGTTGAGCGTAGGAACGGAACTCATCCAGATTAAGCGAATAGGTGGCTGATCGCATCCCGCACCGCTTACTCGTTTCCGACCTTGAGCTTTTGGCCGACTTCGATGATGTCATCGGGAAGGTTGTTCATTTTCTTCAACTTCTCGATGTCGAGACCATACCGCCGACCAATACCAAAAAGCGTCTCCCCCGGCTTCACAACATGGACCGTCTGGCTAAATTTCGGCGTGGAATTCGTTACGCCTTGCGCCGAGGAGCTTTTGGCATCACTTCCGCTCGATTCCGTCATAACCACTTTTGACGGTTCTTTTACTGGCTCAAGTTTCTTTGGCTTTCCTGCTGCAGACGGGCTTTTCCGCTGCATATCCTCAAGCGCTTTTCGTTCAAGCACCGTTGCTTCTCTGATCGCTTCAGTCTCTTCCTGAAGACGGGTCATCTGCTCACGTGCCATCTGTACCTGCGCTGACAGTTCCCGGTTTCTCGACTCGAACTCAGCCAGCTCCACCTTCGTCCGCTTCACTTCACTGTCCAGTTCAGCCGTGCGTTTTTCTTCCTGGGCCAAGAGGCGCTGAAAGTTGAGGCTCCGTGCCTTTTCAGCGTTGAATTTTTCTTCCAGTACCACACACCCGCTCACGACCGACCCTCCAAACAATAGGATTCCAAAGAGCGTGATCTTCTGAATTCGCACACCGATTGGATGCCCATTCCTCCGCATACACCCTCCTTTTGCCCAGCCATGCCCCATTTCCGAGGACGAAGCGACACTTAGAATAGTGGGCACTGGTGCGAAAGTCAAAGCAAGCGGCCAGACCCCGTTTGACCGTTTCCCTGGCCTGTGCTACGGTCAGCCCCAGTTCCAAGTATTCGCCCGCTTCATGCTGATTGACGGCTGTCATGACATCATCATGTGGATCTCGACGGCCTCCCATCGTTAAGCACAACGATGCGACAGGATTCCCTCTTTAACGACGTGCCACCTCCCTCACAGATTCGCCAGGTTGATGAACATCGTCTCACGCAGCTCAAGAGCCAAATTCGACACCACGACTACCTGTACTACGTGAAGGACTGCCCCGAGATTTCCGACGGGGAATACGATCGTTTGTTTCGTGAACTGCTTGATCTCGAACAGAAATACCCCGACCTAGTCACTTCTGATTCCCCATCACAACGTGTCGGGGCCCCTCCCTTGGACGAACTTGGGAAAGTTCCGCATGAACGGCCCATGTTGAGCCTCGATTCTTTGATGGAACCCGAAGAGGTCCTCGCTTTCGACCAGCGGATAAAACGAGAGCTGGACATCGACCACATCACCTACACGGTCGAGCCTAAATTTGACGGCCTTTCGGTCGAACTCGTCTATGACCGCGGAACCTTTGTTCGTGGGGCGACCCGTGGTGACGGAATGATCGGTGAAGACGTCACGATAAACCTCCGCACGATTCGCGCACTACCGCTCCAGCTACAGACCGACGGGTGCCCGGATCATCTCGTCATGCGGGGCGAAGTGTATATGCGGCTTTCTGACTTTCATGCCCTCAACCGTCGAATGACCGAACGAGGGGATGACGCCTTTGCCAACCCACGGAATGCCGCAGCCGGTTCCCTCCGTCAGCTTGACTCGCACATTACGGCTTCTCGACCTCTGGTCGTGACCTGCTATGAAGTCATGGCGATGACGGGGCCTCTTCCCACAACGCACTGGGACGAACTGGAACGGTTAGCCGAATGGGGGATTCCCGTCCCGATGCTACGTCAACAGTGCGAAACCATCGACCAGGTCTTGGCCTTTCACCGGGAAACGCAGGAACAGCGTGACCACCTGCCTTATGAAATCGATGGAGTCGTGGTCAAGGTCAACCGTGTAGATTGGCAGACCCGGCTGGGCATGAAATCCAGAAGTCCTCGCTGGGCCATGGCATTTAAGTTTCCTCCAAGGAAAGAAGTGACGGAGGTTCAGGACATCGCCATCTCCGTCGGGCGTACGGGAACGTTGACCCCTCTCGCCCTGTTGCGGCCGGTTGAGGTCGGAGGGGTTACCATCAGTCGTGCAACCCTCCATAACGCCGACGAGGTGGCCAGAAAAGATATCCGCGTCGGTGACACCGTGCGGATTGAACGGGCAGGAGATGTCATCCCGGCCATCGCCGAGCGAATCCCCATCGCTGATCAAATCAGGAACGAGCCGTTCCAGATGCCTCGTTCCTGCCCGGTCTGTGGCTCGGCGGTGGCGCGAGAAGGCGCCTATGTCTATTGCACCGGCCAAGCAGCTTGCCCTGCGCAGCTTAAAGGCGCCATCGAACACTTTGCATCGAAGACAGCCCTCAATATCGATGGACTCGGCAAGAAAACCGTCGCACAGCTCGTTGATCAAGGACTGGTGAAGGACCTGTCGGATCTGTTCCGACTGAACCAAGAGCAGTTGCTGAAGCTGGAAGGCTTTGCAGAGCGATCCTCAATGCTGCTCCTCGAGGCCATTGCCCGAAGTAAGGCTGTATCTCTTGAGCGTTTCTTGATGGGGTTAGGAATTCGTCAGGTCGGTCAACATATCGCCAAAGTCTTGGCTCGTGAATTTGGCTCACTCGATGCCATCATGGCAGCGGACTGTGACCGGTTTCAGACCATCCGAGAGATCGGACCTGAAATTTCCGAAAGCGTAGTGTCGTACTTTCAGGAACAGTCCAACCGTCGAGTCATCGATCACCTGCAGCAACTGGGCGTTTCCATCATGGAACGAACAGCCCCACAGAATCATAGCCCACTCCCCTTCTCAGGAAAGAGCTTCGTCTTCACTGGGGGACTGGTGAGCTTCTCGAGAGATGAAGCGAAGGCGCTGGTTGAACGGCTGGGTGCAATGGTCTCATCCAGCGTCAGCAAAAAAACGACCTATGTCGTGGCAGGAACCGAAGCTGGTTCTAAACTTGAACAGGCTCGCAAATTGAAGTTGCAGATCCTTGACGAGGAGGGATTCAAGGATTTAATCAATACAACCGAGAAACCGTAGGCTCACACAGAAGCTTCGACCGGAACCGCGACCTTCTCATCCTTAAAAATAGTGACGCTCCGTATTGAGCGAGGATCGGCCTCGTGAACGACCAAGCGGCAATTCTCGATGCGGAGCTCTTCTCCCGCCGTGGGGATTCGACCAAGGTTTTCTTGGATCAATCCGCCGATCGTTAGCGCTTCATCCCCACCAAGTTCGACCTTGAGGAAATCATTTACTTTTCGGACCTCAGTCCGCCCATGGACCAGGATCTGGCTCTTCCCGATCCGTTTAATGAGTTCTTCCGTGATGTCCGTTTCATCGACAATCTCACCGACTACCTCCTCAAGGAGATCCTCGAGGGTCACGAGCCCCATGACACCTCCAAATTCATTCACGACGACTCCCATATGGCGCTTTTCCTGCTGAAACTGCTTCATCAAGTCGTCCGCCGTCTTCCCAGCCGGAACAAAAAGTGGCGGATGAGCGATATCCCGCAAGCGTAAATCCGTCCGCCCTTTCGCCAACTCCGTCAGCGCCTTGGTCTTGTAGAGAATACCCGTGACGTTATCCAGTGTACCGTCATAAAGTGGGATGCGGGAGTATTTCGAATTGTAGAGCTGTTCCTGTGCCTCCTTGAGACGCAGATTGCCGTCCAAAGAAAAGACATAGATGCGTGGAGTCATCGCATCCTCGGCTGTAATCCCCTTCAGCTGGAACACATTCTTGATCATCTTCACTTCTTCAGATTCGATTTCGCCCGCTTTCCCTCCCTGATCGAGCATGATCTTCAGTTCTTCCTCCGTCACCAGGGGGTGTGTGAGTCCCTTTCCACCGGTCAAACTGTAGATCAACGGCACCATCAAGAACAGGAGTGGCCGCAGCATCACCTGTACCCCGTAAATCGGGTATGCCAAATTCAGGGTCACAGGCACAGAAAACTTCGCCGCCAACGTCTTTGGCACCACATCTACGCAGACCAACAGCACGAAGGTCAAGATTCCAACCATGACAGCGATGGCCTCTTCTAAAATGGTCTTTTCACCATACGCATTCAACGTGATAAAGGTGGCGAACATAGGAATGGCCGTACTCACCAGACGATCTCCCACAAGAATGGTCGAAAAGAGCCGCTGTGGGTCACTTCGAAGCTGAAGAGCTTTCTCTGCTCGCTTACTACCATTCTGGGCCAGAGCTCTCAGTCTGGTTTCATTCACCGAGAAGAAGCCAATCTCGGCAGTGGAAATAATGGCGGATAACCCTATCAACCCAAGAAGGATGAGGATGTCCATTGCTATTGTGTATTTAGGGACGTTGGACCAGTTTGGCTGGCCTGATGAGAAGCCGGGCGTCTCCCAGAGGATACCTCTTGGTCCACCCTTTAGGGGATCGTACGATTAGGATAACCGGACCGTTTAGAATAGGGTTCACAGCTGATACATTTATCACAGGGACCACAAGCAGGCAAGTAATTCAAAAATTCATGCTGGAAAATCAATCAGTTCCGAACTGACATTCGGCGTACGACGGTCTAACCTCGCCATCTTCTGACAACGGCCATCACACCTACCCATCATCCCGTACTACGAAGGATTGGAGATCAAGCATTTGATCAAGGCTGGTTGAAGCCTTCTGAGCTTCAGGCTCGACTAAGAACCGACCGATTTGAACTCGGTACCGACGCCCTTCAGGGAGATCCATCTGAACAATACGCCCGTCACCAAAGTCGCGCCGTAGCCGTGCCAACAGGGCACGTGCATTCTGAAGGTCTGCGAAGGAGCCGACCTGAACTCTGAGGATCCCCATCCCCTCTGGTCGAGGGTCATAGCTTACAACTCGAAGCTCGATCTGGTCGGTTCCGTTCCCAATCATCCCCAGAGCTTGAGCACCGGCCAACGAAAGATCCAAGATTCTTCCTTTGGCAAAGGGCCCTCGGTCATTGATTCTGACTGTGACATGCCGGCCTGAGGTTAATGAACGAACAATGGTGACAGATCCCAGCGGCAGCGTTCGATGGGCAGCCGTCCAGGCATACATGTCGTACCGCTCCCCATTGGCGGTCTTATTCCCATGAAACCCTGGGCCGTACCACGAGGCCACCCCTCGCTCGACGAATCCAATGGGATAATGGGGAAACCGATCGACAGGACGAAGCCGTGGGGAACACCCTTGAAACAGAACAACACCGAGCCCAACGGCAACTATGAGGAAAGATGCAGGGCGTGTGAGCGGCCGCGGCCGCATGGGCTAGAACTCGTCGAGCGATTGGTTGCGGAGAATCGTAAGGGCTTTCTCAGTTTTGGAAACGGTCAGGACCACGATGGCCCGCTTTCCTTCCCTCGAAGGCGTACAATAGCCGCACTTAATATTGATCCGGCTCCTCATTAAGGTGTCCGCCACCTTTCTCAACGCTCCGGGCTTGTTTTCAAGGCTCAATACAAGGGCCGTCTCCTCTCGGAATTTTATCTTGGCCGCCCGCAAGGCAGCGCGAGCTGCATCAAGATCAGCGACGAGCAACCGCAACTTCCCGGTGCCCATGACCTCCGGCGCAGAAAATGCCTTGATATTGACTCCCGCTGCACCGAGCACTGCCGTCACTCCGGCAAGGGTGCCTGGTTTACTCTGTCCGCTGATGACGAGCTGTGTTGTAGTCGGCATATCGATGCTCCCCGTAACGGTCTGATGTCACAACCTTCTTCGCCTTGCCGAACGGGCCGCTCGTAACGAAGTCCAAGCCCCATGATGATGGAACGGCGTTCGCCAAAGCGACCACGCTAAACAGAACTTTCCCTTCCGGACTCGTACGATTGACCGTCCCTTTCTTGCAACACGAACCCGGACAATACGTCGTTTTCGATGCCCAACACAGGATGAAGGTCGCTTACTCTGCATCGTGATCCATCCCTTACGAGCATCCGCTCGTCGCACCGCAACTCACACACTTGAGACAGGTGCCGTTCCGAACCATCGTGAACTGCTTACATTCTGGACAGGGATCTCCCTCGTAGCCCTTGACCCTCGCCTCTTTGGCACTTTGGATCGCCGTCAACGTCAGCGTTTCCCGCATAATCTCTACCTGCCTGGCTACACCATGGCCATTTCCATGACCGTTCCCTTTGACGCCATTTCGGCGGATCGGAAGATGCTCGGTCACGACGGAAGACTTGGCCAATGCATCGAGATCAGCCTCTTCCTCAAAGCATTCGGGATCCATGTCATCCTTCTTCATGGAATCCATGCGCAGATCCTCTTCTTTCACCTGAGCAAGGTCGTACCGATCGAGATACGTGACGGCCAATTCACGGAAGATGTAATCAATGATCGAAGTGGACATCTTGATACGGTCATTCAGTTTCACGGGGCCGTTTGGTTCAAATCGGGTGAAGACGAATGCCTCCACGAATTCTTCGAGCGGCACGCCATGTTGAAGTCCAAGAGAGATGGCAATGGCAAAACAATTCATCAAGCTCCTAAACGCTGCGCCCTCCTTATGCATGTCCAAAAATATTTCCCCGACTGTCCCATCTTCGTATTCGCCGGTTCGGAGATAGAGTTTGTGTCCTCCAACAATGGCTTTTTGCGTGTACCCATTACGCCGACTGGGGAGCGGACGCCGCTTGGCAAGATATCTGACGAGCACACGCTCGGTCACTTTTTCAGCCATTTCTAAGACACCCGGCACAGCCTCCAGCGCCTTCCCGCTATCGGACGAAGCGCTCAAGGGTTGACTGAGTTTTGACCCGTCTCGATACAATGCCACCGCCTTCACCATGCTCTTCCACGCGAGAAAATACGATGCCTTGACGTCTTCGACCGAAGCCTCGGACGGCATATTGATGGTCTTGCTGATCGCACCGCTGATGAAAGGTTGCGCCGCCGCCATCATGCGAATGTGGGCATCAACGGCAATGGAGCGTTGCCCGATACGACCACATCGATTCGCACAGTCGAAGACCGCCAGATGCTCGGCTTTCACATGTGGCGCGCCTTCGATGGTCATCGTCCCGCAACAGAAATCGTTCGCAGCAGCGATCTCCTCCTGTGTAAAGCCGAGCGCCTTCAACATGTTGAAGTTCTTCTCGTTCAGCTGTACCTCGGTCAGACCAAGTTGATCGATGCAAAAAGTTTCTCCAAACGTATATTTATTGAACGCGAATTGAATCTCGAATGCTTGGGACAAGCTACGCTCCAAACGATCAAGCGCTGCGTCATCGAACCCCTTCCGCTGAAGTGTGTCGTGATTGATGAACGGGGCACCTTTGAGGGTCTGGGCCCCGACGCAGTAATGGACGATGTCCTTTACTTGCTGATCCGCATACCCGAGATTGGTCAAGGCGAGTGGAATACTTTGATTGATAATCTTGAAATACCCTCCACCGGCCAACTTTTTGAATTTCACCAGCGCAAAATCCGGCTCAATCCCGGTGGTATCACAATCCATAACCAGCCCGATTGTCCCGGTCGGAGCGATTACCGTCACTTGGGCATTCCGATATCCATACGCAGTTCCGAGTTCAAGCGCATGGTCCCAGGCCCTCCGGGCAGCAAGGAGTAATTCAGGGGGACAATGCTCAGGACGGATTCCAGCTGGAGCAATGGTCAACCGTTCATATTCGTCGTGAGACGCCTGATAGGCTGCTCGTCGATGGTTGCGAATGACGCGCAACATGTGTTCCCTGTTTGTTGCGTATCCGGAGAAGGGCGACAACTCGGCCGCCATTTCCGCCGATGCGCTATACGCTTCCCCCGTCATGATCGACGTAATGGCACCGCAGATCGCGAGGGCTTTGGGCGAGTCGTAGGGAATCCCTTGGCGCATGAGGACCGTCCCCAGGTTCGCATACCCCAACCCAAGCGTCCGGAACTGATAACTCTTTTCGGCGATCGATCGGCTCGGGAAAGACGCCATCAAAACACTGATTTCCAACGCAATGGTCCACAGCCGAACGGCATGACGGAACTCCTCGAGCTCGAACTGCCCATCGGTGCTGTAGAACTTCGTCAGATTGAGGGACGCGAGATTACAGGCCGTGTCATCCAAGAACATGTATTCTGAGCAGGGATTCGAGGCATTAATCCGCCCATCCTCCGGACACGTGTGCCATTCATTGATGGTGGTATCGTACTGCGTCCCGGGGTCAGCACAGGTCCAGGCTGCCCACGCGATGCGGTCCCATAACTCTCTGGCCTTGATGGTCTTGCAGACTTTGCCGTTGATGCGTCGTTTCAGTTGCCAGTCGCCATCGGCTTCGAGCGCGGCAAAAAACTCATTGGGAATTCTGACGCTGTTGTTCGAATTCTGGCCGGAGACCGTTTGATAGGCCTTCCCGTCCCAATTCGTATCGTACTCGTGAAAGACAAAATGCGTGAACCCCTGCTGCGCATAAGAGAACATCCGCTGGATATAGGCCTCCGGCACCATTTCGCGGCGAGCTGACGCCAGCGCCTCTCGCAGGGCCGAATTCGTCTTCTGATCGAAGTCCAACCGGAGCGCACCGTTGCCGTCGACGGCATGGCAGGCCTTCAAGACAGCATTGAGACGCTGCGCGCAGATCTTCGACCCCGTTACCATCGCTGCGACTTTTTGTTCCTCGATGACTTTCCAATCGATGAATTCTTCGATATCAGGATGGTCCAAATCCAAACAGACCATTTTGGCAGCGCGACGCGTCGTTCCTCCGGACTTGATTGCTCCGGCCGCTCGATCACCGATCTTCAGGAAGGACATAAGCCCGGAAGAGCGCCCTCCACCGGACAGTCCTTCGCCATCACCGCGCAGTTTCGAGAAGTTCGTCCCGGTTCCGGAACCATACTTGAACAATCGCGCCTCTCGAACCCACAGATCCATGATGCCGTTTTCATTCACCAGATCATCCTCGATCGATTGAATGAAACAGGCATGCGGCTGCGGATGTTCGAACGCATTCGTCGCCTTCACCACCTCCTGCGTTTTCGGATCGACGTAATAGTGCCCCTGGGCCGGACCCGATAATCCGTAGGCGTAATGAAGACCGGTGTTGAACCACTGGGGGGAATTCGGCGCAGCCATCTGGTGCGCCAGCATGTAGCACATCTCATCATGAAAGGACTCCGCCTCTTCCGGAGTCTTGAAATATCCATAGGCCCTGCCCCAATGGGTCCAGCACCCGGCCATACGCTCAAAGACCTGCCGAGCATCCCGTTCACCACCAAGCACCGGCTGGTTGTCAGCATCGACCTGCGGCTGACCGTTCTCATCGCACTGCGGAACTCCGGCCTTCCTGAAGTACTTTTGCGCCAAAATATCGATGGCCAGCTGAGACCATGGCTCAGGAACATCGATATTCTCAAGTTTGAAGACGGTTGATCCGTCGGGGTTCCGAATCTCAGACGACCGTTTGACGAACGCTAATCCCTCATATGGACTCGCTCCACGGCGGGTAAATTTCCGATCAATTCTCACAGTAGTCCTCCAAGGGAAAAAGGATTAGGGGCCAGGTGTTGGTTCGGAGTTTTCATAGCGGTATGAGGCACTCGATCATTGCTCGCGACACCTACATATAGCTAGCATGTTTTTTTGTCAACACCAAGTATTGTGGATATTTGGGAAATGAGGGGACAGGCTGTGAATAGTCGAGACGTGAGTGACAGAGCCTACTTTAATGACGTAAGAACGAGGTTATCCACAGAAGAATTGCTCAAACCAGCCACGCAGCAGATGACCCCAGCCATTTTTTATCATTGAAAGGCCATTCGGCCGATTTTTAATGTGGCTTCTTCAACACCCCGAAGAGGAATAAATCGACCACCGATCCCAAGCACGACAATGTTCGTACCCGCCATCTGTGTGTCATACTGACTGACGAGTCCCCAGTTGTGCCGCACCGTATTGGGTCGAACGATTGACTCAAGAAGCTTTCGACTCTGTGCCCGGAACACCTGCCGAATAAATTGCTGTTCCCGAGTCGATGTACCCTGGTCCATTCGATCTATCGCCTTCCCCAATTCCTGTTCCACAAAACGCAAATAGTCCTCCATGGTCGGGTTCGACCATACCAGACCGACGGCTCCGGCGAGGGTAACGACGAGCACGCTTAAGCGAAGGAGACTCATGACGTTCTGAGAAACCAGCTCCGTTTGACAAACAATTATCAGCCCAATTAGGTTAGCCCAGATTCAGCATACACCGTCTTATCGAGTCTGGAGGCGCTATGTTCGTCTGGAGCAAAAAACTTGTCGGAGGCCTGTTAGGCACGTTCGTGTTGCTGTTGGGAATCTTCTTCTTCCAAGGCTCTTCGGAGAGCACGAGCATCCTCAAGACGCACACGACTCAGTGGATCATCTTGAACTATGCCTGCCTGCTCGTCTGGCTCTTCGTCTGGATGTTCGACCAAGCGCGCGTCCGCGGGAAAAATGTCTGGCTCTGGGTAGTGCCCTTCATTCTGGCTCCACTGCCTACCCTGATGATCTTCGTTCTGTTCCTCCAACGGCGGTTGCCGTCTTAGTCACTCATACGGAGGCCATTAGAAATTCTGCCGGCCCCCTTACTCTAAATAGGTGATCACTATTGCCTGTGACTCCGGATCAAGCCAGAAGTGCCCCTCGTAGAATTCAATGTGAGAGTGGTGCTGCACTCCTTGAGTCTCATTTGTTAAACCTTGGTTGACAAGAAAATCTACGTCGTCGGCAAGTGCAGCCATATATTTCAAGGCTCCGGATATCACTAAGCTATCACCCTCCCTATATATCTTGATCTTGACCTTGCCCTGAGACAGCTGCAGCTCAATTGAGGAGATAGACCAATCGTATGGCCTAACATCCTCCGTACTCAAAATACGAAGAGGCAGTTTGATTTCTTGTGTATTAGTTCGAAGAGATTGTGACAACACAGTTAATCCATCCACTGTTCCCTCAATTTCCACCTCTCCCCGCAATGAATACCTGCCACTAAGACCTTCAATACAATTGTCTGTGACTCTCATGGAACGTCCTCTGGTCTGTTTGAGCAAGGCTCTATAGGTATATGCCGACTACTAACCCGTGTTAGAAAAGGAGACAGGCCGAGCAAGTCTCTCTTTGTCCCTGCTTTCACTTCCGTCATTGCTACGCTCTCACCCTGAAGCCTCTTTGCCCTCTTTCTCCAAAGATACTTGTCTTAGTCACTCGGAAACTGGAGAGACTGCCGGTTTCATAGCGGAAGTATGGGCGCTGCCCTTCTGCTCTGACTCGATGGAACGCCGGATTCGCCACACGGCCCAGAGGCCCGGTAAGGCCGCTACTGCCGTCAAAACAAAGAATTGCGCCCATCCCAGCACCTCAACGAGATCCGCTGAAGGGCGCCCGACAAACACACGGCCGAGTGCTTCGAGCGACGACAGCAGTGCGAACTGTGTCGCCGTGTATCGAGCATCGCAGAGGGACATGACCAATGCCACGAACGCGGCCGTGCCCATCCCACCCGTCACATTCTCAATTACGACCGCTGCCGTCAGCGCACTTGCATCTTTCCCGATCACAGCTAACACAACGAACCCCAGGTTCGACACAGCCTGTAAGACGCCGAAGATCAGCAACGACCGGACCAGTCCGGACTTTGTCATCAAGAATCCACCGATAAAGGCACCGACCAAGGTTGCAACAATCCCAAGCCCCTTTGCGGCGCCGACCTCAGTCGAAGAAAACCCCAATCCTCCAATTAGAAAGGCCGTCTGCAGTGCGGATGCAAAGGCATCTCCCAGTTTGTAGAAAACGATCACAGCCAAGAATCCCAGAGCTGTGGGCCTAGAAAAGAACTCCGCCAACGGGGCACCGACAGCCTCCTTCAGACTCTTAGGAGCAGCGGCCACCAGCGTAGGATCAGGACTGATCAAGACAACGATCACCCCGAAAACCATGATACTGGCCATCGCCAGGTAGGTCATTTGCCAGCCGACATGATCGGCAAGTGCCAGAGCACCGGCGCCAGAGGCCAAGAGAGCGACCCGATAGCCATTCACCCACACAGCGGCGCCCAACCCACGCTCGTGAGGCTGGAGCGTGTCCGTGCGATAGGCATCAAAGACGATGTCCAGCGACGCAGCCAGGAATGCGACGAGGACGGCATAGGCCGCAAGCCACCCAGGGTGAATCTTCGGGTTGGTCACTGCCATGAGCCCAAGAGCAACTGCGACACAAAGCTGTGTCAGGACCATCCAACCGCGCCGTCGACCCAGCCATGGTGGCACGATGCGATCCATCACCGGTGCCCAGAGAAATTTGAGCGTGTAGGGCAGGCCGACCAGCGTGAAAATGCCGATGGTCTTGAGATCGACTCCCTCGACCGTCAGCCAGGCTTGTAAGGTCCCCGATGTGAGTGCAAGCGGGAGCCCGGAGAGAAACCCCAAGGGCAACATCACAAGGAGACGCCGATTCAATAACGCAACGAAATTGGATGAGCCCTGCGTCACGGGAACGTACCTATATAAGCATGGACTGAACTAGACTAGTCTCTGTGCAGCAAATACACCCTCAGTGGAACGCAGAATACCATCGCCGCTCCCTGTGACTCAGCAGAATCACAAAACACGCTGGGACAGCTCACCGGCCAACTTAGGAACTGACGGGATATCGAGAAATTAACTTTCTCCGTGTGATGGAATAGGGATATCTGAGGTTCCAGACATCTTTAAGGACCCCACAGGCCGTTCAAAAAGTTCGTCCGGCAAGGCCGCAGCAAGCGAAAGGTCGAAGCGTACGCGGTTGGTACGTTGAAACCTTGAGCGACGCGAGAACGCCGCTGGCGGGCTTTTTCAACGGCCTGCTAACAGGGCTGTCCGTTGAACAGACAGGGTTTGTACCGAGACAAATCGAACTCGGTGTTTTCTTGATAGACCCGCTCGTTGCCGTTCACCCCGTCCTGCTCAGGATCGCTCCACATTGTGTGGTTCCACCAATAGAACAACGGCTGGACTTCTGTTTGGTACACGGGATTGCCGTAGCTGCTGCGCGAATACTCCTGCACCAGTCGGCCGGTCACATAATCGATCTGACCGTTGCCTTTCAGGGAATAGAGGAGAATGAACAGGCGGGCTTCATGGTCATAGAGTTCATCGATGCGAGAATTCAGATCAGGTTCCGTAGGAAGTACCTCGCTGCTCCAACCCGCTGAAGAAAGACTCCATAGCAAGAAGCCAAGAACGACCATGAGAGTACGAACACGCATGTCCCTCATTCATACACCACGCACTACACTTTGATCTCGCCACCCATCTTTACGAACCGAACTGTGGTCCGTAACCTCGTCCTCCAAATAGCCGGTATCACCTACAGGATGTTCAAAAAAGCTTCGGTTCTCACCCGCCCACCCCGTCGTGCCAAGATGCGCCCTTCACCGGCCGAGGCCGCAGCGAGTGAAGAGGCGAAGCGTACTTTTTCCCGTACGTTGAGCCGCAGAACCAGGCGAGAACGAAGCTGGAGGGTTTTTCCAACATCCTGCGAGCAACCTTGCTGGATCAGGCATGACCTCCCTATAATGCCGGTCCTATGGGAACGACCCGTGCCTCTCTACATACGCTCGGCTGCCGGCTGAATCAAGCCGAAACCTCGATCCTGGGAGAAGGGCTCAGGCGAAAGGGGTTTGAGCTCGTTGAGTTTGGCCAACCGACAGATGTGCTGATCCTCAATACCTGCTCTGTGACGGAAGACGCTGAACGTACCTCGCGCTACCTGATTCGCAAAACGCTGAGACACTCTCCCCATGCCTTCATCGCCGTGACCGGCTGTTATGCCCAGACAGGAATGGAAACCCTCACGCAACAAACCGGGATCGATCTCATTGTCGGCCAGCAGTTTAAACTAGACCTACCGACGTATCTTCCTCCTCCCCACGAGCTTCGTAAACGGCCAGCCGCAGAGGTTCGCCACACCAAATCGATCTTGCGCGGAGACTTTGATCTGCCCTACTTCGCCGAGCCTGACTCGACCCGTGCTTTACTCAAGATACAGGACGGCTGCAGCGCGATGTGCAGCTTCTGCATCATTCCGTTCGCGCGGGGACATGAACGTAGCAGGAAGCTGGAAGATATTTTAAGCGAAGTACGGGAGCTGACGGCCGGAGGTTACAAGGAGGTTGTTCTGACGGGTGTGAATATCGGCCAATACATTCAGCAAGGCCTCGACTTTTGTGCGCTGCTTCGCCGACTCGACCAGATCTCGGATCTCGAACGAATTCGCATTTCATCGATCGAACCCACGACCGTCAACGAAGAATTGCTGGACCTCCTCGCCTCGTCCAAGAAATTCTGCCCCTATCTGCACATTCCGCTGCAAAGCGGAGATGACCAGATCTTGCGAGCCATGCATCGACGACATACAATCAAGGAATACAGCATGCTGGTCGAGAAGGCGCTCGCCAAGATTCCTGACCTCGGCCTCGGAACAGATCTGATGGTGGGGTTCCCGGGAGAGACGGAAGCCGCATTTCGGAATACAGTAGCCGTCGCGTCAGATCTCCCCTTCTCCTATCTCCACGTCTTTCCCTACTCCCCTCGACCAGGAACCGCAGCACTGCGATTAAACCAGCAGGTGCCGTCAGCATCGATTAAGAAGCGCACCAATCTTCTACTGGATCTTGATCGCGCCAAACGACTGACGTTTCATAACAAATACATCGGACAGACCCTGTCGGTCCTTTTTGAGTCCGGCACGAGCGGGGCCTATCGAACAGGCACGACACCGAACTTCACAAAAGTGGCGGTCCCTGATTCGGGTGTTCTAGAGAACCAGATCAAGCTGGTCACGATTACTGCCGCAACCGACCGTTGTGTATTCGGGGACCTGTCACCTCTGCCGACAATAAAACCCTCGCTGGCGCTGCTATGATGATCAAAACCCTCCCTCAGGTTCATATCGAAACATTCGGCTGCCAAATGAACGAGTCTGATAGTGAACTCGTCCGGTCATTGCTCAAACAGGAAGGGTTTAGCTTCACTGAGGACCGTGAACGGGCGGATGTGGTCCTCGTCAACACCTGCGCAATCAGAGAGAATGCGCACAAGAAGATTTATGCCCACCTCTCCGAGCTCAAGACGGTCAAAAAACAGCGCCCACTGGTTGTCGGCGTGCTTGGTTGCATGGCTCAGAATCTTAAAAGCGAGCTCGCTCAAAAGGAACCGCTTATTGACGTCTTAGCCGGACCGGATTCATACCGACAACTCCCGTCGTTGTTGGCAGCGGCGTTGGAGTCCCAAGAACAAGGGTTTTCCCAGAAAGGGTTTGCGCTCGATCTATCGGAATACGAAACCTATGACGGGATCATGCCGGACCGCGTCACAGGGGTGAATGCCTGGATCACGGTGATGCGGGGCTGTGATAACTTCTGCTCGTTCTGTGTCGTTCCCTATACGAGGGGACGTGAACGATCGCGTGACCCAGAATCCATTCTGCTCGAAGCCCGTGAGGCTTTAGCGCGTAGGTTCAAACAGATCACCCTGCTCGGCCAGAATGTGAATTCCTACCGCTATGGGGAATGGGACTTTGCCAAGCTCATCAGCGCCATCGCAGACCAGCCAGGCATCGAGCGAGTCCGGTTTACTTCTCCTCACCCCAAGGACTTTCCCCCGACATTGATCGAGGCCATCGCCACACATCCTAAAATCTGCAAGCACGTTCATCTCCCCCTTCAGTCGGGAAGCGATCGGATCCTCGACATGATGGGGCGCACCTATACCGGTGCTGAGTACCTATCCTTGGCAGAACGCATCCGAGCCATCATCCCCGATGTTGTCCTGACCACGGACATCATTTGTGGTTTTTGTTCAGAATCCGATGAGGACTTCCAGGCCACTGTTCGCCTGGTGGAACAGGCTCAGCTCGATTCAGCCTATATCTTCAAGTACTCGGAGCGGAAACATACGATCGCAGCACGAAAATACGCTGACGATGTTCCAGATCATCTGAAGGGTCAGCGGGTAGCCAAATTGGTCGAGATTCAACGTGCCATCACCGGGGAACGCAACCGCCGCTACATCGGCAAGACCATGGAGATTTTAGTGGAAGGCGATGCGACCCGCTCATCGAAGCAAGGAATGGGCAAGACCGATGGGAATATCACCGTAGTCTGGGAGAAGGGCACCGGTCATTCAGAACCAGGCACCCTCATGACCAAACATATTTTTGACGCCTCAGCCGCAACCCTGTACGGGAAATGACCATCGTACATACGTTGCGCCTTCCTGAATGAGACACCCGTCTCATTTTTTGGAACAACTGTGTACACATGCCTGTTCATGGTGAACATTTTTTGACAGTTCCCCTGTCATTATTTTCACTATCCGCTGTGGGGTCATCCATTCCCCTCTTCCTATAGATAGTGCCGTCTACCATCGAGTCTCCCTTGTGTGATGCGTCGTCGCCTCCTTGGCTTTTAAGCATAATCGTTTGATTTTAAAAATAACTTCTCTTTATTTCTTATAGCGTCTCGACGCAGCCAGCTTAGATTCAAACAGCCCCACTCAAAAAATCCCTCGGGCAAGAGACACTCCTACGGAGTAAAGCCTCTAAGGCATGGACCTTGCTGTACTTTCGACGTCCATCCTCTTGCTTACCAGAGGGGGTTCTGAACCGTCATGAAACCTGGAGATTCTGAGTCAAAGCCCGGTCCCAGCCAACCCGATTCGCGCATTACGCTCGAAACCATCATTTCTGTCGGGGTCGTTGGTTGGCTGGCCATAGGAATGGTGCTCATGGGGCTCGGTATTTGGTAGTTCGGCACCAGAGCCGCAAGAACTCAAGGCCGCATCACACACGCTATGAGAACGGTACACACATGAGGAGACCTTGCTATGTACGCATGTCTTAGTTCCCGTCGCACTCAGTATGCCGGCACCTTTCTGGCTTTCAGTTTGATCCTGACTGGATGCTCCACGCTTTCGGGAGAATCAAAAATTCTGAAAACCGCGAAAGGATCTGTCCACCTCAAAGAAGTTGCCGATTGGTCGTTTGAAGCGAGCCATCCCGCGACAATCGACCAGGGGACTCTCCTCAGTATCGTCAAAGGGGTGATGATCGAGGACGCCCAAAAACCGTCACCCAACATGCCCGCCAGTGGCAGCAAGCCGATGAGAGTATTCAGCGATGAAGACGCCGAGTTTCTTGCTCCCCTGCTAGCCCAAGGCTTATCTGAAGCGAAACCGGAGCAGATTGTCGGTTTCAAGGTGTTTTCATCGGCAGGGTCAGGCGCTGAACCCACAGCGGGCACCCTCTATATGCACAAGGGCTCTCTCTATCTGACTATCGCTCCTTCTCAAGCCAATCGAGGGATGCGATTTGCCCTTGCATCTGCCGCTCGAATCGAAAAGTCTCCATCCTTTGTGGCGATGGGGAAAGGGGCCATGACCATGGTGATCGATTACCAGGCGGTGGCGAAGGCCTCGGTTCCTGGATCGGGCGCCGTGGCCGAAGTATCAAGTATCCACGCCTCAGAAGGAAGCCCGTCAAATGACGACACCGCGCTTCTTGACCCTCAAGGAGCCGCCACTCAAGCCAAAACAGAAGCAGACGCACTGCAATTGAGCACCGATGAATTGCTCAACAGAAAACTGGACGAGCTTCAGATGGCGCGAGAGGCGAACAAGATGAAGGATTCCGAGATCGCGAAGCTGAAGAAAGAAACCACGCGTGTCAAACAGGAACTTCGACAACGGACAGACGAGGTAAAAGCCTTGAAGGCCAGTAAGGTCTCAGCTCCCTCGGCTCCGAAGAAAAAGGCCGCGCAAGCGCATCGGACACGCTGAGGGCCAACCGATTCAGACGACGTCGTACAACTCCGGCTGCAGCAGCACGACTTCCTTGGACAAGGGCTGGCGAAAATTCATGCGGCAATAACAGGCATAGGTCACATAGGTATCTTGCAGACAATACTGTGCCAGCTCGCGTCCCTGCCGCTTCTCCCACATTTCGGCAACCTGCTCCCCACTCCCTGACTTCGTGTCGACTTGTAGTGCCCGTGCCAACACATCCAGCTTGACCCAGCCTCTCATATCCCAGTTGCTCCAAATAGCCATCGTGTCATAGACCGGCTCGGTCCGGAATTTCGCCAGATTGATCTCGACGCTGGGTTTGACCTGATTGATGATGGATCGCTTCTTGATGAAGGGGAGATCAAAACCCAGCCCGTTGTGCGTGATGTATAACGTCGGCCTGTCCTGAGCCAGCCTGGCCCAAAACTGTCGCAGTAGTTCGCGTTCATTCGCCCCATACCAGGCGATGGCACTGCGCGCTTCCATCTGATCTGAAAATTCCAGCAGACCGATGCAGACGATGCGACTAAACGTCCCATCGAACGCTGATTTGGCGTACGATTCGTCATCCGCACGGCGTGCCTCCTCCGCCACACCCGCCGTAAAGAGATCATAGCCCGCTTCCCCAGGAGCAGGGCTATGATCCTCTGATGACTTCCCCACAAGACGAGCCCACTCCTCACGAGACGCTTGGACCGTTTCAATATCGAGTACGACCTTCATCACGACACTCCCGACGCTTCACGTTGTAAGGACTGGATCACGGCGTAATCTGCCGGAGGAAACGCAAATTGCGTCAGTTCCTCCGGAAGCACCCATCGAATTTCGTCACAACCCAGAGGGACCGGCTCTCCCTGTTCGATCGCGCAGTGATAGAAATGAAGCTCCACGATCTTGTCGGAATACTCATGACGAACGATTTGATACGGAATGGGAGTATCAATCCGAATGCTGAGCTCCTCCCATAACTCGCGCTGTAAACAGTCCGCAAGTGATTCACCGACCTCCCGCTTACCTCCCGGAAACTCCCAGAAGCCAGCGAGATGAACACCGGCCTTACGACGTGCGATCAAATAACGACTATTCCGCTTGATCAGGCCAGCGGCTACCTCGATCACCTGCATGCATCCCCTGCTACCGTCTCCGATCCATCGGAGTGAATGGATAGGTCCTGCAAAACGACTTCATCGGACAGAGGAGACAATAAGGATCACGTGCCGTGCAGACCATCGCCCCAAAATCCATAATGGCCTGGTTGAAGTCGTACCCTTTCTTTGGAGGAATCAGAGCTTCCGATAGTTCCCATAACATCGTCTTCTGCGTTTTGGAGTCTCCTTCAGCAACAAACACTCTGTGTAGGACCCGTATCACGTTTGTGTCCAGGATCGGTGCATCTTCATTGAACGCAAAGGAACGAATCGCACCGGCGGTATACCGCCCAATCCCTTTGAATGACAGCAACTCCTCCGCATCGCTGGGAAGTTTTCCCCCATACCGCTCCACCGTTTCACAAGCAATCCCATGCAACCGTTCCGGGCGAATGTTGTACCCCAGTGGATACCACGTCTTCTTCACCTCAGCCACCGGTGCCTCTGCCAAATCCTCAAAGCTCGGATATTGTTTGAGAAACTCATGATATTTGGGGATCACCCGATCAACCTGTGTCTGTTGCAACATCACCTCGGACACCAGGATGTGATAGGGATCCGATGTTTTTCGCCAAGGCAAATCACGACCATGCTCCCCGTACCATTTCAAGAGTCGCTGTTGAAACCGACGCTTTGCAGAAAGATCAGGGAGCGTCGCCTTGCGAGGTTTTTTCTTATTGGAAGAACGTCGACCGGACATGTGCCGAACCTAAGCTCACACTCGCATAACCAATGGCATTGTAGAAGTCCCTTTCGACAAAAATCAAACCGGCCGTTCGACCAGTGTTCTGCTGCTCAGCAGTCACAGGCAACAGAGGCCGTCTGTTCAAAGTAACCTGCGCATGGTACGCTTTAAGTACATGTACAGGAGGGAGGCCATGAACTGGGAAACCTTCCGAAATCGATGGCTCCGAGCTTCGGTCCTCACGGGCAGCTTGGTGTGTATTCTCACTCCATTTCCATCCACCGCAGAATCCCTTCAAGTACCGTGGGAGTGTTCGAACTATGCGGGCGACGCACAGACCCGCTGCGTGAATGCCTTCATGGAAGCGCAGCAGAAGAAAATCGACGAGTTAGCAGGGAAACTCCAGGCACAAGAGGGAGCTGTCAGCAAACTCAAGAGCCAGCTCGATCGACAATCGACGGCAACCGCAGACTTGCAGAGACAGCTTGCTGAACGGCCCACAAGCAGTGTCATTCCATTCTCGTACGGCTATCCTTATAGCTACGCCCTAGCACCGGCCCTTGGATTTGGCCTCGGATTGGGCCGCCATTTTGGAGACGCCGGGTTCTACACCCCGCCTTACTACCGCCCCTACTGGGGACACCGGCACTTTGGTTATTGGGGCTACCGCTGGTGATAGCAATGGCCAACAGCCCCGGGGCACACTCCGTAGATCCTGCTCGCTTCATCACTGTTTAGATCAGGCTTTTCGTTGACAAGATCGCCTTCAGCACATAGCCTGCTCAGTAGGGCACGATCGAAACTGGTTCATTCCATCCAAACAATGAGACCCACACACGTCTAGGACTCGCGCATCAACAGGCGACGGGACCTATTCAGAGGGACAGAAGATGGTTGTTCGGAAGTTTCCGCGATTCCCGGTCTCAGCTCCCAGCACGCTGGTACAACGGGATAAATTGCGATACAACGCCGTGGTGAAAGACCTTTCCCTCAAAGGATGCCGGATGGAAAGTACCCTTCGTCCTTTCACTGGCATGCAGGTCGAACTGTTCCTGCAAGTTGAAGCAGACGCCGACCCAATCCATATCAACAAGGCAACGGTTCGATGGTCGGGATCACAAGGTATTGGAGTTGAATTTCTAACGATTGCAGCCCCTGAACAAGAGCGCCTCAAACAAGTCGTGGAGCACCTCTCCATCACAGCAGGACAAGCCCTTATCGTGCCAAAAGGCGAGTTACCAAAGAAGTGAGTGGTGCTCGTTGACCCACAGCTCATGAGCATCCTCTCCGCAACTGATATTCTGCACGGTTTTTATCAGACAAGACCTACTCCCCCTGGCAACCGTCTCGTGGATGTACAGACGACGGTGCGAGTGGGGTTACCAGCCGAGCGGAAGAAAGTGCCAGAATGGTTGGACTAGCTGCAGGAATAAGGGGACTACGACATAAACGTCCGACTGCTCTATCCCATAGAACAGAATATCCACGAGGCTTTCCTCAACGGACTAAAACGCAGGCCTGTCCGGCATGCTGGTAAGATAAAGTGGAAACTCACCGTTCTTGGCATCGGCCACATAGCGTCTCAAAGCTTCACTCACCACGGGGAATGCCATTGTTTCCCATGGAATCTCTGAGAGTGAAAACAGGCGGACGTCCAGGCTTTCCGCTCCGGCCTTAAACTCCGGGGTCTTCATCCGCCCACGAAATACCAAGTAGACCTGTCCTATATTGGGAAGGCTCAGTACGGCATAGAGGCCGGTGATCGCGACATCAGCCTGCGCCTCTTCCAGCGTCTCACGTACCGCGGCCTGTTCAGTGCTTTCGCCCAACTCCATAAATCCAGCAGGAAACGTCCAAAGTCCAAGTCGTGGTTCGATCGCACGACGACAGAGGAGGACCTGACCTTCCCATTCCGGAATACAGCCCGCGACAATTTTGGGATTGTGGTAATGAATGCAGTCGCACTGGTTACAGACATGCCTGGGAAGATTGTCACCCACCGGAACTTTTTGTGTCACGGTCGCGCCGCAATGACTGCAATAGTTCATAACCGACGGGTTCCCAGACTGGCTCTACCTAAATCAACACCACAGTTACACTGATAGGCATTGGATAACACAATTACCTATGCTTTGCACATCGGGGGACCGCACCCACTCACAACGCTGACTACCCATGGCTACAGAAACCAAACGTGGCGGCATGTGTGGGGTTGAACTGATAATCACTGAGGTCTTGCTCAAGTAGTCAGTCCAAGTGCTTATATTTTGACAAGTTATCTGACACCCACACTTTCACCCTCTTGACTTCTGTACAGGGCAACCTATTGGGTTGTTATAATGTCCTGAACGTTCAGCAAGGATGGCTATCTATGGAAGAGAATATCTTATCCGTATTGCCGATACTCCCCGTCAAGCAGACAGTCCTATTTCCGGGAATCATGATGCCATTGACGATTGGGCGAGAACGATCTGTTGCCGCCGTCAACGCTGCAATGAAAACGGAAGAAAAGACGATCGTTGTGGTGGCTCAACGTGACCCCCAAACTGAGGAGCCCAGTCTGGCCGGCCTCTACTCCATTGGAACGAAGGCTACCATCAAGCAAATCGGCCAAGCGTCAGAGGGCGCGATCCACGTCCTCGTCCAGGGCTTGGATCGCGTCGTCCTATTGAAAGAAGAACAGTCGGCACCTTACTCCACTGTGCGCGTTCGAACTCTTGGCCATCCGTCGGATGGCGGGACGGAGGTGCAAGCGCTTCACCGAGCCATTCAAGAACTTGTCTCCGAGTTGCCCAGGCTGATCCAAGCTCCTGCCATTCAAGAAGTCGGAGCGGTGCTGAGCAACGAAGAAGATTCCGTCGCGCTGGCTTATCGTATCGCCTCGCTGGTGAATCTCAACGTAGTTGAGGAACAACGGTTGCTCGAGTGTTCCTCGACCCTCGACCTTCTGCGCAGCCTCTACGCTGCACTGTCGAAAGAAATCCAAATTTTGCAACTCCGCGAGAAGATCACCCGGGATGCACAGACGAAAATTGGGAAAAGCCAGCGTGAGTACATCCTGCGTGAGCAATTGAAAGCCATACAGGAAGAGTTGGGAGAGGGTGAGAATGATGAGAACGAGGTGGCTCGCCTCAAGCGACAAATCGCCGAGGCGGACCTCCCCGATCCTATCCGGAAAGAAGTTGAGCGAGAAGTCACCCGATTAGGCAAAGTCCCCCCGACATCACCGGATCATCAGGTCCTTCGGACTTACCTCGAGCTGGTCCTTGAACTTCCCTGGAGGAAATCTTCAGAAGAACATCTTGATCTCTCCAAGGTCCGTGAGGTGCTGGCGGAAGATCACTATGGCATCAAGGAAGTCAAAGAACGGATCGTCGAACATTTGGCAGTCTTGAAGCTCAACCCAAAAGCCAAGGCCCCAATTCTCTGTCTAGTCGGGCCGCCTGGTGTTGGCAAGACCAGTCTCGGTCAATCGATTGCACGAGCCATGAGCCGAACCTTCGAACGATTTAGTCTGGGCGGCGTCCATGACGAGGCTGAACTGCGAGGCCACCGCCGTACCTATGTCGGCTCACTACCGGGCCGTATTATCCAGGCGATCCGTCGGGCAGGAGTCAATAATCCGGTCTTGATGCTCGATGAAGTGGACAAGATGGGACGCGATTTTCGAGGCGACCCTGCAGCGGCACTGCTCGAGATTCTGGATCCGGCACAGAACCATACGTTCCGTGATCACTATTTGGATCTCCCCTTCGATCTCTCGAAGGTGTTTTTCATCACCACAGCCAACACACTCGACACCATCAGTCAACCCTTGTTGGATCGGATGGAAGTCATTCGCCTGCAAGGCTACAGCGAGCGAGAGAAGGCCGAAATCGCTCGCCGTTACCTTTGGCCAAGACGGCTCAAGGAGGCTGGCATTGAGGAACCGCAAGCGGTGCTCACGGACGAGGTACTGAATCTCGTCATCTCACGCTACACGCGAGAGGCCGGTGTGCGGCAACTCGAGCAGATGCTGGGACGGTTGACCAGAAAAGTGGCCTTGACGTTTGCAGATCTTCCGGAAAGCCTGGAGCGACAGCCCGTCGCCATTCTGCCGGATACTCTCGGCGAGTGGTTAGGCTCCGAGCGGTTTATGCCGGAAGAGGCACGCAAGCATCTACCTCCTGGTGTCGCAACCGGTCTGGCCTGGACGCCGACCGGCGGCGATGTACTCTACATCGAAACGACGCTCTTACCTGGCGGCCATGATCTGACCCTCACCGGGCAATTGGGCGATGTGATGCAAGAATCCGCACGTGCGGCAAGAAGTTACCTCTGGTCTCATGCTGAAAGTATGGGATTAGATATCTCACGCTTTAAGCGCAACGGTATCCATATCCATGTGCCCTCCGGAGCCATTCCGAAAGACGGCCCTTCGGCCGGAATTACCATGGCTACTGCATTGGCATCGGCCTACGAAGGCAAAGCGGTACGGAGCGACACCGCGATGACCGGGGAAATCAGCTTGAGTGGCCTGGTGTTGCCGGTTGGCGGCATCAAGGAGAAAGTGCTGGCGGCCCATCGTGCGGGAATCACGCGAATCATCCTCCCGAAAGCCAATGAGAAAGATCTGAAGGATGTCCCACAAGAAGTGCGTGATGAACTTACTTTTATCCTGGTTGAACGAATTGAAGAGGTGCTACCGGCTGCGTTCAACCCTGACTCGCACGAAGCATCAGTTGGGCATAGCGGAAAAACCGCGCAGGCAGGAACGGTGGCGGACAATTAGGAGTCGTAGAAGGCACGAACGATCTGAGTCAGATTGAATAACATCGCATGGCGACGCGTATACACTGCATGACCGTAGTAATGGTCCCGCGGATTTGTTGAACCGTTGCTGTCTTTATAATCTACGAGAAGGCAGCGGCCTTCGGTAGGGAACCGCACAGCACGCCTGGCACATTCCAGCCATCGTTCGAATCCATCGTACGGCTCAACCAGCTCCCAGACTATTTTATTCGCGGCCTTTGCTGGTTCCGTCGTCGGTACAGCATCGCTCCCGGCTACCGCGAGTTCTTGAACATAGTCCCCGCCCCAAGCAATCGGCATCTCCATCGTGACTTGCGGCAATTCCATCTTTGCAAGCCAGGTCTTCCCATCTGTCCGTAAAGTCCGATGGTTTACGATGTGGAGCAGCTTCCCGATCCCAGATGGATCCCATCCGTAGCGAACCGGTGCACCAAACGTGGTGATGTCGAGTACGACTCGGTTGAAGAGCGAGGTCGTTTCAAGCAAAGATCGGACGTGTGTGATAGTGCCGGAGAGTTGCTGCTGACCGGCCTGCACTGCATAAGCGGCGAGAATCTCTAGCAACTTGGGTCGTTTTGTAATCGGGCTTGGACAGAGCAGATTAGACACCAACCCCAGCACCAGTCCGGCCTGTCCATGGGCCTGTACCAAAATACGGTTTCCCTCGCCGAGGTTCTGAGTTTCACACAGCCTGTGCAACTCGGCAAGTAGTCTGACAGCAGCTAGCGCCCGCCCCAGATGGTGGTGTTCCGATGACCAAAGCAGTCTGGTACAGAAAATGGGTGTGGCGAGATTCTTATTGATGGCCTTGCTAAACAGTTCGACGTTGGTATGGGTGAAATTCCCTGCATCCCCGATCTGCTCGTCCAGGAGCATTTTCGTCGTATCATCGTTGGCTAGTGGTGCCTTGAGCCCACCGGGTAGTAAAGGGATACCATTGCTCTCCTCGCGCATCGCTGCGAGCAACGCATCGACCCCCGACACCCCTCGCGAATACCCTCGTTTGAGCCCACCGACCTCATCCAACCGCTGCATACCAAAGAGATCAGTGCCGTGGAGCGAACCGTGGAGAAAGACAACCGCCGCGACTCCTGACTGAGACAGATTGCCCCCGCACATAGCCATCGCGTCACCCCAAGCCGGTGAATCTGGTAATGTCACATCCGCCAGATCGGCAACGCTCAACCGATCGCCCGGATTCTTCCGCGACAGCTCGTCATGCTGAAAATTGTTTTCGATCGGCATGACGAATTACATAGCCGATCTAGATTCAGGACTGCAACCAGGACTGTAGGGATCTAGATATGTTGGTGAGGGATACCAGGAGGGCTTGTCTCCTGATCGGGGGACTTCAGGCATTGGGCGTTTTGGCATCACAGAAATCGCGGCACAAACTTTCTGCTCGTCGTCGGCACACCGATCGACGATCTTCAGGTCTTGGAGACATTCCTGACCGATCTCTTCACGCGTCAGTTCGATGTCCTGTTCGCTCTCACTCCCCGACCGTTCATGGACACGAAGGTCATGTATGCATGAGAACTACGTTCGCACTCCTTACATCTCGCGTTGCCATTTCCGACATGTAGGAGTACGATCCACAACATTTACGTACCCTATAACCCGGGGGTGGAACATGGCAGGGAAGGCATCCTTTTCACCAGACGAGTGGAGCACGTTGCGCGATACACCTCACTTGGTTGCCGCCGCCGCGATGATTGTCGGCAACAGTGGCCTCGGAACGATTAAAGAAGGCTATGCGACAGCCAAGTCAATACTCGAGGCGCAGCAGAGTCCTAATGGGCTCATCAAGGAGCTGGCTTCACGCGGTGAGATCGAGGAAGCGCAAAAAAGCATTCGCAACCAGATCGAATTGACAGACCCCGAAGGGAGCAAGGCCAAACTTCGAACTCAAGCTCTTGCCAAAAGTACCGCCGCACTCAAATTATTGGCGACCAAGGGTGAGTCCGGCGACATGGACGCCTACAAGGATTGGCTGATTCAAATTGCGGACGCAGTGACGAAAGCGGCAAAAGAAGGTGGGATTCTCGGTATTGGCGGTGAACGTGTCAGTGCAGGAGAACAGGCCTTCTTGAAAGACCTCTCGACCTCCATTCAGATTTAGTTGGCCCTGCCCTTCTGCCCTTGGTTCCCCAATCACGGGCAGAAAGCTGTCCACGGCTTACGGAGTGGATTCTGGAACGTCCACGGATGATTTGGGTGCAAGCTTCGTTTTCAGCATGACAGCAGTAGCAGTACAAACCTTCTGCTCTTCGTCGATTCGCCGGTCGACGATCTTCACGTCTTGCAAATATTCTTGAACAATTTCCTCACGCGTCAGTTCGATGTCCTGTTCGCTCTCACGCCCCGACCGTTCGCGGACCCGATCGATCATGTGCTCCTTGACTAACACACGGATCTGTTTAGCCAGATCAGTCCGAGCCGACAGCTCCGACACACGCTGGCAGACGATCTTCCCTTTCGTGAGGTCACCCTGGCCCCTCCCGATCCAGTACTGATCTGATGGGTAGGCACCGTTGTCTGACATCGCTGCATACAACATACTAGGGGACCATCCATGAGTGAACCAAAGCCACGCGGCGATGAAGATAATCCCGGCCTTTTTCTTCACCGTCGCTCCCCTCCTCTCGACTCACCGAACTGAGACGGCCTCGTCGGAACACGATGAATTATTTCGTTGCGCGTGCGCGGGGAACCTGCCGAGCCGAGTGATGGAACCATCTCATGTTTTGGCATCTGTGGCGGCCGGTTTCCAGGCGCAGGCGGTTGTCCGGGGACCCGTGGTTGCCGGTAAGCGATAATCTGCTGTGCAATGGCAAGGTGCGGATTGGCTGGATAGAGACCACTTGCACTGTTCAAGAGGCCTTGCGGAATCCCCATCGGCGAAACGAGCACCCAATTCGTCCAAGCCTGCGAAACCATTGCATTGGACTGCACACGGTTGAGAATTTCCTTCCGCTTCTGTGAGGCCTGGTAGATCTGATCCGGCGTAGACGCGGTCCCCAGCGCCTGATTTACCGCCCTGAGCTCCTCTTGCAACTGTTCATTTTCTTGCTTCAGTTCAGCCAGCTGCACACGAGCATCTTCGTTTTCTCGAAGTGTGGTGATTGCACGCCCGACCTCCTCAGTGTCCATCTGCGCCAGAAGGTTCGCCGTGATGACCACGTCCTCGCCGTCGAGACGTGTGGTGATCTGTTGATTGAGTACAAGGACTAAGCCGGCAGTGTAGGTACGGATTTCGTCTTTGGTCACGTCCATACCGTTGACGACTGTCACACTCTCCAAATACGTGGCAACTTGTTCCAGGGCATTTCGCTTGGCCGCCTCAGTCGCGAGCCGGATCGCATCTTCTCGGGTATCATGGTCGCCCAAACGATGCTCGCCTTGAGCATTGACGACCCGAATTTCAGCGCGCGCAGGGGAAATGGCAAAGAAACCGGCAACGATGATCAGAAAGAATGAAACGAGAGAATAAGACTGGCGATCGACCACATTATGGGGCAACGACGGTTGATGGTATCGACCTGACATCGCCTACCCTGTTCACTTGTACACAGAGATGGAACAGTCTGTTGCCGTCAGCTTAACATCGGAACCGCAGTTCTACCAGTATTCGGCAAATGCCGTTCCCACCTTGCCTTCCGGAAAATTTGCATGTTAGGGTACCATCTTTAGTAATGGAATCCATACGGGTGATAGCCTGTGATGCAACGTTTCGCCAAGACATTTCTCTCCATCTTTGTTGCTCTCCTGTCCGTTTCACTTGAACTCGGTGTTCACACGCCCGTCAATGCAGCTCCGTCACCCGGCAACGCTATGGTTCCTGCCGGTTCCGGGACAGAGCATGTCATCCTGTTCGTCCTCGAGGGATTTAGCCAGGACTCGCTCAAGAGCGGCTCTATGCCAGTCCTCAGTAAGCTCATCAAGGAAGGGTCCGTGACATGGTCAGCCACCGCTGTTCAACCGGCCCTGCGACTTCCCATGATGGCCTCCCTCGTGACCGGCCTGCCGGTCGAGAAACATGGGATCACCTGGAATTCGTTTGAGTTCAGCCGAGGGTATCCACGCGCCCCGAGCCTCTTCGACTACTTGGATGTCAGCGGGGGCCGAGACAGCGCCGTCTTTTTTATGGACGAGGCCCTCTATCAACTCGCCAAGCCTGCGCCCTACACCGACTATCAACTCTGTGGCGCGTTGCGACCCGAGTGTGGCCCGCAAAAGCTCGTCGCCTACATTCAACAGTATTTTCAGAAAGCCGCAAGCGGTCACGGGTACGGCCATGCCGTCCATGCGCTCCCACATTTGTTGGTGGTGCATCTCCCTGAAGCCGGACGAGCAGGCGTAACCCAGGGTTGGAATTCGAAGCAGTACCAACAGGCCCTCAGGACAGTTGATGATGCCATGAGATCCGTGCTGGACCTCTTCAAACACTATAATCTTTTAGACCGAACAACCATTCTCGTGACAGCCTTGAGCACCAAAGGAAATGACCCCGGCGGGGAAGTTACACAGGCTGATCCACCGGCTGTTCCCTGGATTGTCTCCGGAGCAGGAATCGCGCGTGGCCAGGTCATCCGTCAACCGGTCTCCATCATCGATACCGGTGCAACCGTCATGCGAATGCTCCAACTTGAGACCCACACAGAATGGGACAGCAAGGTGATCGAGGAAATCTTTCACACTGACAGAGCGACTCGAACTGTGCCTCGTGCCAAAAAGCGCTAACCATCTATGCCTGTCGATGATGCCATGAAACACCGTCCTTTCTCCCTCGGCGTCGCCGTCATTGGCTTGCTGATGATCGTGTTCGTTCAAGAGAGCCTCGCCGGCGACCGGCCAGCTGCTCATCTCCAGGAGCATCGGATCACCATTGACGCGACCAAGCTAGTGCCCACGTCATGGTGGCAGATACCTGGCATCACTCCCTCGATCTGGAATTCCGATCCGGAGTCGCTTGATGCCCCCAAAACATCTGAACGTCGTGACCTGTCACTCCGGCCCGGCAAGTACAAATTCATCAGCTTCACCTTCGATTTTCCCTTTACTATCGGCCTGAACGGCGCGATCGACTACTCACGCACCTTAGACCAGTGCGTGCAAGGTCGTGGAACCCAGACCTTGGTCGTATTATGCAAGCGCACTTACCCCCATGGTGGACAACCTGACCCCTATTACGACCAGAAACCAAACAATGGCTAACGCACTCGATACCCTATTGGACGCACTTGAGGATGTAGACGATGCCACCCGCGAGGAGGCGGCGAAAACCCTTGCCGACCTGGGTGATCCGTCGACCCTAGAAGCGTTACTCGGCGCCTGCAGCGACGAATACTGGTCGGTTCGGGTCTATGCCGGTCGCGGCGTCTCAAAAATCGGTGGCCCAAAAGCGATTGAGGCCCTGATCGGTCTGTTCAATGACCCGATCATGGAAGTTCGAGACCAAGCGGTTGATGCCATGGTTAAGATAGGATCGCCTGCTCTCGATCGAGTCGTGACAGCCTTAAAGGACGAGCGCTGGCGAGTCCGTGAACATGCCGCCAAAACCGCTGGGAAAATGAAAGATCCTCGTGCCGTCGAAGCACTGATTGTCTCGTGTCGTGACCGCGACGGAGCCGTCAAGAGTGCCGTGGCGGAGGCCCTTGGCCGAATCGCAGACCCGAAGGCCGTTCCAGCATTGATCAAACTGTTCCGAGACTCTTCAAAAATCGTCAGGGAAACCGCGGGAACCGCGCTGGTATACATCGGACAACCGTCAGTCGATCCGCTGATTGAGAGCCTCAGCGACAAGGACTTTGTGGTCCGCTGTCACGCAGCCCGGGCGTTGGGCGGAATGACGACGGACTATCAAATCGGCCGAACCTGGGTGCGTGACGCCAAGGTGGTTGAGGCCCTCATCGCCGGGTTGAAGGACCCGGATCGAGCCGTTCGTGAAGATGCCACGATCGCCCTGGGCATGATCGGCGATCCACGGGCAATTGATGCGCTGATTGAAGCCATGAAAGACGGAGCGGTGAAACGCCATGCCATCGCGTCACTCGGCATGATCGGCGACCCGCGTGCACTCCCCGCCGTGCTGGACGCCTTGAAGGGCAAAGGGATCAAGCAGGAAGGCTCACCGACACCTGGTTGTATCGTCAGCGAGGATGCCTTCATCAAAGAAGCCGCCGCAACCGCCCTGGGACAGTTTCGTGATCCACGCGTGATTCCCGATCTGATCATGTTGCTAAAAGACGGGGTCTTGCGTGAAAAGGCCGCGGCGGCCCTGACCGTCATCGGGGATGCTGCCATTGAACCCCTCATTGCCTTTCTCTACGACCCCAAGGCATCTGAAGTTGAGGCGGAAAAGGAACGCGTGCTGTCGTATGCCTCGGTTCGACTGACGGCCAAAGATGCCCTCAAGCAGATTACGCTCGAAACCTTGGAAACGCTTGGATGGACCCCTTCCGATGAAGAGGTCGAAATCAGTTCCAGCCAAGCCGACAACCTACGGATCGATCGTCCACTCGGACAGACCGGCCGATTTGGACCATCCGGTGACACCGTCTGATCCAAATCCGACGGATACCCATTCCTCTCGCACAGGGTCACGTAGCGGGTAGTTGAACGATCACACATGGCATCTCAATATCCCACAGGATGGTCCAACAGCGAGTGAAGCGGCGACGCAACTTTTGGCCGTATGTTGAACCTCTGCGCGACGCAAGAACACAGCTGGCGGACTTTTTCACCATCCTGAACGAGAATCATATGTCCGACAGGGTTTCAGAACAGATAACCGCGCTCAGAGATGAGGATTGGGCGATCCGTGAGGACGCGGCACGTCTGCTGGGTCAGCTCAAAGATCCACGTGCGGTGCATCCTCTCCTGCTCCTCCTACGAGACCAGGACCGCTCTGTACGAGAGGCGGCAGTGGAAGCGTTACGTGCGATCGGAATTCCGGCGGTTGAGGCGCTTGGTATCTGCCTGAGTGAAGGTGACTTGGCAGTTCAAGAGGCAGCCTCGTCTATCCTGGCGACCATCGCGGATGAGCGAGTGCTCACTCAACTCGTGCTGGCACTGAGAAGCAGTGACTGGGTCGTCAGGATGCACGCCGCTCAAGCCTTGGGGCGAGTGAAGAGTGCAGAGACCGTGGACGCACTGATCCCGCTGCTGCAGGATAAGGTCAAGGCGGTTCGCGAAGAAGCAGCCACCGCCCTGGCGGCCATCGGTGAGGCGGCCATTCCATGTCTGGTGCAGGCGTTGAAACACGACGACTGGCTCGTTCGCCTGCATGCGGTGGAATCGCTCGGAAAGGCCCGTTCCCCCCACACGGTGGAACCGCTGCTCTCGGTCTTATTTAACGATCGAGATTCCTCCGTGCGCGAAGACGCCGTGCGGGCGTTGGGCGAAATCGGCGATGCCCGAGCAGTGGATCATTTATGCGTGACCATGCGTGAACCAAGTTTACGGACCGTAGCGGTCGAGGCACTCGGGCGTATCGGCAATCCTTGCGCCGTGCCCATCCTGATGGATGTCGTCACAGGCACCATCCCTCAGGAGTCGACCAGAACAGCAGTCGGTTGTGGTGATCAGTGGAATGAAGAACTCATCACGCAAGGCGCAGCCGTACGGGCATTGGGACTGATCGGTGACGACCGGGCGATTCCTTCACTCGTCGCGGCCCTAAGCCCAACCCATACCCGTGCGGAGGCAGCCGCCTCATTGGCCAAGTTCGGCTCGAAGGTCATTCCAGCTCTGATTCAGTTGTTGAACGATTCACCGGACGAAAATCTCCGGTTCCACATTCGCGAGACGTTGACGCTCGTAGGATGGCGACCCCACCAGATCTCCATCAACCGCCTCTAATCATTATGTCAAAAGAAACCATTGAGACACTGGTCTCCGAACTCATCCACGAAGAAGATTGGCGCCGCATGCGGGCGACGGCCGCCTGTGTAGCTGGTGGACCCCGATCGGTCCAGGCGCTGATGGATGCGCTACGAACCGGTTCGAACGAGCTGAAGAAGGAAGCGGCGGCCATGTTGGCTCGCATCAAGGACCCACGGGCCGGAGTGGCCCTTGTCGAGCTGCTGAAACGCGACGAGGACGGTGTCCCTAACGCTGCAGCAGCAGCTCTTGAACAGATGGCCGGCGTGCTCGATGTGGACACTGCACGGGCGTTGGTCTCTTTGCTACCAACCACACCGGAAGGTCCAACAAGACAGATTTTAACTCACCTGGTCGGCGCCATTCCCACCGCCGTGCTTCCCTTATGCGATCTACTCAAACACCCTAACGCGGACGCGCAAATTGCATCGGCACTGATGCTTGATCAATTGCTAGACCCCCGTTCCATCGACGCCTTCATCGATGCAATGGGACAGCCTGCTGTTCGAGAAATCGCCGTCAGCACATTAAAAAAACTGAGTGCCATCCGGGAGCGGATCGATACGACATTCAACGCACTGCGCGACGTTGAAGGGGCCAGTGAACGGGAAGAGGCACGGATGGCGACCGTCATCGACCTCCTGGGGATCGGACGGCCGAGTGTGGAAATCCTTCTCGAATATCTCGAAGATGAGGATTGGCTCGTGCGCGAAGCGGCCGCCGACCTGCTTGGAAAAATCGGAGATGTCCGGGCCGTCATCCCACTGATGAAACGACTCGAACAGGACAAAGATACCGGAGTAAAGGAACTGGCGATCAAGGCCCTGGGGCTGATCGGCGACTCACGGCCAACCCAGCTCTATCTGAACGCCATTCCCATCCGACCGCTTCGAGTCTATGCCATGGAAGCCTTAGCCAAGATCAAAGATGTGGGAGTCTTGCGACCGCACAAAGACATCTTTGACCAACTCCGGACGGATCGTGACGGCCTGGTGGCGTATAATGCCGGCCTGATCGCCGATAAACTCGAGGCCATCATGGCCATGGAAATTCAGACCCGAGAAGGGGACAGTGAGCAGGACTGAGCAACCTGCATCCGACCGCATCGAGCAACTGATATCTATGGAACACCAGATCCGAGAAAAGAGCGATGAGCATGTCTGAGCACTCTGAGTCTAATCCCATTGAGCAACTGATACCTATGGAACACCAGATCCGAGAAGAGGGCGGTGAGCATGTCTGAGCATTCTGAGTCTAATCGCATCGAGCAATTGATTCATGCGCTCTACGACGAGAACGAAGCCTTACGCGATCACGCGATCGCGAGCCTCGGGCAAACTGGCCAGGACGCACTGCCTCGGCTCATCGATTTGATGGCCGATGAGGACGTGGTCATTCGAGAGGCTGCGACCAGCGCGGTTGTGCGAATGGGCCCATCGGTGATCGAACCGATGATCGAGGCATTACAAGATGACTCCTGGGCGATCCGTGAACAGGCAGCATCGGCACTCGGAAAATTACGAGACCGGCGCGCAGTTGAACCACTGGTCAAGGCGATTAAGGATCGGGACGGAGCGGTCCGGACGGCCGCAGTCTGGGCACTCGAGCGTATCGGCGATTCAGGAGCCGTACCTGGATTGATTGAAGCCCTCATGGACAGCACGCTCCGGGAGGATGCGGCCCGCGTACTCAAGAAGGTCGGCGACGTACGGGCGGTTGAAGCCCTGATTGACGGACTGCTTGGGGCAAATTGGATGGTTCGCCGTCATGCGGCAGAGGCGCTGGGCAAGATCGGTGATCGCCGAGGCATCGGACCCTTGATTGAATCGCTAGGCGACGAAGATTGGCTCGTCCGGCGCAATGCAGCCGAGTCACTGGCTCGTCTCGGCGCAACGGAAGCCATTCAACCCTTACTGCCATTACGTGAGGACGAAAATACCATGGTCCAGGAAACCGTCGAAGCCGTGTTGGCAAGTCTCGGGTGGACGCCTGAACAGTAAACCCTTTTACTCCATATTCTAGAGGATACATTCTCATGGCAGATGACGCACCAAAGTTGATTCAGATCGCGCCGAAGAGCGGCGAGAAAAAAGACGGCTTTAATCTCGTCACAGAACGGGTTGTCGCAGTTAATCCAGAGAGCCGACAGCTGGAGGTCGAACTCCTAGCCTACGATGGCAAGACAGTCCTGTTGGAGGTGGCGGAAGAAGCCCTGGAGGATCTTAAAAAAATCAAGGCTGGAGACGGTGCCACCATCCGTGTCGTGGAAGAGGGCGGCAAGCGGGTCGCAATAAGCTTTAAGATTCGCCCCAAAGATCCGAATACCGCCCGAGCCGATGCCATGTTACTCGATCTGAAAGATTCTCACTGGTTGAACCGAAAGTACGCGGCTGAAGTGTTGGGTGAATTGAAAGATCCACGCGCGGTGGAACCACTCGTTGCGGCATTGACTGATGAGGTCGGAGATGTCCGCCAACGAGCCTACGATTCACTCATCAAGCTCGGAGGGCCTTCCGTCCCCTCACTGATTCCCCTCCTCGTGTCGGAGGAAGACGAGATCCGCCAATCGGCGACCGAAATTCTCAGAAAGATCGGCAAACCGGCGGTAGAACCGCTGGCCACCGCATTAACCGACGCTGACGATCGGCTGAAGGCGAGGATTATGAAAGTGCTGGATCGAATGGGGTATAAACCAAAAACGAAGGAGGCAGCTGCTAAAACCGAACTGCCACGGTTGACTTAGGTGTTTAGCGCAAGGGTCGTAGTATCCGACGATGAACCTTTGACCAAGTCTATGGGTGAATCATTATGTGGTTCAGGCCTGCATGGGTTACGAGGCGCTCAACGGTTCATCCTGGCTTCGTGCGAGAACAGCCGCGATAGCATGAGGCATCCGAGATATGGGCCATCCGCAGTCCGTCGGCTCTGCATTCCATGATGAGGCAATGGCTTGCTTGATGGCCTGTGGTGGAGCCGTGATCGTCCGAAGGAATGCCTGGTGTGGTCGGTCCGCTCGGTAGTCTGGTTGTCGCGAAGGGTGCCTGAGATAACGTGCGACGAGGTCCGCGCGCATGCTGTGTAAAATCGTCCCGTGAAAGAGGAGCGCATTCCTGGTGCGGCGTTGCGCGTTGCCGGAGATCTTCATCCCGTCGATGGCGAGATCGCTGATTCCTTGGAAGCTCGTACTCGGTTCCCATTCATGCAGTGCCGTCGCCATCCGTTTTAGAACAAATCGAGTGGTGCTGCGGATGTCCGCGAGGTCGGGATGCCACTGGAGTGGGAGCACGACGGCATATGACAGGCAGCCTGGCCCTTGCAACACGGTTCCTCCGCCGCTTGCACGGCGCAGGATCGACAGGCCGTCTCGTTCGCAGGCTGCACGGTTGACCTCGTCAGCCACACGAGAAGCTCGGCCTAGGACGACGAACAGGCGATCGCTCTCCCAAAACCGAAGCACCGGAGTTCCGCTGTACTCATCCAGTTCCTCCAATAGTGCCTCATCGAGCGCGAGGTTTTCGACTGGGAGCGGGAGGGTCAGATCGAGCAATCGGAGTGCTGGCACGTCATGACCGTTGAGGCATAAAGAGATGTGTCGGGGAACCGGTGAAGGATTCGGCCGCTTCCATGACCGTCTCGCTCAGCGTCGGATGTGGATGGATTGAGGCTGCGACATCTTCCGCAAGCGCGCCCATCTCGATCGCCAGCACGCCCTCGGCGATCAACTCACCCGCGCCGACGCCGCACAATCCCATCCCGAGGACCCGACCGGATTCCTGGTCGAGGATGAGTTTCGTGACGCCTTCGGTGCGACCAAGAGTCGTCGCACGTCCCGAAGCGGCCCAAGGAAACCGTACTACCTTTACGGCCTGTCCAGCTGTTTTGGCTGATTCCTCGGTCAGCCCGCACCAGGCAATTTCAGGATCCGTGAAGACGACGGCCGGGATTGCCGCTGCATCAAAGATTGCCTGTCGGCCGGCAATGACTTCGGCAGCGACCAACCCTTCATGTGAGGCCTTATGAGCGAGCATCGGTTCGCCCACGACATCCCCGATGGCAAAGATCATCGCCTCGGCCGTGCGCATCTGCTGATCGACTTGAATAAAGCCTTTGGGTGTGACCGAGACTTTTGTATGTTCGAGTCCCAACTGCTCGGTATTGGGTTTCCGTCCCACGGCGATGAGCACACGGTCGAAGGTGTCGGTGCTGATGCCCTGTGAGTCCTCGAACGTGGCGACCAAGCCGTCGTTCCGGGCATCCAGTTTTTCGACGGTGGTGTTCAGCTTGATTGTCTTGAGGCGTCGTTGCATACGCAGGTGTAGCGGGCGCACGAGATCCGCATCAACGCCGTTCAAGAGACGTGGGAGCGCTTCCACCACGGTGACCTCGGAGCCAAGAGCCTGATAGACCGTGCCCAATTCAAGACCGATATAGCCCCCGCCGACAACCAAGAGCCGTAAGGGAATATCCGGCAATCGGAGCGCGCTCGTCGAATCCATCACGCGTGGATCATCGAGCTTCAGCGAGGAAGGAATCACGGGTTTCGACCCGGTCGCGATAATGGCGTGACCGAACGAGAGCTCGCTCGGTGCGTCGGGTCCGGACAGTTGAAGCGTCGTGGCATTCTTCAACATGGCCCGCGCTTGGATGACATCAACCTTGCGGCTGCCGGCCAGCGTCCGTACGCCTTTCGTGAGCTTGCCGATGATCGTGTCCACACGGCTCCGAAATGCGTCGAGGTCCACGCGTGGTTTATCGAATTGAATACCCCAGGCTGCCGCATCCTGAGCGTCGGTAAGTACGCGTGCGGCGTGCAGCAAGGCCTTCGAGGGAATACAGCCCCGCAAGAGACAGGTCCCACCGAGTTGTGGATCCTCATCGATCAGTACCGTACGCAAGCCGAGATCCGCGGCGCGGAATGCCGCCGCATAACCGCCTGGACCGGCACCGATTACGGCAACGTCATAACGCGATTCGGCCATATCGCCTCCCATATGCTTCACCTCTCGCCGGCTCCGGACGTTTCACGTATTAGAGACCCAAAAACATGCCCTGAAAATCTTCGAGTACTTTGACGATCTCGTTGGTAAATCGCGCGCCGATCGCTCCGTCCACCAGCCGATGGTCGTAGGCAACACACAATTGCAAGACCCGGCGAGGCACGAACTGGCCGTCTCGATACACCGGCGTCATGCGCGCTTTGCCCACCCCGAGTATCCCGACTTGCGGCGGATTGATGATCGGGAGGAACGGACCGGCGCCGATCCCGCCCATGTTGCTGAGCGTAAATGTTGCTCCTCGAAGCTCTTCCAGCGTGACCTCCCGCTTGCGGGTACGTTCGGCGAGATCGGCCAGTTCCATGGAGATTTGCAGGAGATCTTTCTGATCGACTTGGTGCACCACCGGCACGATCAGCCCGGCAGGCGTATCGACCGCCACGCCGATGTTGTAATAGTCTTTGTAGACTATCTCGCCGTTGGTGAGGTCGATGGTCGCATTGAGCTGTGGATACAGTTTCAGCGCGTGGACGATGGCTTTCAGAAAGAGACTGCTCAACGTCAGCGTAGCCCCCTTCTTTTTGAATTCCGGTGCATATCGCTTATGGAGCGCCATGAGGTCGGTGATGTCGGCGTCCTGGAATTGATGCACGTGCGGAATCGTCGTCCAGGCTTGGGTCATAGTGGCGGCGATCTTCCGTCTGATGGAAGAAATCGGCTCACGCCGTTCTGATCCATAGGACGTCGAGAAAACATTGCCACCCGCTCCCGGAGCGGTACCGTGTTTGGTCCGTTCCCTGACGAAGGCTTTCACGTCGTCGGCAGTAATCCGCCCACCGGCTTCAGTCCCTTTGACCTGTGAGAGATCCACTCCAAGTTCTCGTGCAAGTCGCCGAACCGATGGAGGGGCCGGGATCGCGCCACCGGCAGCTGGCGGGTGGATAGCCCCAGTCTTCTCCTGCACCGAGGATTTCTCCGGTTCCGCGCGCGCGGCATTCGATTGAGCCTGCCTTTGGTCCGGAGATTGCTCAGCGTTGGCCCTGCCTTCTTCTGCGGTAGGTGGCGTCTGTTGGGCAGATGGTTTCGTCGGCTTTGCTGATGACGAGGTCGGTGCCTTCTTTGTCTCACTTTCAGCTCCATCCAGCTCAACGAGCGCCTGTCCGACCTTCACATGATCGCCTTGCTGGACCAGCAGACGTAGGACAGTTCCCGCGACAGGCGTTGGAACCGGCACGGTTGCCTTATCGGTTTCGAGCTCGATCAGCGATTGTCCCTCTGTGACGTGATCCCCTTCGCGTACCAGCAGTTGAATCACATCACCGCCTTCGATCCCTTCCGCGAGAAACGGGAGTTCGACGTTCATAGCCTATCCTTATTGATGAACTGGGTTGTCTTCTTCATCGATGCCAAGGAGCCTCCGTATCGGTTGAGACGTGAAGATCGCGAACCGCCTGTGTCACGAGACTGGCCTCGACCGCTCCACGGCGAAACAAGGCGTAGAGCGTCGCCACGACCAGATGTTCGGCGTCGACCTCGAAGAAGCGCCGCAACGCCTTGCGGGTATCGCTCCGGCCAAACCCATCCGTTCCCAGAGTCAGGAGTCCACCGGGAATCCATGGTGCGATTTGCTGAGGAACCAGGCGCACATAGTCGCTGACCGCGACACAGGGCCCATCGAATTGCTCAACGGTCCGCTGGAGGAAGCTCGTGCGGGGCGTTTCTTCTGGGTGCAGCAGATTCCACCGTTCGGTCTCGAGCGTACGCATCCGCAGCTGCTTGTAGCTCGTCGCACTCCAGACATCCGCCGCCACCCCGTAGCGCAGCAAGAGCTCCTGCGCACGCATCGCCTCGGTCACCAGTGAGCCACTTGCCAGAAGCTGCGCCCGGTGCGTGGCTCGGTCCGGTGCGGATTTGAATCGGTAGAGCCCTTCTCGGATCCCTTCCTCGGCGTTCGGCGGCATTGCCGGCATCGGGTAGGATTCGTTGTAGAGCGTGATGTAGTACGACAGGTCTTGTTGATCCTGGTACATCCGCTTGAGTCCGTCTTGGAGAATGACGGCCAGCTCAAACATGAATGCCGGATCGTAGGCCGCGATCGTGGGATAGGCACTCGCAAACAGATGGCTCTGCCCATCTTGGTGCTGGAGGCCTTCTCCCTCCAAGGTCGTGCGCCCTGCGGTGGCGCCCAAGATAAATCCTCGCGCCCGCATGTCGCACGCGGCCCAGATCAAATCGCCGATCCGTTGAAACCCGAACATCGAGTAGAAGATGTAGAACGGGATCATATTGACGCCATGGGTCGCGTAGGCCGTGCCAGCCGCAACGTACGACGACATTGCCCCCGCTTCAGTAATGCCTTCCTCGAGGATTTGCCCCTGTGTCGCTTCGAAATAGTACAGCAGCGAGCGCTTGTCGACCGGTTCATAGAGCTGGCCGACATGGGAGTAGATCCCATACTGCCGAAAGAGCGCTTCGAGGCCGAATGTGCGCGCTTCGTCTGGAATGATCGGGACCAGATATTTCCCGAACTCTTTCATCCCGAGCAGTCGACTCAGCATGCGGGCGAATCCCATTGTGGTGGAGACCGCACGATCCCCTGATCCTTCGAGAAATTCCTTGAAGAGGGTGAGCGCAGGTGTCTCGATCGGTTCGACGGTGACGCGCCGCTCCGGAATCGAACCGCCCATCGCCTTGATGCGTTCTGCCAGGTACGCCGCCTCTGGACTATCGGCTGGGGGCCTATAGAACGGGGTCGACGTCAGCTGCGCATCCGGCACCGGTACGCTGAACCGCGTGCGGAACTCCCGCAACTCCTGCTCGTTCAACTTCTTCTGCTGATGGGTGATGTTTCGCCCTTCGCCGGCCTCACCGAGACCGTAGCCCTTGATGGTCTTGGCCAGGATCACAGTGGGTTGCCCCTTGTGCTCTACAGCAGCCTTGTAGGCGGCGTACAGCTTCCGGGGATCGTGGCCACCTCGCAGCATTTTATGGATTTGCTCATCGGAATAGTTCTCGACCAGTTTGAGGAGTCTCGGGTCGGTTCCGAAGAAATGCTCACGCGCAAAGGCACCCCCTTCTACCACGTACTTTTGATACCACCCATCCACGACCTCGCCCATCCGCTTGACCAGGAGCCCCTCATCATCCTGCGCAAGCAGTGGATCCCAATCGCTGCCCCAGATCACCTTGATCACGTGCCAGCCGGCGCCAAGGAAGACCGCTTCCAACTCTTGAATGATCTTGCCGTTCCCACGCACGGGGCCGTCCAGACGTTGGAGATTGCAGTTGATAACCCAGATGAGATTGTCGAGGCGTTCCCGGCTAGCGAGTGAAATGGCACCAAGGCTTTCCGGCTCATCGGTTTCGCCGTCACCGACGAAGGCCCACACACGCTGCTGGCTCGTGTCCTTAAGACCCCGATCTTCCAGGTAGCGATTGAAGCGCGCTTGGTATATCGACAGGATCGGCCCCAGGCCCATTGAGACAGTGGGAAACTCCCAATACTCAGGGAGCAGCCAGGGGTGCGGGTAGGACGACAAACCTCGCTCGTTGGAGTCCAGCTCGGCACGGAAATGATGGAGCGCTTCCTCCGGGAGGCGTCCTTCGACGAAGCTGCGCGCATACATTCCAGGCGCGGCGTGACCCTGAAAGTAAATCTGGTCACCGCCTTCGGGTCTGTCTTTGCCGTGGAGGAAATGATGCAGGGCTACCTCATAGAGTGTGGCTGCCGACGCAAAAGTAGAAATGTGTCCGCCGATTCCGGGACGTTGCTGGTTCGCTTTCACGACCATTGCCATGGCATTCCAGCGGACCAGGCTGCGGATTCGGCGTTCTAACTCAAGATTACCTGGGTAGGGAGGCTGCTGAGAGACAGGAATCGTGTTGACATACGGCGTGCTGACCGATTGAGAGACCTGCGCACCGCGCTCGCACAATCGATCGCGAAGCCGTTCGAACAGAAAGGTCGCCCGCTCGATACCGTGCTGCTCGAGGATATACTCGAGGGAATCCAGCCATTCGCGCGTTTCTTGCGGGTCAATGTCACGTTGTGATTGGTCTCTACGATCCGCGTCATTCATGCAGGCGCTCGATAGGGAGGTAGATCGGACACAAGAAATACATCATTTGGATGTATGGACGATAGTGATTGCAGACACATCAAACGCATTCTACTGTGTTTCGTGGGAGCTCGGCAATTTTTTACTGCGGTCGAATAGAGATCGCCTGACGACTCGGGACCCGCAGTTGAAATACGTTCATTAACAGTGAATCATACTCGGCAGAAGGCCTAAGAGTGCCAATGATCCTTGGTCTCGCCTCTCCGTCTCAGAGGGTGTGAGATCAGTCCGGCCATCTGACACCATGTTCTGGTGCCGAGCGACAGCACTATTGATGGTTTCCAATGTGAGGCAGTATCGGAATGAACGATTGGGTCCAGCCATACAAGAGGTGTGCTTGACCATTGTCCGCCGTAAGACGTACAGTAATTCGTAGATACTGCCTCATTCTTCACGAGGAGGTGGTCATGCTCGTGGTAGAGAGAATACGCCGACCAACTGAATCTGGTCGGTGTGCCCTCCGTTCTCTTTCAATTCGCCTCAATCATCTCGCTACGTTATCGCCGCGTGTTGTCATCGGGCTTGCGAGCTCGGCAATGTCATTTCGGTATCGTGGCCGCTCAGGCGATGGCTCGACGTGGCAAGGAGGTCGCTATGTCCTATCGTTACAACACCATTGATATCATCGTGGGTGTCGGGATGTGTGCCATTCTCTTCGGAGCACTTCTTTTGTTTCTTGCCGTCAATGGAACATACCAAGCCGTTCTGCCGAACGCTCCTGCGGTAGAGCAATCGTCCAGTGGCCAGGGTTTTCTCCAACCAGCGTTGGGGCAAGCCATCGTGGATCAAACGCTCATGAAACGCCAGACCAATCAGGCTCTGGCGCACTCGGTAGCTGAATGGAACCGCGTCACCATGGCATATCATGACCAGCAATCTGGTTCGAGCGATTGGCTCGGCACCGTTCTCAACCAAGGGGTGACCGTGCCGGCGGCCCATCTAGCCCGTGTTCAGGGTGTCATGGGACGGGGGATCGTCAATTTCACGATGCGTGGCGTGCGAAGCGGCCTGTTGTCGGTTAATCAGTATGGCACTCTGTACAATATGAAAATGATTGGTGCCATTGAAGCCCAAGGGCAGCGCCTGCACAATGACTTCGCCTCGACATGGCAATCAATGCTCGGACGCCGCATCGTCGAGGCGTCCCAACACGACTGGATCCAGGAGGGTGCAATTCAGGAGCGACTCGGGTCTGCGATGGTTCAAGTTGCACACGCACAAATGAACGCGGGAAAAGGGCACGCTGCACGGCAAGAGCAGCTGGCTAGCTTGATTGTCGCCGCCGCTCGCAACGAGGACATCACCGATCATCCGATGCAGCCGACTGTCGCAGCAGCTCCGGCAGTGCCTTCAGAAAATATCACCATGACCGCTATAGACCCGGCATCCTGGCCGGAGATCCCGATGGGGTACCTCATAGTCGCCAGTGTTCTGCTTGCCACGGTCTTTCTAGCAGGGCTGTCTATGGCAGCGCAGAGCCGAGAAGCGCGAGCGCTCGTGCAGATGAAACGTGATGCGGAGCGTTGGGCATTTCGTATGGCGGCGTAGCTGCGGAGTGCAGATCGGTACCGGTGCCCTACAAGGCCACATCTGCGAAGAGCAGGCCTTCGGGCACCGGCGAGGGCGCCATAAAAAAGAGAAGGTTTCCCTGTCCACTCATCGCCAAGGAACTACAGCCTACCCGTTGATCGGGGAGTACGGCTCAGATCCCTCCGATTTCTCATTGCTAAGGCTCAACGACTCTTTAGACAGCATCTGCGACTGCGTTTGGAACAGGAACAAGACATGGCCGCCGTTACAGAGCTGATGAATGAACGGGAGACGTATCGACTGGCGCATGATACAAGCGTCGAGGCTATCATCACCTACTCTTCACGCTCGGTAACTGTTCGTTCACGTCTATAGTTCTCACCCAAACGGTGTAGGTTTGGATTTCATCTTCTGGGCGATGGCAAAGGAACGGTTCTTTTATTAGCATGTTATTAACACAGAGGACGTTCCGGACATCCTACGGAGGAGAATCTGACGTTTTAAGCAAAGAGGTGGAAGCCATGCATGTTGATGAGTTAAAACACGAACCGGCATAGGCTTATTTGTATGCAGCGTTTCTGATCGGGATTCTGACCTTCGCGTTACTGACCGGAGGTTTCATGGGCTGATGAGCGGGAATGACTGGCAAGCATAGTCTCCCGCACTATCACCCTGAGAAAATGTCCCTGTCAGAGCCAGTTTCTACGGCTCTGACAGGGAGGAGGAGCTCATTGCAGCGATTCATTTCGCATCATGACTAATCATGCCAGGCGTGAGGGCCCAGCCCAGAAACATTTCGAAGGACTTCCCTGATTCGGTCAAAGAACGCAACACTCGAATCTGTTCAGCTCCTACCCCTTCTTGGGGTTGTATGGCGTACGACCCACCGAGACATGCTTAAAGCCCGCGGCGGTGACTCGTTCTGGATCATAGACGTTCCTAAGATCGATCAGGAGCGGCGCACGCATGGTGGACTTCAGCTTCTCAAAGTCGAGACTCCTGAAGATGTTCCACTCAGTCATGATCACCAATGCGTCTGCACCTTCCGCCGCATGATAAGTATCCTGGCAGGGCTTGAGTTCCGGCATCATCTGGCAAGCTTCCGTCAGGGCTTCTGGATCATACGCACGAATGGTCGCGCCTTCCGCCGCCAGCTCTCGCCCAATCGCCAACGCCGGAGCTTCCCTGAGATCGTTCGTATTGGGCTTAAATGACAGGCCGAGGAATGCCAACGTTTTTCCTTTCAATCCGCCGACGGCATCGCGAATCTTCTCAACCATCCGCCCACGTTGGATATCGTTGACATGCGACGCAGCGGAGGCAATCTGCATGGGATAGCCATTACGTTCACCAGTTTGAATGAGCGCTGCCAAATCTTTCGGGAAACAGGACCCCCCGAAGCCAGGGCCCGCATGGAGAAACTTGGACCCGATCCGATGATCCAATCCCATCCCCTTCGCCACCAGTTGAACGTTGGCTCCGACTCGCTCGCACAGATTGGCGATCTCGTTGATGAACGAAATCTTCGTCGCCAGGAACGCATTGGACGCATACTTGATCAGTTCGGCCGTCGGCACATCGGTCACGACGATCGGGGTTTCAATCAGGTAGAGCGGACGATAGAGATCCTTCATGATGGCGACCGCTTGATCACTGTCTGCCCCGATGACCACACGATTCGGCCGCATGAAATCCTCAATGGCCGATCCCTCTCGAAGAAATTCTGGATTCGAGACCATATCGAACCGGATCGGCGTTTTCTGTGTTTTTTTGACGACTTCGCGAATCGCTTCACCGGTCCCGACCGGAACGGTTGACTTGGTCACGATCACTTTATAACTATTCATATGGAGAGCAATGCCTCTCCCCACCTCTTTCACAAACGACAAATCGGCGCTTCCATCCGGGCTCGGTGGAGTTCCCACGGCGATGAAAATCGCCAGCGCCTTGTCCACGGCCTGAGCAATATCCGTTGTGAAACTTAACCGGCCCTCCTTGCTCCCCTTGGCAACCAGTTCCGCCACGCCTGGCTCAAAAAACGGGATTTCTCCATTCTTAAGCTTCTCAATTCTTCGACTATCGTTATCCATACAGGTGACATTCACCCCAAACTCAGCAAAACAAGCCCCTGTCACCAGTCCAACGTAGCCGGTTCCAATCACACTGATATGCATGCCCCACCCTCCTTCGCCTTAAGAATTTGTTCAGAAGTATAACAACCTGAGCAGCCACGGGCAACGAGTTCCGTGATCATTCACAGAACGATCACCCATCGGTCTTCGTTGACTCTCACAAAATACGTTGAGTACAATCCGACGCCGCTTCCGATTCAATGCAGGAGAAGGGTTCTCATATTCCCATCCTTTCGATGACGCTTCATCCACCTCGAATTCCACGCTGGTTCTTGCTCGGCACAGCCCTCGTGACCGGAGCAGTCGTGATGGCTTTGGAAATTTTGGGAAGTCGACTGTTGGCCCCTGTATTCGGCAGCTCCTTATTCGTCTGGGGAGCGTTGATCGGTGTGATTCTCGCCGCTATGAGCAGCGGATATGCATTTGGCGGATGGGTCTCCGATCGGTATACCAGCGGACGCGTCCTGGCTGCGTTATTACTGTTTTCCGGTGGATGGACGTTTCTCATCGCATGGACGAACCAACCCATCCTGTTTGAGATTGAAAAGCTGGTGCAAGACCCTCGTTGGGGTCCCTGTCTTGCCGCCACGGTCCTTCTTGCCCCGCCCGCGTTCGGATTGAGCGGTGTCTTACCAGCCATGTTGCGGCTGGCCGTAGCCGACATGGATCACCTTGGCCGGCAAACCGGCCGCATGATCGCCTTATCGACTGTGGGAAGCCTGGCCGGCACCTGGGGAACCGCCTTCTTCCTGTTGTCCTGGCTCGGGAGTCAGTCTCTCCTCGCTTGGTTAGGAGGCATTCAGGTCGGACTAGGGATCCTGTGGTTGCTGAAAGAGACACCTCCCCGCCCTCTCATCCCGCTGATTGCGGTTGGATGCATCGCCCTACTGGGAACACTCGCACTCCATCCCATCCAACGACTGAGGCCCCCCATCCATCAAGAGGAGAGTCCGTACCAGCAGGTCCGCATTCGTGAAGATGATCTATTCCGGTATCTCGTCTTGGACCGGACATTCCACGCTACCATGTGGAAAGCCGAACCGGTTTCGCTCTTTCTCCCGTACAGCCAAATGATGGTCGCGTCGATAGCCTTGGTGTCGGAGCCACAACGTGGCCTTATCATCGGTCATGGGGGTGGTTCATTGGCCAAATGGTTGGCACGACACTGGCCCGCATTGGAGTTGGATATCGTGGAGTTCGATCCGGTCGTGGTTCGTATGGCTGAAGAATATTTTGCGTATCACCCCCCTGCCAATCACCATGTCTCCGTGAAGGACGGGCGAGCCTTTCTCAACGCCACGGGACAGACGTACGACCTCATATGGATCGACGCCTTCGCCCGAGACATGATCCCGTTTCATCTGACCACGACAGAATTCTATGCGTTGGTACGGGCACACCTGGATCCAAACGGCATCGTGGCCGTCAACCTGGCCTCGTCCGGGAAAGAAGGGGATCTGGCCCGTGCCTCCGCGGTCGTGCAGACGATGAAACATGCCTTCCCAGCCCTGGAAAGTTTCGCCGTGGAAGGGCCGTGGAAGACCGGCATGTCCCCAGCGAAGAACTTGGTGTTCTTTGGAGGCCATTTCATTGAACAGACCCCCGCCGACTATATTCTTGCGAAGATTACCGAGGCGGCGATGAATCAGCGATTGCCGATGGAAACGATCGCGTTGTTGAATACACGACGAACCGACCCCTGGCCTCAAGGTGTCGTGTTGAGCGACGATTTCGCCCCGTATGACCTGCTGCTTGGACGAGAGCGATCGCAATTGGTGGAGTAACCCTGATCGTTCCTACCACGCCGCAGAAGACGCTCCTCAGACCCATGACCTTTCGAAATTCTGGAGGTCATGAGCAGAACCAGACTAATTCATGGGCTGTTACTCAGAAGTCAGTAATATAGGCAACACTCGGATGCTTGAAGAATGACCGCAC
>CABVRZ010000015.1 GCA_902500775.1 uncultured Nitrospira sp.
GCACGAGTGTCGCGCCATCTTCTCCAAGAAACTTCTCCGTGCGAGTTTGAGCCTTACGCCACGATGGACCGATTTGATTCAGCAGGTTGCGACCTTGGACTGTAATCTGTACGGGTAGGCCTCGGCCGTCTTCACCATCGGCCATCTCTTTGATCCATCCATTGGTCAACATGATCTTCAGATTCCGGGTCAGTGTGGATGGATCGAGGTGCAGCATCTTCCCAATCTCTATACGTCGAATGGGGCCGGCCTTTGTCACAAGAACCAGAAGACTCAGCTGGCTTGCCTTGAGGCCAAAGTGGCGAAGTTCAGCATCGTAAATACTCGTGAGCACACGATTGAGTTTACGCACACGCACCAGCAGGCACTCACACGCGATCTGATCAATAGTACAGCTGCCTGAATTCACTCGTTTATTTGTTTTCGTTGTCGTCATGACACATTATTGCATATGCAAATACATGAAGTCGAGCGTCTTTCAGGCAAGTCCTGAAGGACCTTCTACAAAAAGTTTGATCGAGCGGCCTCCCTATACATCCAAGACCACCCTGACTGTCCATCGCCCTTCATGCTGTTGAAGGCGATAGAGATGTTTCGTGACTCCCTTCACATCCGCTCTCAATGTCTGAGCTGAGCCATTGACCGGCTCTCCGTACAGTGCACCCGTTAGTTTCCAGCAGCGCTGGTCCTGGCGAGTCAGTATGAGTTCTGACCGACTGAATACGACCCCGGCTGCATCCTTCCAGTACACAAGATCTGAGAGCCAGTCGAACAACAGTTCAGCCGGATCCTCATCGGTTCGCTCAATCACGTGCCGCCAGGTGTCCCCTACGGTCATAGGATCAGCTAAGACGTCAATAACCGCACAGGTCGCTCCTTGGAAAAGTTCCTGGAGCGAACCACCGCGGGCATCGAACGCCAGATCAGCCGTCGCGATGTCGTCCAGAAAGTGAAATTCGTAAGACATCAGCAGATAGAAGAAGAGCGCTCACCAGACGGGAATGCGCGAAGATCAAGAATGTGGTCGGAACTGCTCTCTAGCCGAGCTCGAATACCTTGGGGAAATTCGTCAGATTGCGGCAGCCGTCTTTCGTCACAAGCACCATGTCTTCAATTCGCACGGCTCCTAACCCTGGGTAATAGAGCCCTGGTTCGACCGTGACCACATGACCTTCTTGAAGCAGCGAGCCGGTTCGACTGATTCGAGGGGCTTCATGAATATCCAGTCCTACACCATGCCCTGTCCCGTGAAAATATCCCTGCATGCGTCCGTTTACCAAGCCTGTCTTATAGCCGGCCTTCTCGAACCTTGTACAGATCCCCTGATGGATCTTCATCCCGTCAGCACCATCCTTGATTTTTGCGATGGCCTCTTCCTGTGCATCTTTCACAATACTATACAGCCGCTTGAGCTCAGGGCGCGCTGTTCCCCGTATGACCGTGCGCGACATGTCGGCAAAATAGCGACTCGTGGCAGAGCGAGGAAACACATCGAAGATAATGCTGCGATGAGCGGGCAACGGTCCGCTCCCTTCATTGTGGGGATCACAGGCCTGTTCACCTCCTGCCACGATCGTATGCTGGGCGATACAATCTTGTTCCATGAGCTTCACGTTGATGAACTTTTTGATCCGCTCGGAGGTCATCGGAAGACCGTCCAGCCACAACTGTTCTGCCTTAATCTCAGTCCGACGTAACATCGCATGGGCAGCGGCGACAGCTTCCTCCGTTGCCCGTTGCGCCGATTCGATATGGCGAACCTCTTCCGGCGTCTTCACCACCCGCTGCTCATAAAACGGATCCGCCTTCGGTTTAAGGCTATAGCCCCGCTCCTGCAATCGCGCGGCATGGATGACCGGGAAATTCGCTGGAACCGACAGGCGTCGGATCTTCGCCTCTTTCAACACCACATGGACGATATCGACGGCGGTCGGAGATTTGATGCCCTGCTTCTTGGCCTTCTGTTCGACCTCAGAGTACGACAACACTCGATCCACCGAGGCTTCAGACCTGGCACGATCCATCTCCAGATCGCTCATCACCATCATCCGTTCCCCTTTGATTTCAAGATAAATGAAAGGGTCTGGAGCCATGAATCGCGTGGCATGGTACAAATTCGAGTCCAGTTCACTGGCGGCAATGAACAGAATGGCGACTTCTGGCTGGGAGATCGTCTGACGTTTCATGAATGAGGAGCGATCGAATCGACTGGATCCCGCCGGGGTCCGGCAGGTTATGAAATCCTAACAAGCACAGCGTTGGAAGATTTTTTTCAACATTCGGTCAGAGTATGATCTGGAGCGATGCTAACACGCGGAACAGAGTCGGTCAAGAAAGAGCATCGCCGCGAGCAGCCTGCAGTCAAGGCACCGCAGGAGCTGGCGATGGCGTCAGATCTTTGGGCCGCACGCCGGATTCTTCATCCGGTGTCACGAGATCCATCGGAAGCGTCAAGGTATTCGTGAGCATATCGACCGCCAGCTGTGCCAATCCGGTGAGGCCAGAGGCGAACGACTTCACCGGCAGGTACGTCACCTCCGGATCTTCTATCCCTCCCTTCACCGTAAACATGGCCGTCGCTAATCCTTTCCGATCTCCGGCGATGATTCGTCCGAAAAGTGGAAGCGCCTTAAGAAATTGAGAATAGGACCCGAACGGACTCACCGCCACCGCAAGATCCAGTTGGTCCGTGGGCAGATCATAATTCCCTGCCGCGGTGATCTTGAGGATTGGACTGTCGATAATCAAATTTTCTGTCTGAAACATGCCGTTTTGGATGGCGACGGTTGAAGAAATTCTGTTGTATGGCAACCCCTCTTTTTCTAACTCAACCTTCCCTTGTAAAACAGCGGGAAGATTCAGCAGACTGATGATCTTCCAGATCGCGCGTTCGTTCGATTTCAGGATTCTCCCGTTTGCCAACAACACATCGACCTTGCCATTTAATGAGGGGTAGACCCCATGGGGATTTCGTCCATGGCCACGAATGACTCCACTGATCCGAAGCTCTCCAGATACCCCGTGCACTTGTGCTTGTGTCAGCCTCAGAACATCATCGAATTCTACACCTGTAGCCCGAAATGACAGATCCAGTTCCGCCGGCGCGTGCGGTGGAAGTTGCACGACCAGCCGCCCCGCCACGTGGCCATGGATGGATTCCCCGGACAGGCGATCCACATCAAGCACTCCATCCTGAATCATGATTCGCGCAGACAGCGCGGAGAATTTCAGGTGTCGATAATGTCCACGTGCGACTGCCGCGGTCATGGTTACCTGACTGGTCGCCGCCAGTGTCTCTAGAAACTCTCGGACGGGTGAGCGCTCACCCTTTGGGATCAGCAAACTCAAGTCAAGCTGATTCGACTCAATCTTCCCACTGATCATTGGCTTTGCCGGCCAATTTCGAACCGTGGCTTCTATGGCAACATCGCTACTCTGAACATTGAACGACAATCGCTTGAGCTCAACCTCGTTGCGGAGAAATCTGATGCGGGCATAGAGATCCTGAATAGGCCCATCAATTCCCTTCGCCTGCAACACTCCGTTCGTCAGCCCCATCCATCCGGTTAGGCGCCATGCGCGCCAATCCGGTTCTCGACTTTTGATATCCAGTGAGAGCTCGAAGTCCCCTCCTTCAAGTCCGCTTGTGGAGATCCATCGAGGAAGACTCGTGACCGGAACAACCCCAGTTGCAACTGCCATATCAACTAGGAAGCCGTTCCCAAACTGCAGCGTGCCCTTGGCCGGAATGATCAAGGATGGCAGGACCAGCACGACTCGATCCAGCTTGACGCTGGCAGTCTGGGGCAGCACCCCATCAAACTCGACCGTCGCACGAGCCCCGATTGGCTTATTGATCACCCCCAGTACAACTTTCGCCTCATCCAATACAATGGATCCTCGGATATGAGGTCTCGCCGTCATGCCCGAGAGCGTCGCCGTCGAGACCAGAGTCCCCTCCAGTACTTCCCGATCCGTTGCCGGTAGTCGGAAGAGTCGTGCCAACTGAGTAGCATCCCCACGCGTACGAATAGACACATCTTGGAACTGACTACTTGATCCTCCAGTAACGGTCCCTTGAACCTGGACTGCCATCCCGCCAAAGTTCCCGGTCACCTGATCCAATTGTGTCGCCCCATCCGCCAATACAAACCGTCCTTGCACCCCCGTCATCCGCTCCGGCAATGCGGGATGACTGAGGCTGATCTGGCGAGCAGTGATCTCCCCACCGGCAAAGGTAATCCCGCCGGGTTGATTCAACGGGCCGACAAGGCGAAAGGTCGTGACCGCTGTTCCTTCTGCATCTCGAACCGCAGCGAACACCTGTGCAATTCGCTCTATTTTCACCGTCCTCGAGAGAAACTCCATCAATGCTGGGGCCCCCATTTCACCCGTCATCTCCAGTTCCAACCACGGACCTGTATCAAGAAAGGACACCTCTGCTTTCCCATCGGTCAGTGGCATCGTTCCATAGTTCCCCGTAATCTTGGAGATACGCACCCGCCCCGTTTCAACCACAATCACCGCCGCCAAGTCTTTTGCCGCGACATGATCACGACCGACGAGCGCATGACCGTCTTGTACATGGAATTCCCCCGTTGCCGACAACTGAGGACCGGTCGTGGTCGAACCAGTCAGTGTAGCTTTCACAGCCTGCACCTTGCCATTGATCTGGCGCTCCGCCAACAGAGCCGGTAACTGTGGATGGATCCACTCAGGGGAAATGGTTTTCAGCAGTTGCGGTAGCGCAACAAGAGAACTAGTGAATGTCACCGAGAAAGTGGGCTGGGGGGTCAAGACACCGGCAAGGCTCGCATTGCCTGTCAGGGTGATCTCGTTCAGATGGGCACTCATATCGGACAACACCATGTCATACCCAGCCACACCCGGCATGACACGCACGGCACTCCGGAGATTCAACGCGCCTTGGAGATGATTGGAAACCGGCCTCGGACCAAGAAAATCGGCCGCGTCGCGCATCTTGATATCAACCGCATCGACATGCCCGTCGAACTGGAACCCAGAAACCGGTTCCCCCATCTCGTCACCCGACAAGGCCATTGGCTGTTCCGCCTGCTTGATCCCTCCATCCAAGGAAACTTTCGAGACTCCGTGCGCCCCCTGATGAGACATCGCCACATGCACATCGGCAAGCCCCTGCTCCGGTCGAACGGTGAGCTCAAACTCAACATGTTCCAGCGTGATGGACCGAACGCCGTCCGGTCTGGCCGCGTCCATCACCGTGATCGTTCCATTGACTAACTTTGCTTGTCTGACCATGAAGGTTCGGGCCATCAGCTCCATCGTATCTTGATCGGTCTCCGCTTGCCCGTTGACTCCATCCAGGACGTTCCACCGACCGCGTTCGTTCCGCCGAAGCGTCAGCGTGGGCTCCTCGATCAAAAGTCGCTTTCCGACAATTTGTTTTTTCAGGAGTGGGAGGAGCCGAAGGACGAGGTCCACTCGCTTCGCCGTGAGCACCACTTGCGCCGACTGCGGGTCATGGATCACGACCTCAGAAAGTTCCACACGAATGCGCGGAAACACAACAAACTTGACCCGATGGACAGCGATTTTTCGACCAAGACTCTGCTCCAATTGCTCTAGGACAAAGTCCTTGAGATAGTCTTGACCGGTCAGCTCCCTCGAAAACGCGAGCAAGGCTCCGGCGAGAATGACGAGAACGAGTATGCTCAGCAAGGCAAGCCGAAAACGGGACACACCACCCCCTTAATAGATGCCAGACAGGGTTTCGTCGGCATCTTACCGAATCACTTAGATGAAATCCATCAACTCGACATTTCACAAAGTGATGTCACATCGAGACGCACACAGTGAGATGACTTCTTCCACACTTCAGCCATCCCACCTCCATGACACACAGAACCCGACATCTATACGATGGCGACCGTGCCCGACACGTAAGGTTCTCGCCCCTCCGGCCTTCATGAAATCTTAAGTATTGACAGCCAACCAGCATTGAACTACATCTCTATCCATGCCCGTTCATCCCTTCGCTGGCCAACCGGCACCGCCCTCAACCCTTGTGGAAGTCGATAAGCTCCTCGCGGCGTACTGGGCTGAGCAACCCGATCCCTCTATCCGCGAGCAGCGCGTGTCATTCGGCACGTCAGGGCATCGAGGCTCGTCTTTCAAACGAAGCTTTAATGAACATCATATCGTGGCGATCGTTCAGGCGGTGTGTGAATATCGCGCCAGTCAGCGCACGACTGGGCCTCTCTATTTGGGCAAGGACACGCATGCTCTCTCTGATCCAGCCTTCGTCACTGCCCTTGAAGTCCTCGCTGCCAATGGCGTGAACACCATGATCGATGCCAATGGCGGATACACCCCAACTCCGGTGATCTCTCATGCCATCTTGACCTATAACCGACGACGAACCTCGAATCTGGCCGATGGGATTGTGATTACCCCTTCACACAATCCTCCAGACGACGGGGGGATCAAGTACAACCCTCCGAACGGCGGCCCAGCCGATACACAGGTCACTAAATGGATCGAAGACAGGGCCAATACCCTTTTGACGAACAAATTACACGGATGTAACCGACGTCCGATCGAACAGGCGCAACAGGCCGCGACTACTCACCGGCACGATTACATCCAGGCCTATGTCCGTGACCTGAGAAACATCGTCGATATGAAACTCATCAAAGCCACCGGACTCAAGCTGGGGATCGACCCGCTCGGTGGATCCGGCGTGGCATACTGGCAACCGATCATTGAGCAGTACGGACTCAATCTTGAGATTGTGAACCCAACAGTCGATCCCACCTTTCGGTTCATGCCCTTGGATTGGGACGGCAAGATCCGCATGGACTGTTCCTCCCCCTATGCGATGGCCAATCTCATCGCCTTACGGGATCGCTTCGACGTCGCATTCGGAAATGATGCGGATAACGACCGGCACGGCATCGTCACCCGGTCAGGGTTGATGAACCCCAACCACTACCTTGCCGTCTCGATTGCCTACCTGTTTGCGAGTCGCTCCAAATGGAGACCAGATGCTGAGATCGGCAAGACCTTGGTGAGCAGCAGTCTCATCGACCGTGTCGCCGCCAAACTGAAACAGAAGCTGATTGAAGTCCCTGTGGGCTTCAAGTGGTTTGTCCCAGGTCTCCTCAATGGATCGCTGGGGTTTGGTGGAGAAGAAAGTGCCGGCGCATCATTCCTTCGCCACGATGGGAAAGTCTGGTCCACAGATAAAGACGGCATCATTATGGATCTCTTGGCAGCCGAAATGACGGCCAAGACCGGTCTCAACCCATCCCAGCTGTACCAAGCCCTGACGAAAGAACTGGGCGAGCCGGTCTATGAACGGATTGATGCCCCGGCCACGCCCGAACAAAAAACGATTCTGTCCAAACTTTCACCCGATCAAGTCAAGGCGACCGAGCTCGCAGGTGACAACATCACAGCGATGCTCACCAAGGCTCCAGGTAATGGCGCACCCATCGGTGGCTTGAAGGTGGTGACCGAGCATGGGTGGTTTGCCGCCAGACCGTCCGGGACCGAAGATGTGTATAAACTCTACGCCGAGAGCTTCAAAGGGAAAGAGCATCTCAAGCGCATTCAGGAAGAGGCTCAGGAGCTGATCACTAAGGCATTGGCCTCACCGACGTGATACTTACCTCATTATGACCCAGCACCATCCACGCTGGGCTCTCCCAAAGCACGACTATTGGTCGACGCCGTTTGCCGAATCGTTGTTGCAACACCTGGATCTTTGCCCTGGGCTACGCATGCTCGATATCGCGTGCGGTCACGGCATTCCGGCTTTCTATCTCGCCGAGCAAATCGGTCCAGCCGGAGCGGTGCTGGCCATCGATATCAGCGCCGGTCAGGTCGCTCGCGCGAGGGCGATTCAAGGCTCGCAACTCCCATGGCTCCGGTGCGAATGCATGGACATGCGGGATCTGCCTCACGATCTCCCGATGTTCGATCGCATCACGGGAAACCTTTCTGTGATGTTCTTTCGACCTCATCGATTTCAAGTCGTTCAAGGCCTGGTGAAACATCTTGCACCGGGAGGCCAGCTGGTACTCACCTTTCCATCGTTTGGAACATTTGACTCACTGTGGAAGCGGGTGGATTGGATGATGATCCAGCAGGAACTGATTAATGAACGAGAGCGATTCCAAGCCTATTTGAACGAGCGACCGTCGGCCAACGAAGCACGGGAATGGCTTGAACGACTCGATCTGGAACGGATGGAGGTATCTGAGTATCCGTTAGAAGTCACAACTGGTCCGGGCAGGGAATTTCTCCACCATCCCCTCCTCCGCGGCGGCTTTCTCGACGATGTGTACGAATGTTTTGAGGATCAGAATCTGGCTGAAGAGTTTATGACGGCGATATCGGAAGACATACAACACTTCACACCGCTGATCGCACAACGTTGTGTGCTCACAGGGTGGAAGCGGAATCCTAGCAGTCTGCTACAAAACCCTTCGTTCATCCTTCGAGAGCCTCAGGACGAACGGGGCAGCCATTGAAACTATTGAGATGTTCCGTTCGTGCTGAGCTTGTCGAAGCACATATATTGAGTTTTTCAGCAGACTGCTAGTGCTAATTGCGAGGGCTGTTCCCAGTCAATGCCTTGAAGTTATGAAAGGTTGGTATGGCCATGCATCCGACTGTAGACGTCCCAGTCGAACTGTTTCGGCACGATTGCATGGAGGGGAATCGGACCGATTGCTCCACGTTCTCGATAGGCCAAGAGGCATCCGACAATATCTTCGGGCGATTCCATCAGCCGATGCACCACTTCATAAGCAAGATGCTGGGCAATCGCCTTGTCCTCCGGTATCGACCGAGCTCCACGAAGCGTATGACCGAGGATGGTCGCTTTGGTGGCGAGCGTAAGCGGATAGTGGCCGTGGCGTGATTGCCGTTCCGGCCACCGGGCAATGACTCCTGCAATATAGTCGACGAGACCATGGATGCCGCCATCCTGGTGATGGCGATGGGGTGTGCGTTCGGCAACCACGAACAGATGGCTTTTGTTCGGCACACCCAACGTCCGCTTGAGCGTGCCGAGGATTACCTCGTCGATGTAGGCATCCGGATCGGGATGTTCGTTGACCAACAATCCCTCGGCTCTGGCTTGGTACGCGCAGGCCAGGGCAAGATGGCCTGACCCGGCACCCATGACCTCCACGAAGAACACGTTTCCCATCGCGGAGCTGGTTGCTTTGAGGGATTCGATAGACTGATCCGCGAGCGCCACCGCGGATTGAAATCCGAGAGAGATCGTTCCTTCAATATTGTTATCGATACTGCCGGGAATGCCGACCACCTGAGCGCCGAATCCCTCATAAATTGCCCGAGCGCCTCGCATGCTGCCGTCCCCGCCGAGCACCACTAACGCGCCGTCACGGAGATAGGGGGCCAGGTGACGCATCGCCACGTGCAGCACGGCCTCCTGTTTGAATTCTTCAAAGCGGCTGCTGCCGATGGGACTGCTTGGCTGACTGCCCATACCGCGAGTATGTTCGTCGGTCACTCGTTCGATCCAGTTGTTGGCTAATCCCAGATAGCCGTGTCGAACGAAATAGACCTCCAATCCCAAGCGTTCGCCGGTCACATGCAATTCCTTGAGAGCGGCACCTGCCCCGGCGAAATCGCCTCCGGACACGAGGACCACGATGCGCTTGAGGGCTCGGGGCTTGAGCGTCACACGATCTTTTCTCGCGCGCTCCACTGCGACCCAGGCGTTGCGCACGACCCGTTCACGCTCGGACAAGCCGACCGCTGTTGAATAGCCGGACAAGCGGCCTTGTTCGAGCGTAAGCAGCACGACGTTGTCTTGACTCTCCTTATAGTCGCTGAACTCGCCAAACGCCTCATGGAACGGTCGTGGGTCCAAATAGATCATCAATGCCCGCAATGTGGAACTGTGGGTATACAGGCAGGCCACTTTGCCCTTTTGCGCAGTGCCTAATCTGTGCAGGCCGTCGATCACGTCGACGTAGAGATCGAAGAATGAATTGCCGTCTGGATATGAATAGAGTGGATCTTTCATCAGCCGTTTGGCCATCGAGGTCTCCACGCCGAACGCCCGCGCGGCTTCTTCGACCTCGAGCGATTTCTCTAACCCTGTAACCCAACCGAAATCCGACGATTCGAGAGCCGACTCGACAATCGGTTCGGATGCGGGGGCCCCCTGTAGCAGCGCTGAGGACACCCGTTCGTAGAGTTCCCTGGTGTTTGGACTGCGGCTGATGTAATGGAGAAACGTTCGCGAATCGAGGTAGTTTTCGAGGTGCAGAAAATCGAGCTGCTGCCCCACAACACCCACCATGCGGGCAAGCGCTGAGCCTACGGCATCGGCTCTGGCCATGCCTCGTTCAGGATCCAATAGATTCGGCAAGCGGCATCCGACACGATAGATCTTGCTGTCGACCTGTGACACCCCGTGACGCATCGTGAAGAACAGCGTTCGGTCGGCAAGATCACGAGGCAACAACCAAAACCGGTCATCACCCAGTTCCAGAACAATACGGCCTTCTGCCAGCGTGGGCGTGAGCTGCGCGCGAGGCACGATGGCGACCGGACGCTGATAGGTCGGTTTTGAGGCTGACCCGATTACTGTCCTGAGCAGCGGCTGCAGCGAGCCTTCGCTCAGAAGCCGGTTCCAGGCCGCGAAGAATATCAGGTGATCATCGTTGAGGTCTTTGCGTGCCGCACGATAGGCCTCAGCGGTTGCAAAGCCGGACTTGGCACGCTCGACAAACGAGCGGAGTTGCTCCATTTTGGCTTGGACAAGATCAGCCTCGTGGCCGGATGCCTCTCTCGGCGAGGCTTGGACGAGTCCTCGCTCCGACGCTCGTCGAGCAAGGGCACGACCATACGCAAGGAGTCCTTCTACTGTAACGAAATCCAGGGGGTGACTCATCATAAGCGTCAATAACGCACTATTCCAACAAACGGTATTCTTGGACAAAGATTAGCGAAGAAGGGACTCCACATGGTTGATTTGGCATTACGATTGTCCGCGCGATTTGATCAATCCTAAACCGATGCACAGACCGTAGCAAGTTCTCTCAGCTCAGGTCCCGATTCTGTCATCGGTTCCTCGCTCATTTATTTTCGCCGTCGCCTAGCCGAGACCGTGATACAGGAAACCGCTGGATCTGAGGTTGACTCGAAAAGATGAAGCGATTACGTTAGCGCAATGTTGTCGAGTATCACGTGGTAGAAACATTGAGTTCATTCCGATGGATCTAGGAGCGACATCCATATGAATACCGCCGTACTTCGAGACTTTCTTGAGATCCCGTACGACAAGTTGGAGCAGATGAACCTCTCGTACAAAGAGGAACGCCTCAGTCGGACCTCGGTGGATCAGATCAAGGAGCGTCGGCGTGCGTACCTCTCCGATGAAAAGCGCATCAAGGCCGTCACTGTCTGTTTCACGGACCTGGAAGGCCGCCTCCACATGTTGGACTATGATAAAAAGTTCCTACTCGAACACGACGATAACCTCACGTTCGATGGCAGTTCGATCCGGGGGTTTTCGCAGCAAGCCGAATCCGACCTACGTCTCGCAATTGACTGGACCGCGTTCTACATGGTGCCGGCCGATATCTTTGGCCCTGGCAAAGTCGTGGTCTTCGGCGACGTACTCGAACGGGGCGGTCATCCATACAGAGCCGACATGCGCCTCATGCTTAAACAATGGTGCGAGCAGGCCTACAAGAAAGACGACACGGTCTTCCATGTGGCAACAGAAATTGAAGGCTTTCTCTTCAAGGGAAAGGATGCCGAACGGCGCTACATCGAGTCCGGCAAGTTCGAGTTTGTCTCGACCGGCGGGTATTACCATTCGCTGCCGGGTGATGCTCTCCGAGCTTTTATCGATCGCGCGGCCGAAGCGCAGCGTGCGATGGGGTTTCAGAACGAGAAGGATCACCCGGAAGTCGCGCCATCTCAATTTGAGATGAACTTTTCGTACTCCGATGCGCTCGCCGCCGCAGATCAGGTACAGCTCTACAAACTCTTGTCCAGACAGGTCGCCGCGCAAGCCGACCTCACAGCGAGCTTTCTGCCGAAACCGGTCACCGGCGTCAACGGCAGCGGCATGCATACGAATCTTAGTATCGCTCGCGCCGGCAAAAATCTGTTTCATGATCCTAAAGGCCAAGACGGGCTCTCACAGGTCGGATGGGACATCATCGACCGCATTTTGACGTCTGCGAATGACATCGCGCTGGTCCTCAACCCCAGCGTGAACGCGTATCGTCGACTCGACCCCCACTATGAAGCCCCAAATCAGATTATGGCGTCCGCCATCAACCGAGGCGCCATGGTCCGGATTCCTCTCGGCAATGAGCGGTCCGCGCGTGTTGAGGTCCGGTCAGTCGCCCCGGACGTGAATCCCTATATGGTCTTTTACACCCTCCTTCGAACCGGTCTTGATGGCCCCACATCACAGGATCGTCAACAGACTGCACGCAGCAACACCCGTGTGTTACCAGGCACCATTATCGATGCGATTCAGCTGTTTCAATCGAGCACATTGACGTCGATGCTGTTTGGTGAGGACGTTCGCAACAAGTTTGCCGATCTGAAGCAGATGGCAGCGGACCGTTGCCCGAAGCAGCTCGGCACCTTGATCAAACCCGCAGAGGTTCAATTCCACCACGAGGTCACCAACCAGTGGTTATGGTCAATGTTCTGATAAGGCCGACAACGAAATTACAGCTCAGGACCGTTCGCGATTAATTGTGAGAAACCAGCTGTTCGACATGATGCGAACTTCGAACCAGCAGGCCTTGATTCAACATGGGAGGCACCACGTCCTGGCCTGACTATTGAGTGACGAAACGATGCGCTATGCAGCTCGGTGGGTTTTTGGTCCTGGCTCTAAGGAAATCTCCAGCCAGCCGCCACAGGCACGGACAATCTTTGGTAGCGTGCGGAACTCATAGCGATCGTCTCCCGAATTTTCGTAGCGGCTGATGGCCGATGCTGAACTGCCCGTATGTTTCGCCACGTGCGCTTGGGTCAATCCTGTCTCCAGGCGCAACCGAGCACGCTGCTCGCCGATGGCCAGCTTTTGCAGCTCTTCTTCAAATCCTTTGCGGAACTTTGAACTCGCTAGCTTCCTATCCACCCAGCCTTTGTCCATCCCCACAGCTTTGGCCTTCAGCGCGAACTCCTCCCTCAAAGTCGTTTTTATATGCTTCAGCTCGATCAATTTCTCGTTTGGGTGTTTTGTCGCCGGCTTTCCTGAATTCGTGCGTCACCATCAGCCGACGACTCACGAAAAAAGTCAGTAGCATAGACACTACGAGCCAAACAAGCGAAAGAGTCGGTGCGGAGGTGCAACAACGGAGGCGGGAATGTTTCCCAGGCCAGATGAATGCTCGGCTACAACTATGCGCCATCTATCTGCTGCTCCGCATGATAGGAGCTACGGACCAACGGGCCTGATTCGACATGGGCGAAGCCCATCGCAAGGCCCTCCTCTTCGAGTAACGCAAATTCGGAAGGATCGTAGAACTTTTCCACAGGCAGATGGTCCCTGGTCGGTTGGAGATACTGACCAATCGTAATGATATTGCAATCGACGGTTCGAAGATCTCGCATTACTTCACGTGCTTCATCAAGCGTCTCTCCCATTCCCAGGATCAATCCAGACTTCGTCTTCATCCCATGCTGTTTGGCCTTGGCCAGTAAGTCAATCGACCGCTGATATTTCCCCTGTGGTCGGATTGACGGGAACAGCCTCCTCACGGTTTCAATGTTGTGATTCAGGATCTCCGGTTTCTCCTCACAGACCACGGCAAGTGCCTCTTCATCGCCCTCAAAATCCGGGATCAATACTTCGATCGTACAAGTGGGATTCAGCCGTCTCGTCAGTCGAATCGTCTCGGCAAAGATTGAGGCCCCGCCATCATCCAGTTCGTCACGATTGACCGAGGTGATGACAACATGACGCAGGTCGAGTGCTTTGACCGCTTCGGCAACCCGACTCGGCTCATCTTGATCGACCGAATGCGGCCTGCCAGTCTCAACAGAGCAGTAGTGACAGCGCCTGGTGCAAGTATCGCCGAGAATGAGGAACGTGGCCGTACGGGCATTCCAACATTCCCATCGGTTCGGACAGCGAGCCTCTTCGCAGATCGTGTGGAGCCCGAGTCGCTCCATAGTCTGTTTTATCTCGAGATAATCCGGCCCAGTCTTGGCCCGAACCTTAAACCAGGCAGGGAGACGAGGTCTGTCACCAGCTGATGACTGATAACTGACAGTTAAAGAGACCCGGAGCTGGTCAAGTGGAACAAAGCTCATCGCTCGTTACCCATTGAGAGCAGGTGGTCTAACCACTTTTTGATTCGAGCAAAGAACCCGGACTGTTCCGGCTCAGCCTGCGGCGGATCGGGATATTCCACCCAGAGTTCTTGAGAGCCCAGGTACACCCCATGGCGAAAACTCAGTTGGGTTTTGAGCTGTCTATAGCCTTGGGCATGTAGGGTCTGGATCAACAGGGTCAGCGCTTCATCTTGCGTAGGCTGAGCATCAGTCATCATGCGGACAGCTTCATACCGTAAGATGGCTCGGTAACCATCTCCTTCCCCTTGAAACTCAACCGGCCGGCTAAATCCCCGTTCCCGGTTATCCAGTCCAGCGAGTTGATGTTTGTCAAATCCAGCCTGCCCCATGGCTCATGCTAAAGCTCGGTAGACAGCCACCAGATCACTGAGTGCAATGGTCTTGCTCTTGAGGACGGTTCGTTCGGCCCGAATGGCCTCAAGAGTCTTGGGATCGGCCACACCGAGTTTCAAACACGACGCGCCTAAATGCAAGATTCGGTCACACTCCTCGGCGAGGTTCCGCTTCACGACCGGATTGACCGACAGGATCTCCATGAGCTGTCGGCGTGTGGTATCGAGATGAGCTTGGAGTTCTGAATCGGGATAGCTTTTCCGAGCCGCTTCATCAAAGCAGCGATCGAGATACTGAGCCAGAAACACATAGAGACGAACGAGTCCCGCTGCAATATCAGTTTGATCGTTGGCCGAGACAGCCATAGGTGACTCCTTTCCTCGGGCTAGTAAGAAAATCCTGCGAACAACGCGTCAGGGTTCAAGTAACACCGTCACATCATTTCCTTCGACCTTGACCTGATAGGCTTCCACTTTGGCGGATGGATTGTTCATACAGGCACCGGATGTCACATCAAATCGCCAACCGTGCCAGGGACAGGTGACGACGGTGCCTTCCAACTCCCCTTCTCCCAAGGGGCCTTCTCGATGGCAACAGGTATTATTGATCGCGTGAATCGCCCCATCTACATTAAAGACGGCCAGTGTCTTCCCATTGGCTTCGGCCACAATGCCATGCCCTGGCTTGATATCTGCCAGTGCCGCCACCCGTACAAACTCAGCCATGTCGTTCCCTCCCGCCTCTGCCAGTCAATTCGTGCTAAATGGTTGCTTGATCTTCTTCAGCAGACTATCGATCGAGGAGCCGCCTTTTTGCGCAGCGCCTAACTCGTCCATAATCTTCTTGGCAATGTCTCGAAACGCCGCCGCTTGAGGAGAGGCCGGATTGGCGACAACGATCGGATGACCGGTATCTCCACCGTCCCGAATAGCCGGATCGATCGGAATCCGTCCGAGGAATGGGACACTCACTTTGGCCGCCGCTCGCTCGCCGCCTCCGTGCGAAAAAATCTCCGTCGGTTCGCCGCAATGCCCACACACAAAGTAACTCATGTTTTCGATGATACCCAAGAGCGGGACATTCACCTTCTGAAACATCGCCATGCCCTTACGAACATCGTAGAGTGCCACCTCTTGAGGCGTGGTCACCGTAACGGCACCGGCCAACGGCACCATCTGTGACAACGAGAGCTGCACATCACCGGTCCCTGGTGGGAGATCGATCAGCAAATAATCCAGCTCCCCCCAGAGCACATCACGGAAGAACGCCTGCAAGTACTGGTGGACCATCGGACCACGCCACACCAACGGCGCTTCTTCCGGTACGAGAAACGCCATGGAGATGAGCTTCACGCCATGATTTTCCACCGGAACAATTTTTCCGTCTTTCTGCTCAGGACCGGTCGTACTTCCCATCATCATGGGAATATTGGGACCATAGAGATCGGCGTCCAAGAGGCCCACCTTTGCGCCGGCAAGCGCCAAGGCACAGGCTAGATTTACCGCCACTGTGGATTTTCCCACCCCGCCCTTGCCGCTGCTGATCGCAACGACATGCCGAACACCAGGGATCAAATTATCCTTTTCCTGAGGCTGTTGTGCCCCAGATGGTTGTCCATCAGCCATAGTGTTTCTCCCCTTTTATTGTGCTCGACCGGCATCGCATGAAGACGACACGATCGAGTCGTTCGGATGACCGATGCTTATAATCATAGCGATGCCATACGTGAAATGATATGGGTCAGTCGGGCTATCAGGTACGTGCCGACCGGGGAAGTCCTGTTCGGTGGCTCAAAACACAGTGGAGTCAACGCGGCGCAGATTGCTGGCCAAACCGGCTAAGGATAACGCGTAAATGATCCACTTGGAGGGATCAAAGTTGTACCACTGCGAGCCGTTGCGGTAATCGCGAGCGTAGGTATGGTGGTAATTGTGATAGCCCTCGCCGAAGCTGATGAAGGAGATGAGCCAGCTATCGCGGCTGCTGTCCTGCGTGCCGTGGGGTTGCCTGCCGACCATATGACAGAGGGAGTTGATGGTGAAGGTCGAGTTGAGTACCATAAACATACGGAGTAGACCGCCCGTCAGAAGGCCACTGACGCCGCCAATAAGGGTGCCGTACCACCAGAGACCCACGCAAAACGGAAAGACAAGTCCGGAGGCAACGATCAGCCAGTAGTAACGATGTTGCCAGAGAATCACCGGATCGCGGCGGAGTCGGATTTCATATTTACCGACGCGGTGCGGCGTCTCATAGAAGAGCCATCCGCAATGGCTGTGCCAAAATCCTCTGGTGGCATTGTAAGGATCTTCATCCGTATCCGTGCGGGCGTGATGGCGGATATGGTCCGCGCCCCAGACCAGCGCCGAGTTTTGTAAGGCCCATCCCCCGGCGATCAATGCCAAACTTTTCACCCAGTCGGGGCAATCGAAACTTTGATGGGCGACCAACCGATGATAGCCGACCGTGATCCCCATCCCCGTCACGATGTACATGACAAAGAAGTGGATCCAGTCAAATAGGGTATAGCCGATATAGTATCCAAAGAGGGGAATACCGACGAGCGTGACCGCGGCAACGACACAGAAGAGGAGACAGGTACCAAAGGAAAATCCTGTTCTCAGCGGCTGAGCGATCCGTTCCGTCTTGACCATGTGTCCTCTGGCTGATAACCCCAGTGAGGTCCACCATGGCAAACCGGCTCCGGTGAACATGTTGCGGGCTCTGCACTCTAGCGAAACCGGCACGCATTTTCAACCGGTATCCGTCCGGTTGGACGATCGGCTGGCGGATGAGCCGGGCGACTGTGGTTGGGGGTATACTGGTCATGGAGGCCAGAACGACCCATGACGACGAAACCGTCCGTACTCGAACCAGCAGTGCTGCGAATCGGACAGCATCTGGCCCAGTTGTCGGCCGGTCGTACCCCGACCGTGTTCGATAGCCGCTGGTGGTCACAAAGCGTGATCAACTTGGCGATGAAAGATCCTGCATTCAAAGTTCAGCTGTTCCGGTTCATCGATGTACTCCCGGCCGTTGCCTCAGATCAGGCCGTCGTGCGGCTGGCGGAAGAATACTTTGGAGCGCTCCATGGTCAGGTATTCGGACTGCAATGGGGGCTCAAGGCATTGGCGGCGACCAAGGTCGGGGCCGCCATCACGGGAAAATCCATCCGCCATCAGATCGAACAGATGGCGAGAACCTTCATCACTGGCGGGTCAATAGAAGAAGCCCTCCCCGTCCTGGTCAACTTATGGAAAGATGGCCGGGCTTGGTCGGTGGATTTGCTCGGCGAGGCCACGATCAGTGATGCAGAGGCTAACCGGTATCGTGACCGGTGCCTTGAGGCGTTGACACAGCTTGGCCGAACCGTTGGCACCTGGCCATCCTCGTCAATGTTGGAGCGGGACCATCTCGGCTCCTTGCCACGGGCGCAACTCTCACTCAAAATTTCCGCATTGACCCCACGGTTGGATGCCATCGATCCGGTCGGCACCTATCGGTCTGTCGCGGCCAGGCTACACCCGATCGTGGAACATGCGGCAGCACTCGGATGCGGGTTGATCTTCGATATGGAACAGGCAGAGACGAAAACCTTGCTACTCGATATGTTCCGGAACCTCTTCGACGAACCTGCGTTTCGGACATTTCCCCACGCCGGCGTGGCACTGCAGGCCTATCATCGAGAAACCGACCAGGACATTCGATCCCTCATCGCCTGGACAGAACGACGCAATTGTCCGATCACCATTCGATTGGTGAAGGGGGCCTATTGGGATTCGGACACCGTACGCTATCGCCAGGCTGGGTGGCCAGTCCCGCTGTTCGAGCACAAGGCAGAGACCGATGCGCACTATGAGGCGCTCGTCCCCTTGCTCCTGGATCACTGTGAAGTCATCCGTCCGGCGTTCGGCACGCACAATCTGCGAACGTTAGCCGTGATCGAAGCGGCATTGGACGCACTCCAGTGCGAGCCAGAGACCGTCGAGTATCAGATGATTCATGGAATGGCCGAACCGTTTCAGCATGCCATGGTGACGCACGGTCGACGAGTGCGACTCTATACACCGGTCGGTCGGCTGTTGCCGGGGATGGCCTATTTGGTCCGGCGCCTGTTGGAAAATACGTCGAACGAGTCTTTTCTACGGAAAGAGTATGTGGAGTCACAGTCGTTGGCGACCCTGCTCGCTCCGCCGGCTGTCTCCGCCTCCACATTGTCGCCCTCCGAGCAGCACGATTCGTTTCTCAATGAGCCACACAGCGACTTTTCTCGTCAGGAATGCCGCACGGCAATGCAGACCGCGCTTGATCAGGTGCGAACCGGGCAGGGGCGGACCCGGCCTCAAACTGTTCGGTGGAAGCGATTGACCGGTTCCGTGATGACGTCGCGCAACCCAGCGCGGCCCGACGAAGTGGTGGCCACAGTTCATGCCGCGTCACCGGCCGATGTCGCGGCCGCGGTCGACTCGGCAGTGGCCGCGGGAATGGTGTGGGGACGACAGCCCGCAGCGGAGCGGATAGCCGTGGTGCAACGAGCAGCTGCGTTGATGCGCCAGCGGCGATATGAACTGGCCGCCTGGGAAATCGTCGAAGTCGGAAAGCCCTGGCGAGAAGCCGACGCCGACGTGGCCGAGGCCATCGACTTCTTGGAGTTCTACGCTCAGCACATGACGCGTCTCAGTGAACCGCTGCGACTCGGACAGTATCCAGGAGAATTGAATCAGCGATGGTATCGTCCACGCGGAGTCACCGCAGCGATCGCCCCCTGGAATTTTCCCCTCGCCATTCCAGCAGGTATGGTGAGTGCGGCCCTGGTGACCGGCAACACCGTGCTGTTCAAACCCTCCGAGCGTGCATCCTCGTTAGGAGCCCTGTTGACAGATCTGTTTCATGAAGCCGGTGTACCAGCCAATGTATTGCAGTGCCTTCCAGGCGGTCCTGAGATCGGACGGGCATTGTCTGAACGGCCGGAGATCACCACGATTGCCTTCACTGGGTCGAAGGATGTGGGCCTGGAATTATGGGCCGGCGCGGCAACGATCCAGCCGGGGCAGCAGTTGATCAAACGGGTGATCGCGGAGATGGGGGGCAAGAATGCCGTCATCATCGACGACACGGCCGATCTCGACGAAGCCATTGCCGGCGTCGTCACATCGTTTACGGGCTACGCGGGTCAGAAGTGTTCCGCCTGTTCACGCGCCATCGTACTGGACAGCATCTACGACCAGTTCCTTGCGCGACTGCGTGATGCCGTGATGAGTCTCACGCTGGGTGACCCGTGCGATCCCGGCACGCAAGTCGGTCCTGTCATCGACGAACGAGCAAAGCACCGTATCGAGGAATATATCGCGCTGGGGACAGCAACACATCGGGTGGTAGTTCGCCGACCTACGGAGGGACCGGGGTTTTTCGTGGGCCCGACCGTGTTCGCCGACGTTGGACCGGACGATCGGTTGGCGCAGGAAGAAATCTTTGGTCCGGTGTTGGTGATTATGAAGGCAACGACAATGGCAGAGGCGCTTGAGATGGCCAATGCAACACGATATGCCCTGACCGGCGGAATTTACTCACGCAGCCCAGTCAACCTCGCCCTCGCCCGTGAGCAGTTCGATGTGGGGAACCTCTATGTGAATCGCCCTCTCACCGGAGCACTGGTCTCTCGACAGCCCTTCGGGGGACACCGCCTTTCAGGGGTAGGAGCGAAGGCCGGTGGAGACGATTACCTGACCCAATTCATGATCACCCGCATCACGAGTGAGAATACCCTCCGCCGGGGATTCGAATCGACTCAGTGAGCCTTAGCAGATTTGATATCGTATTCCTCGAGTTCTTCCGTGATCTCCGTGACCACGCCGCGATCTTCCTTCACAGCGGACAATTCCTGACGCTCAGCATATTTCACAAGACCAACTCCTTTGGCAAACCACGCCGTCATGACATCGATGCCTGAGACGGTGTGTGTACTGCCTGACAGGTGAATATGCATGTTCATACGCGCCTCGACTTTAACCGCATCCTGAAACGTTCCGCCCGACACCGTGATAGTTTCCCGACCGATCACCTTGCTCCACCCTTGCGTATCTACCGTTTCGTCCGTTCCGTCACGATCTATGTCACTCCCAAAATCGAGCCCCGTTCGATCGAACTGTTGGAACGACGACGGCACTTTGAGGGGAAACCTGAAAATCTGATAGGGAGTAATCTGTTTCTCCAGCGGCGTGCCTGGCTCAGATCCGTAATAGACAATCCCGACCACATCCCGCCGATAGAAACTATCCGAGGCTCCATGATTGCCTGGGTTCGTATCATGAAAGACCGTCACTGCCACCCCATTGATAGTCTTGGATCCCGAGACTGTGGACACATTCTCAAAAAACTTCCGTTCAATCGTTTGAAGTGGTCCCTCGTTGATCTGGCCACGATAGGTCCACCGACTGCCGACCGTATCAGGGAAATACTCCTCGGACTTCGAAATGGTGACCGGCTCTTCTGCTCCACACACCCCAGACCAAGCCGCTAGACCCAACAGCACACAAGCCCCCACTCTCAATACTGATCGCATAACCACTCCAGGTTTCACCACCATTCCTTCCTCAATAGACAGCGTGTGACGGTACCACAGGAATCCTGAAAGCAGCAAGTAACCAAACTAACACCAGATCGCTTTCCAATTCGTGCTTATACTGGCCTTCGGCTCCCTCAATTCTGTATACGTCGCCCAAGACCAGCTGCACTAATCACTCCTACCTCAGGAGGTATCAGATATGCTTCCCAGGAAAGGCATAAAGAATGGGATCACACGTAAATCGTTTTCATCAAAATATTGGCAATAGTATCCGACCCCTTTAATAGATGTAGGGCTTCGACCACCAGATGAAAGATGGTCGCGATTCGGCGGAACAGATCGACTCCGGCCCATGTGAGAGCCAGAATCTCCCCCATCCGCATCTCGGTATTGAAAACGAAGAGAATCACATCCCGTAGTTACGGGCTTACAACCTGAAGAAGCCGCTGTTCTTCCCCTGCGGTCAACCAGCGGTTCCGCGCATTGTTCTCTCGCTCCATAGATACCCGGCACACGAGATTATCGGTGCACCATTCCCATTCTTGACGAGTCAGGTTAAATGCCTTCTTCAAGGTTGGAAGTTCTTGGTTGATCGTGCCTGGCCTAGTATGTGGGCATGAGAACATGGGAACATGTATTGCTCATTCAGCATCGTTCACCACAAGGAGGATCTCATGCTCACATCACCTACACGAGCTCTGGTACTGTGCTGCTTGTTCCTTACTGCCACATTGCTGGCTGTTCCATTAGATGGCGACCAAGCACGAGCTGCGGATGGCCAAGAGAAGGTCAAGGTTCTCTACCACGTCGATGGAAAAGATCCAGACGTGGCAAAATATGCGCTTGCACTCATCAACAAACATATCGATGCGGAAGGAGGGCCAGATAAGATCGACATCGAGCTCGTCGTGCATGGACCGGCGCTGGAATTATTCGAAAAGGACAAAATGGACCCTGAGATGACGAAACGATTCGATCAAATCATGGAGAAGGGAGTGAAAGCCGAGATGTGCCAAGTCTCGATGAAGGCGTTCGGCAAGACAATTGAGAATCTGGCAAAAGGGTTTGTCGCCACGCTGCATCCAGTGGCCGTGAAGCGTATCGCCGATCTGCAGAAGGAAGGCTATCTCTATATCAAGCCGTAATCGGAGGTCGGTTATGCGTGGGATCGTTGCAACCCTACTCGGGTGCGTCATCATATCTTTCACCCCCTCGGCCCTGCCGGCAACGCCGGCAATCTCAACAGCGCCGGCGTTCGAAGTGGTCACTTTCACAGGCGAGTCATACAGTACTGAATCGCTGAAAGGTCGACCAGCCTTGCTTGTGTTCTGGGCTCCCTGGTGCAAGGTCTGTCAACGAGACTTACCGCTCCTTGGAGCGTTCTATCAGCGTGAAAGGCCGGGGCAACTTCATGTGATCTCGATCGGATTCGCCGACACCCGCACAAACATCGCACAGTTTATCAAGGAACGGCCTGGGACGTTTGTTTTTCCCAGCGCCTATGACGAAGATCGTTGGGTCGCTCAGACATTCAAGATCAACGCGACCCCGACATACGTCTTGTTGGATGCACAGGGGAATATCCTGCTGGTCCATCGTGGAGGTGGCCTGCTTGAGAACGTTCAGTTCCGCGAATTTCTGTCCACGTTGAAAGAATGACAACTCCACGGGGGAGAGAGCACTGCTCTTCCCCCTTTTGTTGAGATGATAATGCTGGATTCTCTTTCGCCAATTTCTCTCATGGCTGTTTTCTTGCCGGATTGCTCTCCTTCGTCTCACCGTGCGTGTTACCGCTCGTGTTCATAACCTTCAGGACTTCGGCCAGTTTCACCGGCCGAATACATACCGATTATCAGTCAGAATTTGGGGTCAGATCTTGTGTCCTCCTCACGCTCCCGTGCACTCACAATGCGACTGATCGTCGAGTAGTGCACGTTCACCGCTTGGCCGATGTCTGATAGGCTATAGCCATGCTCCCCGTGCGCCCGGCGAATGACTGTGTTGCGCCGGGCCCAGTCGGTTCGAGCCCGAGGGCCAAACAGTTGCCGCAAGGTCGGCCGATCTGCAAACCGCTACTGGCGAGGAATTTCCTTTAGGGGACGCTTCTCCCGGAGCCCCGACCTCAGACGTTCAACAAAACGTTCGCCCGCCCAGCACCACCTGTCCCCGGACCTGATCCCACGGCGACACCTGGCCAATCCCCTCAGCGACAAAGGCCCGATACTTCCGCTGCGCCGCCACGCGCTGGCGATCAAACTGTGAGAGCACCCAGTCGTTCGACCCACTCGAACCAGAAGTCCTTCATGGTGTTGTATTAGAGCTGGCCTTATGAGTATCAAAGAGAAACAGGACCAACGTAGCTGCGCAGCCGACGGCGAGACGGGCATGGTGTGTAGACAGCCCCTCAAACTCTCCATGCTTCCCGTGTCCTGTGCCGTACAGGCCTCGAAGTTCGGCAAGGTCGTTGCCAATAGTACCGAGACTTCGCAGCAGACGCTTCAGCACGTCCGCTCCGCGTGTGGATTCATGGACACCTTCTGAAACAAGTTTCAATTCTCGAAGGTGCTCTTCGTCAGCGTGGGAATGTCCGGTGTGCCGGAAACGTACTTCCCACGTTCAGCGAGAATCGTCTTGCAACAGGTCTCAATCAGTTCCTTTGCGCTTCCCATCGCCAAGGCTGGGTCCGAGTCAATGGACCCTTCAATCCGGCGGATCTGTTCAGTAAGATACTTGGCGTCGAAGCGGGCGGTTGTTTTCTTGAGGTGGCTTAGATCGACCGTTCCCGCCGTCAGGCGAGAGGCAATGGTTTTGCAATCTCTACTCAATGTCGCCCTAGCGTCGTCACTGATGGCGTCGTAAGGGTGAGGGTTGTCTTCGACATGCTTTACAAGCGCCTCTATGGTTGTCCCGACAAGATGATCCGATTCGAGTTTCCAAAACTGCCGAAGTTTCTTCGCGTTGGATGATCCGGTTCCAGTGTATTAATCGCCATGGATGTCTACGGCGAGGTCAGCAAAGAAGGCCTCAAAGGTTGCGTCATTGAAGGTGGAAACGCAGCCGGTACGCATGCATAGAAGTCTTTCGAGCTTTTGTCGTTCAATGCCGTTTAACGAACTCCTGCGCGATCTGTGGTCTGCTACCAGTTTAATTGACACCATTTGAACAGGTCGGTGAGCTTCTTCACGCGATCCATCCCATCGTACTCGACCAGCGTGTAATGCCCAAGCGGATCCGTAATCTGCGTGAGGCAGCCCCGCACGTCATTCCAATAGGATGACATACCGACACGACAGCACTACACACACGCTTGAAGATATTGCAACGCTGGGTCAGCTTGACCAATACCGCATCAGACTTTTTCCTCCGCTTGCCTTCGCACAGCGCTCCTCGCATAATTCGTATCCATGCAGCCCCCGATTGGACCAAGACCAGCCGTGCTGATCACCGGAGCCTCCGGTGGCATCGGTCGTGCGATTAGCTTGGCCTTTGGAGCGATTGGTTGGTATGTGGGCGTCCACTATGCTCAGAACGAATCGGCAGCGAAGGCGACGTTAGAACAAGTGGTCAGCGCTGGGGGAGTCGGCGAGATATACCAGGCCGATATTCGAGACGCGTCATCGGTTCAGCGTATGATCGACAGATTTTCCAGCCAGGTGCCGGGCCCCATGGCCTTGATCTGCAACGCGGGAATCGGGCAACGTCATTTGCTCGTGCGCCATTCAGAAGATCTCTGGGCTGACGTCGTAGCAACAAATTTGACCGGCACCTTTCATTGTCTCCGTGCCATGGCTCCTCCCATGCTTGCTCGTGGTGGCGGCGCTATGATTGTGATTGGTTCCCACACAGGATTCCATGGAGCCACCGGCCAGAGTGCCTATGCCACATCAAAGGCCGGACTCATCGGGCTGATGAAGACTGCGGCGCTTGAATGGGGACCACAGAATATCCGAGTGAATCTCTTGCTACCTGGATGGCAGAAAACCGACTTAACCGAGGGCATCTTTCCGGAAGGAAGCGGATGGCCAGACCACGCCCTGCGGCGATCTCCATCTATCGACGAAGTGGCGGGGACTATTGTCCGATTGGCTCAGCTTAAAGACATATCCGGGCAGGTGTGGAATTGCGACAGCCGACATCTGTAACGTGAAGCATATCTCGTGAAGCGTCGTTCGTTTCGCCGATCGTGCGTTCAAAGTTTCAAGTTATGCAGAAACATGGAACATTACACCTGAAACTGTTGGCCAATACGCTTCACACTTCACGAACGACGAGCACCAAATATAGCGACTCCCCATGAACCACGGCATATTCATTACAGGCACTGACACTGGCGTCGGAAAGACATTGGTCGCGGCTGCGCTCGCCCTGCATCTAAAAAAACGAGGCCACTCAGTCGGCGTGATGAAACCGATCGAGACCGGCGTTTCGCCCACACAGGAACGTCAGTCCGACGCCGCACGACTGCGATCGGTTCTTGAAAGTGAAGAATCTCTCGGTGCAATTCGCCCCTATGTCTTCAAACTTCCGATCGCTCCCCTCACCGCAGCACAGGCTGAAGGCCAGACAATCAATCTGGAGACCATTGGGAAGGTCTATCGACTCTTATCGAAACAGTACGACCATCTGGTCGTAGAGGGAGTCGGGGGAGTGCTGGTACCAATCACGCCGAAAGTCATGGTGGCGGATCTCATCAAACACTTGCGCCTTCCTGTCGTAGTAGTCGGAAGGTCTGGGTTGGGAGGCATCAACCATGCGCTCCTGACGATTGAGGCGCTTCAGCGAAGGAAGATCACCGTCCTCGCCCTTGTCCTGAATCAAACACAATCAGTTCGATCAGGCATATCGCGCATTCAAGAACGTTCAACGCTCACTACACTTGGCAAACAAGCCGGTGTACCGGTGTTCGGCCCACTTCCCTATGCGCCAGGTCTCCCGAGCCGATTCCGTCCCACCGTCATACGGCTGGCCCGCTCTGCTGCAATCACACACTTGGCGAAGTTGGTCTTGCGAGCCGGGCGACAAAGTCGCTGACCGTTTGCCGAATATCCGGAGCTTTGAGAATCCCAGAAATCACTGCGACCCCGTTCGCTCCTGCGCCGATGAGCTCTGAAAGGTGATCGAGCGTAATCCCTCCAATGGCAAAGATCGGGAGCGGCGTCAGCGCGCGGATCGCGTTCAATCCAGCTATGCCAACAACCGGATCGTGGTCCAATTTCGACGCTGGTGTGAAAATCGGCCCAAAACCGAGATAGTCCGGCCCACCAGCCGTCGCGGCCCGTACCTGTTCCGCATGATGCGTTGAGACACCGATTAGCTTGCCCGGCCCCATCACCTTACGCGCAAGATGAAGCGGCAAATCTCCTTGCCCGAGATGGACTCCATCTGCATCCACGGCCAAAGCCAAATCACACCGATCATTGACGATGAACGTCACCCCGCACTCACTCGCAGTCTTCCGAAGCTCCATCGCCTCGGTATAAGCAGATTTCATCGAGGCAGACTTGTTCCGGTACTGGAAGAGTGAGGCACCTGCTGCGGCAGACACCTTCAAGACCTCGTGAAGCGGACGGTCTGGACAAACTGATGGATCAAGAATGACATAGAGTCCGGAGAGCATGGGTCGTGGCATCGCCATTACCGTTTGGCCTGTTCCAGCGCCTTTTGTTTCACGATCCGAAAATGTGTTTCCAGTTCCTGCCGCATAATGATCACAATAATTCGATCCGGCACGAAGGTGTGAGGCTCAACGACCAGCTCAAAATCGGCCTGCGTCTGATTCCCCTCTCCAGCCCCCTGTAGTTTCCACACTCGGTGATACTGTTTGAAGTCTCCTCCCTTGAGATCAGTCACGAGCCCGCCATTCGGTAAAGTCCTCGATTCAGTCACGAGCCGACGTTCGCCAGGCATCAAAGAATGTTCAATGCGCAGATCAACTGTGGCCACCCCCTCTTGTATGATCAACTCCGCCACGTGCATCTGCACTTCAAACAAGTCTGGCCAATGCTGGTAATCGGTCAACAGAGACTGGACAACTGATGGCCTCGCAGGGAACTGGACCTGCGCCGTCGCGCGAATTCCACCACCCGACAATGCTGTCACCTCTAAACGATCCGCCTCGGCGCCCCCTATACCTGGCACCCCTACTACAGCGAGAAGCAGGAGAACCAACTGTGCGGCTGCTTGTCTACCCGACAATGGCATCCAGCAGCCGCTGATGAATCTTCCGGACACGTTCAAGTTGGCCTTTGGCTGGGAACCGTTCGTAAAAACCGTCGGCGCGGAAATCCTTTGTGAGCGTGGCCCAAGGCTTCACCAGTTCAGCAAACGGTTGGTGTGAGCGTTCATCCTCCCAGGCACTGATGAGTTTACGATCCACCACCAGATCGTCCAGCACCCGAATCAAGGCCTTGAGCGTGACATCGCGCGTGAACATGTAGCGCTCGTTCTGCCCCCAGACCTCTCCCATCACGTCCTTGACGCCTTTGAGATAGTCCCGCACCAATGCATAACAGCGCTCGGCTTTCATGTCCAAATGCGACTCGATCCATCGCTTATGCGCCGTCACCACTTTAAGCAGCTCGTTGAATACCTCGGACTGCAAAATCCATTTTTCCTGCTTGCTCCGTCCTCCAAGCCGGTTGATCTTGTATTGCAGCGGCGAATCGGACTCGCTGTAGAGCAGATTGGCCACTTTGGCGGCGAACTTCTTTTCAGGGCTCTCCCACGACACCTTCTCATAGAGATCAACCAAATGGGACCGGTTGATGCGTGTGTGTGTTGAGTTGATGATGACGAACATCTCCGTTGCAAAGTCAGCACTCCGGCCGTCAAACAGAAGACAGGGCACTTCCACCTGCGCACTTTGATCCGGGTGTTTCTGCTGGAAAAAATGGAGCCCGGCGAGGCGATGCTGCCCATCGATGACCAGATATTTCCCCTTTGGCTCACTCAAATGGCCGACCGACTCCGACCCTTCGACTTTTTGAAAGCGAAGCGTTTCATCGGTAAAGAGCAACACCGTGCCGGGAATCATCGGTTGCGCGACGACGGTTTCATAGAAATTGACGATCTGTTTAATCTTCTGCCGATTGAGGACTCGCTGAAAGCCTTTCTCGCTCCGTTCAATTCCCGCGATGAACTGCGCCACGTCATCATGTTCGGACAGTTTCGACTGTGCGATTTCTTCCCCCTCAAAGTAGTAGCGGCTCGTAAACCGAACCTTTTCGAGAAGATCACTGGCTTTGTAGGCAATAAAGTAAAACGTCCCCTCTTTTTGAGTAATCCTCGTCGCAAGCATCGTGCCTCCATTGGTCAGAATAGAAGCGTACGAAACGATTCTACGCGGCCCTCGCCATGGCCGCAAGACAACGGACTGTGCTAGCATCGGCAACCATGAGATCCAGACAGGGCACATTCCTGTTGTATTCTGTGTTTCTGCTGATGTTGCTGGCCTATTCTCCTAACGGTCATGCGCAAGAGGTGGAGGACAGCAGAGCGACGACAGAGCTCTCGTGCAGCTTTGCCATGGAACAGGGAGAGACGGGAAGCCCTTGCCTAGTCCCCTTTCCGCAGGGCTGTGTAGTCGCGTCGATCCCAGGGACCAAACAACCATGGACCACGGTCTCAAAAGGCGGACGGGTACAATGCCGGTTTGATGAGAAAGAGACTGACTGGAAGACCAAAATTACCGGCGCCTGCGGTCGATGCCAATCGATCCGTTGTTCAGCGCACTTCAGTGTCCGGTTCGATTGTTCAGCCCAACAGTAAGCTCACCGGAATTCATGTCCCTCACAGCGGCAATCAAACAACAGGCTCGCATATTAGGGTTTGATGCCATCGGAATCGTGCGACTTGCGAACAATGATGCACCGTCAACGCTCACTCCTCAGCCCCACGAACCCTGCCCGGAAAACGCCACCAAGATCGTGCCGCAGCTCTACCACCGTTTGACTGAATGGCTCCGCCTCGGCTACCACGGCACGATGACCTGGATGGAACGGGCTCCGAACAAACGGGCTGATCCTCGTGTGGTCCTGCCTGGATGTCAGTCGATCATTTCAGTGGGGATCAACTATCTGACCGATCATCGTGCAAATGAGCAGCCAGGTCATGGTCGCATCGCGCGGTACGCGTGGGGAAAGGATTATCACAAAGTCTTCGAGACGAGACTGAAACAGTTGGAAAAATTCATCAAGGGACTCGTCCCTGCCACACACACTCGTTCGTATTCCGATACCGGGCCTCTCATGGAAAAAGCTTGGGCAGAGCAAGCTGGCTTAGGCTGGATCGGCAAACATTCTAACCTGGTATCAGCAGACCACGGTTCATGGCTCTTGCTAGGAGAAATCCTCACGACTGTGGAACTCGAACCCGACACCCCCGGGACCGACCTCTGCGGCAGCTGCACTCTCTGTATCCAAGCCTGTCCGACTGATGCCATCACTGAACCCTACGTGGTTGATGCCACCCGCTGCATTTCCTATCTCACCATCGAGCTGCGCGGGGATCAGGATAGGATTTCCCCAGATCTACAGCAGGGCATGGGAAACAAGATTTTTGGGTGTGATGATTGCCTTGATGTGTGCCCGTTCAATTTGCGCGCCGAGCCGACCCACGAGAGCGCCTTCCAACCTTCTGCAGTCACCCTCGCACCGAGTTTGGATGAACTTTCCCGGCTCGATGAACAGACCTTTATCAGCTTGTTTCAGCAGAGTCCGATTCGACGGGCCAAGATCCATGGATTTCAACGAAATATCGCCATCGCACAGCACAATGCAACTCCTTCGTCAGCTTAGCGTAGATTGCGACAGACAGATTCAGCGGCATTCACACTTTCATCACGTCTCATCCCAAACAGACACTTCAGAAACCGCTTGTGCCTGAATCGAATTAGATACAGGGTGTATCTATTTCGATTCCCCTCGGCTCCTCTTCCACTTCCTACTCTCGACCATCGAAATCCGAACTTCCAAACAGCTCCCTCTTCACAATGATCTCAAAGACCACTGATTTTTTGAGCAATGACTAAAACTAACTCTACAGTTCATCATGTCAGAACTATGGTACGCATTCTGCATTGTGTACTTGAAGCCCTACGGCCATTCATGTGTGGAGCATGAGAATTCAGATGCATCGGCAAGAAGAGCACTCGTGAAGAATCCAAATACAGCTGATTGTGTTGTACTTTTCCGTCTGAATTTGATAGATAGTTGACCCGGCGACTGCTCGACGAGTGAGCGGGAGGGTGTGTGATGTGCCATGCTCATTCGCTGCGGCGCCACCTGTGCCATAAAACCAAACTCAAGGGAGGCTACTATGCAGAGGTTTCGTTTGCTTGCATCCACCCTAGGACTTGCTGTCCTTCTGGGAGGCAGCGGATGTATCACTATGCCTGCGTCCGCAGGGGCAAAGGTTCATGAAGTCACCTTCACCGCGATGGAAACAGAAATCGTCGTCGACGGAAACGGGACAAAATACAAGGCCTGGACCTTCAACGGCCAGATGCCCGGCCCGGTTGTGCGGGTCACCGAAGGCGACACGGTTAACTTCACCCTGATCGGCGACAAGAACAACTCCTTCCCGCATTCGATGGACTTTCATGCGGCGGAGCTCGACTTCTTGAAGAACTACCACAAGACCGTTTCAGCGGGCGAAACACACAAGTTCTCCTTCGTGGCGAAGAAGCCTGGTGTGTTTTTCTATCACTGCGGCGCCAGCCCCATGATCCAGCACGTGGCCCGCGGTATGTTCGGTGCCATCATTGTGGATCCGAAGGATGCCAGTGCGTGGCCAAAGGCCGATCGTGAATTCGTCCTGGTCCAGTCCGAGTTCTGGAAGAACCCAGACAACGTGCAGGCGATGTTTGATCGGAAGTGGGACAATACGATTTTCAACGGCGGGATCTTCAAGTATCACCCATTCTTCCCAGGTGGAGAGCCGTTGGAAGTCAAGGTCGGTGAACGGGTACGCATCTACTTCGTGAATGCCGGTCCGAACGAGTTCTCAGCGCTCCATCCGATCGCAGAAATCTGGGACAATGTCTATGAGAGCGGCAACCCAGCCAACAACTTCAAAGGGGTCCAGACCTATGTGGTCGGTCCAGGCAGCGCTGCCACCTTTGACATGATCGCCGATAACCCCGGAGCCTATCCGGTGGTGACCCACTCCTTAACGGGTGCGCTGCGAGGTGCGATTGCAGTAGTGATCGCCAACCAGAATCCCAAGGACTATAAGGGTCAGTTGATGCCCAACACCCCCTGGAACCCGTAAGGAATGAGCGGGGGACTGAGGTTGTACAGTCAATTCATTCTCATAACAAAGGAGTAGAGATATGTCGTTTAGCAAGAAGATTATGAGCATGGTCGTCGCCGCAGTCGCTGCTTGGACGCTGAGCAGCGCAACGTCCTTTGCCGCAGATGCGTCGCTCTATGAGCGGCTCGGCGGCCAGGGTGCGATTCAAGCCGTGGTCACCAAGTTCATCGGCAACGTGGGCGGCGACAAGCGGATCAATGGCTATTTTGCCACTGCCGACCTCAAGAAGCTCAACAAGCTCTTGGTTGAACAGGTCTGCATGGCAACCGGTGGGCCCTGCAGCTATTCTGGTCGTGACATGAAGACCACACACAAAGGCATGAAGGTCACCGACGCTGCCTTTGGCGCGCTCGTAGAAGACTTGGTCAGCGCTTTGGATACCTTCAACGTTCCGGCAAAGGAAAAGGGCGAGCTTCTAGCCATCCTTGGACCGATGAAGAGCGACATCGTCGAAGCCAAGTAACGACTGACAGTGCTCAGCACTGCACTGGTCGTACGGTAGTGTTTCCCGTCAGCCAGGACCTTCTGGTCCTGGCTGACGCGGTCCTTAAGCTGGTAGACCCGCATCTTTCCACTCTCCATTCGGCTGATTTCACCGAGCATAGGGGCACTGCCACTAAGGACATCGTCGTGTTATGATGGACTAATTTCGTGCGCCATTAGCCACACGGCGCAAGCCAGCATGTTGCTGTAACATCCAGTGGTATCACCAAGGAGGAACCATGAGAGGGAAGCGTGTGATTGTGACGTTGTGTAGTTTCGTTGCCATTGCCATGTGGAGTACGGCGAGTTGGTCCGGCCCCGAGTCCGACCCTCTGAAGCCTCGTGTTCCAGACGCTGAGCGTGGGGATGCACGAAAGTTGAAGAGCCCGCTCACCGTGACGCCTGACGTCATCGCGAAGGGCAAGGAGCTCTATGAAGGCAAAGGCACCTGCGCCAATTGTCACGGTCAGACTGGCGAGGGTGATGGTGCGGGAGGAATGCTGCTCACACCAGGTCCACGAAACCTTACGAATTGCAAATTTCACAAAAAACGGAACGACGGGGAACTGTTCTGGGTCATAAAGAACGGAAGCCCTGGTACAGGCATGCCAGCCCTGCTCAAGGGTAACATCATCACCGAGGAAGAAGCCTGGACGATCATCGCCTACGAGCGAAGTTTCTGTAAAGACAACGAATAACAGCTAACAAGTATGGAGCTGCAGGTCGACCTGTTCGACCTGCAGCTCTTACTGTTTCCTGGCCTCAATGACCCCCTGAACCCCTCCATTCCCTCTTGAAACTGTCCCCAACCACCACCCATTCTCCTTTATAACAGGCTCTCTGTATCGATACCCCCACTCGCTTTGCCCTTTTCTTCTTCCTAGGAAGAGGTGTACCCTGTCCATAGGTTTTGAGGGTTCCAGAGGAGGCGAGGCCAGGGAGTACTCCGATGAACACTCGGATAGTTCTTCTCATCTCGAAAGATTCCAAGCTCAAACAGCTTGTAGAAGCTGCCACACCCCAGGTCAGCGTTCAATCAGCACCCACTGTTGTGGAGGGGCTTGCACGCTGGGCTAACAGCTCTCCCCTGCTAGTGGTCAGCGAAGGGACTTCCGCTACTCTCGCGCCGCTCTTCGAATATGCCAGGCAACTACCTTGTACTCCACCCCTGCTGGTTATCGGAGACCGTCATTCCGTTAAAGACGCCGTCGACATCATGCAAGCTGGTGCAGCGGATTACCTGACAAAGCCAGTTTTTCCAGCTGACCTACAAGCTGCGATCAGTCATATCCTCAAACAGTCTCCTCCCATGACGGCCACTGCACCACGGGATCCCTTTGCCTCCATTATCAGCATCTCGCCTCAAATGAACTTGATGAAGCACCTCGCCAAAGAAGTGGCCATGACCGATGCGACCGTCCTCATCACGGGAGAAAGTGGAACTGGGAAGGAATTATTTGCGGAGGCCATCCACCACTCCAGCCTCAGGGCCCATGGCCCGCTGGTCGCCCTGAATTGCGCTGGGATTCCTGAACATCTTTTGGAAGCGGAGCTGTTTGGCTATGAGCCGGGCGCGTTTACCGACGCCAAACGAGCTAAGCCCGGCCGATTCCAAATGGCAGAGGGTGGCACACTGTTTCTCGACGAGATCGGAGAGATGAGCCCAATCGCTCAGGCTAAGCTGCTCCGTGTCTTAGAGAACCGCACCGTTGATCCTCTCGGTGATACCCAGAGCCACAAAGTCGATATCCGAATCCTCGCCGCAACCAACGAAGATCTGCTCGCCCATATCAAAGCAGGCCGTTTCCGCCTTGACCTGTACTATCGATTGAACGTGTATCAACTCCGCATCGCACCGCTCCGAGAACGGCCTGAAGATATTGAGCCGATTCTTCTGATCTTCTTAGAACGAGCCAGAAAGGAACGTGGTTCCCGCGTAAAGGCCATTGCTCCATCCGCACTCTCGGTCCTCAGAAGCCACACGTGGCCCGGCAATGTCCGAGAACTGCACAATGTGGTCGAATGGCTCACGATCACCTGTAAAGAAGACGTGATTCAACCACATCATCTCCCAGCCTCTGTGACCGCCCATCCAATCGCAAATGACCAAAGTCCTGCCCCCGAGCCTTCGCTGTTGGCCTTCGGCCTGTCATTTCAGGAACTGGAAAAGAAGTTGCTCGAAGAAGCGCTCCAAAAGGCATCGGGCAATGTCTCAGAAGCCAGCCGCCTTCTGAAAATGACCCGCAATACCTTGCGCTACCGCATGGCCAAACATCACTTGTCGTAGTTGCTCATCCTCCGTTACTTTCCAACGAGACCTGTCACAGATTCCCCTCCTTCACATGAAGCCGTCAGAACTCCTCGTTCGCCTGATTGGCGAAGCATACTGAAATCTGCCCTTACCCCTTTCTCATTGAGAAACCGTATTCGCACTAAAGATAACCAGATTGCAATTGAATCTTTTTCGATTCACCAGAGAATCTATTTCGATACATCCCCACCTGTCCCATTCCTGAGACAACACAACAACCAATCAGCATAAGTCATTAGGATTTAAGAGATGACTCTCCTTAGTAAACCTCGCGCTAGACGGTATGCGTATTGCTTACTATGTGTATTGATACTAATAAGGCAACATCTTATATCGTATGATTTACGTGTTCTAAGTTGAGTAATGTACATGCTCTTCTCTGGAGGTGACCAATGAGGATTCAATCTATCCTAGGGATCTCTAAGACAACGATTGCGACTGGTTTCTTGTTACTGTCGCTAGCAGCCTGTGACACCATGAATATTCCAGCAGGCGGAGCGGCTGACTTGCTCAAAAAGGTTACGCCAGTAGCTGACGAAAAGCCCCCTGTTGATTCTCCAGAAACATTCGCGAAATTAGTGAATTGGGGAAACGATCAGTACAACACAGTAATCGAACAACGAAAACAAAAGAATGAAATAGAAACAAGTACGAAAGTAACTGATCAAATGGATGGAATCTTTATACGGCTGAAGTCAGCGGCGTTATCCGACCAGGAGTACGGCGCGGTCGCGAAGGATATGGATTGGAGACTCAACACGATACGAGACAAAGAAATTGTCATGGTAAGGGCGTATCCTGGCGGTGGAGTTGCGATCTATGATGGACTATTCCCGGTTGCGGAAACTGAAGGAGCATTAGCTGCCATATTGGGGCATGAGATGGCCCATGTACTGGCCCGACATGAACTCAAACGCATAGCGGGTCACACAGCTGTGGCAGGAGCAGCCGTGGGATCTGGAGTTGCATTAGCCATGGAACCGGACAAACTGGATCGACAAGTCATGGCTGGAGTAACTGGTGCGGTGGGACTCGCCGATCTAGCTGTAGGGAACAGGCTATGGACACAATCTCAGGAACTAGATGCAGACTGTCTCGGCCTAAAGTTGGCAGCCAAGGCCGGATACGATCCAGAAAAAATCCAAAGGTTTTGGGAAAACATGAAAACAAGAACAGACAAAAACCCAAACAACCTGCCTGATTTCCTGAAGGACCACCCTATCAACGATAAGCGTCTTAATCATATCAAGTCAGACAAATGCCTAGGGCCCGCATCGAGAATATACAGTGCTCAGATTGAACAGTTACGGGCGAGGAACGAGACGCCACCGGATTCTACAAAACCGCTACCAGGCGTCGCGGGATGAGGGCGACAATATAGACAGAATATAGACAGGACAAAAAATGAGACCCAGAAAGAGTCTATCCCCAACCACGGGCAAAGCCGATAGGTGGGGTTTAAGCCTCCACTACTCACGCTTGGTTAGCGCCTTTGTGCTTCTTATGATAACTAGTGCGCTGGTCGCCTGTGGAATGGGGATCGCCGAACACACCGTGATGAGGAACGACCAAAATCAAAGTAAAATAACGGGAAAAACGCTCTTGATTGGCGACAAACCCGAAACACCTAACTATGGGCTTTATAGCTATGTGCTGTTCGAGTCTCCCCCAACTGCCGCGACCAAGCCCATCTACCTTGCGATCATTTCAGCTTGCCTGAAAGAAGTTCCGGATCTCGACAAATTAGAACAGACCTATCCTGATAGGAAGATGCTCAATGCGATGTTCATTCCGGTCAAGGTGTTTCCGTTTGAGCAAACTGAACACAACTCAGTCACCGGTGACAGCACAAATTCTCAGGTGCCACAGCCTGAACACGTACAGTTGAGGGCAAGAGCGGAACAGATTCTTGAGCAATACAACTACGATCGGGCCCGAGAGATTCTCCGAAAGCTTTCCAATGTCCAGAAAAATGGTGGGCCTTATCTCGCCTCCAGTCTTGTGCCAGTTTCAAGTGGAAACGGGACAAGTTCCTTCTTGTTTCAAGATTTGTCGGTGATTCGCTCAGTGTCCAGCCAAGACGAGCAGACTGAAATGGCCTTTCAGTGGGTGCTCGACTTCGTCAATCGAATCAGCAACCCACGATCCATTGCCTGGGGCCGTCCCCTACTGGATCAATTCCTCAACAAGACACTGGATTCAATGCAAGTCGCATTAACTCACCGTGGAGTGCCAGTCACCCAGCCACAACTCAAGGAGTATGTCAGCCTTAGCGATATAGTCTTCCAACCTGAAGATAACTCGTCGAAACGAACATTTCTTTTCCCCCAGGGAAACCTAGCGGGTAATGGTACTCTTGCCTTTGGGATCGATCGTTTTTCGTACCGAGACTAGCTTCTTCTCAGAATCAGTCTTCGCCAAGGCGTCAAAAAGAAGGAGTCTGCGCCGGACAATGCCCGGCTCGTGAGTAAGGCTATGGGCGGCCCCGTAGGCAATGATGGCTTCATCGAGGTAGGGTTCGTTCAATGAAAGCGTCAGGCCACAATAGCTCAATCCCATTGTATCAAGCGCTCGGTAGTACGCGGACGTTTGATTGAACACCAGTTCAGCTTGATTACGTGCTTTAAGAAAAGCTTTGGCTGCCTCAGAATTTTTTTCCAACCGATACAGTATAATACCTCGAAGAGAGTGAGCTTCTGGGCTAAAAAGTGGTGTATTGAATTGCACTGCCTCGTTAACAATCTTTTCTCCATCTTCAAGCTTAGCGGTCAGGAGATAGGCCGTAGCCAATTCAATCCTGGTAGTTTGCTGCAGTTGCCTATTCTGAGTGGCATCAGCCAGTTCTATTGCCTTGGTGAGGTGCTCAACAGCGAATATGTATTTTTCTCCATTTAGATTGAGAATTCCCAGGTTTCTCCTCGCAGCAGACTCCCCAAGTTGGAATCCGATATCTTTGGCTATCTCGCAAGCCTGCTTGCACTTACCCTCTGCCTTGTGGTCATAACCCTGTGCCTCAAGCTGTTGTCCAAGATTGACGAGCGCAACCACTTCACTCTCCCGCTGATCATTCTCACGTGCGAGTGTCAGCGCTTGTTCACTCGCTCTCATTGCATCGGAAATCTTCCCTAGACCGGCCCACGAATCACTGAGGATGTTCCAGATATGAGCCTCCCAGGCCTCGTCTTTCGTCTGTCGAGCCAACTCTAGAGCGGCCATGCAGTAGAGCGCGCTTCCCACAAGATCGCCAGATTCTTGCATGCAAAGGGCGAGATTCCCGAGGTAGCGCCTCTCCCTTCTCCGATCGGACACATTTAGAGCACACTCCAACCCCTTTTCATAATAATCTGCTGCATCATCGAGTCTTCCGAGCCGATGATAAATCCCGGCGAATCGATCAAGATGGCGGCATACAAGGTCACTGTTTTCCGGCTTGCGAGCCAGTTCTTCAAAATATCCATCTAACTTCTTGTAACATTCTGTTAGCTCCTGGTAACGCCCCAGCTGATTTAGATGAGGTTCAAGTTGTGTCAATACGTTGACCGCATCTGGGTAGTTCTTCTGTTTGTGAAGATGGTTAAAGAGCAGAATGAGCGAAGCAGCCTCAGTTGTCGGATCGCCCGCTAAAACATCCTGTTGATTGCAGTCGCTGACTTGAGAAGCCACATACCGCCGGTCAGTTTCTTGAAGGAGGTACCCTTCATTTGTTTTTTCGACCAGCTGCATTACCGTCAACTGGTCCAGAACCTGCCGAGCATCGATGTCCGGATAGTCGTACCGGAACGTCTTAACCACAACTTCTGCTCTAACAGGAGTGTCGGATGACGACAACACTCGCATCATGGCCTTAGAATCCTCATCAAGACAAGCGTAGCTTTCCCCGATGAGGGCGTTAAAGACATCATCTAGATAGGGCAGGTTTTCATCCCTCAGAATATCTCGTGGTGAAATTAAAGGATTTGTTTTTAGCACAGCGTGTATAGTCTCGATCGCGCGGGGATTGCATTGCGTGAACCGGCACAGTTCGTTCAAGAGTTTGTCATCGCCTTGAAGTCCTAGACTGCTATCCTGAGCCAATCTCTCGAGTAGCTGGATAGCTTCCGATCGTGGGAGTCCACCACCTAAGTTTCGGCTATCCCACCGGCCAAGTAGATCCGTAGGCAAATCATCTGGAACAATCTGAGAGGTCCCAATCACTTTTAACTTATGATTGGTGAGGGTAAGAACGGTCTGTAGGGCATCACGAAGATTCGGATCAGTCAGTTTTCTAGTCTTGAGATCAATCAATTCGTCAAGGTGATCGACTAGGAGTACCACGCGGTGATCTGATAGGCCTGAAAGTAGATGTGCGATCGTTGAGGCAAGAGATTTCTCTCGTGGGGTCAGGCCTGGTACAGGAGGTATTGACTTGCGGATCTTATCCAGCAGATTAAGCCAATCCGGCAGGGAATGGTGATTCTGATTAAGATAGGAAACGGCGTGGATGGGAACCATGCGCCCTGAATCAGTCCACTTTCCACGTTGGATTTCGTCAAGCACATGACAGGTTAGCGCCGTCTTCCCAGATCCTGATCTCCCCCAAATCCAAAGTACTGAGCTAGCGTCATCGGACAGGAAACCTTCAATGAGCCGACACTGTTCAGTACGTCCGACGAAATGGACCGATCCTCGAGTCGTAGGTTTATTGATCACGATCGGCTGAATCTCGCCAGGGGAAGTGGCTGTGGGCACTACAGGCTCGGTCGTGACGGGAGGCAGCTGACTTTCTTCCTGATCTTGCACCAGAAAGTCATGGAGTTCATTGAGGCCATCTTCAAAACTTGATGAGAAATCAATAAATTTTCGGATACTTAGTCGTAGGGGGAGATCTATATTGGAATCAATGCACAGCGAGACAATCGTCTTATTTTTTCTAAAACCTCGATCCAACTCAGCCTGACAGTACTCACTTTTAACGCTGTTGGTGGTTGCAACAAAAAGTATAGTGCTACAGATGTCGATTGCTTGTTGAATGGTGGGGTCAATTAGGGATCCCGCTCGCAGGTCACGCCGATCGAACCAAACTGCAAACCTCTGAGGGCCTCTCTGAATTCCCCTTCTAATTTTTTCCACATTTGCATGATCGGCATGGTCATAACTAATAAAATATCGGGGAGTCCCGATATCATGGACTAGTGGATTGGGGACATGGCTGTTTGAAAGATTAGTAGACATCTGGTAATAGGCCTGGATGGCTGTTCAGGATTCTGACGGTTGTCGATGGAGGTCAACCTTCTGATCTTGTATATGTTGGAGATAGGCCCTAAGGTTAGGGGCAAGTCTCTTAATCACCAGCCATTTCCGATAGCCGATCGCGGTCGCTGTGAATTCGAGATCAAGGGTTTCGTGACCTTCCCACTTTTCAGCCTTCCAACCTGAACAAAGTTTGCCTGTCCTGTGCTCATTCCACCAATTCTTGGCCTTAGGCATGAACTGCTTCAAAGAAACAGCAATTTCAGTCCAGAGCTCCTGGTGGGGCTGGTTGGAAAACCTCTCGATTAGACATAGAGCCCAATCGGGCACATCATCCCGCATCGACCGAAACGCATGGCCATCTGTGCATCGCTCAAGTACCAGGCTATCCAGTGCTTCAAACAGATTATTGAACAGGGCTCGTTCTTCCTTTTCTGCAGGAAAAATTGAAGAACTGTTATATTCAAGGTCCCTCTCAAGGATTGGCACTTCATAACTTTTTGGATCGGCCAAATCCATAGGCGTATCCCGGTCATCACCCGTGAGTTGCTCAGTTTGACTCTCACACCGCCTATCGATCTCGAGCATCTGCTTTGCTAGGTACTCGAACGCCGCATTCACCCTCTCGCCAGTTTTGGCACTGGTCTCAAAAACCTTCGTGCCATCTCCAAAGAGTTCAAGGGCACGTTTAGTTACTGCGGAAGATTGAAGGATGTCCTGCTTATTCACTAGAAGCACAAATGGAGGATCGTCTGTATCGGAGCGGATACTTTGCTCCTTTGCAGCCGAGATGAGGCCGTTCGCTACATCAAGCGTGTCGGGACGAGTGACGTCCGCAACCAGGATATAACCCTCGGCGTTTTCTAGGGAGTCATCGTGGTGTGCCTGCCGTGGATCGTCTGTTCCGGCTAGATCATAAATATTCAACTTGACTAGTTCTTCATCGCATATAACAGACGTGTCATACAGTTGAGTACCAATCGTGGTCCTATAGTTTTCATCGAAAACTTTCTCTACAAATTGTTTGACGAGCGAAGTCTTTCCTACGCCACTCGCACCCAGCAAGCAAATCGTTTTGCTTTTGCTGCTGAGCGACCGTGTCATAGCCTGGGCCCCGCCGATGCAGAATCGTTGACTGTGACATGAAACGATACTTGTCGTGTCCGTAGAGATTTGGTTCCCCGTGCTCCAGTCGTTGCCGAAGGGTCGACTGGAGCAGCAACCGCCCTGAAATTGATGGTCGTGAGCTGTTCGACATTAAGAATGGACATGATCCCTCGTGCACGTGCAAGCGCTAGGCGACGATTCAGCTCGGCAGAACCCTCATCGCTGGTATTGCCATGAATCTCCACCTGTATTCGATTACCAAGTTGCTGGGCCAGCTCATCGCATTTATGAAGCGTCTGGAGCAATACCTGTAGTACCGCCCCAGGTTCTGCCGTAAGCGACGCACTACCTACCTCGAAGTCCAGATAGGACGCTTCAATTTCTTGAACGAGTTCAGCAAGGCGCAGCCGATCTTCGTCTTGAAGTCCAGCATCTTGTATCGATGTAACACCCGGAATCGTCGGACTGGCCCTCCGAAACTGTGCAATCCAGGCATATGGTGCAGTACCGGTTATGTTCAATACCGTCGTACCATTTTGGACTGAGAGGCGGACCGATTCTGGCGCATGTAAGATGTCCTTGGCCCTTCGCGCCACCAGTTCGGGCTGCAGCGATAGGTAAGGTTCAAGTTGAAAGTCAATCGCGTCGGTTGATAGCCCCACCTCCTGAGCGATTTTCTGCGGATCATCAGAGAGCGGATCACGCAAGCCGTACACAATGGTCTTGCCGTCCTTTCCATAAGTAGCGTCAATGGATGTGATGTGGATACCATGCTTCTCCCTGGCCTCATCCTGAAATTCTGCCCATCGCTGTTTTTCATCAACCTCTCGCCGCCATTCGAGGTAAGTAGTAATGCCCCACCAAGCAAGCGCTCCCACTAGGAGTGCCAGCAAAGCAACCTGCGCAGGCGACACGCCGCCATTGGCCGAGCCTTGCTTGTTTGAGGAATCACTTTCCTCGTGGAGGAGACATGTCTCTAGATGCGGTCTTGCAGCCTCGAACGGCTTCTTGTCGCCTCGGAAATTCTGAAGGGCCTCGTTCAACTCCAAGTGGATAGTGTCGAGTGCATCCTGAAGTGCGGTGCGGAGTGACGGCAATGGCAAACCAAGAACAACAGCGGCCAAGACGGCTTTAGAGCCTTGCTCGATCAATACCATCTTGCCATCGTCCATTTTGAATTCATTCATGGACGCATGTTGGGCGGCCTGAAACTCATCTTGGGCAAACTTTTGTACCGCCGTCTTGATCCTGGAAAACATGCCCGTAACCAGATCCTCATGGCCCGGATCAAAAGGTTGTATGCCGGGACCATCGACATTACAAAGTTGTGTGCCATTCTCCCTATAAAAAAGAAATACCCGTTCCACGCGGTATTTCATAGTGTGAGACAAGACGATTTCTCCGAATGGTCTGCCAGTTTTCCACGCCTCCCAGCGCCACGTCATCCCTCGCCAAGACAAACCGCTGTGGTCCAATGTTCGATTCACCGACTGCGCCATGCCTTGCACAGCAGTCTCAATGGCCTTCCGAATAGCTGGCATCATCACAGGGGAAATTGCATCGGCAATGAGTTTTGGCGAGCCTTTGATACCACGGACGAAGACCTTCCCGATGAGAGGTGCCAGAGATTTTTCGAGTTGCTGGTCCTGCTTGGCGCGTTGACAGATAGCATTCGGCAAGACATTGGCGACGGCGGGCGAATCAATCACCGAATCCCTGAGGCGTTTTTCGAGTCGGTCGAGTCGGTCTCGCTCCGCCCGAAGCAGCACTTTTTGGATTTCTTCGAGGCCGTCGCTTGTCGGGTGAGCTGTCAAGGTGCTGGGTTCTTGAGAGTCGGACATGGCCTTGCTCCGGTGGTCAAGCAGATCCCAGGTGCAATAGATCACCTGGGGCTTCAAAATGAGGATTCTGTGCGATCACAGGCACACTGCTTTTGTTCCCCTCCTACCTCTGTATAGAGACTATGGATCTATCACTTCCCACGAGTGGGGGCGAGGTCTCCACTTAACGACTGCGCAGATTTTTCGAACAATTCTGCGAGTACGGCACGCGTGACTTTTTCCCGACGCAATTCAGCTAGGGCTGCTTCCATGGCATTCGAGAGTTCTTCGTTTTTCTTTTGCATCTCCGTCGACAGAGTCTGCTGTTGATCAGCAATACGCTGGTGCAATTCTCGGCTTTTCGTCGAGGCTTGCTGGTCCAGTTGCGCGGTGCTGGTGGCAACCGTCTTCCCCAATTCCTTCAGGTCGTGCATAAGGCTGGCAGTCGCCTGCGCCCGGCCTTCGTGCTCGTTCTTGATCTGACCCGTCAGCGCTTCGACTTGTTGTTTGACGAACGATTCAAGCGAATCGAATCGACTATCCAATTTCTGTGTCAATTCGTTGGCTACGCGAGTGAGCGATTCTTCAAGCTGCGTGATGCGCTGTGCATGTTCCCGGAATTGCACGCCAAAGAGCAGTTCCTGGACCCTCGCCAGACCATCGGGAGTATTGCTGTTCACCTCCAGCGATTGGCTACGGCCCTCATCATCGGACCCGGTTCCTTTGTTGGTGTGCAAGGAGGACTTCGGTGACTCTCTCTCAGTAGTGGGGGATTTCATGGTTGTCCTCCTTCACATCGCGCCAAAGTGTTGTTCTGTCATGACCCTAAAATGACTCTGACCGTCTTGCGTAGAACTCCTCTCAGTGGCAAATACTAGCACTCTGCAACGGAACAGACAACGGGGTCTCACCTAAGCAGTAGGATTGGTGTCCCTCATCAGGCCAGTACCTGTTGAATGGGCTCAAGAAGTACGTAATCTTGATATCACGCATGCCTACGTAAACAACCATTAGCCAATTTCATTCTAATATCATAGGGATATAGCATTGCCCGGAGTCTGTGGGTGTATGAAACGGATGGCAGACCTAGGTAGCTGGAGTATCTCCTTAGATGCGGAGGTGAATCAGAAAGGATACAATCCCACGTACGGCAACCCGCCTATAGGGACAGCTCTGGCACAGAACAACTAGCTGTTAGAAAAGATCCCCCGGTATGATCCACTCTGTAATCGGCATGAATTGCTGAAATTCAGGCTTCACACCAAAAATGCGGACCCGATAGCTCCCAATTCGCCTCTGCGATCCGTATGTGAGCGAAAACCCTGCTCCAGTCTCTTGTTCACGGCACCGCTCAAGCCTTTCAATGAGAACACTCCTCGTCACATGCCGACCGATCTGCATGAGTGTCTCGCGCAATATAGAAGCCGACCTTTTGAGCCATCCGAGCAACTCCCAAATAAGTTAGCGGACGTGCACAAACAGTCCAAAAACTTACCAGGGATTCTTGCTTGTACGTTAACGCTGTACAGTTACGGTCGTTGCCGACCTAGCATCAAATGACACACGCATCGAAGAGATTTGGACCGTCACTCGATACTGACCTGGGTGAGGAAAGACAGGCGTGATCTCATAGACCCCATTCCCGAGGCCGCGGGCCCCAACACGCTGCTGCCATGTACCCGGAGGCTCAAAGAGCAACACCTGCACATCCGTCAGCTCGTTCATAGGTTGATTTGCCTGTGCATCCAGGATCTTAAATCGCAACGATACTGGTGTTCCCGTGGGAAAGGGTTTGTTATCGAATAGCCGTTGAATGCGTACTCTTTCTTTAACCGTTTCGGCAACGTCGCCAGGATGAGACGACGCCTTGACCTGCAATGGCATACACACGACCGTAGGTGGATTCTCTGTAAGGAGATGCAGGTCGTATGTCCCCGCGCTTGGAAACGTGACCACAGCTTCATACCGGCCCGTGTCGGCCTGAACAAGGCTTCGGTTGAGTACCAGAACAGCGTGTGGACGGCGTTGATAGGTCTGTAGCGTACCCATGGGCACCATCATTCCTTCCATATAGTAGTACAGTGCCCGTTCCGGAGCATGAGCGATCCACGCGCCGTGTCCATCGGGAGTAGGGACAATCATGTCGGCAACGTTTAGGTCAGATGGAGTCGACTGAGGAAAGGTATGGCCAGCGGGAATGTCGGTGACGGCTAAGCTCCCTTTTTTAAGCAGACTGAGATCAATGAGGGAGAACTTATCGGACCCAATGCCGCGGACATAGGCAAAATGCTGGGTAACGGTGACTTGGTCAGGCTCTTTCACGACTGCAGCAGTGGCTATAATCTGCCCCTTGAAGGCGTCCAGCGCAGAAACGGTCCCCTCAATTTGATTAATGGCCAACCCTATGTTCCCTTCAGGCTCAAATCGTAGCGCGACCACACCTGCTTTTATCGGAATGGTAGCTACGACTTGTCTCGCTTGCGGATCAATGACCGTGACGGTATCTCCATTCAAGCCCACCGCATAAAAAAATCCACTAGCGCGACTATACGCCAACGCAACCGGCGTACGACTGGTGGGTACTGTCGCGGCGACCGTGAGGTCATCAAGGCCGATCAGGGTCACAGTGTCATCGGCTGTGTTCGTCACGGCGATGTAGCGATGATCGCTGCTGAAGGCGAGGGTGTGCAGGCCCTTTCCAATATCAATCGATTTTATAATGTGATGGGTTTGGGTATCCACCGCAACTAACGTGGAAGAGTAATCAAGGCCAACCCACAAGCGGCGATCATCCGGCTCCAATGCTAGGCGTGAAGGGGTAGTCTTATCACCGGTGGAGATGACCTGAGCGACCTCTCCTGTATCTGTTTTGATCACTGCCACAGCCGACTTGTCAGGAATCGTGACATACAACCATTGCTGGCTTTGCGATAACGCCCAGTCTCTTCCTTGCCCTGGCAGGGTGATCAGTCGCTCCAGCTTGGAGGTATTCAGGCCAACCTGCGGATTAATGTAGGAAATGCTATTGTCATGGTTCAGAACAAGAAGCGAATACGCATTCAAATCAACGTCGGCTCTTCCGCTCAATGTCCCTTTCAGAAACCCCTTGATCTTGTCACGACAGGAAATCTCCTCGGCAACTTGGTCGGAGCGCCGTAGGTTCAGCCATGCTTTCGGACGCACATCACCCCGCGGACGGCCACTCACAGGGTCTTTAAATACCACACGCACATAAAGGGGCTCCTGTGCTTGAAGCTCGTGCTGAGCGGCTGAACCTGGCTTGACCGCCGGCGAAAGAGAGAAATCGATCGCTAGATTTAATTCGTTGAGTGCACGGTGAAAGACCGCTGCGTAGGGCGTAGAAGACATACTGCGCTGAGCCGTTGGATGATCGTGCGCGTAAGACACACCGGCCAGCGCAGCAGTCACACAGAAAAAGCCAACCACTCGCGCTTGGTTACCGACCATTTTTTCTGATCTTCCGAGTCGCACGAGCTCTGGAGTGTTGAGCCGTCGGAGTCGTCAAGAGACGCAGCGAATCGATAATGAATCCAAAATCGCAATCCTGTGCCGTATCAAACTCGGCACACACGATATTGGCCTGGTCGCTGATCGCTCCCAAAAATGGGGCAGTCTCTGTTGACGTAAAACCACCGGTTCCACTGACAGTATATTCGGCCACAGGCACTGCATCCCGTTTGGTCGATTCATACACACGCAAAATACCTGTAAATCTTTGCGTTGGGCTCACCGAAATCCGAGCCCCCACACCTGCCACCGGAGTATCAAACGTCAGAGTCAGGGGGCCATCGTCCCTGCCCTCAACGGTGGAGACCAACTTTTCGTTAGGAGCGAAGCTGCCGCGAAAATTCGTACTGCCACCATCAGAGGTCTGGTCCAGTCGACGAATTTTTTCAATGAGCCCCCCCTCGCCATCATCGACAGTATGAGAAACGTCAATTCGGTTATTAGCAGTAGAAAAAAATGGATTCGTCCACAATGGATCAACGTCGCCCTGTGGTAATGATCCCCCTTCGGACCAATCAATCACATCATCGAAATCACGATGATTCGATGTCTGAGTGTAGTTGGCCATAGCTCCTCCTCTCTTAAGCTTTCCCTGAAAGATGAAAGATTCTACCTTGTGCTACTGCCTACATGAGCTGGAAGCAGGCGGCACGGTAGGTGATGGTGCCGGGTTGCCTGGCCAAGGATTCAGCTGCCCGACGATAGGCGTGCCGGCAACTCCAGCATGGTCAAGGGTAGAAAGCGGTCCAGAACCTTGCGTCAAAAATGGCAAACAATGAAAATTGAAGGGAACAAGATCATCTCCCCAGCGCGTATTTTCCGGGAAAATGATTTCCTGGATCGGTGCCGTGTACCGTCCGGGGCCAGGACCGGGGTCAGGTCCGGCGTTAAGATCTCCGACGTGACGAATCCGAACCAAGAGCTCTCGCGGTGGTGGTAAAAATCGCGGATCTTTGTCGAGAACTTGCCGAAAACGCCCGAATGGGACCGCCTGTGGTGTGATGGTCGTTAGGCGTCGCAGCGTTCTATTTCCGCTCGTTGGATGCACGTCCACGGCATAGACATCAACGACGCGGGAAGGATCCGTGGTGAATCCTTCTACCTTCAGTCGATTTTGCACTTCTGTATCAATCTGATCAACTCGTGGTCCAGCCGCCCCCATGATGGAAACATCCTGATTGACGTAGGCCGGATCAGTCCCTGGTGCTGTAAAAATACCAAGCCAAGCCGTCAACTTGTAGGCTGAAATAAACGTTTGGTTCGTAGTATCCCTGGCCAAGATCCCTGCATACATCACAAAGTCGCCAGCTTCAAAGGCAGCCATTTTTGTGGGATCGCATACTGCAGTGGGACAATTTAGGATTGGAGCATTGCCGGGAATCGGAGGTGCTAATGGGTTTTGGCCTATCACAAACTCCGTGCGCGGCTTTCCGCCCATCTTTGGCCGGTTCTGACTAGGCGCGCAGAATGAGACACCACTGCTCGGCACACACATAGGATATCCTGTTTGTGCGCTGATGGCCGGATTGTCTGGATCAGTCGCAAATCGCCGATCGGCCGAGACCGGACGGCCATATTTCCCATCCGGATCGTTAAGCACTAGACGAACATCTCCCGGTTGCCTAGTTGTCGCTAAGGGACTGGCCCCTATGAAAAGTTCTCCAGTTCCACTGACGATTTCGTGTATGTATCCTCCTGCATTGTTAAGAGAATTTTGTGAAATGCTGACAAGCCCAGCGATGTAGCGGCATCCTACGACCGGCACACAGACAATATTGCCCTGGATAGAAGCCTCATAGGGGGCGATGGGAGCCGGACTCGTGTCAGTAACAGCAAGGCCAGATTGTGGGAGTGGTGAAGGGTCAGCCTGAGGACCACGAAAAATATCATGAGGCGTCAGATAGCTGCCGGGCATCGTGATGATGGAGTTACAAGGGACAATGATATCAAGTCCGTTGACCTTCATTCGTGCTCCAACCAGCAATGAACTGCTCGATGGACCGGGGCACACGGATTTTGCCCCATCGAGCAATTCAAACTCTTGAATAATTCCAAAGATATCAAACTGAGTCCCTTCATTGAACACCGCCAGGGCATGCCCCTGGATTCCAACCGACGTTACCGTCAGCCATATCCAAAAGAATATTTGTGACCGTTTCATGTTAGCAATCTCCTCGTACTAATCGTTCATCACTCAGATAGAAATCGGTAGGTCATTTGTTATGCGCTGTTGAACGCGTTCGACAGCGCTGTGTGTCAGTTTCATCATAGACGCAGAGAATGCCCCACAGCCCGCTATCGAACTGGAAGGACTCTTGCGTTCGATATAAATAGTCACCAGGAACTTTACCTGGCCCCCCGGCAGTGGTCAGCACATTGACATGGCGCGTTGGGCCTAGTCCTCCAGCTGAACCGATTCGATTGGTTGTGCGCACCGGCTCTCCTTGAACCGACGAATCGCATGAAGAAGTCGTGTTCTTACTGCATTCCCAGGGCGACATGACCCAATCATGCCCGTGGAGCGTGAACCCATGTTGCCGAGAATGACCGGCGGGATTCACGATCCGGAACCGAACAGGATCACCGGCCTTGGCGATAAAGAACGGAGTGACTGGGTCACAGGGCACTCCTGAGCAACCCGGATGTACAACTTTTGAGCTCAACACATCTTTATGGTCAACTTGGTTCAATGTTTCGAGATCAACTCCTGGGCTGAGTCCGAGTCTTGCCCAAAGCGGCTCTGTCCGATAGTTGAAGGCTTTCTGTCCCAAGTCGTAGACATCGTCGACGCCCTCCCGATTCACGATCGGATCGCCGTTCATGCGTAGGCTGACATCATCTTGATACAAGAGCACGAACTCGCGGAAGATTTCTTCTACGCCGGATGCATTGGTATATCGCACAGTAGCCGATGCCTCGGTGCTCGGATCTGATGTCCACACCGCCCCCTTGGGCTCAATGATCAGCGCACCGATGGCGCCATGGGAACTGTGTTTAATAACATCGCCCATATCTCGAAGCGGAATGGCCCCAAACTCGATCGCAACAGCCTCCGTTTCTCCTTGGGCGGTTTTCTTGAATTCACCGGCAAACCATTCGTACGTTTTGGCCTTGCCTGGTGCGACCGTACTATCGAGGTTCAAACCGACTGCCGCCCCATCCTGTGCCCTAGTATTCATCTCCACCAGTGCGGCGTGCAGACTGACTCGATTGGACATTTTAATCTGATTAAAATTGAATCCCTGGACGATCCCCGGCATCTCATTGGCCGACCAGCTGTCTCGAACGTCAGGACCATCTTTTAGCTCGTACGGGAGGTGATTCTCGAGAGTAACTCTCAGGCAGTCCCCGGCCGCTGCTCGTAAAATAAGCGGTTCAGGGATACGGTCACCTGCCTCATAAGACTTCCTCAGCATAAGTTGGAGAGGCCACCCCTTATGATTGAAATTAATGTGTGTCAGTGTTTCTTTACGAAGTGCTTGATCGTTTTGCGAAGGAGTTCCGAGTTCATCGAGTAAAAGCTCCAGCAGTTTTTCATGGTCATCCTTTTGGTTTTTCTCATCCGACTGGTTTTTCAACTCGTTAAGAACTTTCTGATACGCACTGACTTCCGTCGCCATGTCCACAAATATGATCGCGTTCGGATCCACGAGTCCAAATAAATGGTTATACGTGAGTGTGCGTTTCGGAAGAATATCCTTTGCAAGCCACGCCCCAACAGTAACCGTGCGGTAAGCCTCTTTGGTGAGATTCGTAGGGCAGACATCCTGACTATCGGCTGAGGGGTGACTCGTTGAGGAGTCGTGAAGGCGAGGCAATCCATCCCACTCCAACTTTGTTTCATTCGTCCCGATTTTGGCGCCGCGTTTATATCCACGCATGATCCCCCAGGCACCGTGCCAGAGATTACCTACCTCGGGGGAAGCATACAAATAATCGCTGGTCTCCCCCTCGTCCAAATGCATATCGAACTCAAAATGTTCAGAAATGCCGAGCTGCTGCGCATTGGTCCAACCTGATCTCACTGAATCGGGCTGAGTCGGCCATTTCACTCCGTGCATGTTGAAGACGTGTTGGGATTCCTGCGCTCCCTGAATCAGTCGAATATTGACTCGCTCGCCTTGATAGGCGAATAGTAATGGCGTAGCTGGGTCACCAGGAACTCGAAGCGGAGGCTGTTTGATATTCGCACTAGAATCCGTATAACCGTTCATGAGCGTTGCATTGAGTTGTGAGCTTCCAAGACTGGGACTATTCTCAAGAAAGAGAAATTCTTTATCGGCCTGTTGATCGCCATGCACAACGGAGTTAAATGCGTAAGCTACATCTCCATCGCAGTACTCTTGGGCTTGTTTTATTTTCTCGAATGCTTCCAAAGTGAGCGGATTGGGGTACCGATTTCTCGCGTTGGAAAATTCGACCCGCGCAGCCTCAACGGTAGTTGATCGACATTTTGACCGCTTGTCCTTCTCCTCACGATCTTTTTTTTGTTCATACTTGGAATCAAAGATGCCAGTTCTCTCCTTCTTGGCAATGCGCAAGGGAATGGGTTCATTGCGATAGTTGAACAGGGCCGTGCCTGGGTCAGAAGGCGAGATGCCCTGTGGGTTTGGTTTCATCTGACGAACTCGAGGGGACGGAATGTTGACTTCTTCATGACGATGGTCTGGGTTCACCGGCCAGTTGTCTTCGTTGTACACAATCGCGAAATCGGCCACGGCAAGATTGTATTCACGAACCCCTTGTTTCGGATCAGTGGACGGACCAATCAGCGCTGCATAGGATGTTGGTCCCCCATCATGACGGCGATCGATCGCCTTGAGTGGCGCACCATCCTGAGCACTGCCGCCCATGGGGCTCCCATCAAGTTTCCGCCAAGCCGACCCCTTTGGCTCCACCACCAAGGCGGCGTAGAGCCCATGCTGCTGGTGCGAGCTCGGCCCAAAGTGATCATGCGTAAATACCGTCCTGAGGGTCCGGTCATCTCCTTGATTATTCAGCAGGGGATCGACCCACCAACGTTGCACCGTGGTTTGCGCGCCACACCAGGGATGCTGATCCCAATCCTTCTTGTCCATCGAGGGCGGACAGATCCCGCGGGCATCGCCCCTGCCGTCGTGGAACATAGCGCCACCCGCTGCAAACATCGGATGGGTCTTGGGCAACATAGGAGTTCCCCCATGAGTCTTGACGTACTCATTGTGGGCATGCAGACGCTCGCGGACCTCATCAGGTGAAAAGGTGCCATCCTCATAATTCCATCCGTTACCCGACCCATCCGAAGATGTGACGTCGAACTTCACCAGGTGGATGTGCTGGCCGATGGTGTCAGTCGGGGTAAAGACCTGGAAGTCGTCCAGATTAAGAACGGACGGCACCAAATTGGTGGATTTAAACACCACACAATCCCCGGAATTGGCGCGGAAGAAGAGCGGCTCCGCAGGGCGCTTTCTGGTCAGGGTCGGATGAATATCTTCTTCCAAGACCGCAATCCGAGCTTGCGGATCGTGCCACCCCTGCTTGTTGACCGTCATATCCAATTGGACATAGGCACCTCGGTAAACGCGTGACCGAGCATCATCGTCAAATTCCTGTTTCGGACAGGGATTTCCAAATGGCGCTCCTGGTCGATCTCCCTGCCCATTCACAGATAGCAGCACTCGGTCTTGCACCATCGGATCAATGGCACGGTCACATTTCCCTGATGCATCACAGGTCGGGTATCCTTTCGTCTCCCAACCGAATGGTGTCGACGTAAGCTCGGCAGAATGACCATGAATTGTGAGGTGACCCGCATGAAAATCGCGAGCCGCTCCTTCCTGCGGAGTAAAGCTCTCGAGGGTCTCAACCTTAGCGGCGACAAGTTCTCTTGCGAGACTCGTCAGTAACGGATCGCTGTTCAAACGATGCGTTCGCTTGGCAATGCAATGAGATTGCTTCGCACTCTGTACGGCAAGATCGGATTCGTGTGTGCGTCGGCACTCGGGAACACCGGTACCTGGATCTGAATCGACAAACTGCTTAGCCGCTTCAAACTCGTCTTTTGTCGTAGCCTCAGAAATGATGTGCCGAGGCAGCCCACCGTCAATTGAGCTCTTCCCCTGCATAGAATCAAAATCATTCGGTGGCTGAGGCGGGCGATGCCCTGCTTTCCCCGCAATGTAAAATGGATAGCCGCGGAATGTCGCCGTAGGCATGGGCGGCAAGGCGTGATGCGGCAACGGGACCAGAGCCGGGGTTGGCGTTCCTTCGGCAATTTCAGCATCCGGCAGGTTGCGCATCCGTGGATTATTCGTGTCACTGATAGGCTGCGAGGTATCGAACAACCCTGGCGTCCCGTCTTCAAACACATCGTGTGCTCGCCACAGTTCCCACATGCCCTGTGCAAAATGAGGATAGAGATGGCAGTGGAAAATAGAATCCCCAGGTCCGAGGTTTCGGTTTCCAGACCCGCCATAATGCACTTCGTAGTTAAAAGCAGTTCCCGGTGAGATGGTTTGCGAATCGAGATACACCGCGTTTGGATCATGCTTGTCCTGCACCCATTGATGGGCATGCAGGTGGAAGACGTGCGTCTCCTTCGGCCCGGCATGGATGTTCCGAAACCGAACCGGATCGCCTACGTACGAATGGTGAACATTCGATGGATCATCGGGATAGAGCGCTCGCTTACGATACTGCTTATTACCATCGATATCCGTAACGACATGACCGTTCTCCATCAATTCGATAGGGTTGTCCTGTGTATCCTTTATAGGAGCGAGCACTAAGGCCGGGTCTCCATTCACCCAGGAGCTTAGGAAAAATTCTTCCAGCTTACATTCCTTGCACTTTCGTGAAGGGCCGATACCTTTTCGATTCGCGAGAACCACGGAGCCAACACCGGCAGCCCCGTAATTGATGGCCATATTGTCCTTTAGCACTTCCAAGGGAGAGCCCTCTACGGTCAACTCCTGAAATGCTTGGTCAGCCGTAATTTCATCGTGAAAAATGACCGTGAACTCCCGAAATGGTTTCCCGCAACTCGATCCAGCCCCCAGCTTTTTTCCGTCAGGCCCGCAATCTTCGCCTCGCACGCCAAGTTTTGGACGGCCGTTCTCGTAGACAAGCGGAGCGTTGTCGATCACGGCATTGAGGTCAGAGTGCAAGATTTCATTTGACGCGCTCAACATTCGGAGAGATTCATAGTCGAAAATCGGCGTGCCGATCTGGCTGGAACGGCCACTCGATGCATGCTGCATATCTTGTGAGGTGACCTGAGAGCGATACCATACTGCGCCCGGCGGTTCGACATTCACGGCCCCAAACAGGCCCATACCGAGTTGTCCCCCGTCCCCCTCGCCCCCTCCGATCGTTCCCATGGAATACATGAAATAGGTCCCCTCAGCCTTCGCATACCAGGTGTAAATCTTCGTTTCTCCGGGAGCCGCAAGGGAGGACGCATTCATTCCGACGTTGGCACCATCCGACCCAATGTTTCCAGCATAATACAAGCCATTCACGTGCATGGAGGCATGGCGCGTAAACGGGAGTTCCGGAGAAATCGGGCCAACATCGTGACCGGCGGCAGTCTTGAAAGACCCGCCCGTGGCAGGATTCTTCATGATGTGCGGATATGTCGGAGCCGTCCGAGAAAGCAGGTTTGTAAACGTCACCTGGAGACAATCTCCTTCGTTGACTCTAAGCACGAGCGGTCGAGGCCGTTTGTCGCTCCGAAGGCGTACTTGTCCGGCGGCTGGATCATCACCCGAAACTCGAACCATGGACAACGGAAGGCCGGTCACCGAATCCACTACATCTCGACGCAGGGCAAACAACATCCCGGCTGGGTTATAGGCATCGAAGCGGTTGTACGTGTACGCCTGTTCCAAGGCAACAATATCAGCCGTCACCACACGGCTACATTTCGGATCGGCAACCGATTGTGAGCCAGGCAACTTATATCCAACACAGCTAGCTCCGATGACAATAAAGAGAATGAGTGGTATCAGCGCGGATAGAGACCTCGCTCGGAACGGTCGTTGAATATCACCAACCTCAAGCTTGCCAGGCATGGTGAGAGGGTAAAAGAGGGTACTGCGTTCAATTGGTCTACGTCGCATTTGCATGATCATCGGTCTCCAATATGTCATCACAATTTGCAGCAGTCATTCCCCTAGCAGATATCCGTCCTGATATCTGCCTTTTCTAAGACATCGAAGTCGTAATGGTGGGAAACGCCGTGCCTATCGGTGCCAAGACATGCTGTCGATTCATGGCCCCTCCTCGCATCAAGTCGTCGCTAAGAATGTCAGTCGTTTTTCGTTACTCGTTGATTTCCAAGATCAGACATCTCAGCCTCAAGTGAGTTCGCCCTTGTATACCTCCAGTAGATGTCTGGCAAGTGTTCTTACGTGTATGGCGTGAAACACTGCAAGCTTAGTACCGTACAGGCTACCGGTACGGGAAGAGTCATGTATGGGCGTTCTCGCGTTCAGAGGAGACCTGACGAGAGAGGAGACCTGAAAGAAAAGCGAACCCCGGTGCTGTGTGAACTCCATGGTGAATCGAAAAAGATACAGGAAGGTGAATCTAAATAGATACGCATGAAGTCTCAGTACTTATCCTGTGAAATACCCTCGGTGGATTCAAGGTCCAAGTGCAACGGGTGTATGAGGGCGCAGGTGAGCATAGACTGCCAGGGGCGTCGCAACGGTGAGACATTTTCTGGGGCGCGTATTCAGCCGAGGCGCAATGGCAGTCAGCTCACGCTGCGTATAGCTGGATAGGTCGGTGCCCTTCGGTAAGTACTGGCGTAGCAGGCCATTGGTATTCTCGTTGGTCCCGCGTTGCCAAGGGCTGTGCGGGTCGGCAAAGAAGACCTGGATCGCCAGCCGGTTCGCCAACCGCTCATGCTCGGCCATCTCTTTCCCGCGATCATAGGTCAGTGTTTTCCGCAGCGGGGCGGGGACAGGCTGGAGCTGCTTGGTGAAGCCTCGGTATGCACTGGCGGCATCCGTGCCGTCCATTTTGGCCACCAGCACCAAGCGCGTCGTCCGTTCCACCAAGGTGCCAATGGCCGAGCCATTGCGGGCGCCCTTCAGCAAGTCGCCTTCCCAGTGACCGGAAACCGTGCGGCTGGTTCCCTCGACAGCGCGTTCGGCGAGCGGGGGCATATTGGGAATCTGGCCCCGGCGGTCTCGGCCTCGCGCCCGTGGGCGACGGGTCTTGCGAGCCTGCCGCAGCGCAGCCAGCAATTCCGTCCGCAAGGCTCCATGCGGCAGCACATCCAGCGCGGCATAGAGGGGTTCCGTCGAGAGGTGTTTCCCCATGTCGTCCGGATACGCGCGTTGGAGACGTCCGGCAATCTGCTCCAGCGAGGAGCCCTCCCGGAGCGCGCGTTGGATGTACGACCACAGCCAGGGATCACGGAGTTTCCGGAAGCGCCGCGGCTGCTGAGCTCGCGTCGATGCCAGCGTGTGTGCCGTGCAGGCGCGATACTGTTTCCCCCCGGCATTACGGGCGATCTCGCGGCTGATGGTGCTGGGGGCTCGTCCCAATACCATCGCCATCTGCCGCAACGAGTGGCCGGCAGCAAGGCCCAGACTCACGGTTTCAGGTTCTTCGGCACTCAGGTGGCAGTAGGGTCTTGTTCGCATGGCAACACCGTAGCCCATTGGGGCGTGAAGTGTTGCACTTGGAGTTGGAACTCAAGCCCGGATAAACAGCACCCTAACAATTCTGCAGAGGCATCGCCTATCGCAGCTTTGCCACCGTCACCCCATCGCCGCCTTCGGCTCGATCGCCCGGACGGAACTCTGCAACATAGGGTGATGATTTTAAATATTCGCGCAAGGCGGATTTCAGTCGGCCGGTACCGTGCCCGTGGATGATCCGGAGATACGGCGCGCCGTCGAGCGCGGCCCGATCGAGCGCCGCCACCACCTGGTCCAGTGCTTCATCTGCCGCCTGACCTCGTACATCTACGACCGTCTGTTCATCCAACCCTAATCCGTTACTCATTGAGACTCTCCGAACAGGTGCCGCAACTGATGCGGGCACAGCCGCAGTACCGCCTACCTCACGTGCGAGGCCAACCAGATTCGAGACCGTGGCCAGGATTTCGCCCTCTCCGACCTTGACCCGAACTCGTTTCTTTCCTTGTGGTATTTCCATGAGCACCCCGGTCATACCCAACCCCGTAATCTCCACCGTATCGCCAATCCCGAGCTGCTCCAGTGGGATTGGCGTACTGACTGGCATCAGCTCCTGCCGCGCTTTTGTTTCTAACTCATGCAGCCGTTGCTTCGTCTCTTTGACTTTGATGAGTTTTTGCTCACGCTTCAGCGAATCAACTGTGGCTTGCACCTCGGCTCGAGCTCGTTGAAACTGCTCGCCGATCTTCTTCTTGAGCCCTCGCTTGGCCTCCTGTTCGGCCTGTTCAAGTTGCAGACGAAGCGCTTCAGCTTCGCGAGCGGCTTGCTCGGCATCCTGCCTGGCCCGCCGCGTTTTCTCCGCATCATCCGCCAATTGGCGTTGTGTACGCTGCAGATCGGCCATCATCTGATCAAGCCGTTGGTCGGTGCGATGCAGTCGCCTTCGCGCGTCGTTCACCAGACGCTCGTCCATACCAAGTCGACGGGCAATCTCCAAGGCGGACGAGCCACCAGGCATCCCCATGAAGACGCGATAGGTCGGCGCCAGACGCTCCACATCAAATTCCACGCTGGCATTGGCAAAGCCGGGAGTGGTCTGTGCTAATTCTTTGAGCCCCCCGTAATGCGTCGTCGCCACGACTTTCATATTCAGTTCAGCCAACCGGCAGAGCAACGCCTCCGCCAACGCCGCTCCCTCAGCCGGATCGGTGGAGGTCACCGGCTCATCCAGAAGCACCAGCGATCGTGGTGTGAACGATTCGCGGAATGATTGTTGGCCCGTGCTCTCGGACAGGAGTCGGATCATATGCGTCATATGCGCGGAAAAGCTGGAGAGATCACGGCTCAAGTCCTGTGCATCGCCGATATCAGCGTAGAGTTCGGTAAATAACGCCATCTCGGACTCCGGTGCACAGGGCAGATGCAGACCGGCTCGCACCATGAGGGCGAACAACCCCACAATCTTGAGGGTGACGGTCTTACCTCCGGTATTGGGCCCGGAGATCACGAGGACACGGATCGTCTCGTCCAGGAGAATATCGTTCGCCACAACCTGCTCTTTCGTAAGGAGCAGCAGCGGATGACGCGCCTGTTTCAGCAAGACACGGCCCATATCATTCAGCGTGATCGGATTACATTTCAGCCGGCGGCTCATCTCAGCCCTGGCCCTGATAACGTCACAGTTCGCCAAGACCTCGATCCCCTGGAGCATCGCTTCCGCTTGGGCCGCCACGAACGCCGTGAGCTCTCGTAAAATCCGACGTACCTCCCGCTCAATCTCTAAATCAGCCACCTTGATGGAATTGTTCAGCTCAACTAAATCGCGCGGCTCCAGAAAGACGGTCGCACCACTGGCCGAGACATCATGGACGATCCCAGGAATCCGCCCCCGCATATCCACCTTCACCGGCACGACATAGCGCCCCTCGCGCTGGGCGAAATATGATTCCTGCAGGACGTCCTCATACCGCCGCGAATGGAGAATCTGCTCCAGTTGTTCCCGCATCTCCTGCTTCAAGCCCTGCGCCTGGTGTGTGAGACGCCGTAGCTCAGGCGAAGCCGTGTCCTTCATGGCCCCATCCGGCTGGATGGCATCCTCAATGGCCTGTTGAAGGCTCCGTAGTCCTTTGGTCAGGTGCAATGGCTCAAAGACCTGCGCCAGGGCTTGGATCTCCTCTTGGTGCATCTGTGCGTAGCGTTCCAGCTCAACCATCAAGGCCAGGGTGATCGCGCAGTCCCGCAACTCGCTGACGTCGAGCACACCTCCCTTTTCTGCTCGGATCAGCTGTTCCCGGATATCGGGAAAGACCAAGCCCGGCGGTGGATCACTCCCCTCCACCAGCCGCACCATTTCGGTCGTCTCCTGCTGACGGCGACGTGCCACATCAAGTTCATTCGACAAAACCAGCACCCGACATCGGGCACTACCGAGCACGGACTGGGCCTGCTGCGCCAGATAATCCAGAACACGTGGCCATTCCAACGCTTGGGTTGCTTGTTCCGATAGAGTCTGCTCCATTGGTAATTCCTTTGGTACTGAGCACGTACTGAACTTTAACGAACTGCCGAAAAGGGACGCAAGGGATTCACTCGTTCAGACAGTCAGCTGTCGGCGATGTCGACATTTTTCTGACGTATCACCTGTTTGTTGTATCTTGACAAGAAGGAAAGCGCATCGATAGTATCGAGACTCGGATCATACTGTCTGGTCCCACGGGTTATCATATAATTGCACCTAAAGGATTACACTATGGCCATTCGGATCGGAATCAATGGATTTGGACGTATCGGACGCAACGTGTTTCGCGCCTCAATAGGAGACAAGGACATCGAGATCGTCGCGATCAATGATCTCACCGATGCAAAAACGCTCGCGTATCTACTCAAGTATGACTCCGTGCACGGCACCCTGCCGGCCGAGGTTGAAGCGAAGGACGACCAGATTTTCGTGGACGGGAAGCCCATGAAGGTCCTCGCCGTCAAGGACCCCAAGGAACTCCCCTGGAAGTCGTTGAACGTCGACGTCGTGATCGAATCGACCGGTCGCTTTACCGACCGGGACGCTGCGGGAAAACATCTGTCAGCGGGCGCGAAGCATGTCATTATTTCCGCACCATCCAAAGACCCCGACGTCACGGTTGTCCTGGGTGTCAACGATGACAAGTTTGACCCCAAGTCGCATCATATCGTCTCGAATGCCTCCTGCACGACGAACTGCCTGGCTCCAGTCGCCAAGGTCTTGCTGGAAACGTTCGGCATCAAGCACGGCATTATGACCACCATCCATTCCTATACCAACGACCAGCAACTCCTAGACCTGCCGCACAAGGATCTTCGTCGTGCCCGTGCAGCAGGAATGTCGATGATCCCAACCAGCACCGGAGCCGCTAAAGCGCTCCACCTCGTTATCCCTGAACTCAAGGGCAAGTTGGATGGGCTCGCCATTCGAGTCCCCACACCGAATGTGTCGCTGGTCGACCTCACGGTGGAAACCGAAAAAGATTGTGACATCGCCTCCGTGAATGCCGCATTCAAAAAGGCCGCGGACGGCCCCCTCAAGGGTATTCTCAAGTATTCAGAAGACCCCATTGTCTCCATCGACCAAAAAGGAGACGCTCATTCGGCCACGGTCGATGCCCCGCTGACGAACGTTGTCGACAAGCGCATGGTCAAGGTCACCGCCTGGTACGACAACGAATGGGGATATTCCTGCCGCGTCCGTGACCTCGTCAAGGTCCTGGCTGGCAAATCGACGACGAAGTAACTGGCTGCACCGGGAATGGTCGAGCCGGCTCCATCGCTCATCATCATCCCCAAATTATGACTGCTGATTGAACCTACACCAAGGAGCTTTCCGTGAACTTGCACAAAAAGACGATCGATGATGTGCAACTTCGTGGTAAACGGGTCATTATTCGGGCGGATTTCAACGTCCCCCTCGATGAGTCGTTGCAGATTACCGACGACACCCGCATTCGTTCGACGTTGCCCACAATCAATCGCGTCGTGGACGAGGGCGCCAAGGTCATTCTCTGTTCACACCTCGGCAGACCGAAGGGAATGTTCGAACCAAAATACAGCCTCGCCCCTGTCGCCAAACGTTTAGGGCGACTGCTCGGGAAAGAAGTCCTCTTCGCTCCGGATTGCATGGGACCGGCTGTCGAGAAACTGGTCGCCAAGATGAAAGACGGGGATGTGCTCTTACTCGAAAACCTCCGCTTTCATACCGGCGAAGAGAAAAACGACGACGGCTTCGCGAAAGCCCTGGCCTCGCTGGGAGACGTGTTCATCAACGACGCCTTTGGAGCTGCGCACCGTGCCCACGCCTCGACGGTCGGTATTACGAAATACATTAAGGATGCTGCAGCAGGAGCACTGCTCAAGAAGGAGATCGAGTATCTCGAGGGAGCCGTCGCCAATCCCGTACGACCATTTGCCGCCATTCTTGGTGGAGCCAAAGTGTCCGGGAAAATCGGAGTCATTGAAAATCTCGGCAAGAAAGTCGACAAGGTCATTATCGGTGGCGGCATGGCGTTTACCTTCCTGAAAGCAAAGGGCATGGAGATCGGCAACTCGCTCTGCGAAATGGACATGCTGGATTTTGCCCGAGGCATCGAGGACCATGCTCTCTCACGAGGGGTCAAGTTTTATCTCCCCGTCGACTGTGTCGTCGCTGCCAGTCGAGAAGTCGGAGCAGAAACCAAGATTGTTCCCGTCCAGGAGATTCCTAAAGGGTGGTACGCCCTCGATATTGGCCCGGCCTCAGTCAAACTCTTCAATGAAGCGGTCCAAAACGCCAAGACCATCCTATGGAACGGACCGATGGGTGTCTTTGAAATCGATGCCTACGCACGGGGGACCTTGGCCATGGCCCATGCTATCGCCGATGCATATGCTCTCACGATCGTCGGTGGCGGTGAAACAGCCCTCGCCGTTCATCGAGCCGGTGTATCAGAGAATATGTCATTCATCTCGACCGGTGGCGGCGCAGCGCTAGAATTGCTTGAAGGCAAAACGTTACCCGGCCTCGCGGCATTGCCTGATCGCCAGGACTGACGACGGTTTCTCAGTACAATCTCAATACCAGGGAATTCTGTGCGTACGCTGCTCATTATTGGCAATTGGAAGATGAACAAGACTGCGTCTGAAGCGGCCACGTTTGTCGGCGAACTGAGCCAGCACCTTTCGAAGGCTCCCACAGGCGTGGAACTGGTTGTTGCGCCCCCATTTACGGCATTGGAATCGGTCGGCAGGGTCCTGGGCTCAGGATCTCCGATCCAGCTCGGAGCGCAAAATCTGTTTTGGGAAACGCAGGGAGCGTACACCGGAGAGATCTCTGCACCCATGTTGAAGGATCTCGGTTGCCGCTATGTGATTCTCGGCCATTCCGAGCGGCGAACGCTCTTTGGTGAACGGAGCGAGGGGATTCGCAAGAAACTTCAGGCGACCTTTGCACATGGGCTCCGCCCGATCCTCTGTATCGGTGAGTCACTCGCGCAACGAGAAGCCGGCTCAACCGACGACGTGCTCGCTCAACAGATCCGCGAGAGCTTGGCCGGCTTCGCTGCCGAGACCCTGGAAAACCTCACCGTCGCCTATGAGCCGATCTGGGCAATCGGGACCGGCAGATCGGCTACTACTGAGCAAGCCGTTGCCGCCCATCAGACGATTCGGGCTGTTCTTTCTGCCACCGCCTCTCCCGTCATTGCCGAACGGATGAGGATTTTGTATGGAGGGAGCGTGACGACGCAGAATATCGCCTCTCTCTTGTCGTCAGACCAGGTGGACGGTGCACTTATCGGAGGCGCTTGTCTAGAGGTGAACTCCTTTGCTACAATCGCCCAGATTGCTTCTACTACTCGATCAATCGGAGTTTGAACGTTCATGCTATATACGCTAATCGTGGTCGTCCACGTATTCATCTGTTTTCTGATGATTGGAGCGATTCTCCTCCAGTCGGGGAAAGGGGCGGAAATCGGAGCTGCCTTTGGTGGGTCCAGTCAAACGGTGTTCGGGAGCCGTGGTCCGGCGAACTTTCTCAGTAAGTTGACGGTGTTCGTGGCTGCCATCTTTATGGTGACGTCATTCAGCCTGGCCATCTTGGCCAAACAGCGAAATGTCTCCTCGACGGTCATCGACCTCGAGCACAAGAGCGAACCGGCAACTGCTCCGGCGGCACCGCCTGCTCAACCGTCTGGAGAGTCTCACTCCTCCTCAGGGGAATCTCCCTCAACTGGTCACTAATCAATCTCGGAAACGAACTGAGTCATCCACGAACGGATAACTGCCGGCTAGGAGCTTGCTTGCTCCTCCCGGCAGCATAGATACGCTCTACCTTGATGAATTAGACCCTGGTTAACCAGGATTGGTGTGCGGAGTCCTCGCCGCGTACGATCGAGAAGAAGGTGTCTTGAAGGGAACGGGTAATCGGCCCTGGCGTTCCGGTGCCGATACGGCGATTGTCAATCTCTCTGACCGGAGTCAGTTCAGCCGCCGTCCCAGTCACAAATACTTCATCGGCAATGTACATTTCGTCACGTGTGAACCGTTCTTCGACGACCGTGACATTTCGCTCTCGCGCCAATTGAATGACGGAGTTTCTGGTAATCCCTTCCAGCACCGAGGTCAACGGCGTGGTCTTGAGCACGCCCCGGCGGACAATGAACACATTCTCCCCTGTTCCCTCGGCGACATAGCCCTCCGGATCCAGAAGAATCGCCTCGTCATACCCATCCGTCTTCGCTTGTCGTTTCGCCAGAATAGAGTTCACATAGTACCCGGAAATCTTCCCTCGAGTCATGGATACATTCACATGATGGCGTGTAAATGAAGACACACAGGCACGCATCCCGTTGGCAAGCGCCTCATCGCCTAAATAGGCCCCCCACTTCCACGCCGCAATGGCCACCCGAATCGGGTTATCCCCCGGATGGACCCCCATCGCACCATACCCGATAAAAACCAACGGGCGGATGTAACAGGCATCCAGTCGATTGACACGGACGGTTTCGACGATGGCCTCCGTCATCTGTTTCTTATCGTACGGCATGACCATCATGCTGATGTGTGCTGAATCAAACAATCGATCGACATGCTCATGGAGCCGAAAGATAGCGGATCCTGATTTGCCTTTGTAACAACGTATTCCTTCGAAAGCTGCCAGACCGTAGTGAAGTGAATGGGTGAGGATATGAACATTCGCCTCCCCCCAAGCCACGAGCTTCCCGTCCATCCAGATCTTCTCGACCGGCTCCAACATAGAACTGCACGCTCCAACAAAGGATAAAGGATAACGGAGATACGACCGTCGTCAGCGTGACGGACTATAGCGTGCAGCTGGCCTCGGGTCAAGCAAACGGGCCCTCAGTCGTTCAAGATCAACATGACCGAAACGATCAAGTGGAGCTACGAAGAGGCAGTCCGCCACCGCATGAGCACTGTGGGCTATTTAGGAAGAGGCGCAATAGGCACGAAGGCGAGCACTCAAGAATGTACCCACTCGATCTTCTCCGTCCGGGCTCATCGTCACAATTTTGACCCCAAAAAGCAGCCCGCGGACCCACCGAACAACCACTCGTTGGATTTCCACTGGCACATCCTGGGCTGGAAGAGAAAGACGCACAACGAGTTGCATTCCTGGTACGACCTGATGATCGCCCAATACGCGAAACCCGTTTCGGCAGAGGTTCATGACGGTACCTTTTCCGAGAAAGTCACCACCCATATAAAACGCTTCACAACGAACGGGAATCCGGTGATAGGTACGAATCACAAACTTGCCGGTAGGAGCCATACGTTCATCATCCTATCGTCGTGGAATTCTCACATCTGGTGACCGTTTAGGTGGCGCAAGAATACGTGGTACCTCGAACATGATCCTAGCCCTCAAAAGGAGGGGGACATGAATGGTCACTATTCGTCACTATTCATGGAGATACCATCTCCATGGCTTGACACTTCTCGCACTCACATGTTAAATGAACCGTTCCTCAAGACTGGAGAAGTGATATGTACGCGATTATTGAGACAGGTGGTAAGCAGTATCGGGTAGAAGCAGGGGCGACCATTCAGGTTGAAAGCTTGCCTGGCGATGTCGGCTCACAAGTGCAACTTGAACAGGTTTGTCTCGTGCATGGTGAATCGGGATTCATCGTCGGACAACCACTCGTCGCTGGCGCCAAGGTCACCGCTGAAATTGTGCGGCAGGGACGGACTCGTTCGATTACCGTCTTCAAGAAAAAACGCCGCAAAAATTACCGGCGTACTCGTGGACATCGACAAGGATTCACCAAGCTCTTGATTACCAATATTGCAACGGCATAAATTTCAGGTGGGAAGGAGAGACCATGGCGACAAATAAAGGCGGCGGATCCTCACGTAACGGTCGCGATAGTAACCCCCAATACTTGGGCGTCAAGGCCTATGGCGGCCAGACGGTGACGGCCGGTAGCATTATTGTCCGCCAGCGCGGAACCAAGTTCTTCCCTGGTTTTAATGTAGATCTTGGAAGGGACCATACGCTGTTCGCTAAGACAACCGGTGTGGTCAAGTTTGAAGGCGGACGCGGCAGACGACGAGTCAGTGTGTATCCTAGTTCAACGAAGTCCTAGCCTTCCATTTCTACTCTCCCATCACAAGCACGGCAGACCTCTACTCCCCCTGCCTCTTCGCCTCAAGGTCGGGTATACTCTCTCGTCTCCCCATCCTAATCGTCCGCAGGAAACAGGCATGCTATGTTTGTCGACGAAGTACGTGTGACAGTACGGGCCGGTCGAGGCGGGAACGGAATCTGTAGCTTCCGGAGAGAGATGTTTGTCCCACGCGGAGGCCCGGATGGCGGTGACGGCGGCAATGGCGGCGATGTCATCATGACGGCATCGCATCGGCTGACGACGCTGCTCGACCTCCGATATCAGAACCACTACGAAGCGCAAGACGGCAAACCAGGCGGCGGCTCGAACTGTACCGGACGTTCAGGTGATGACGTCACGATCAGAGTGCCGGTCGGAACCATCGTCTACGATGACGAATCGAAGGACATCCTCGCGGATTTTATCGAGGACGGCCAAACTGCCGTGATCGCGCAAGGAGGCCGTGGCGGGAAAGGCAACAGTAACTTCGCCACATCCGTCAATCGTGTACCGACCAAATGCACTCCTGGAACGGCGGGTGAGGAGCGTACCTTACGACTGGAACTCAAGTTACTCGCCGACGTAGGCCTCGTTGGATTTCCCAATGCGGGAAAATCGACTCTCATCTCTGCTATTTCTGCAGCGCGTCCGAAAATTGCCGATTATCCTTTCACCACATTAATTCCCAATCTTGGCGTCGTCCGATGGGGATCGGACCGCAGTTTTGTGGTCGCCGATATCCCCGGCTTGATTGAAGGAGCGCACGAAGGAAAAGGTCTGGGGGCCCAGTTCCTCCGCCATATCGACCGGACCGCATTTTTACTCCACTTGATCGATGTCTCGGAATGGGCCACCGATGATCCGCGAACCAGCTTTGAGACGCTCCGACAGGAACTGGCCGCCTACGATCAAGGGCTGACCACCCGCCCCTTTGCCGTCGTCCCAACAAAGATTGATGTCGTTGGGGCAGGTGAACGGCTGGAACAGATCCAAGCCTATTGCCAGGATCGAGGGTATCCCTGCTTCCCAATCTCCGCGGCCACGAATACAGGACTGGACCAGTTGGTTCGCTATGTCGGGAAACAGGTTGATCGATTGCGGGTGTTGCCATGCGAGACACAGTCCTAACACAGGCCAAACGGATCATTCTCAAAATCGGCAGTAGCCTGATCGCCTCACGCGCGGAGGGGCTACGCCCCGACAGAATTGAGCGGTTAGCCGACGAGATCGCGACACTGAAAGGGCAGGGTCGTGAGATTCTGATCGTCTCCTCCGGTGCCATCGTCTCCGGCATCAGAAAACTACAACTGAAGGAATACCCGAAAAACCTTCCTGTGAAGCAGGCTGCAGCAGCGGTGGGGCAAAGTCGCCTGATGTGGGCATATGAAAAGGCCTTCGAGCCTCTCTCGATCCAGGTGGCGCAGATTCTCCTTACGCACCAGGATCTTGAAGACCGCCGCCGTTTCCTCAACGCCCGCCATACCCTTTCTACTCTGATCGATTTTGGCATCGTCCCGATCATCAATGAAAACGATACCGTCGCCGTCGATGAGATCAGGGTCGGTGATAATGATACGCTGGCCAGCGAAGTGGCTCACCTGGCCGATGCAGACCTGTTGGTGATTTTGTCCGATGTCGATGGGCTGTACACAGAAGATCCTCGTAAGAACCCTTCTGCGACCCTCATTCCATTCATCCAGACTATCACTGACGACATCGAGCGATTGGCCGGCGTATCCAGTACCTTCGAAGGCACGGGCGGCATGGCCACCAAGCTCCGGGCAGCCAAGAAGGTCGGCCAATACGGGATTTCTACCTTGATCCTCAATGGAGAGCGAGCCGGACTCCTCACCACAGCGTTGACCGCAGGAACCGGCGGAAGCCTGTTCCTAGCCAGGGAACGCCGCCTGAACAGCCGAAAACATTGGATCGCGTTCACGCTTCGCCCGCGAGGCCAGCTTCACCTCGACCAAGGGGCTGTCGATGCCCTTGCTCAACGAGGAAAGAGCCTGCTCGCATCCGGTATTCGTACGGTCGTCGGACCATTCGAGGCCGGTGATCCGGTGAGTTGTTTCGATCCGGACGGAAAGGAATTTGCCAAGGGCCTCGTGAACTGTTCGTCGGATCTCTTAGACCGGATGAAAGGCCTTAAGACAACCATCATTCAGGAACAGTATGGTCCCCAAGAATATGAGGAAGTCATTCACCGAGACAATCTTGTCATTCTCTAGTGCTGCGCCTTGAGTGCTGAACCCTGAGCTATGAACTTCCCCACGTCTCAGCACTCAGCACCCAACACACGGCCCTCGATTCCTCACCGCCTCGGCCTTCTCGGTGGCAGCTTCAACCCTATTCACAACGGCCATCTCGCGATCGCCCATCAAGTGTATGAACGCCTGCAATGTACTCGGATCCTCTTTATTCCAACCGGAGATCCTCCCCACAAGCAAAGCGGATCATTGGCTCCGGCACAGGCCCGTCTCGAAATGGTCACGCGTGCTATCGCTGAAACGCCTTTTTACGAGGTGTCACCAATTGAGATTAATCGGGTCGGCAAATCCTACTCGATTGACACAGTCCGTGAGGTCCAATCGCAGTATGGCCCAGCATGGAAACTGTTTTTTATCATTGGGTTGGATGCCTTTCTCGAGTTCTCCAGCTGGAGGGCCCCCGAGACACTCTTGCGGCTCTGCCATTTTGTCGTCGTCCCTCGTCCAGGACAGGTCTTCCAATCCATCACCAAGATGCCCCTACTGTCCAACCTCGATACACAAGCCCTTAGGCAATTGGATCTCGGTGCCGTAGACCAAGTGGACATCGCAATTCCCGACTCATCCGGTCTCACCTGCTTAGACATTCCCCCCTGTCTCATCTCGGCCTCGGAGGTCAGAAAGAGGGTACAATGCGGGCTCCCGCTGGCAAATATGTTGCCGCCCTCGGTAGAATCTTATATACTTCAGCATAGGCTTTATCAGGAGGACCGTAATCGCACGCACATCTAAGGCCACAGCCCTCGCCGTCGCAAGGGCGATGCTCGACAAGAAGGCCCTTGATGTTCAAGTCCTCCATGTCGCCCCGCTGACTTCAATTGCTGATTACCTCGTCCTGGGATCAGCTGAGTCCGACCGGCAAACACGCGCAGTCGCTGATTCGATCGTTGATGCGCTCGCTCGTGTAAACCAACGGCCCCTGAGTCTTGAAGGGACCACCTCCGGCCAGTGGGTCCTTGTCGATTTCGGCGATGTGGTGGCCCATGTGTTTCGACAGGACGCCCGATCACATTATGCGCTCGAGCGTCTTTGGAGTGACGCACGGCAGATTCCTCTTGCGGACAAGGCCTCGGTTCCGACTCCAGAGGCAAAGGAGCGGCTGACCCGGAAGGCACGTTCATAAGAAGATGGTTTAAGCGATGTTCAAACTGCTGATCACCATTTTTCTCATCAGTGCTGGCCTGTTTATTTACAGCTACTTCCGCGAGCTCAACCCGGGTGCTGTGATCATCCACACCAGCCCAGGAACCGAGTTCGAGCTCAGCCCGATCACACTCGTGCTGATCTCGATGGCGGCGGGAGCGGTCCTCGCGACATTCGTCGTCGGTCTCCAACAGACAGCCCACCTCATCCTGAATTGGCGCAGTCAGCGCCTAGTACGCCGCAAAGAAAAGGTCGATACGCTTCACCGAGATGGAACCCATGCGTTCATGTCGAAACGCACCTCGGAAGCGATCACCCTCTTGGAAAAAGCCTTGGCCATCGACCCCACACGCGTCGATTCACTGTTGTGGCTGGGAAACATCTATCGTTCAGAGCAGAACTTTTCCGAGGCCATCAGACTCCACCAACATGCGCAGCGGGTGGACGATCGGAACATCGAAGTCTTATTGGAGTTGGGGAAGGATCTGGAAGGGGCCAAGCGGTATGAAGAAGCGTTGCAGGCCCTGCAGCAAATCCTCAAGATCGAGCCCGACAATCTCACGGCCTTAATCCGCAAACGGGACCTCAACATCCGCTTGGAGCGATGGAGCGAGGCCCTCGAAATCCAGCACCGCCTACTCAAAGCCAATTTGCCTGCCCCAGAAAAACAGGACGAGACTGCGCTGCTCCTGGGATGTATGTATGAAGTAGGCCGCCAGCTGCTTGAACGCGGCCATCCCGACAAGGCCAGGCGTTACTTCCGCGGCGCCATTAAGAAAGATCGCAGTTTCCTCCCCGCTTACATCGGCATCGGGGAAATTCTCATCCATGAAGGGAAGACCAAAGATGCGGTCGAGATTCTGAAAAAGGTCTACACCCGCACCAGAAGCGTGATCATTCTCCATCGGCTGGAGGAACTGTTCTTAGATCAAGGCGAACCCAGCGAAATCATCCGGGTCTATCAGGACGCGTTGCAGCAAGACCCGCAGAATCCCGTACTCCAGTTCTACCTGGGGAAGCTCTATTATCGGCTTGAAATGGTGGATGAGGCGTTCGATCTCCTGTCCATGATTGAAGGCCCACAAGATCACCTTCTGGACTACCACAAAATCATGGCCAACCTCTATCTGCGGAAACAGCAGTTCGAAGAGGCCATCACGTCACTAAAGAAAGCCCTCAGCTTCAAGAAGCGGGTGGTGGTCCCCTATATCTGTACCCAATGCCAGCAGGAATCCGTCGACTGGACAGGGCGATGCCGCCGCTGTGCCAAGTGGAACACGCTCACGGCGCTCCCCTGGCTTGAAACCAGTCAGGTTCCATCCACTTCAGAGAAGGAAGCCTCCCCCGGCCAGTCCGTTCCGTACCGAGGCATTGCTTCTCCGTTTGAAACCGTGTAGGTTTCCCGCCAGTATCTACTGCCTATTTGATCAAACGAGGCTGCAATCTCTTGCCCTTGTAATTGAACAGACTTCAGTCTCAACAGATCATCTGTCGTATCATTTATTGAGGAACCTATGACCTACATGATGCTGGCCGACAAGGCGCTCCACGACGAACCGCTGACTAGAGAGGAATGCCACTCAGTTTTGAATGCCCCAAACGAGGACCTGCTCGCACTGTTACACGCAGCCTTTCAGGTTCGATCCATGTACTTTGGCCGGACCGTGCGCCTCCAGATGCTGCAGAACGCCAAGAGTGGCGCCTGTCAGGAGGACTGTCACTACTGTTCGCAGTCGTCGATTTCCACCGCACCGATCGAACGGTACAATCTGCTTCCGCAGAAGCAGATGATCGAAGGCGCCCGACAGGCCGCCGCCTCCAAGGCCCAGCGCTATTGCATCGTCATCAGTGGCCGAAGCCCCTTGGACCGAGAGATCGATCAAATTGCCGGAGCCGTGCGTTCCATCAAGCAGGAGGTTCCGATTCAAATTTGCTGTTCCCTTGGATTGATGAATGAATCTCAGGCAAAGCGGCTGAAAGCCGCCGGGGTCGATCGGGTGAATCACAACTTGAACACCAGCGAAGCCTTTCATGCATCGATTTGCACGACCCATACCTTTCAAGATCGACTGGCAACGATCAAGAACGCACGCGCGGCGGGCTTAGAAATCTGCTCCGGGGGTATCGTCGGCATGGGGGAAAAGGATGAGGATGTGATTGAACTGGCAATGGCACTGCGAGACGTGAAGCCAGACTCAATCCCGTTGAACACGCTCCATCCTGTTGCCGGCACACCACTTGAAAACTGTGATGCCCTTACACCGCAGCGTTGTCTGAAAGTACTTTGCCTCTTCCGCTTCCTGCATCCTCGTACGGAAATTCGCATTGCCGGAGGACGGGAACATAATCTTCGATCTCTCCAACCTCTAGCCCTCTACCCAGCTGACTCCGTCTTCGTCAACGGCTATTTGACAACCCCAGGCGCTCCGGCTCCCGAAGTCTGGGGCATGATTGAAGATCTCGGCTTCACCATCGAAGTAGATTATCAGCAACCTGTGGCAGGCTAATCGATAGAGTGGTCGACCAACCGGCCTGACATCCTTTGCTGCATATCATTGCCAAGAACTGCTGGAGAGAGTCAGATGAGGAGAAGTCGAGAGACGGAGAACATACGGTTTGTGCAAAGCGTCGGCCGCGCACTCCGCCGAGCTGCCAAGGCTGCTCGTAAAACCGCCAAGATGTATGGCACGCCAATCTATGTGTGGGAAAACGGCAAGGTGGTAGCCAAGAAGCCATAAGCCTTCTGTGCCCCCACCCACCTGATCTTCATCTCACCTTATAAAGTCGGCGGTTTCAAGTTCCAAGTGCAACGGGAGAATGTTGGCGCAATTGCGCATAGACTTCCAGCGGCGTCGCAAAGTCGAGACATTTTCTCGGGCGTGTGTTTAGGCGATGAGCAATCGCATTCAACTCACGCTGCGTATACCCCGACAGGTCGGTGCCCTTCGGTAAGTACTGACGCAGCAGGCCATTGGTATTCTCGTTGGTCCCGCGTTGCCAGGGGCTGTGCGGGTCGGCAAAGAAGACCTGGATCGCCAGCCGTTTTGCCAACCGCTCATGCTCGGCCATCTCTTTCCCGCGATCGTAGGTCAGCGTTTTCCGCAGCGGGGCTGGGACAGGCTGAAGCTTCTTGGTGAAGCCTCGGTACGCACTGGCGGCATCCGTACCGTCCATTTTGGCCAACAGGACCAGGCGCGTCGTCCGTTCCACCAGGGTGCCCACGGCCGAGCCATTGCGGGCGCCCTTCAGCAAGTCGCCTTCCCAGTGACCGGGAACCGTGCGGCTGGCCACCTCGACAGATCGTTTGGCGATCGGTGTCATATGGGGAATCTGGCCCCGGCGGTCTCGGCCTCGTGCCCGCGGGCGACGCGCCTTGTGTGCCTGCCGCAAGGTGGCCAGCAATTCGCTACGCAGGGTCCCTCGCGGCAACACGTACAGTGCGGCATAGATGGTTTCGGTCGAGAGGTGTTTCCCCATGTCGTCAGGATACGCGCGTCGGAGTCGTCCGGCAATCTGCTCCAGCGAACCCCCCGCCGCTAACTGCGTCTGCACATACTGCCACAGCCACGGGTCCAGAAGTTTGCGCGAGCGCCGTGGCTGACCGGCTCGACCGGTCGCTAATGTGTGGGCCGTGCAGGCCCGATACGGTCGGCCCCGCGGCACATTGCGGGCCACCTCGCGACTCACAGTGCTGGGAGCCCGCCCCAACACCAACGCCATCGTTCGTAGCGAATGGCCATGGGCCAAGCCCAGGCTCAAGGTCTCACGTTCTTCGGCGCTCAGGTGTCTGTAGGATTTTGGTCGCATGGCAACACCATAGCCCATCGGGGCTGGTAGTGTTGCACTTGGAGTTAGAACTCAAGGCCTTATAACTCAATACGCATGCCAGCCTCCATCTGAAGCGTATAGCGAATGAGATTCCTCTTTGCTCAACAGAGCAAGAGTTATCCCGCCAGGCCACGAAGACATCAACCGTTTCGTGGATCGGAATCAATTCGTCCACAGACTTCCTACACTGAACCGAATTCTATTCAGCGATAGGATCTATTTCGATACACCTGTCTATGATCGGGAGGCAGCTTGGTGTGCGAAGGAAATGATTGTCAGATTCTATCCTATTGAAACTACGTACAGTCGGCATATCGACCGCTAATCTTTCCCCTCCTGCCCCAGATCGGCATCGCTTTTGCTATAGATTTCTCCTGTCTTGTGCTGGCAAAACCTGCACATATTGCAACCTGTACTGCTCAGGCAGCCTAATCTTATTCTGTGTTTCCTTGTCGAGTGGATACAGAGAACCGCCTGGCAGTGACAGAGTGAAGACTTCGCTTTTTGGGTAGAAATTCACCATGGGCAAGCAAGTAGGAGAAAATTGAAATGATTCAATTACAAGTCCAAAAATTACTTTCCAAATTAGTTCAGTTAAGGGCGTTTCCCAAAGCCACACTTTGCTTATTGATCGGGTTAACGGTGGCCGCATTTCCTCCTATGGCGAACGCCCAAACTGTTGTACGTGTAGACGTCTGCACAGGCGGAGAAGGTTTGAGCGGCATGAATACCGCTTTTATTCGCATGGGGTTTGCTGACGGTGGACAAGAGGAACAGGTTTTGAGCCGGGTACTAACGGGAGGAACGTGTGCCAATAATCTGAACATCGAGTTTTCGAGAACCTTTACCGCATTGGACGTCGTGAGCATAACAATTCGCTATGAACGCACGCACTCAGGGTACCCATTTGACATCTTTGACAGTTGGGAAATGCGTTCGTTAGCTGTACGGATGGACACCACAACACTCTACAATTCCACAGCAGATTCACGTTTTTCCATGGGAACAGGAATACGCTTTAATAGTGAGAACAGCCTCTTTGGTCTCAACCTCGGTTCTCTTGATTTAGATTTAGATGGAATTCCTGACCGATGGGAAAGAGAAGGCCATGGCCCGCTCAACCCAGCCATCCACAATGTGCGCGTGGGTAGGGCAGACCTCATCTTAGTGCTTACGCGCCGCCCGGATCTCAGCAGCGAGCAAGCCGCAGAGACACTTCGAGAGGTCAAGGATTTCTATGCCAGAGTTCCAAATCACAATTTCGATGGCACAACGGGCATCAACGTTATTGTTGTCGATGGCCCCACGCTCCCTGCTTCTGATCTAGGTACTGACTACACAGCGCTTTATGAGATAGGCATGCCGGTTGGCTGGCGCGGGATTGCACATGGGCATCTGCTCGGCAGCGATTCGGGCGGAGGCGGGCAAGCCATTAGAGTTGGCTCGGATTGGTCTACCTCAGGAAACTTCTGGCAAGCCGTCTCACATGAGATTGGCCACCAGCTGGGCATCGATCACACCCCTCCCGGAAGCGGCCTGAGCCCGCTTTGGCCAAGCATCATGAACTATACCTATACTGATTCATTTAACGGAGATCCGAACGCGGTTAGATTTAGCACAGGGGCTTTCGCGAGCACGATATTAAACGCAACTCGCCTGAGCGAAATCTTGCCTTACCCTATCGACTCATTGCAATTCCTTGGGCAGTCTCCAAATTTTTTTAGTTTGCAAGCCATTGACGCAAGGTCAACATCTGTTGACTGGAATAGGAATGGGATATTTAGAGAAACCCTTGTATCAGCCAACATCACTGATGGCTACTCAGTTATCGGCGTCACCCCTTCAATTATTGGAGGAGCGACCTCGGGCACCCCCTCTATGACTCAAATCGGATCAAAACTCTATCTTGTGTATCCGGTCATCGCTGGTACACCGAGTACCTGGAACCAAACAAACGCACCCTCGTTATCCCAACTTGTTCTACAAGAACTTAACGGCGAGGCTTTCTCTACCCCCGTTGATCTCACAATCCCAAATGTGCTGGGAGGGGCTAGTGTAGTTGGCATGGGCAATCGCCTGGTAGTTGCTTATGTGAACGCCACTGATCCAAGTACATCAGGCCAGCCAACCGTTGCAATGTGGGACACAACTCGTGGGTTCAAATCACGAGGAACCAAACCCGCTGTCGATTCATCACAACAGGTCCATCAAGCTGTGATTACATCGGGAACTCTGAGCGAAAGCGGCAAGCCGGTCCCAATTTCCTGGTTGATCACCTGGAACAAAGATACGAAAACCATCCGTATCACTGACGTTATTGACGACGGGGCCAAACGGCCTCGCCCACGAATTTCTGGCAAGAGCTACGAAATTCAAATTACGGGTGAAGCCTTGAGAAGCGACCACCAAATTGGCGCCGCATTTGATTCGCTCACCAGGAAATTGATCCTGGCTACGTATGAACGCCAGTGGGACCAAGATAACAAAATTCGTATCACAACCCTGAGGCGGTCTGGCGGAAGATGGGTTTACGAATCGCACCGTTACGCCGGGACAGCCTCTAGCGGATGGTGGGGGAACACAGCCCCACAGGTTGTTCTGGATAGAAACACGCCAATCGCGGGGCACAGCCGGATAACCGTCTATATTCGTGGCGGTGCAGATGACAATGCGTTGACTCAGACGTATCGTCTTCAGGAAATTGCGGATCGAACTCAAGACGACGGATGGCGCACAAGAATCATGATCGACGAATGGAATACGGCGCAAAGCCCGCCTGCGGCCGCTCTTTACAATGGACATCACGCATTTGCTCTTCGCTGGAGGCATGCAGACGACAGCATACCCAATGCAGTGGTGTTTTACCGTCAAACCGGAATCATCGACGAACCGCTCAGGGATTTTGACGATGTAACATTCATCGCCAACCGCGGTCTTAGGGACTCGCTTGTTGGCATTCGACGTCACTTTGGAATAAGCGAGCCTTAAATCGAAACATATGAACTCAAAACTGGAGGGTCACCTTCACAGCTGTAAATCCAGGTGCCCTCCGTTTATGCTTGGCAAATCTTCCGGACCAGAAAAGGCACCCACGAGAAATGAGGTAGTTTGAGGTGCCCAGGATTTGACAGACACCTGAAATCTGGCATAAGTACTGGCTCATTTAAATCCACTACCTCGACGCCATGCTTGACTTGCAAGACGGTTGCTACCGTACTGTTTCTCTCGATCGTCACTTCCTGTCCTGGTCGACAATCCTAAACCGCACTTCGTCCACATACGAATAGGCCGAAGTCTGCTCTCCGGCGAAAAGACCGCAGCGATAGAGGCCTGGGGACCAGCCGGTCTTGGGAGGCGTGAGGAGTAAATAACCGGAGCGATCGTTCGTGGTGGTCATGGCGCGATCCTGAACCAGCGTCTTCGGGTCTTCCATCATATCGCGGGTCTCTAGTGAACAACGCGCGGTCAGTGGCACAGTGTCGAATGAATCAGAGACCAGTCGAAACACCAAATAGATTTCCGGTTGAGCGGTCGAGAATGTGTCTCCTGGATTCAGGGGAATGAACTCGTGAGCCCCGGTTGGAAAGTCGTCTCTTACCACCTTGGTCGCCGGAATGACAAAGCGAAACCAGCTAAAGTCCGCATCACGACCGGCAATCGCCACTCCCGTCTCCAATGTCTTCTGGGCTTTGATCTTTTCGATCGCCTTCGCATACAGGGCCTCTTCCGAGAGGGCAGATGCCTGCGTTCCTGAGTCCTTCTCCCTTCTATCCTCTTCCTCTTTCAACTTCACCAGCTCAGGCACGTGTGGTTTCACCTGGTCAAGCCACCGGGCGATTTTATCCTTTGCTAACACTCGGGTGCCTGCCGGAAACGGAACATCCTTATTGGTCTGTTCGAATTCAACCGCTGCGTCATACAACATCTGAAAGTGGACGAAGGCCTCGTCCCACCGTTCCAATTTCACATAGCATTGTCCCATCCGATAGGTCGTATCCGCGAAATCTTCCTCGTTCGGATTGAGGTTTGAGATATTGCCGAACACCGCGAGCGCTTCCTCGCATCGGTCCAATTGCATGAGCGTCAGTCCCAATTGATGGGTGGCGATGGGATCACTGGGGTTGAGCACCAGCAACCGGCGATACATCGGTTCGGCTTCCCGGTATCGCCCTGTCTCAAATAACTTCCAGGCGTCCGACCGCATGGCGGCCCATTCCTTCAGGTGAGTCGCAGAAGCTGAGGGCGTCAACTCCGGGGTGAAGCGTCGTCCTCGCTCCATCGACTCATGGAGCTGCGCGAGTTGATTCCTCGCGGGTAGCTCAAGAGGAGACCCGGGTGGAGCCTGTTGGAGTACATAGTGAAGATCAGCCTCAGTCCCTGGATAATCCAGCACGTCAAAGCGAGCACGCGCCAAGGCCAGTCGCCAGCCCAGCAACTCCGGCTTCAGTTCCACCGCTTGTTTGTAGGACTCAAGCGATTCCTCCAGTCGATCCACCTTACGGAGCTCCTGTGCCAATCGCCAATAGGTCAACGGATTCTTCGTATCACTCTTCGCGATAGTTCGCAGTTCTGCAACGGCTTCCTCGTCTTGCCCCCAGCGAACCAGCACCGCCCATTTCGCCCAGCGGACATCCAACGCAGCGGGGTCTATTGTAAGACCTTGATCGTAGGCGTGAACCGATTCGTTCAGATCACGAAACGTCGAAAGAATATCCCCACGCAATTTCTGGAGAACAAGCTCCTGCGGATGATCGTGAATCCCTAGGTCGAGCCGTTCAAGCGCTGAGGTCACCGCCCCGCTCTCCCAGGCAGCCTTGGCCTGCTCCATAACCTTGTCCACTGAACGGACGGACAAATCTTCAGCACTCGTCGCCTGTACAAGGCCAAGCAAGAGGCAGAACAGGACTGTCGTCAGGTGGAATGGCAACCGATTCTTCGCAGTCCACACGCCAGTTCGCATGAATTGACTTCAACCAGTAGCGAGCATCTGATCGACCTTCACTATATCAAGAAGCTACGCATTGGCGAAACGAATGCCCCCTTCTCAAAGTTCTTGACGGATATCAAGGGCTACGACGAATCCTCGATCCTCCCAAATATGGCAACCTCAAAGCATCCCGATAGATCGACTCTGAACGGATATGATTCACACCTGCAGAGTGAAGTGTCTCTATTGCTAAGAAAATCAGCGAGCCGCTGAAGGATGACGCGAGCAAACGGTACTTTTCTATCCCCCACTCCCCCATGATCTGCTACCATGGCGGGAGGGGGAGCGTCGAACTACTCCAGGAGGCGAGACGTGATTCTAGTCACTGGCGGTGCCGGATATATTGGATCTCATGCCTGTGTCGAACTCCTCCAGGCTGGACAGGACGTGACCGTCTTCGACAATTTTTGCAACAGCCATTCCGAATCGCTCGAGCGGGTGCAACGGATTACCGGAAAGCAACTTTGTGTGATCCATGGCGATATCCGCGACCGGGCGGCGCTGGTGACGGCGCTGCGTGACAGCGGCGCACAATCGGTCATTCATTTTGCCGGTCTCAAATCCGTCGGTGAGTCAGTCGAACAGCCGCTGTCCTACTACGACAATAATGTGGTTGGGTCTCTGCGTCTATTGGAAGCCATGGACATCTGCGGGATCAAAACACTGGTCTTTAGTTCTTCCGCCACAGTATATGGTGATCCTCAACGGCTTCCACTGCCCGAAGATCACCCACTCTCGGCAACCAATCCTTACGGGCAAACGAAACTGACGGTGGAGCACATCCTACGTGATCTGCAGCGCAGTAACCCCTCATGGCGTATCGGTATTCTCCGATACTTCAACCCCGTCGGGGCGCACAAGAGCGGATTGATCGGTGAAGATCCGCAGGGCACGCCAAACAACTTGATGCCGTTCGTGGCGCAGGTGGCAATCGGTCGCCGCTCGCACCTGAACGTGTTCGGAAATGACTATCCCACAAAGGACGGAACCGGCGTGCGTGATTATATCCATGTCGTGGATCTTGCCGTTGGCCACCTCAAAGCACTGGAAGCACTTGAGCAAGCAAAGCAGCAGACGGACTGCCTCACGATCAATCTCGGAACTGGAACGGGATATAGCGTCCTAGAGATTGTACAGGCATTCGAACAAGCCTGCGGCAAGTCGGTGGCGTATAAGATCGCGCCACGTCGACCAGGCGACGTGGCAGCTTGTTACGCCGACCCCAGTAAGGCGGCTTCGCTGCTCGGTTGGCACGCCACGCGTAGCCTTGCAGACATGTGTACCGATGCATGGAAATGGCAGAGCCTCAATCCTCGCGGCTACCACCCTCTCCCTTACTCCGAAGTTGGGAATTTACCGCCCATACCGTCGCGAATGCCCTGATGATGGGCAGGTTCCATTCCCACTACAGTAATCTTCTTTGCTGATTGCTTCGTAGACTCTGCCTATGGCGTCCCGGCTGTCGTGCCACGCGCGGGCACCATGCTACACTACCCTTGCGATGCTCGACGTTATCCTCTATCAACCAGAAATTCCGCCGAACACCGGCAATATCATCCGCCTATGCGCCAACAGTGGCGTGCGACTGCACCTGGTGAAACCCTTGGGATTTTCCCTTGAGGATAAACAGTTGATACGAGCCGGGTTGGACTATCACGAGTTTGCCAGACTCAGTGTCTACGAGAATTGGGCTGAGTGTGCCGAACGATTCACAAATCGTCGCCTGTTTGCGGTCTCCACGCGAAATACTCAGCGCTACGATCGCATCACCTATGTACCGAATGATGCTTTTCTGTTCGGTCCCGAAACCCGTGGATTGCCGATCGACCTGCTTGAAACGTTCACAACGGAACGACGAATTCGTCTCCCAATGCGTCCAGAAAGTCGCAGCCTCAATCTCTCCAACGCGGTCGCGGTCGTGGTCTATGAAGCGTGGCGACAATTGGGATTTGAAAACGGGTCCTGACGTTCATTCATTGTGCACAAGACAGCTTCATGGCGTCAGCATTCTCCCACGCGTTCGTAGCTCTCACAGTCGGCAAGATCGCAGCGCATCGTGCGCTCACCTGGCCCGTCATCCTGACTGGTGCCGCCTGCTCCATCATACCGGACCTCGATGTGATTGGATTCGCCTTCGGCATTCATTACGGCGATCTTTGGGGTCACCGAGGCATGACCCATTCCCTCTTCTTCGCTGGCCTGTTCAGTGCCATACTCGTGACCATGTTCTACAGAACTCGTGCAAAGGCGGCACAAGCGGGAATCTTCATGTATCTCTTCCTCTGCACCGCATCACATGGCGTGCTTGATGCCCTGACAGACGGAGGCCTTGGTATCGCCTTCTTCTCCCCATTTGATACTACCCGATATTTTTTCCCGTTCCGACCGGTTGCTGTCTCACCAATTGGGATCGGTCAATTCTTCAGTTTTGATGCACTGCGCATTCTCGCCAGCGAAATCACGTGGATTTGGTTTCCGTCCATGGGAATATGGCTCGTTGCCCACCTCCTTCAGCGCGTCTGGAGGACGCACTCCTAAACAGGCTGCCCGAGGCATCGCAAGTTACCAGAAGCTACCGATACTCCGATCTAGCTCCTCCAAGTCCACACGCATCACGAGCAATTTACATTGACATCAAGCAATTATCATTGCTATTAATATTTATGGATACTCACAGTCAACAGCCAGAACCAGCGTCGACATTCTCCAATCGCCTGAAACGAATCCGTACAGAGCGAGGCCTCTCTCAGAGCGAACTTGCCACACAAGCTGGCGTAACCAGGCAAGCGATTTCGGCCATCGAATCGAATCTCTATCTGCCCACAACGGTCGTTGCCCTGAAATTGGCGTCGGTCTTGGATTGCCATGTCGAGGACCTGTTCAGCCTTGCGCCACCTGAAGACATTGTCGAAGGCACGCTCATCGGCAATCCGTCTCCCACAGAGACCACCACCCACGCGATCCGCGTCAAAGTTTCAACGATCGGGAAGCGAACGATCATCCGGCCCATCACGGACTTAGGCGATCAACTCGCCTTCGCGGTCCCTGCCGACGGCTACCTCACCCATACGGACAGACCGGTGTCCGGCAACACGGTCCGCGTGACGCTTTCACGCGATCGAGACGCCATCGAACAAGCGATCGCCGTGGCGGGATGTGATCCGGCTATTTTTCTTGCCGGAGAACATTTACGGCGCCACAAAGATCGAACGACGGTTGTAGGGTGGCAGATGGGCAGCATGGCGGCACTCCAAGCCCTGCAGCGCGGCGAAGTGCATGTCGCCGGCCTGCATCTCTTCGATCCGGTCACAGGCGAATCCAATCTCCCGTTTCTGAAACGAGCGTTAAAAGGATCCGGCTACGACGTCGTGACGTTCGCCACCTGGGAGGAAGGATTTCTGGTTCGCCGCGGCAATCCAAAGTCCATTCGCTCGGCCGAGGACCTTGCAGAATCTCTGGTGACACTGGTGAATCGAGAAGAAGGTTCTGGAGCGAGATTATTGCTTGATCAGCGGCTGCGATCAGCCGGAATGTCACCAACACAGGTTCAAGGATACGACCGGATTGTGTCGACGCACTTCGATGTCGCGAGAACGATTGCAGAACGCCATGCAGATGTTGGCATTGGAATTCGGTCTGCCGCGCAACACTTCGACCTGGACTTTGTACCACTACAAGCTGCCCGTTACGATCTGATCGTCCCCAAAGTCTATCTCAAGTCTCATCCGACGTTAACGCGGCTTTTTGACACGCTCGTGACCGGCCCATTTCGCAACGAGATTGCCGCACTTGGTGGATATGACACGAGTGAGACAGGGAAACTCCAACCAGTGCGCGCCGCGTAACCCAGTTCGGCATCCACCAATATTGATGTCTGATACATACATCGATTCAAGGAGTCCGCTATTGACCGACTCCCCACCCCGCCCGACCGATGAGCCGGATGGAACAACGATAGCGTAATGACGTTGATATCCATATGTGAGTCAGGATCTTGAACGGACCGACCATGAAACAGAGGGTTCTGACCTGGTTCCTATTTGTCATCGTGGCAACGACAGTGACACCAGCTTTTGCTGAGCCAGTCTTGGTCGCCGTGGCGGCCAACTTCATTCCGCCCTTTCGTGAGATCGCGACGGAATTTGAACAAACGACCGGCCACACCATTCGAGTTGCCGCAGGGTCATTGGGAAATTTCTACTCGCAAATCAAAAGCGGCGCTCCGTTCGACGTGTTCTTCTCCGCGGATAGGGAACGTCCCAAACTGCTAGGGGACGAAGGATTGGGCGTGAAGGATTCCCGCTTCACCTATGCCGTCGGCCGTCTGGTCCTCTGAAGCCCCGATGCCGATTTCATCAAGGGAGATGAAACTCTACGCTCAAACAAGTTCAAACGTCTCGCCATCGCCAATCCGAAGACCGCACCCTATGGTCTCGCCACCATGCAAGCGATGCAACATCTAGGTCTCTGAGAGAGCGCACAGCCGAAACTTGTGATGGGCGAAAATCTCGGCCAGGCCATGGAGTTTATTGAATCCGGAAATGCAGACCTCGGCTTTGTGGCTCTGTCTCAAGTGCTGGACTCCAAGATCAAGGGGCAAGGCAGTCGCTGGGATGTCTCCTCTCAGCTATATGAACCAGTTAATCAAGATGGGATCTTGCTGACGAAGGGAAAAGGCAATCGGGCAGCAACCACATTGATGGAGTTTGTGCATAGCCCACAAGCAGGGAACATCATCGCACGCTATGGCTATGAGCTGAAGTAGGCACTATGGGACCTCTGACGGATGGAGATATGAGCGCCCTCTGGGTCACCTTGCAGTTAGCCATCATGATGGTGGTGGTGGTACTCCTTCTCGTCGGCACACCCTCGCCTGGTGGCTGGCCTATACCCGATCTCGTCTTAGGCCGATCGTCGAAGCCATCGTCGCATTACCGCTGGTACTCCCTCCGACCGTCCTTGGCTTCTATCTGCTCATCGCGTTTGGTCCTCATGGGCGGCTTGGACAAGTGGCCAATCTCAGCCTCTCGTTCACATTCACTGGCTTGGTCGTCACCTCAGTACTGTATTCCATGCCGTTTGTCATCCAGCCACTCCAGGGAGCCTTTGAGGCCGCTGGGATAGCCCCTCTGGAAGCAGCCTGGTCACTGCGTGCCTCGAAGCTCGATGCCTTTCTGACCGTACTCTCCCCGATCGCGCTCCGTGGGTATATCAGTGCAGTGGCACTCGGCTTCGCCCATACGATCGGAGAATTCGGCGTCGTGCTGATGATCGGCGGATCAATTACGGGGCAGACCAGAGTCCTGTCTACGACCATCTTTGAGCATGTTGAAGCCATGGAATATGGCCAAGCCCATGCGATCGCAGCAGCCCTCCTAACCTTTTCGTTTCTCGTCTTGTTGGCCGTGTACGTTGTTAACCGTCGATTTCCCATCCACGTCTCATGAGCTGTTTGCTCGCACGATTTGATCTGCGTTATGCCACCTTCCGTCTGAACGTGGAACTGGACCTTCCGATCTCTGGCATTACCGCGATCTTCGGCGCCTCAGGATCAGGGAAAACGACGCTCGTGCGGTGTCTTGCGGGGCTCGAACGAGCACCCCATGGCCTCTTACAATGTGGTGAGGAGGTGTGGCAGGACGAAAAACTCGGGCTCTGCCTGCCGCTCTCCAAACGTCCTATCGGGTATGTCTTTCAAGAGCCACGCCTATTCCCCCACTACGATGTACGGGCGAATCTCCTGTTCGGCTACAAGCGAATCCCTGCGGATAAACGCCATATTGCGCTGGAGCAGGTTGTCCATATTCTGGGTATCAGCCATCTCCTTGATCGCCACGTGCAGAAACTTTCTGGCGGTGAGCAGCAGCGGGTGGCGATCGGTCGCGCACTGCTGACGAGTCCTAAGCTACTGCTCTCGGATGAACCGCTCGCCTCGCTTGATCTTCAACGGAAGCAAGAAGTGCTTCCGTTCATTCGTCGGCTCCACGAACAACTCCACATCCCGGTACTCTATGTGAGCCATGGGCTGACGGAAATCCTTCAACTTACCGATCGTGTCATTCTGCTGAAAGAAGGACACGTAGCCGGCACCGGCATACTCAATGAGGTATTCTCGGCCTTGAATATCCGAGGACAGCTGGGACCTCATCGAATCGGTGCCATCTTGGGTGCTCATGTGACCCATCATGACCCACAGTATGGACTGACGCAGTTGGCATTCAAGAATCACTCGTTGTTTGTGCCCCTTCAGTCTGCCGCTGTCGGATAAACCGTGCGTGTCCATATTTTTCCAGTGATGTCAGTCTGGTCCTCGGGAAGACTGCCCTCCCGACCAGCATCTTGAATATTCTGGAAGCCACGGTAGTAGAAGTCCTGGAAATCAATCAGTCTTCAGTGGACGTCGTCTTAGATATGGGGGCCCTGCTCGTCGCCAGCATTACAAGAAAATCGCTCATGACCCTTGGATTGAAACCGGGTCAACACCTGTTTGCCCATATCAAAGCAGTCGCCTTGAACGAAGAGCTCACGGAATAGCCTCCTCTCCCCAGTTTCTGTGGATAAGTCTGTGGTTAAGTATCCCCACCGTTACCGAATAGGCTCCATGCATTCATATTGAGCTTCTTGCCTAGTTTTTGGTCATCCTCACGACCACCCACGCCCACAATACTTAGCTAAGACTCCTTTTGAGCAACGATTTCAGCATGTTTTAGTATCTCCAGCAGAAGATGCTTCACACCTCTGGATCGGCTTGACGAAGGCACGATGATGTGTTACCAATGGATACAATATGAAGCCACAGGATATCAGGCGCCTTCGAGAAGAATTAGGCCTCACGCAGCAACAGCTGGCTGATGCCTTGCATACCACTCGCGTGTCCGTTGCACGGTATGAAGCCGGCATGCGGAAGATTCCTGGCATCGTCTCCGTCGTATTGAATCAATTGCGGCAGAAAACAGAGATTCCCATGGCCGGCCTCGTTGCCGCTGGAACTCCGATCGAACCAGTCCTGCAATCGGAACTCGTTGATGTCCCGCCGAGTATGTTGCGGGATGGAAAATCCTTTGCCTTGAAGGTCAAGGGCAAGTCGATGAAAGACGACGGGATCCTGCCCGGCGATCTGGTGGTGGTCCAGAAACAAGAAACCGCGAAAAATGGACAAACCATCGTCGCACTCGTGAACGGTGATGCGACAATCAAGCGGTATTTCAAAAAGGGAACACATATCGAGCTGCACCCCGCCAACGAGACCATGCAACCGATCATTGTTCAGCCATCTGATGAGTTCCAGATCGAAGGGATCGTCATTGGTGTCATCCGGCATTGCGCCGTCTAAATGGGTAGAAGGAGGGCCAACCGATTATGATGCGACACACGTCAGTACCGAACGACCGGTTGATCGATTTGGAAAAAACCATCGTGACCTTGGACCACCGCGTCCAGATGATCCAGTTTGGTCTACAACAAGCGAAAGAAGCTTCCTTCACCGAACGCTTGTGGGGCTTGATGGGATCTAAACCAAAACAGGCACTCATGTCGACAGTGTGTAATCGACGTGTTCGCCCAAATACCAAGGTGGTGCCTTATGCCAGTCCAAGAGCATAGCTCACAGTCCGCCATGACAGGTCCCTGTTCCGATTGTGGCGTGATGGTCGAGCAGAGAATAGAATCGGTCGATGGCTTCACCCATTCCACCATCCAGCTCTGCCCCTCCTGTTGGAATGCTCACCGGCAACGGCAAGTTTTCGCCGGCGGATGCTGCGGGTGACAGAATTGTAAGACGGGTCGTCTCTCCCCTTCCAATCTTCCCGTCAGTGCGCTACAGTTCGGCTCACGCCCCCGTAGCTCAGTTGGATAGAGCAGCGGTTTCCTAAACCGCGGGTCGTACGTTCAATTCGTATCGGGGGCACCAAACTTTTCATTTTCACCCTCAGGCAGTGATATCCTAGTGGGTCACCGCACAGCTTGTTGTGTGAAGCGGATTCGTCTACTCATAATGGGCGCTGTCAGATACAGGATCCTCCTCTCTATTTTAGTTCTACTCCTAAACGGCGAGACGCAAGCGCAGTCCGGCAAGTATTTTCGAGAATGGATCATAGAGCTATGAGCAACGACCGTCATACGGTCGCAGGGCAATGGGGTGTTCAATGGACACTCCTTGCGCTTTGTATCCTGTTCTTCGTGAGTTGCGCACACAAAGAAACCCTAGTCGGACCCAAACAAGCCCAAGTACCAACTGCTCCAAGGGCCGTGGCTGAAGAGACGGCACCTGGGTCGAAGGTGTATCTTGCGCTGGTGCAACAGCGAATCCGGGATGTCTGGAAAGCCCCGGCACTAGATTTTGCGAACCGCACCTATGCAACGGTCGTCCAATTTCGGCTTCATAAAAATGGATCGGTCAGTCGGGTGAGGATCGAGCAGTCATCCGGCAATGAGTCCTATGACGCGGCAGGGAAACAGGCGGTACTCAGTGCCAGTCCATTACCAGCCTTTCCACCAGATCTCTCGCATGCGTACGTCGATGCTCATATCACGTTGACAGCTCCTTCTGAGAAGGAATGACTATCCGTTCAATGTGCCTTCTCCATAAGGCCAATGGAAGTTGTCAATAGCAGCAACTTGATCCGTTAGATGCGCTTGCGTATGCTAATGAGTATCACGAAATGGCCTCAACGGAGAGAATGATGGGGCGGTGCGGTTTGCCAACAGTTTCCAGATCTCTTCGAAAAGCGCAACGCGCCTGCAGTATGCGAAGAAAAGACGTTGGCTCAGCACGTCCAAGACGTATGTACGGCGCACGTTGAAGCGTTGGAACGACATGGGCAGTTACTCAAGAGCAAGTGAGCATGAGTACCTGTCAGAACAGTCAGCATACTCAGGGATGGGCCCATGCTACTTGCTCTGGCGCTGATCCTTTTCCTTGTCGCAGGATGTGCGACATCCCATCGTCATCAGCCAGTTAATCTCCCGTCGAGGACCGAGCACGCGACCGACCAAACGCGTAGGACTTGGACTACGGAACGCGAGGCATTCTATCAGCAAGCCCGTGAGTGGCAACGGCAGGCTCGTGAACAGTATAGTGCGGCCGCCCGCCCTACCCTCCAACACAAGTTTCGACAGGACTACCCAAGTCTGGCTGATGCGGAGATCGAGGCGCTGGCCGATGATGCGCTGGAGAATGGATTCCCCCCAGAGGCTCGGCGACGACCAGACGGGCCAATCCGGCAACCTCCAATAGACTTTCTGCCGCCCACATGGAGGGGGCCTCACCATACGAATCGCTATTAATGCGTAGTGTACTTGATATGGCTATAACCAAAGTGTATCTGCTCTTCAAAAATCTTGTAAGGATCCTCGAGCCGTGAAACACATCTATCGAGTTGATGACGAAAAGTCTCGGACACATTCCTGGCTCGTCACCGTACAACGGCGAGGCCAGATCTACCATCGACACTTTACCGACGGAATCTACGGCGGGAAGCGCAAAGCCCTAGACGAGGCAAAGGTGTACCGGGACGAACTCCTCGCTCGCCTCCGGCCATTGACCCGGGTCGAACGGTGTAATATCACGAAAAAGAATAACCGCTCCGGCATCTCAGGTGTCACTCGTATTGATGGAATGGACACAAAGCGGGGACGAAGCTATCACCGGCGATACTGGTTGGCACAGTGGCCAATTGGGAATGGCAAGGCTCAAATGAAGAAGTTCTCTATCAAGCAATACGGGGAACAGGGCGCCTTTCGACTGGCGGTACGTGCGAGACAAGAAGCATTGAAGTCTCTTCCCTCTGTGCCCTAGCCACCCCTCAGCCACTCAGTTGACAGCTAACGTCTCAATTATTTGAGGTTATTTCAGTGATACAATAGAGACATGCCATCGAAGAAGCGCGCCACGCCACGACTTAGTGCCAGACGCAAGGATAGGAAAGCCACGTGTGCTAACAACAAGCCCGCTAACCAGCTTCCCGATACCAGCCGCATCCCGTGGTTTCCCGCCATTCCCAAAACTAGCACGGGCGCATAGACTGTCTAGGGCCTGTTAACACTACTGATTCTGTTTATGCGCTACTGTGCCCATGGAACTTACCGAGCCTCAGTATCGTCACATCGAGCCCTGCTTG